>DASUAL010000117.1:0-30674 GCA_035763805.1 Gemmatimonadales bacterium
TGGCCTCTCAGTCGCGCGCTCAATCCCAACTTCAAAGGGGTCATCCACGTTGAGGGCAAGGTGGCGCTCAGCGGTAAGCTGCGCGGCCAGATCACCGTGGCCGCGACGGACGACATCATCATCGCGGACGACATCACGTACGTCACGAACCCCGGCGGAACCACCCCGTGCAATTCCCCGGGGCGGGACATTTTGGGGCTGTTCAGCGGCACGGACGTCGTGGTCGCCGATAACCTCATCAACGATCCCATCTCGCCCAACAACACTCCGACGTTGTTGACCTGGGACCCGGACGGCGGAGACGAGTACATCCACGCCGTGGTGCTCGCGTTGAGCGAGTTCAAGGTGGCGAATCACACCACCGGGCCGACGCACTTCGAGAAGTGCGGCACGATCAACTGGGGACGCGGCTGCCTGTATCTCACGGGCGGCGTCATCCAATGGCAACGCGGCGCCGTAGGCCTGGTCGACGGCCACGGGAACCTCAAGCGGTATCAGTACGACAATTGTGCGGCGGACAACCCGCCGCCGTACTTCCCGACGACAGGCCACTTCGTCCGCGGGCATTACTACGAGGTCGAGCCGACAGGGTTCGACATCGGCACATACTGGCCGCTTCTCGTTCCCAAATGATCCACTTGTCGTCTTTCTCTCACGCAAACGCCCCGCGCCGGCGGGGCGTTTTTCGTTAGGGCGCAAATGCCCGCGTGATGTGCCGCACACAATTCGCGTGTCCTAGGCACTTCGCATTCCCCAACAACCCTTGCCACATGCGAGGGTGGCGCGAGGTAAACCGGCGGGCGGGTGAACGCCTGCCCGTATCGCAACTCATTGATTCCTCACAACGTAATGACGCATTTCGATCGCTAGGGGCACGGCCTTTGCTCAACAGGGGATGGGCTTCTGAGCACTCAGTTTCTCTTAGCGAGGACAGACGATGCGCGTTCTCTTAGTACTTGTCGCTTTGCTCGCCGCGCCGCTCGGTGTGAGCGTCGCGCAGGATGGCGGCTCTTCCGCCAACGCGCCCGCGTGGGGACGGACGGGAGAGCGGGGACGGGGTCATGACGCGGCGCATTGCGCTGCTCGCGCCGAAAGGCACCCCGGCAAGGAAATCAACAAGTGCGAGCCGTTGGTTCCGCCGCCTCCGCCGCCCCCGCCTGCCGGGACTGGGGAGATCTCCGGGAAAGTGTACCACAACATCGACGGGCGTCCCGGCCTTGCGGGATGGGTCGTCACGCTCAGCGGCGATGTGACCGCGTCAGCGGTGACCGACGAGTTCGGGCGCTACGCGTTCACCGCTCTTCCCGCGGGCAATCACTGGGTCTGCCTGGTGGTCCAGGACGGCTGGGTGCAACAGCAGCCCACGCTCCCCGCGCCCTGCGTCAATGGGATGGGTTATACGCTCACTCTCGCCGAGGGCGACGCCTACCCGTGGGCCCACTTCGCGATGGTCACTCAATAAGCACAGAGAGGACGATGCACGTCCAAAAAGGCCCCGGTCTTCGTCGCCGGGGCCTTGGCTTTTGTGCGAACCGGGCTGCCCCATCGCCTAGTGCAGACCCTTGCACTCGAGCCGCGTTTTGCGCTACCTGGGTGTCAAGCTCCCTCCGTAAGTCGCGCAGTTCCAATGAGTTCTGTTTCGGCATGGAACGTGTACATGGGAGTCGCCAAGCGAGGGACTCATGAACAACAAGGGCTTCACCGCGATTGAAATGGTCATTGTGGTGGTGCTGATCGGGACCATCGCAGCGATCGGCTTTCCGCGGATCAGGGATAGCATCGAGAAAGCGGACCGGCGCGCGGCTCGAGCGGCGGTGCGGACCTTCCTGGTGACCGCGCGAAGCGCGGCGGTGGCACGCGGCTGCCGCTCGTCGTTCCACTTCACGCAGGGGCCCAACAGTCGCATGTGGGTCAGCTCCTGTGCCGTGATCGGCGGAGGTCGCGACACCATCGCCGGGCCGGACCAGGTCGAAGAGCGGTGGGGCGTTCGGCTCCAGTCCGGCAGGGACTCGATCACGTACGATGCGCGCGGTGTCCGGGTGACGTTTGTGGAGACCACGATCAAGATCCGCGACAAGAAGGACAACGATCGCGATTCGGTGGTTGTGAACCAGTTGGGAAAGGTGATCTACCCATGAAGCATCCGTCGGGCGAGACAGGCTTCACGCTGGTTGAGGTGATGATCGCGATCATCGTGCTGACGATCGGCCTGTTGGGTCTCATGGGCTCGGCCGCGCTCGTGACTCGCATGATCGGCCGGGGTCAACGCTCGGCCGTGGCCGGGATCGAGGCGGCGCAGCGGTTCGAGCAGCTCCGGGCCACGGCGTGCCAGACGCGCGCCGATGGCTCTGAACAGTTCTACCGCGGCAGTACGGTCCTGGGGCGGAACGACTGGGCCTGGACCACGGCCGGGACCAACATGTTCCGCTTGACGCTAAGCACGACCTACATGACGACCCAGGGCCGGCAGCGGTCCGAGACCATGGAGGCGACGATCTCATGCGTCCGCTAGAGCGCGGCTATACGCTGATCGAGATGCTCGTGGCGCTCGTCCTGCTGGGCATCGTCTCGTTCGGGATCTACCGTGTCCTGGTGGGTAATCAGCGCATTTATCACGCGCAGGTGCAGCGGGTCGAGCTCCAGCAAAACATCCGGGCGGCGGCGGACCTTCTGCCCGCCGAGATCCGCGAGCTGGACGCGAACGACGGCGATCTCTACGCGATGTCCACCACGTCGCTCGATATCCGGGCCATGCGGCAGCTGGGGTTCCTGTGTTCCGCCCCGGTCCTGCCAGTGGGTGCAGTCGGCACCTTTCTGGTGCGCAAGGACCTATTCTTTGGTGCTCGCGATTTCGACGTCGCCCGGGACAGCCTGCTGTTGTACTACGAGGGCGACGAGGTCACGCGGAGCGACGACGGGTGGGTAGTGGCGCGTCCCACGCTCATCAGTAACGGCGTGTGCCCCGGGGATGGCCGCGCGGCGTGGCAGATCACCGCCACGCTGGTGTTCGGGCCGGGGCAGGTCAATGGTGGTGGGACCCAGCGTATTCAGAACGGATCGCCGGTGCGCGGCTTTGTGCCGGTGCGGTATCAGCAGTATCAGTCGGCGACGGACAGCCGCTGGTACGTCGGGTACGACGAGCTAACCGATGCTGCGGCCGTTCAGCCGTTGATCGGGCCGCTAACCGCGAACGGCCTGACGTTTGCTTATTACGACTCAGCCGGGGCGGTGACGGCCAACCGGGCGCTTGTCCAAATGATCGAGGTGCGGTTGCGTGCCGAGACCACAGAACCGGTGCATCGAGCGGGGGCCGGCGGGGGGGGCGGCGGTCTGTTCACGCCCGTGGACAGCGTCGTCACACGGGTGGCACTGCGAAACAACCGCCGTTGGTAAAGAGGATCGGCGGAACGTTGTTCATGAAGGAGCGATCGATGAAACCGATGTTCAGAGATGAGCGCGGGATGGCACTTGCGTTGGCGGTCGTTGCCCTCGTCGTCGTGGGCGCGCTCGTCGCGGGGGCGTTGTTCCTGGGGACCCAGGAGCAGCGGGTCGGTGAGAACCAGCGGCGCATCGGCCAGTCGTTCGGCGTGGCCGAGGCGGCGTTGATCGAGGAATCCAACCCGGCCGTCTGGAAGACCGAGCTGTACAACCATATGCGCAACTATCCCACGGACACAGCGAAGCTGGCCTGGCCGACGTGGAAGACCGCGCCCGGCGGCACGGGTCAGTACGGCGGGTACATGGTCAAGCTGAACGACAACCTGTACTTCATGGACATGACCGGCTCGGACCAGGCGTCTCGCTCCGGCGGGCTTTTCTCTGGCGGGTCCCGGCAGCGGCTCGGTATGCTCATGCGGATCCGCCCGGCGCAGTTCCCGATGCAGGCGTCACTGACGACCCAGGGCACTGTCAACCTGGGGGGCCAGGCGGAGGTGGACGGAACCGATCAGAACCCGACCGGCTGGACCGACTGCGCGCCAGCCGACACGAACAAGGTGGGCGTCCGCACTAGCTCGACCGGTTCGGTGAGCGTGCAAGGCGCGGCCGGCGTATACGGCAACCCGCCCGTGGTCAAGGACGCGGCGGTGACGGACTCGACGTTCCTGAGGTTCGGGGACTTTCTGTGGAGCGACCTCGTGAACATGGCCAACATTAAGCTGAACGGGAGCACCTACACGACCGAGCCGACCTTCCTCGGCAGCCAGTGCAACACCGCCGACCAGCTCAATTGGGGGGACGGCATGAACAAAGCGTCCGCCTGCGGCAACTATTTCCCGATCATCTATATCAACGGGAATACGGTCTTGAACAACGTGCAGGGGCAGGGGATTCTGCTCATTAATGGCGACCTCTCTGTCCAGGGGAGCTATCAGTTCTTCGGCATCACGATCATTCAGGGCGAACTTAGGACGGAGGGTGGCGGCAACACGGAGGCGCATTTCTGGGGCATGACCATGGCCCGCAACGTGAACTTGACGACCCAGAAGTTCAGTGGCAAAGCCGAGCTGAACTACTCTAAGTGCGCAATCATAGATGCCTTGCAGCACACGAGCCTGACGTCTCAGATGCGCTCACGCGGCTGGGTGCGGCTGTACCAGTAGGCCCCAGCGTTGAAGGCCTAACGTTCATGGCGCCCCCAACCTCCCAGGTGGGGGCGCGATTTTTCTCCCCTTATCGCGTTTTTGCGGTCTATGGCGACCCGGCCCAGCGCATTAGCGTAGGCCCGTGCGTCGTGTCCCCGGAACGTCCGGTTTCACTCTCGTCGAGCTGGTGATCGCGATCGTCGTGGTCATGGTCGGCTTGCTGGGGCTCGTTACCACGGCGGCCCTCGTGACCCGCATGATCGGGCGCGGCCAACGCGCCGTCGTAGCCGCGACGTTCGCCACCCAGCGACTCGAGCGACTGCGAGCCCAGGCGTGCAGCGATCGCGCTTCCGGCTCGGAGACCTTGGATCGCGGCTCGAGCGCGGCAGCCGGGAACGAGTGGCGCTTCCAGAGCGCGGGTGACAGCACGTACCGCATCCTGCTCGTTACCACCTACCGCACCTCCGCCGCGCGGACGCGGGCCGACACCGTGGAGACAGCCATCACGTGCCGCGTCTAGCATGCAGGGGCCTTACCCTCATCGAATTACTCGTCGCTCTCGCCCTGCTCGGGATCATCATGACCGGGCTTTACCGGACGCTCGTCACGAACCAGCGCATCCATCAGGCGCAAACCCAGCGGATCGACCTCCAGCAGAACGTGCGGGCCGCGGGGACGATCCTGCCGGCGGAATTGCGCGAGCTCGCCGCGACCGGAGGCGACATTGGAGCCATGGGTCAGGACTCAATTCGCCTGCGGGCGATGCGCACGCTGGCATTCCTCTGCCGTATGCCGCCGCTCGGCCCCGGGCTGACTGCCGGGCCCACCGTGGCGACGACCATCCTCACGGTCCCGACTCAGCCGTGGTACGGCCTCCGGGACTTCGATGCGGCCCACGACTCACTGCTCGTCTATTACGAGGGCGACGAAACCACCCGGAGCGACGACGGCTGGGTGCTGGGCCGGATCACCGGGATCGCGAGCGGGAGCTGCCCAGTGCCGGACGCTCGCTCGGGACGCGAGGTCGCGGTCCGACTGCAGTTCGCCGCCGGCCAACTCAACCGCCCGGGGGCGATCCCGAGCGGCGCGCCGCTGCGGGCGTTCGAAACCGTGACGTACGTCCGTTACCGGGCGTCGGACGGGAGGCATTACATCGGCCAGCGAAGCCTGGGTGGGCTCCAGCCCATTCTCGGGCCTGTCACTGCCAACGGCTTCGCGCTCCGCTACTACGATGCGGCCGGCAATCCGACCACCGACCGCTTCCAGGTCGGCGAGATCGAAGTGGTCGTGCGGGGGCAGACGGTTCAGCCCGTGCGGGGGGCGGGCGGCAGCCTCGTTCATTCTGTGGACAGTGTTGTCACGCGGGTCGGGTTGCGCAACAACCGGCGCTGGTAGCCCCGTGATCCGGCAATTGCCAGACCAACGCGGCATTGCGCTCGGGGTCGCCCTCGTTGCGCTGGTCGTGATCGGCGCGCTCGTGGCCGGCACATTCTTCGTCGGCACCCAGGAGCAGCGCATCGGAGAGAGCCAGCGCCGGCCACTCCGGTCGTTCGCGCTCGCCGAGGGTGGGGTCCACGAGGTCATCGGCTCGTGGAGGCCGGAGTCGATCAACACGCGGGCCATCTATCCGGTGGATTCCTTCCGGGTTCCGGGCAGGATGGCTGGGGCGGGAAGCGGTTCCTCCGGTGGCTGGGTCTACAAGTTGAACCGGACCATGTATCTGGTCGACATCACGGGAAGCGACACGGTCGGTTCGACCGGCCCGTTGTTAGCTGGTGGAGCGCGACAGCGCATCGGCGCGCTGGTGCGCGTGCGGCCCATCGACTGCGGGATCGCGGCGGCCCTCACGACTCAGGGCCCCGTGTCGCTGGCTGGGGATGCGATGGTGGGTGGAGATCCTCACGTCCCGCCGGGCTGGACCGACTGCGACACCCTCGCCGACACGGCACGGGCTGGAGTCCGCACACGGGATGCGGCGCAAGTCAGCGGAGCCGCCGGGCGCACGGCCGGCAATCCCCCGGTCCTGGAGGACACGACCGTTACGGGGTCGATCTTCAGTCGATTCGGCGACGTTACGTACGACGAGTTGGCGGCCCGGGCAAACGTCGTCCTGCCGGCGGGGACCTACACGACCCAGCCGTCGTTCGCGGCCGACGGATCGTGCAACCGGACCGACGTGCTCAACTGGGGCGACGGCATGAATCCGGCGGGGACGTGCGCCGATTACTTCCCGGTCATCCACATAACCGGTGGCGCGGGAGCGACACTGCTGAACGGCGTACAGGGCCAGGGTATCCTCTTGATCGACGGAGACTTGAACGTCCAAGGCGGTTACCGCTTCTTCGGCATCACGATTATCCGGGGCCGCCTTACGACGACGGAAGCAGGTTTCTGGGGCGCAGTGTTGGCCGAGAACCGAGACCACGCTCTGCAGCACGTGAACAACGGGACCACGGTCACGTACTCTAAGTGTGCAATTGCCAAATCGTTACAGTATGCCGCCGACGTCGCGCTAGCCCGCTCGAGAGCCTGGACGCAACTGTTTTGAGGACCCTAAGTATCTAATAAGACAGTAATTTACATGTCAGGTCTCAAGTAGGTTCGAGGCTTGACAGGATAAGGGGCGGGGCATACTGTAGTTTGCCCCCGCCCCACCTTTTTTCTGACCATAGGCGACGATGGCCCTGTTTGGCTTGGTTGGCGGCAAGAAAACCTCGGTCGGGCTCGACATCGGGTCCGGCATCATCAAGCTGGTGGTCATCGACCACTCCGGCAGCGAGCCGGAGCTCGTCAAGGTGGCCACCACGGAGGTGGCCGCCGACGCCATCGTCGAGGGTGAGGTCATGGACCCCGGCATCGTGGCGGAGGCGATCCAGGGGCTGTTTTCCGCGGCCGGCGTGAAGCAGAAGTCCGTGGTCACGGCGGTCGGCGGGCGCGACGTCATCGTGAAGAAGATCCAGATGGACCGCATGAAGGAGGCGGACGCGCGCGAGGTGATCCGTTGGGAGGCCGAGCAGCACGTCCCCTTCGACATGGCGAACGTCGAGCTCGACTTTCAGATCCTCGACCCCGACGCCGAGGGGCTTCAGATGAACGTGCTGCTGGTCGCCGCCAAGCGCGAGCTGGTGGAGGGCCGTATAGGGTTGCTCGGTGAGGCGGGGCTCGAGCCGGCGATCATCGACGTGGATGCCTTCGCGATCCACAACGCGTTCGAGCTGAACCATCCCGATGCAATGCAGGGCGTGGTGGGCCTCGTGAACATCGGTCACGAAGTGACCAACGTGAACATTCTCGAGGACGGTGTGCCGGTGCTCACGCGGGACCTTTCGGTCGGCACCCGGCGCTTCCGCGAGGATCTGCAGCGCGAGAGGGGCCTCTCGGCCGAGGACGCCGAGCGGGCGATCCAGGGTCAGACGCAGACCGGCGATCTCGCGCCCTACGTGGAAGCGCGGGGCGAAGAGATCGCGGTGGGCGTGGAGCGGGCGGCCGCGTTCCTCGCGACGGCATCGCGCTCTGCAGGGGGCTTGGGGCGCGTGTACACGGTCGGGGGCGGCGCGCGCGTGCCCGGGCTCAACGAGGCGCTTTCGAGCCGCCTCAGGGTGCCGGTGGAGCTGGCGAGCCCGGTGCAGCGCCTCAAGGTGCGCGACTCGGTGTTCGAGTCGGTCTCAGTGGATGAGGTCGCGCCGCTGCTGATGCTATCGGTCGGTCTGGCGCTGAGGCGCGCCGCATGATCGAGATCAACCTACTCCCCGGCAAGAAGAAGAAGGCAGCGCCCGGGGCTGGGTTCCGGCTCGCGCTGCCCGATTTCCGCGGCCTCATCGCGAGCATCAGAAACCCTTGGCTGCTGACGGCGAGCGCGACGTCGGCCGTCGTCGTCGCGGGCGGCCTGCTGCTCTTCATCACGGAAAGCGCCCGGCTGCGGGTGCTCGAGGGGCGCCTCGACGGGGTGCGGGCTGAGAAGCGGCGATTCGACGCGGTGATTGCGCAGAAGCGTCAGTCGGAGCGCATCCGGGACTCTCTCGCCGCGGAGATCGAGATCATCCGGTCGTTCGATGGCGACCGTTACGTCTGGCCGCACATTCTCGACCAGATCACCAAGGCCCTGCCCCCCTATACGTGGCTCACGGGGATCTCTGCGCAGGGAGCCGTCGCGGGCCAACCAGGCGTCCCCGGTGCCGCCCCGGCCGACACGACGGGTCCCGCGGCCGTGCGGGTGTGGATCACGGGGAGCACGGTGGACATCCAGGCGTATACCACGTTCCTCCGGCAGCTGGCGGCGTCGCCGTGGCTCACGGACGTGACCCCGGCGACGTCGTCCACGGTGATCGAGGCCGATCGGCCCGTGACGGCGTTCAATGTGTCGGTGCGCTACCGGGTGGCCGATTCCGTGTACATCCGCACCGTTCCCCTCATCCAGTCGGTGAGGTAGGCCATGGCGTTCGGCATTCCCCAAGACCGCCAGAGCCAGGTGATGCTGCTGATCATCGTCGCCGCGCTCGCCGGGGGCTACTTCTTCTGGACCAGCTGGCACCAGCCGACGGCGGCCAGGATCGCGGCCACGCGCACCGAGATCGACAGCCTGCAGACGATCGTCGACAGAGCCAAGGCCGACCTCGCGAGCGGGACCGTGGAAGATCTGCGCCGCAAGGTCGAGGAGTACCGGGCCCTGCTGGGCGTGATGCGCCGGCTCGTCCCCGAGAAGAACGAGGTGCCCGCCCTGATCGACGACATCTCGACCAAGGCCAAGGTTCGCGGTGTGACGATCGGCAGGCTCGAACCGCTCGCGGTCGAAGCGGCTCAGCCGTTCGACACCTACCGCTATCGGCTCGAAATCATCGGCCACTACGACCAGCTGGGCGAGTTTCTCTCGGACATCGCGAGCCTGCCCCGGATCATCGTGCCGCAGGACGTCGTCCTCAGAGCGGCTCGGCAGCAGGCGCAAAAGGTCCTGGGCGACACGCTCGGCTCGCTGCTCGAGGCCCAGTTCATGATCCGGACGTTCGTGAAGTCACCCACGCCCCCGGGTGCGCCCAGGAAGGCCGCGTCGACGCAGCCCGCCGCCCGCACGGAGGGCGAGTAGATGCGCATCCGGGTCGCGCTCGGCCTCGTGGCCCTGTGCCTCACCGCTCCGCTCGCGGCGCAGGCCACGCCGGACACGACGGCCCGGAGAGACACGTCGGCCGCGCCCACGACGCTGGTGCGCGAGGTCTTCGCCTACGAGGGGGGCGGGCGCGATCCGTTCCTGTCGCTCCTCAAGTCGGGCGACATCCGGCCGCTGCTCCAGGACCTGAAACTCGTGGGCATCTACTACGACTCGCGCTACCCGGCGCGCAGCGTCGCCGTGCTGCGCGACGTGACCAACGGCAAGATTTATCGGGTGAAACCGGGGGACATCATCGGCCGCCTGAAGACAACCACGATCCGGCCGCGGGAGATCGTGTTCACGGTGCAGGAATTCGGCTTCGAGCGGCAGGAAACGCTGTCGCTCGCCAGGCAGGAGGTCACGCCATGAAGCACATCGCAGCCCTCGCCGCGTGGCTGGTCGCGGCGGCGGCCCCTCCGCTCTCTCCCCGGACCCTTGCGGGGACGCCAGGGGGCGGACGGGACGGCGAGGTCAAGGCCGTCAGCGTGCTGCCGGCCGCCGGATCGGTCGAGGTCGTGATCGACCTGCAGGGCGCAGTCGACGTGCAGGACTTCACCTTGGCCAACCCCAACCGTCTAGTGATCGACCTGCTGGGTGCGCGCCTGACCGCGCCGGCGACCCTGTACGACGGGCAGAACCGCGGCGGCATCAGGAACATTCGCTACGCCCAGTTCCGCCCGGGCGTGGTGCGGATCGTCATCGACCTCGACGTTCTCAAGGATTACCAGATCGAGAAGGGCGATGGTCAGGTACGCGTGAAGATCGGCACCGAGCGCACGGCGTTCCCGTCGTGGTCGAGCCGCTCGCTCACGGAGCGGCCGGCGTCGGCCAAGGCGCCCGCGAGCCCGCCCGCGGCGGTCCGCGGCGGGCAGGCCGCCCGGGTAACGACACCCGTCGCGACCGGCGCTGCGCTCTCGATTGAGCAGTACCTGGCGGAGCACGCCAAAGAGAGCGCGCAGTCGCAAGCGCCGCGCATCACGGTGACGTGGGACGCCGCCGACATCGCGGAGGTCGTGGCGGGCTTCGCCGCCTTCAGCGGGCGGACCATCGTGCTCTCCAAGGGGATTCAGGGCAAGGTCAGCGCCGAGATCAAGAACCAGCCGTGGGACCTCGCCTTCCATGCGGTGCTCGAGTCCCAGGGCCTCGCGGCCAACGTGCTCGAGGGCGGCATCCTGCAGGTGATCGACAAGAAGGACCTCGCCCGCGCCGACTCCACCGTGCCGGTCGAGACCCGGCTCGTGCGGGTGAACTACGCCCGCGCCGCCGCCCTGGTCCCATCGGTGCAGTCGCTGCTCACCCAGCGCGGCAAGGTGGTCGCCGATTCGACCACCAACGCGCTGGTGATCACCGAGGTCACCACGCGCATCCAGAAGGTCGAGGAGTTCGTCCGGGGGCTCGACATCCGCACGCCGCAGGTGTCGATCCAGGCGAAGATCATCTTCATCGACCGCACCGACGTGGAGGAGCTGGGCATCAAATACGACCTCGGCTCGACCACGCAGTTCTTCAACCAGCTCGTGCAGCGGCCCGATCCGCGGACGGCGGAGCCGGTGGACACCGACCTGGATGGCGTGCCCGACGCGCTCGTGCCGCAGCAGAACTTCGACCCCGGGGACATCATCGTCGACTTGGGCGGCAACTCCCTGTCGGCGCTGGGCAACGCGAACCAGGAGGTCGTCAACCCGGCGCTGAGCCTCATCTTCTCGACCGCAATCGGGAACTTCGATCTCACGACGTTCCTGCAGGCGCTGCAGCGTGTGGAGCTCGCCGACATCCAGGCGGAGCCGACGATCACGACGCTCGACAACCGGCCGGCCGAGATCCTGGTCGGCGATCGCATCCCGATCCGCGTGATCGACGTGAGCGCGGCGACCGCCGGGGCAGCACCGCCGCGCGCCACGGTGCGCTTCGAGCAGACCGGGATCAACCTCAGGGTCACGCCGCACGTCACGGCGAATCGCCAGGTCTTGATGGAAGTGCATGCCGAGCGCTCCAACGTCCGGCCCGCCTCGGTGGACATCGGCTTCACCTTCCAGACCCAACAGGCGGACAACCAGATCCTGGTCAACGACGGGGAGACGGCCGTCATCGGTGGCCTTACGGTGACCGAGGTCACGGTGACGAAGTCGGGAATTCCATTCCTTGTAGACTTGCCGATCATCGGCAAGCTGTTCGGGTTCTCGTCGCAGGCGGAGAACCGGCGTGACCTGCTGATTCTGATCACGCCTCACATCATCGACGACCTGGTGGCGCCCGCCGGGAAGTGAAGCCGGGAGCGTTTCTATGCTGCAGGGACGAGGGAGAAGTCTGCTGTGGGGGATCGGCGCGCTCGCGAGCGTCGTCGGGGCGTGCGAGAGCGCGCGCAATCCGGGTGGCATCCAGCGTGATCGGATCTCACCCACCATCCAGCTGACCACGGCCAACGACTCGCAGGACATCTCCGGCGGCCTCAACTTCACCGTCACGGCCACCGACAACCTCGGCCTCAAGGACATCCGGCTCACTTACACCGGCGGCTACATCAATCAGCAGGACACCGTGTTCATCAGCACGGTGACGACCATCACGCTCACCAAGAGCATCAACCCCGGCTCGGGGGCCGGCGGACTCATCCGGATCGTCGGCCGGGCGAGCGACGGCGCGGGGAACTTCGCCGAGGACACGCTCGTCATCTTCCTCTCGAACGTCGACGCGCTGCGGGTCTTCCTGCTCACGCCCGTGCCGGGCGCGGTGGCGTCCAACGGTCGTGGCATCCCGGTCGAGGTCCACGCCGTCCAGAACGAGGGGATCCGGAAGGTCGGGTTCCTGGTCTCGCCCGCCGGCGCGGTGACCAACCCGACCGTGCCGCCCAGCGACTCGATCATGTTCAGCCTGCCGTACGCCGACTCCGTGGCGTACGTCGACACGCTCACCGTGCAGGCGACCACCGGCACGTTCGTCGTCGTAGGCTTCGCGGAGGACTCCGGGGGTCGGCGCGGTACGAGCGGCACGGTGACCGTGTCCGTGCTGTCGGCCGCCAACGACACGTCGGCTCCGCTGGTGGACCACACCGTGTCAGCCCGGGTCGAGGTGGACGACAGCGTGGCCGTGCACGCGACGGACCCGAGCGGCATCGCTTGGATGGGGCTGCGGGTGACGCGCGCGTCGAACGGCTCGCTGCTCAGGTTTGATTCCGTCAACGTGTCGTCGACCCCCCTCCTCACCGACATCACGCGGAAGTTCTCCCTCAATCTGGGGAGCCTGATTCCACCCGACTCGACGCCCTACAGCATCGTCGTCCGCGGGTACGCGTGCGACGCCGCGAACGCGCGCAACTGCGCCTTCTCGACCAACAGCACGGTGATTCAGGGCAGCCCGGTCGTCGGGGGCCGGGCGCAGCTCGTCCCGGGCACAGACACCATCGTCGTCGTGTCCGGCGTCACGACGCCGTTCCCGCGCCGCCCGTTCCCGACGAAGATCGCCGACGCGATCTTCAACGCGAACGCTGGCCGCAACGAGTTGTATCTCACCAACACCACGAACGACCTCATCGAGGTGTTCCAGGTCGCGAATACGACGTTCGTGGCGGGGGGCATCGCGAAGGCGGGCCCGCAGCCGTGGGGCATCGCGCTCTGGCCGCGCGACACCCTCGGCAACTACGGCGACAGCATTGTGGTCGCGAACGCGGGCGGCACGCAGCTCGCCGTGATGGACGTAACGGCGCGCCTGCCGCGCTGGCGCCAGGACCTGCCGGACTTCCTGATCGAGACCTACAAGGTCCTGACCGTCGCCGGGGGCTTCGAGGTGGAGATCATCGAGCACAACGTCTCCGACCGGCCCCAGTACGTCGCCACCGTATGCCGCACGGCCGGGGGGACGGCGTGCCACGCGGACTCCATCTTCGCCATCTACTCCACGACGCCCACCGCGAGCAGTTCCTCGCCGTTCAACGGGCGGGCGACTCTCCGAATGGAGAAGCTGACCCCGAGCCAAAACCCGGCCCAGCTGTTCGGTCACCTGTTCTGGGAGGTCGCCACCGAGGGGCCCTCGGTCACCAACGACACCTTGCGCATCGAGCTGCGACGCGGGCTGCCCTACAACCAGAGCCTCGTGGTGTTGAGCGCCTGCGCGGGCCAGAACGTCGACATCGACCGCATGGGGCTCGGCGACTCGACCTTCGTGCGCAACAGCGGGAACTTCACGCACGCGTTCATGGGCGAGGGCGGGAACATCACGGCCTCGTTCGCGCGCGTCATGGCATACACGGCCAAAGCGCCGCTACTGCAGGGCGCGTCCACGTTCCAGTCGTGCTTCACGACGAGAGACACCATCAACGGTCCGGTGGACGCGGGCCAGAACGATGTGGACTTCGGGATCTCGCCGGGGGTCGAGGTGCGCGACTTCATCTCGAACACCGGCGTCAAGATCGTGTCCATCGCCACGAACTTCAACGGCGCGACCAACGCGGTGCGGGCCGACTCCGTGTACTACCTGGACGAAGGGTTGCGACTCAAGGCGCTGTCCTTCGCGCCGACCGGGGCTCCGGGGATGGACATGAACTACTTTCACGACTTCGCGCCCGGGGGTAGCTGCAACCCCACGTGCGGCGGGTCGGGCAACTCGGACAACCGAGTCATCTTCGCCGCGCGCCCGGACGGCACCATCGCGGCGTTCGACACCTACTTCGGATACTTCCTCCGATCGATCTCGGTGCGCGATCCGATCATCGGACCGCTGCGGGTGGCGCGTGATGCCACGGGAACGATACAGTACCTTTTCGGGGTTACCGCAACCGGGCTGGTGACGGTGCGGGTGCCCGTGCTCAGTAATCCGCCCCCCGCGCCGCCCGCAAGGTGAGGCGGTACGGCGACTAAGCCCGGCGCCCAGCGATGCGAGCCCGACCCGGAGTCGGGCTCGCGTGTTAATATCGAGGGTTTGAGGGCCCGGGAGACACAGTGACGTTCCGGTTCACGACGGCGGGCGAGTCCCACGGCCGCGGGCTGGTGGCGATCCTCGAGGGGATGCCCGCCGGGCTGAGCGTGTCCGCGGATCGTATCAACGCGGAGCTGAAGCGGCGCATGGGCGGCTACGGCCGCGGCGCGCGCATGAAGATCGAGGCCGACCAGATCGAGTGGCTCGCGGGAGTGCGCGCGGGCGAGACGCTCGGCTCGCCCATCGCGATGCTCGTGTGGAACCGCGACTGGGAGCACTGGCGGGACGTGATGGCCCCCGAGGCCGACGCTTCGGGAGGCGCCGAGCGGCGCCGCCAGGTCACACGGCCGCGTCCCGGCCACGCTGACCTCGCCGGCTCCCTGAAGTACGACCGGCAGGACGCCCGGGACATCCTGGAGCGTGCGAGCGCCCGCGAGACGGTTGCCCGCGTCGCGTGCGGCGCGGTCTGCAAGCTTCTGCTGGGGCAATTCGGCATCGAAGTCGGCAGCCATGTGGTCGAATTGGGAGGGGTCCCCGCACGGTACCGCTCCCCGCTCCCTGCTCCCTTGAACGAGGCTGCCGACCAGAGTCCCGTCCGCTGCCTGGACCCGGATGCCGAGCGGGAGATGATCGCCCGGATCGACGCCGCCAAGGCGGCGGGGGACACGTTGGGGGGGGTGGTGGAGGTGGTCGCGAGCGGCCTGCCGGTCGGGCTCGGCTCGCACGTTTCGTGGGACAGGAAGCTCGACGGACGGTTGGCCCAGGCCCTCATGTCAATCCCCGCGGTCAAGGGCGTGGCGCTCGGGCTCGGGTTCGGGGCCGCGAGCCGCAAGGGCTCGGAAGTGCACGACGAGATCCTGCCGGGCCTGGCCCGCGCCACGAACCGGGCGGGCGGGACTGAGGGTGGGATGACGACCGGGGAGCCTCTCGTCGTGCGGGTGGCGATGAAGCCGATCTCCACGCTCATGGCTCCGCTGCGCACGGTGGACCTGAAGACTGGCGCGCCGGCCCAGGCGCAGTCCGAGCGCTCGGATGTGACCGCGGTGCCCGCGATGGGGGTCATCGCCGAGGCGATGGTCGCGCTCATGCTCGCGCAGGCGCTGCTCGAGAAATTCGGCGGTGACGCGCTGAGCGAGGTGAAGCGGAACTTCGAAGGTTACCTAGCGCAGGTTCGCGCGCGCACGCCCAAGGGAGCGGCGTCGTGAAGCGGCATGTCGTGCTGATCGGGCTTCCGGGATCGGGCAAGACGACCGTCGGGCGACTTGCGGCGGAAAAGCTACGCGTGGGGTTCGTGGACATCGACGCGATCATCGAGCGCCGCGAGGGCAGGCCGATTGCGATGATCTTTGCCGAGCAAGGGGAGGCGGCGTTTCGCGACATGGAGCGCAAGGAGATGGACGCGGCGCTCGCGAACGAGCCCGCGATCATCGCGGCCGGCGGCGGCTGGGCGGCGCAGCCGGGCGCGCTCGACACCGCTAAAGGCTGCGCACTCGTCGTGTACCTGCGCACGCGGGCGGAGACGGCAGCGCAGCGCGCGGCACCGGAGGGAACCCGCCCGGTGTTAATGGGAGAGGATCCCGTCGCCCGGATGCGCGAGCTGCTCAAGGAGCGCGAGCCGTTCTACGCGCAGGCGCACACGCACGCGGATGCCGATCGCCGGAGCGCCGGGCAAGTGGCCGACGAGGTGGTCAGGCTTGCGCAAAGCAGGGCGGAATGGTAAAGATGCGCTCTCTGAGGCGTTGACGAAAGGTTGACGAGTGGCCGGTAAGAAGGGTGACGTGAAAGCGAAGAAGCCGACCAGTCGCCGGCGGAAAACCGCGGGCGCAGGCCAGGGCGCGCTCGTGATCGTCGAGTCGCCCACCAAGGCCAAGACGATCGGCAAGTACCTCGGGCCCGGTTACACCGTGAAGGCGACAGTGGGGCACGTGCGTGACCTGCCGCAGCGCGAGCTGGGCGTCGATGTCGACAACGGCTTCACGCCGAAGTACGTCACCATCAAGGAAAAGGCGAAGACCCTCGCCGAAATCAAGAAAGCCGCGAAGCAATCGGAGCGCGTGCTGATCGCCACCGATCCCGACCGCGAGGGCGAAGCCATCGCCTGGCACGTCGCGGAGAGTCTCGACAACGGCGGCAAAGTACGGCGGGTTCTGTTTCACGAGATTACGAGGGACGCCGTCGCCCAGGCGCTGGCCAATCCCCTCGACATCGACCAGAAGAAGGTGGACGCCCAGCAGGCGCGGCGCGTGCTCGACCGGCTGGTGGGCTACAAGACGTCGCCGCTGCTCTGGAAGAGCATCAAGACGGGACTCTCGGCCGGCCGGGTGCAGACGGTCGCGCTGCGGCTGATCTGCGAGCGCGAGCAGGAGATCCGCAAGTTCGTCCCGCAGGAGTACTGGACCATCGAGGCCGACCTCGAGAAGGACGGCCAGCCGTTCCAGGCCCGCCTGCACAAGCTCGACGGCCACAAGCCCGAGATCAAGGACGAGGCGACGGCGCAGGCCATCGTCGCCGAGGCCCGCAAGCTGCCGTTCAAGGTCACCGCGCTCGAGAAGGGCGAGCGCCGCCGCCCCGCGCCCCCGCCGTTTCGCACCAGCACGATGCAGCAGGAGGCGGCCAAGCAGCTCGGCTTCTCGGCCGCCGTCACGATGCGCATTGCCCAGCAGCTGTACGAGGGCGTGGAGGTCGGCGAGGAAGGGTCGGTGGGGCTCATCACTTACATGCGCACCGACTCGATCCGCGTCGCGGACTCGGCCGTGGCGCAGGCGCGGGACTTCATCGCGCGGGAGTTCGACAAGCGCTACCTCCCTGCCGCGCCGAACGTGCACAAGACCGGTAAGGGGCAGTCCAAGGTGCAGGACGCGCACGAGGCCATCCGGCCGACGGACGTGCTGCGGCGCCCGGAACAGCTCAAGAAGTACCTCGACGCCCGACAGTTCAAGCTGTATCAGCTCATCTGGCGGCGGTTCGTCGCGTCCCAGATGACGCCCGCCGTGTTCGAGACGACCAAAGTCGACTTCGACCTCGGCCGCTTCGTGTTCCGGGCCACCGGATCGCGCATGCTGTTCAACGGCTACCACGTGCTGTACCACGAGGCCCACGAGCCGGAGGAGGGCAAGACCCTCGAGGATCTCCCCCCGATCCCGCCTCTCGCGCAGGGCGACGTGGTCACGGTCCGCCAGATCACACCGAACCAGCACTTCACGGAGCCGCCGCCGCGCTTCAGCGAGGCGAGCCTCGTGAAAGAGCTCGAGCGGCTTGGCATCGGCCGCCCCTCGACGTACGCGACGATCATTTCCACCTTGAAGAACCGGTGGTACGCCACCGCCAAGGACCGGCGCTTTCAGCCCACGCCGCAGGGCGAGACGGTGTGGCGGGTGATGAAACAGTGCTTCCCGGACGTGTTCGAGGTCGGGTTTACGGCGCAGATGGAGAGCGAGCTCGACAAGGTCGAGGAGGGGGATCTCGGTTGGCAGCGCGTGCTGGAGGACTTCTGGGGCCCGTTCGCCAAGGCGCTCGCGGCCGTGGACATCCCACGCCTCATCCACGACGTTCACGACCTCTCCGAGCTGCACAAAGAGCGATGCCCGAATTGCGGCGGCGAGGTGGTCGTGAAGAGCGGGCGGTTTGGCCCGTTCATCGCGTGCGCCAAATACCCGGAGTGCCGGTTCAGCCGCCCGCTCAAGAAGGACCGGATCCCCGACCGGCCGTCCGACGAGCTGTGCCAGGAGTGCGGCGCGCCGATGGTCATCAAGACCGGGCGGTACGGCGAGTTCCTGGCCTGCACCCGGTATCCGAAGTGCAAGCACACGCGCCCGGTGCCGCTCGGGGTGAAGTGCCCCAAGTGCGGCGTCGGCGACCTTGCCGAACGCCGGACCAGGAAAGGGCGCAACTTCTTCGGATGCCTGCGCTATCCGGAGTGCGACTACTCGGTCTGGAATAGGCCGGTGCCGGTAGCGTGCCCGTCGTGCGGGTTCGTGGGCATGGAGGAGCGCCCGTCCAAGGCGGGGGGAGGGGGAGCCACTCGTAAGTGCCTGAAGTGCGGACACGAAATCACGGTCGAGGAGAGCCCCGCGGCGGAGTCGGTCGCCAGCTGACGGGCGGTGAGGCGAGCGCCACGGTGGTGGGGGGTGGGCTCGCGGGCAGCGAGGCTGCCTGGGCGCTCGCCGAGCGCGGAGTCGCGGTCACGCTCTGCGAGATGCGGCCCGTCAGGATGACGGCGGCGCACCAGACCGACCGGCTCGCCGAGCTCGTCTGCAGCAACTCCTTCAAGTCGACGGAGCTGAGCAACGCCCACGGCCTCCTCAAGGCCGAGATGCGGCGTTTGGGCAGCATCGTGCTCGACGCGGCCATGGAGGCCAGCGTGCCCGGCGGGGCGGCGCTCGCCGTGGATCGCGTGGCGTTCTCGCAAGCGGTGCACGCGCGCGTCACGAGCCATCCGAACATCACGGTCGCCCGGGGTGAGGTGACGGTGCTCCCGTCACCCGGCGTGGTCGCGACCGGCCCCCTCACGTCGGACGGGCTGGCCGCGGCTATCGCCCGCCGGCTCGACGCGGCGTCGCTCGCGTTCTTCGACGCCATCGCGCCGATCGTCGCGGCCGACTCGCTCGACCTGGGGCGACTGTTCCGCGCCTCGCGGTACGGGAAGGGCGGTGGGGACGACTACCTCAACGCGGCGCTCGCGGAGGAGCAGTACGACGCGTTCGTGACGGCGCTTCGGACCGGCGAGCAGTACCAGCCGCACCACGAGTTCGACCGCACGCCCTACTTCGAGGGGTGCCTGCCGGTCGAGGAGATGGCCGCGCGTGGGCGGGACGCGCTGCGCTTCGGACCGATGAAGCCGGTCGGTCTGATCGACCCCCGCACGGGACGGGAACCCTTCGCCGTGGTGCAGCTCCGGCAGGAGGACCGCGCCGCGCAGATGTGGAACCTCGTCGGCTTCCAGACCCGGTTGAAGGTCCCGGAGCAGCAGCGCGTGCTGCGGATGATCCCGGGCCTCGAGCGCGCCGAGTTCCTGCGCTTCGGCAGCATCCACCGCAACGCCTACATCAACGCGCCGCGGGCGCTCACGGCCCACCTCTCCGCCAAGGACGACTCGCAGCTGCTCTTCGCCGGCCAGATCACCGGCGTGGAGGGCTACACCGAGTCGGCGGCGACGGGCGTGCTCGCCGGGATCAACCTCGCCCGGATGCTCGCCGGCGGCACGCCGCTGGTCCCGCCGCCCACGACGATGCTGGGCGGGCTGTACCGCTACGTTCACACGGCCGACGCGGAGCACTTCCAGCCGATGAACGCCAACTTCGGGCTGCTCGAGCCGCTCGAGCGGCCTGTCGCGGACAAGCAGCGCCGAAAGGCGCTGCTGGCCGAGCGCGCGCTCGCGGACATCGAGCGGTTCGCCGAGCAGATCGGGACTGCAAAGAATGCGGCATCCGGAGTGCGGAATGCGAAATAGCTCCACAGGCTCCCGAACCGGAGCTGGCCACGATGCTCGAAAGGCGCCGGCGGATTCCGCAGTGGCCGAGCTCGCCGAATTCGTCGCCTTCCTCTCGAAGGAGCGGAACGATTCCCCGCACACCGTAAAGGCGTACGAACGCGACGTCGCCGACTTCGCGGCGTTCTGCGGCCGCTATTACGGTGGGGCGTGGAGCTGGAGCGGCGTGGATCGCCTCGCGGTCCGGGGCTGGCTCGGTGCCCTGCACGAGCGCGGGCTCGCGAAGCGCTCGGCGGCGCGGGCCCTGTCGGCCCTGCGCACGTTCTACCGGTTCTTGAACGCCACCCGGGGCGTGGAGGTCAATCCGGCGAAGGCGACGCGCACGCCGAAGCTCAGACGAAGCCTGCCGACTCACCTCGACCGCGTGGAAATCGGGCAGCTCTTCGAAGAAGCCCAGCGCCGCGCCGACGCGGGCGGCTTCAAGGAAGCGCGGGATCTCGCGATGCTCGAGCTCTTGTATTCGACGGGGATCCGGCTGAGCGAGCTCGCCGGACTCAACGACCCGGACGTGGATCTCGTCTCCGACCAGCTCAAGGTTCGGGGAAAGGGGAGGAAGGAGCGGATCGTGCCCGTCGGCAGCGTCGCGGGGCGCGCGCTGCGGCGGTATTTCCGCCTGCGCGACGCCCGGCTCGTCTGGATGCCGCACGAGCGCGGGGCGGGGGCGGGCAGGGGGGCGGTGTTCCTGAACCAGCGCGGTAAGCGGCTCACCCCGCGGGGGGTTCAGCTCGCGGTGAAGGGCCTGCTCGGCGCGCTCGCCCGCGGCCCCGATCTGCACGTCCACTCGCTGCGTCATTCGTTCGCCACGCACCTGCTCGACGCCGGGGCCGACCTGCGCGCGGTGCAGGAGCTCCTCGGCCACGCCTCGCTGAGCACCACACAGGTGTATACTCATACATCGGTCGAGCGGTTGAAGCGGGTGTACCACCAGGCCCATCCCCGGGCGTGACGGGATAGGGGAGCATGCAGCGCATACACAGCACGACGATTCTCTGCGTCCGCCGCGACGGCCACGTGGCCCTGGGCGGCGACGGCCAGGTCACCATCGGCGACACGGTCATGAAGGCCAACGCCAACAAGGTGCGCGCGCTGAAGGGCGGTAAGATCCTCGCTGGGTTCGCGGGCGCCGCGGCGGACGCGTTCACTCTGTTCGAGAAGTTCGAGGAGAAGCTGGAGCGGTACCCGGGCAACCTGCCGCGGGCGGCCGTCGAGCTGGCCAAGGACTGGCGCTCGGACCGGGTGCTGCGCCGTCTCGAGGCGCTGCTGGTCGTGGCCGACCGGGAGCACGGGTATGTGATCTCGGGCTCAGGCGAGCTGATCGAGCCCGACGACGGCGTGCTCGCGATCGGCTCGGGGGGCAGCTACGCGCTGGCCTCGGCGCGCGCGCTGCTGCGCTCGTCCGACCTCCCGGCGAAGGATATCGTCCAGCAATCGCTGGAGATCGCGGCGGACATCTGCGTGTACACCAACGCGCACATCACCGTCCTGGAGCTCTGATGGCCGAGCCGACGCGGACACCCGACCAGGCGCTGCCGCCGCAGGCGGCGCAGGACGAGCCCGCTCCGTGGCTCGAGGAGCTCCCGCCCCGCAAGATCGTGGCGGAGCTCGACCGCTACATCGTGGGGCAGGAGGTCGCCAAGAAGGCCGTCGCCATCGCCGTGCGCAACCGCTGGCGGCGCACTCAGGCCCCGGAGGACATCCGGGACGAGATCCTGCCCAACAACATCATCATGATCGGTCCCACGGGAGTGGGGAAGACGGAGATCGCGCGCCGACTGGC
This sequence comes from Gemmatimonadales bacterium, assembly GCA_035763805.1. Lineage (GTDB taxonomy): Bacteria > Gemmatimonadota > Gemmatimonadetes > Gemmatimonadales > GWC2-71-9 > DASUAL01. The sequence continues at coordinate 21,903 of DASUAL010000117.1, forward strand.
CCGGCTCGCGGGTGCGCCGTTCCTCAAGGTGGAAGCGTCGAAGTTCACCGAAGTGGGTTACGTCGGACGTGACGTCGAGTCCATGGTGCGCGAGCTCGTCGACGTGGCCATCAATATGGTGCGCACCGAGCGCGAGGACGAAGTCTACCCCGACGCGGAAGCGCGGGCTGAAGAGCGGCTGCTGGACATCCTCCTCCCGTCTCCAACCCCCTCCCCGCTCCCGTCTTCCGGCTCCCGACCGGGAGACGGGAGTCGTGAGAGCGGAGAAAGCCGGCCGCTGTTCGTAGTCTCCTCGAAAGGGGACGTGACCTCCAAGCTGCCCGAGGCCGACGTCGAGGCACAGGAACGACGGCGGCGGACGCGCGAGAAGCTGCGCCAGCAGCTCAAGGAGGGGAAGCTCGAGGAGCGCGAGGTGGAGGTCGAAGTCCAGCAGCAGGGCTTCCCGATGCTCGAGATGATGCAGCCGCCCACCGGAATGGAAGGCCCGGACGTCAACTTCACCGAGTGGCTGCAGGAGATGCTGCCCAAGCGGAAGAAGCGCCGCACCGTGCACCTACACGAGGCGCGCCGCATCCTCGTCGATGAGGAGCTGAAGAAGCTGGTCGATATGGACGACGTCGTGAACGAGGCGCTCGATCGCGTCGAGAACCACGGCGTGATCTTCATCGACGAGCTCGACAAGATCGCGGGCGAGCGCGGCACGGTCGGCCCCGACGTGTCGCGGGAAGGCGTGCAGCGCGACCTGCTCCCCATCGTCGAGGGGTCCACCGTGCAGACCCGCTACGGCTACGTCCGCACAGACCATGTCCTGTTCATCGCCGCCGGCGCGTTCCACGTCTCCAAGCCATCGGACTTGATTCCGGAGCTCCAGGGCCGCTTCCCGATTCGTGTGGAGCTTCAGCCGCTCAGCGAGCAGGACTTCGTCCGCATCATGACGGAGCCCGAGAACGCCCTGACGAAGCAATACGCCGCCCTGTGCGCCGCCGAAGGCGCGACCCTCGAGTTCACCGCCGACGGCGTCGGCGAGATCGCGCGCATCGCCGCCAAGGCGAACGAGCGGATGGAAAACATCGGCGCGCGCCGGCTGCACACCGTGATGACCGCGCTGCTCGAGGATGTGTTGTTCGACCTCCCCGACCTCCCCGAGAAGCACCTCGTGTTCGACGCCTCGAAGGTGCGCGACCGCCTCAGCAAGATCGTCGACGACGAAGACTTGCGCCGCTATATCCTCTAGGTAGAATTAGCAGTCGACGACTGTCATTTTGGCTCACCGTTGGGGAATTCATGGCCAAGCGCGGCTTCCTCGCTGTCACCGATGCTTCCCGGGACGAGATCCTCCGCCTGTTCGACCTCGCTCAGCGGATGAAGACGGGGGCTTTCCGTGAGACCCCGCTGGCCGGGAAGACCCTGGCGATGATCTTCGCCAAGTCGAGCACCCGGACGCGGGTGTCGTTCGAAGTGGGCATGTACCAGCTAGGCGGGCAGGCCTTATTCCTCTCTTCCCGGGACATACAGCTGGGCCGGGGTGAACCCATCGCCGATACCGCACGCGTGCTGTCCCGATACGTGCATGGCATCATGATCCGCACGTTCGACCACGGGGAGGTGCAGGAGCTCGCTCACCACGCCACGATCCCCGTGATCAACGGGCTCACCGACCTTTCCCACCCCTGCCAGGTGCTGGCCGACCTCTTCACCGTGCGGGAGGCCGTCGGGGGCTGGGAGGGGAAGCGCGTCGCATGGATCGGCGACGGAAACAACATGGCGAACAGCTGGATCGAGGCAGCGCAGGTGCTGGGATTCGAGCTGCGGCTCGCTTGTCCCGAAGGGTACGAGCCGAACCGCCGCATCTTCGATCGAGCGAAGGCGGCGGGCGCGTGTATCGAGGTCACCGAAGTGCCCGAGGAGGCGGTCGAGGGTGCGCACGTCGTGAACACCGACGTCTGGGCTTCGATGGGCCAGGAAGGCGAGGCCGAATCGCGGCGGAACGCCTTCCGCGGCTACACCGTCGACTCCGACCTGATGAAGCTCGCGGACCCGGGAGCGATCTTCCTGCACTGTCTCCCCGCCCACCGCGGCGAGGAGGTCACCACCGAGGTGATCGAGGGCGCCCAATCGCGCGTGTGGGACGAGGCCGAGAACCGGCTCCATGTCCAGAAGGCGCTGCTCGCCACGCTGATGGGCTGATGGGGTGACGGCGATGACCCAGGCGGCTTCCCCCCAGCAGGTTCTCAAGCGGACCCCACTCCACGACGTTCACCTGAGTCTGGGTGCGAAGATGGTGCCGTTCGGCGGGTACGAGATGCCCGTCAGCTATGCGTCGGGGATCGCGGTCGAGCACCGAGCGGTGCGCCAGGCGGTAGGTGTGTTCGACGTCTCGCACATGGGCGAGTTCGAGGTCACGGGCCCCGACCGCAACGCTTTTGTGCAGCGCATTACGTGTAACGATGTTGGCGCCTTGACGCCCGACCAGGCCCAATACTCGGCGCTCCTCACCGCGCAGGGGACGTTCGTCGACGACTGCCTGGTGTACCGCTTCTCGGATCGCCTGATGCTGGTCGTCAACGCCTCGAACATCGCCCGGGACTGGGCCCACATCGTCCCCCAGAAGCGGGGCGCGAACGTGCGGCTACGCAACATCTCCGACGAGACCGGCCTGTTGGCGGTCCAGGGCCCCGGCGCCGAGGCGTTGCTCGCGCCCCTCACGCCGGTCGGGATAGCAATGATCCCGTACTATCATTTCACCCAGGGACGGGTCGCCGGCGTGCAATGCTTCCTTTCGCGCACCGGGTATACGGGCGAGGACGGCTTCGAGGTGTATTGTCGCGCGCGGGACCTCGAGAAGCTGTGGCACGCGATCCTCGAGACCGGTAGAGCAGAGCCGTGCGGCCTCGCGGCGCGGGACACGCTGCGGCTCGAGGCGGGCTACCCGCTGTACGGCAGCGACATCGACGACACGGTGACGCCGTACGAGGCGGGGCTCGCGTGGATCGTGAAGCTCGACAAGGGAGCCGACTTCACTGGTCTGGCGGCGCTGAAGCGGCAGAAGCTCGAGGGGGTGAAGCGGCGGCTCGTGGGCTTCAAGGTGACCGAGCCGAGGGCGGTCGCGCGACACGGTTACGCCGTGTACCTGGAGGGGCGCGAGGTGGATGTGGTGCGGAGCGGGACGGTGACCCCCACGGCCGGTTGCGCCATCGGGACGACGTACCTCCCGGCCGAGTCCGCGAAGCCGGGGACTACGTTCGAGATCGACATCCGCGGCCGGCGCGTCCCGGCCGAGGTTGTGAAGCTGCCGTTCGTGGAGCGAAGAACAAAGCGGTAGGGGCGGTAGGAGGCGGTAGGAGGCGGTAGGAGGCGGTAGGAGGCGGTAGGGAGGCGGTAAGAGGCGGTAAGAGGCGGTAGAGGTGTGCGATGCGAATCGGGATTCTGACAGTCAGCGATCTAGGCGCCGTCGGGCAGCGTGTCGACGGCTCGGGGGACGCGATCCTCGCGTGGGCGGGCGAGCGCGGCTACGAGGTCGTGGTCCGCAGCGTGGTTCCCGACGAGGCCGACCGAATAACGGGGAAGCTCGTCCGCTGGGCGGACTCGGGCGAGGTGGATGTGATCCTGACGACCGGCGGCACCGGACTCACGGTGCGCGACGTGACACCGGAGGCGACCGCGGCGGCCCTCGACCGGCCGGCGCCGGGCATCGCCGAGGCGCTCCGCGCGGGCGCCGCGCCGGGATTTGCGCGCGCCTGGCTGTCGCGCGGGGTGGCGGGGACCCGGGGGAAGACGCTGATCGTGAATCTCCCCGGCTCGACGGGAGGCGTGACCGACGGGCTGGCCGTGCTGGAAACGTTCCTGGAGCACGCCGTGGATCTGGTGAGCGGCGAGCAAGTGGCCCACTGATGGCTGACGGGTGATGGCGAACCGCTCTCATGGCTGACCGCGTTCTCGTCACGACCGACGATCTGGAGCACTCGGTTCGGATCAACGCCCACCTCGAGACCGCGGGCTTCCACACGACGCTCATGTCGTCGTTCGACGACGTGCGCCGAACGGTCGCGACCGGCGACGCGGCGCCCGACTGCATCGTTCTGACGGGTGGGCTGCACGAAACGTCTGCGGCGCACCTGCTGCGGATTGCCCACGACCGCTCGATCTCGACTCTCGGCCTCGTCGAATCCACCGAGCCGGACCCGAAGGGGCTCGCCCGTCGACTCGGGCTCACCGCCTACATGGAGAAGCCCGCCGACCCCGCGGAGGTGACCGCGACGGTGCGGCGCTTGATCGACCGTCGCCGCCTCCAGGGGCGCACCGGGATCATCGGCGAGTCGCCCGCGATCCAGGAAGTGCTGGTGAAGATCGAGCAGATGGCACCCGTCAGCTCCACCGTCCTCATCGAGGGCGAGTCGGGGACGGGCAAGGAGCTCGTCGCGCGCGCGATCCACGACCTTTCCCCGCGGCGCGGGCATCCGTTCATCGCGGTGAACTGCGCGGCACTGCCCGAAACGCTGCTGGAGAGCGAACTGTTCGGGCACGAGAAGGGGTCCTTCACTGGTGCCGCCGAGCGCCGGCTCGGCCGCTTCGAGCTCGCCGACAGCGGGACGATCTTCCTCGATGAAGTGGGCGAGATGGCCCCGGCGACCCAGGTCAAGCTGCTGCGCGTGCTCGAGGACCGGGCCTTCTTCCGGGTGGGCGGCACTCAGCCGATCAAGGTGGATGTGCGGGTGATCGCCGCGACCAACAAAGCACTGAAGGAGGAGGTTGCGCTCGGCCGGTTCCGCGACGACCTGTTCTATCGGTTGAACGTGCTCTCCATTCACCTCACGCCGCTGCGCGAGCGGAAGAGCGACATCCCGATTCTGGTGCGGCAGTTCATCGCGGAGTTTGCCGCCATGCACGACCGCCAGTTTCGGGGCATCACGCCCGAGGCGCTCCAGATCCTCGTGGACGCGGACTGGCCCGGCAACGTCCGCCAGCTCCGCAACCTGATCGAATCGATGGTCGTGCTCGCGCCGGAAGGCGAGATCCGTGCGAGCGACATCCCGCGCGACATCCGGGAGCGCGGGCGCGGGCTGCCGATGCGGCTGCCCGGCGCGATCCGCGAGGTCGCGGGCCAGGAGCTCGAGTTCATTTTCCGCAGCCTTGTCGAGCTTAAGTTACAGGTCGAGGAGCTGCGCCGGCGCCTGGACGAGCCGCGACCTCAGCGGGTGGAGGTCATCGAAGTCGGCCCCGGCTCGGCGCTTACATCGGTGGCTCCCGCAGAGACGGAGTCGCTACCCGAGGGCGAAGTGGTCTATCGGCCTGGCATGACAATGGCAGATGTAGAACGGGCTGCGATCGAGGCCGCGCTGCGCCAGACCGGCGCGAATCGCCGCAAAGCCGCCGAGATCCTCGGCATCGGCGAGCGCACCCTGTATCGCAAGCTAAAGGAATACGCCATAGCCTAAGTGACTTTCTGATAAGAGGTTGTGTCGCGTGCCACTACTGACATGCTAGGGCGCCCTTCGTTACCCGTTGATCTATCGCCGCAGCCCCCCGGCCAGGGTGTCCGTGGACTTCAGGGTTGAGCCCGACCGCTGCGTCGCCTGCCTGGCGTGCGTCCGGGTATGCCCTGCCGATGCCGTCGCCGTCGAGGGTCAGCAAGTCCGGATTGTCGACGAGGCGTGCACGCGCTGCGGCCTGTGCCTGCCGGCCTGTCCCCATGACGCGATCGTCGCCGTAGGCGACTTCGCCCGAGCGCTGGAGCTGGCGCTCGGCGGTCGGGCCGCGCTCATCCTCAGCGTGGAGTCGGCCGCGTACTTCTATCCGGCCACTCCGGAGCAGGTCGTCAACGCCAGCTACGCGGCGGGCTTCCGCGCGGTGCACCGCGGCGTGCTGGGCGATGAGCTCGTGGCGAGGGAGTACCTCGCGCTGTGGGCGGACCGGGGTTGGGGCACGATGATTCGGAGCACCTGCCCCGTGGTCGTCGAGACGGTGCGGGTGCAATACCCCGAGCTGATCCCCTACCTCGCGCCGGTGGCGACACCGATCGCGGCGGAGGCGCGCTATTTGAAGGGCATGTACGGGAGCGACGCGCCGGTCGTCTACGCCGGCGTGTGCCTCACCGAGGGCGGCACGGACGTGGACGCGGCCATCACGTTCGAAGACCTAGCGAAGCTGTTCGAACGCCGCGGAGTGCGGATCAAGGAGCAGCCACCCTACTTCAGTCGACTCCCCGAGGAGCGGCGGCGGCACTGGAGCACGGCGGGCGGGCTGCCGCTCGAGCTGCTGGCGGAGGAGACGCACGCGAGCCGGCGGTTCCGCAAGGTGCGCGGGCTCGGCGCCCTGGAGGCGATCGCGCACGCCGTCGCGGTGGACCGCATCGACCTTGGGTTCGTGGACATCCTCCCCTGCGAGGGGTGCCTCGACCACCCGCTGCTGGGGCCGCGGGACGAGCTGTTCCGGCGGCGGGCGATCGTCGGGGCGACGGAGCCCAGCCGGTCGCGCCTGCCGGTGGTGGACGAGGGAGTGGCGCGGCAGGTGCGCGTGGCTGAGGCGTTCGCGATCCACCGCGACGGCGGCCGGCCGAATGCCGACGTGGTCGAAGGGATCCTTGGGGAGATCGGCCTGGCCCCGAACGGGCGGCCGTGGGATTGCGGCGCGTGCGGCTACGCGACCTGCAAGGCGTTCGCGGAGGCTGCGGCCCTGGGGCGAACCAGCCTCAAGTCCTGCCCCCCCTATCTCGACAAGCAGGCCACGCAAGCGCAGCTTCAGGCGGCCGTGGACGCGCTCACCGGGCTCGCCACCTTCCGGGTGCTGCGGGACCGGCTGGCGACTGAGGTGGCGCGCAGCGACCGTGCGGGCGACACGTTCGCCGTGCTGTTCGTGGACCTCGACAACTTCAAGCAGGTGAACGACGAATTCGGACATGAGGCGGGGAACGAGGTGTTGCGGCAGGCCGCGCGGGAGTGCAGCGCCCACATCCGCTCGACCGATCTCGCGGCGCGCTACGGCGGTGACGAATTCGTGTTGGTGCTCGTGCGCACGGGAGTGGACGGGGCGCTGGGGGTGGCGGAGAAGGTACGCACCGGCGTCGAGGCCGCGGGGCAGCGGCTCGGCTATCCCGAGCGGTTGGTGACGGTGAGTATCGGGGTGGCGGAGTTCGTCCCCGGGCGCGGCCCTGCGACCGAAGACGTGCTGGTCGCCGCGGACCGCGCGCTGTATCGTGCCAAGGCCCAGGGGCGAAACCAGGTCGCGACGGGAGAGCCCGCGCCGTGAGCGTGACACCATCGATGCCGGCCCAGCCGCCGGGCGAGCCAACCGCAAGCGACTCCCTGCCTCTCGGCGGGCAGACGCCCGATCCCTGGGGCGTGAAGCGTGCCGAGAACCTCATCGCGAGTCTCACGGGTGTGCTGTCGGCGCGCGTGGTGGTGACCCCGCTCGGCGAAGTGAGCGAGATCCACGTGCTCACGACCAGCGACGTCCAGGCGAAGCAGGTCGTCCGGAACATCGAGTCCGCGCTCATGGCGCAGCTCGGCCTGAAGATCGACCACCGCAAGGTGAGTGTCGCTCAGACTGCGGACGTGCGGCCGATCGAGCAGATGCAGCAAGAGGCCGTCCGCACGCGCGCCAAGAAGCGCGTCGTCACGTTCCAGGGAATCGAGTTGCGGCCCTCGGATCGGCCGCAGCGGGTGCTGGTGCGCGTGCGGCTCGCGTTCGAGGGGCGGGAAGCGGAGGCAGAGGAGCAGGGGACCGACACCGTGCGGAACCGGGTCGAGGCCGCCGCCCGGGCCGCGGCGCTGGCGCTCGACGAGCTGCTCCCGGACAACTCCGTCGCGCTCGAGGGCGCGCAGATCATCGATGCCTTCGATCGGAAGTTCGTGCTCGTCGCGGTGCACGGCCTGGGCGGACGCGAAGCTCAACTGTTGACCGGGACGTGCGAGATTCGGGAAAGTTCCGAGCGCAGCGCCGTGCTGGCTGTCCTCGACGCGACCAATCGCTGGGCCGACGCGCGCCGGTAACATATTGGTGTAGAAGAACTTAGGACCATTGCACCCCTGACGTGTTGCACGCGCGCGTCAGGGGGCTTGCGGACTTCCCGTTTTGGCGGTATTTGGGTTTCTGTGAGTTCCTCAACAATGAAGCGGTACTGGGGAACGCAGCGCGTTGCCCGTGTGTGTCAGGTGTCGCCCGCGACGGTCGCCAGCTGGGTCGACCAGGGCTTGCTCAAGGGGCACAAGACGCCCACGGGTCGGCGGCGGGTCGAGGCGGAGGACTTGGCGGAGTTTCTCCGCGCCCACGACATGGCGGTGCCGCCGGAGCTCGAGAGCGGCAACGGGACCGATTTCGTGGTGGTGGTCGAAGACGACCCCGCCTACCTGCGGGCGCTGGTGCTGACGGTGGAGCAGTCCGACCTCGACGTCGAGATAGTGGAGGCGACGAACGGGGTGGACGGGCTGCTCGAGATCGGACGGGTCCAGCCGTCGCTGATCGTGTTGGACTATGCGTTGCCGGACCTGAATGCGGCGCAGGTGATCCAGCGGCTGCTCGCGCCGGGGCGCCGGCTCGACGCGGAGGTGATCGTCGTGACCGGCGGGATGCCCGAAGAGGCGACGGGGCAGCTGCGCGAGATGGGCGTCAAGGTAATCGTGAACAAGGGGGAAGGGATGGCGGCGGTCGTTGAGGCGATGCGACAGGCGCTGCGGCGGCAGAAGGCGGCGTAGACGTCACGGCCTTGCCCACATGTGATACGGGTTGGATTCACAGGATAGAGCACTACCTAGAAGAAGGAGGCAAAGGGGCCCC
>DASUAL010000118.1:0-2451 GCA_035763805.1 Gemmatimonadales bacterium
CACTGCGATATCGATCCGAGCGGCCGTCAGACACGCGACGTTCTCCGGGTGCATGCGGTAGTGGACCTCCTTGCCCTCCCAATAATCCCCGGATCGCGTGACGCTCGTTTCCAGATTGACGACCCGCACGTCGGGCTGGCCGCGCTCGAGTTCTTCGAGCGCATCGCCCCAGATGTACGCGGGGGGGACGGACCGTGGAATCGCACCGCTCACCGCTTCGGCGAGCGACACGTAGGTCCTGGCGTCCTCGACCAACGGTTCGTGCAAGCGGGGGTCGCTCGCGCGGGCCAGGATCTGCTCCACCCCTCTGCCGGTCATCACGTCGCCGCAAAGGAATACGGTGACCTTCACGGCTTCCCCGCGACATCGAGCCTCGGCATCCGTCAGATCCTGCACTCCTCCGGGTCGCAGCGCGATGCGTGCTCGTAGTGGTGCGGCTCATCCTCGACGCCGAGCTCCAGCACCTGCGCCGGCTTGCTGCCGTAGCGGTAGATGGTGATGCCCTTCAGGCCCAGCTCCCAGGCGCGGCGGTAGGCGCTCGCCACCGCGTCCGGCGTGGCGTCCGGCGGCAGGTTGATCGTCTTGGAGACCGAGTTGTCCACGTGGCGCTGGAACGCCGCCTGGATCGCGAGGTGCCGCTCCGCGGGGATGTCGAGCGCCGTGACGAGGAGGCGCTTGAGATCCTCCGGCACGCCCGGGACGTCGGCCAGGCGACCGCGCTCCCGCACCGCCGTCAATAGGCGGTCCGTGTCGAGCCCGTGGCGTCCCACGTACTCGACGAAGAGCGGGTTGACCTCGTCCATGATTTGGCCGTCCAGCACGCCCGTGCGGCGGTACGCCAGCGCGAACAGCGGCTCGATGCTCGCGCTCGTGCCCGCGATGATCCCGATCGTACCCGTGGGCGCGATGGCAGTGCAGGTGGCGTTGTGGATTCTCAGGCCCCGAGCGTCGTACACGCTCCCCTGCCAGGCGGGAAACACGCCGCGCCGCTCGGCGAGGGCGACCGAGGCGCGCGTCGCCGCCTCGGCGACCGCGCGCATGAGCCGCTCCGCGAAGCCCGCGGCCTCGTCCGAGTCGTAGCCGATCCCTAGCCGGATCAGCGCCTCGGCGAAACCCATGACGCCCAGCCCGATCTTGCGCGTGCGCCGCGTCATCTGCTCGATCGAGGGCAGCGGATAGCAATTGACTTCGATCACGTCGTCCAGGAACCGCACGGCATCGCCAACGATCGTTTCGAGCCGTTGCCAGTCGAAGGTCGCAGCCCCCGCGGCTTCGCGCACCAGGTGCGCCAGGTTCACCGAGCCGAGGTTGCACGACTCGTACGGCAACAGCGGGACCTCGCCGCACGGGTTCGTGGCCTCGATCGCGCCGAGCTGGGGCGTAGGGTTCGCGCGGTTGATGGCGTCCCGGAACACGAGCCCTGGGTCGCCCGTCTGCCATGCGGCCTCGGCGATGGCCCGGAACACCTCGCCGGCGTTCAGCCGGCCCGCCTGCTTGCCGGTACGCGGGTGGATCAGCTCATAGCTCGCGTTCCGCGCCGCCGCCTCCATGAACACGTCACTCACGCTCACCGACGTGTTGAAGTTTGAGAGGCTGCCCCGCTCGAGCTTGGCCGCGACGAACTCCATGATGTCCGGATGCTCGACGCGCAGCACTCCCATGTTCGCCCCGCGGCGCTTGCCACCCTGCTTGATGTGCTCCGTGGCGCAGTCGAATATCTTCATGAACGAGACGGGGCCCGAGGCTTCGCCGCCGGTTGAGGCGACGGTGTCGCCGCGCGGCCGCAGCGCCGAGAACGCAAACCCGGTTCCCCCGCCGGTGCGCTGCACCAGGGCCATCTGCTTCACGGCCTCGAAGATGCTCTCCATGGTGTCTTCGATCGGCAGGACGAAGCAGGCGCTGAGCTGGCCCAGGGCCGTACCCGCGTTCATGAGCGTCGGGCTGTTGGGGATGAAATCCCGGCTGGTGAGCAACCCGTGGAACCGGTCCGCCCAGTAGGACCGCTCCTTCGGGCTGCCGAACGCCTCCTCCGCCTGAGCGATGGCGGTCGCCACCCGCTCGAACAGCTGCGCCGGGGTCTCGATCACGCGGCGCTGCCCGTCCCTGAGGAGATAGCGCGCCTCTAGCACCCGCAGCGCGTTGCGGGACAGATCGAGCGTGTCCTTCATCGGGCCGCTCATATCACCGCTTCAAGTGCTTCACCAAGCTGACGAAGAAGAATGCGGCGGCCGCCGCGATGGTCACTGGCCCGCTCTCGAGATGGAGGACGGGGCCCGCATAGAAACCGATCAACGTGGACACGACCGCGAGCGCCACCGCGACGGCGAGCATCGCGGTGAGATTCCCGGCCAGGTGCCGCGCCGTGGCCGCAGGGATGATGATCAGCGACCCCATCAGCAGCACGCCCAGATAACGGAGGCCAAGGGCCACCGTGAGCGCGAACGCCAGGAG
>DASUAL010000119.1:0-11138 GCA_035763805.1 Gemmatimonadales bacterium
AGCAGGGGAGGGCCCGCGGGCCGTTGCTCGCGGCCCAGCAGACGCAGCAGGCCATCTCGTGCTCGGCGCGCGTAGGCGTACACGCCCACGTCGTCGTTCATGTGAAGCACTGCCACGGTGTGGCCGTGCCGTTCCAGGGCCGCGCGCAGCCCGCCGATCAGGGTCGACTTGCCCGCCCCGTCCAGTCCGGAGACGGTGATCAGCATGGTCGCACCCCGCGGGCGGTCATGTGAGCCGGAAGCCCAGGCACGTGCGCGGGTCGCCAGTGTTTGGTGGCGACGAGGCTGCCGGCCGCGGCGCCGTACGCCAGGACGAGCCAGTACAGCTTGAAGGCGATGTAGTTGCTGCTCATGTTGGCCGCGAGCAGGGACAGGGCCAGCGCGAACGGCAGGATGCCGTGGGCGCCGCGGCGGGCTCGCCAGGCGCCCCAGACGCACAGCGCCGTCCCCACCAGGAACGGCGTCCCGCCGAGCAGGCCGCTGGACGTCAGCAGCTCGAGCACCAGGTTGTGCGCATCGCGGCGAGTGTAATGTGAGTTGGGCAGGCGCTTCGCGATCTCGTACTTGTTCTGGTTCGGGCCCCAGCCGGTGAGCGGCCGTTCCAGGAACATGCGCCCGGCGGTGGGGAAGATCTCCTCCCGACCCGACAGGTCCAGCTGCTCCACGCGCTCGAATCGCTTGCGAGCGAGCGGAGAGTGCCAGCCCGCCCACGCCAGCAGACCGACGGCGAACAGCGCGACCACCGTGTTCCTCAGCTTCACCCACGCCGTCCGGCCGCTGATCGAGAACGTCCACAGCCCGATCACGAGCGCGAGCAGACTGCCGCGGGAAGCGCCCTGCAGCAGCGCCAGTCCGATCACGGCGAGCAGCGGCCAGACGAGGACGCGCGGCCGGAGCAGCTTGCGGTCGCGCGCATAGGTCAGGCCCACGAGCGCGAGCGCGCCGGATCCCAGCGTGAGGCCGGCGCGGTTGGCGTTCTGCCCGAACAGCGTGACGCGACCGGATTCCTTCGCCCAGTCCGGATTCAGACCGACCGCACCGCCGACCGTGAGCAAGGCGAGCGCGAAGACCGCGATACCGAGCGTGAGCAACGCCCGCGTGGCGATTCGATCCTCGCGCATGAGGTTGTAGGCGGCCCAGAAGATCAACACGAGCAGCAGGTAGGTGGCGAACGACTTCAGCGCCTCGTCGGGGTAGGCGCCGCCGCCGAGCACGAAGGCGACCCAGAAGAGGTAGAGGAAGGCGCCGAAGCACCACAGCGCCGCCGGCACCACCTCGAAGCAGCGCCGCGGCTGGATCAGGGTGGCGAGCAGGAAGCCGCAGCCGGTGATAGTGGTGATTTCCAGCGGAATCGACCGGTCCGGGTATTCGAACGGAATCGACGCCACGAACAGGTAGAAGGCCCACCGCACGACCGGGTGCGCCGACACGCCGACCGGGCCGCCTGGCGTGACGGCGCGCAGGGGATCGGCAACCGGGCGGTGCCGCTGGTAGCTGGTTCGCACGGGGGTGGGGGGGCTCACAGGCGCTCCCACAGCGCCTGCTTCGCCTGCAGGAAGAGGATGGCCGGAGCGGCGCGCACGTCGAGGCCGATTGTAGGCGTCTCGCCCGGCCGCTCGACGCGACCGTCGCCGTTGGACGGCTCGCCCAGGTGGATGATCAGGTCGGGGCGGTCGCCCGCGGGGCCGTCATGCAGGCGGTCCGCGACCACGATCAAGCCACGGGCGCGCGCGCGCCGAGCCTCCGCGGAGCGACCGGCTCCGAGGTTCGGCACGACCGCCAGCTCGGGGGAGAGCCAGGCGATCAGCGCCTGCGCCACGGCCGTGGCCCGGACCTGCGGACCGGTGACGGTGACCGCGAACCCGCCCTGGGGCGCGATGCGGGTCGATCGCTTCGGCATGCCCCGGAGGCGGTTTCGGACGGCGACCCACGCCCAGGCGAGCTCGCGTGCCCACCTGCGGCGCCGCGCCGCTATCGCGCCGTACATGCGGTAGCCGCGCAGACTGGGACGGACGATGCGGCGGAACGCGCGCAGTTGGCGGATCGACGGCGCGACATCCGCCACGATCTCGCTCAGCAGCGCCGCGGCCTCGTCGCCCACGAGCGGACGCGCCAGGGCGCCCAGCCGGTCGCGGTTCACGCGCCGCGCGAGCCAGCGCAGCTCGCGGAGCGCGCCTCCGCGGATGTAGCGGTACCCGGCCGCCGCGAGGAAGTAGTCCCGCGCGCGCAGCTTGAGCGCGGCCCTCGTCACCAGCAGCAACGCCTCGAGATGGGGATCGATCACGTAGACGCCGTGCTCGGCGTCCATCGTCCGGGTGCCGAGCACCAGGTCCTCCCACGGCAGCCGGTATCCCTTCAGGAACTTCTCGCCCAGGGTGAGCTGGTAGTGGAGGTGGAGGTGGCTGAGCCTGCCCGTGTCCGGGTCGAACCCCAGATAGTCCTCGACCCCCGGATAGCCGCGGCCGGCGTCGGCGAAGCGCTTGAAGTCCACGTCCGGAAGGAGGCGCGTGAGGCGCCGCGCATCCGCCCGATGGACCAGCACATCGAGATCGAGCGCCGCATCGAGGGATGCCCGCAGGTGCTCCGTGCTCTTCCAATGGCAATAGCGGATCTGCTCGGCGTGGAGCCGATCGAACAGATCGGTCACCGCGCCCACGGGGGCAGGGACGTGCCGCACCGGCGCCAGTCCCCGCTTCATACGGCGATCTGCCGCGGCTGTCGTGCCGTCGCGCCCGGCGTGCGCAGCCGGTCGAGCAGCTCGCGCGCCTGCACGTCGGCCGATCCGCGGTCGGTCGCGAGGGTCCACAGCTGTGGGCCGCCCGCGACCGTCAGCTCGGTCAGCACGCGAGCGAACGCGGCGCGGTAGCCGTTCAGGAACGCCGTCAGGGCCTGGTCGTCGGCGCCCTGGTACCGATGCCGCTGTTGCCGCGTGTGGATGCGCGCGGCGAGCACGTCGTCGGGCGCATGGAGCCACACGATGACGTCCAGCGTCGCGGTCCACCTGGCGATCGCGCGCCGCCACCAGCGCGCGAATGCTTCAGTCTCGATGTTCCTGCCTCCAAAGAACAGGATACGGGCCAACATGTACACGGGGCCTTCGTCGAACACGAGCGCGCCGCCGCCCCTGGTTCGGTGCACGAGGCGGTGCAGCGCGCGGAGCCGCAGGATGCGCTTCATCTCCTTGCTGAGCACGCCGCGAAACGGCCAATGCAGACCGACGAAGGTTGGGAGCAGCGCCGGCAGGCTGACGAGGTGCCAGCGCAGTGACACGCGAGGACGCGCATGGATCGTCGGGTCCAGCCGTCCCAACGCTCGCGTGATCGAACTCTTGCCCGCGCCGGCGAGCCCGGCGAGCTCGATGACCAGGGGGCGATCGGCTCGGCCGCGAGGCAGCGGCGCCGCGTCGGTGATGATCGGGTGGTGGGGCATCACAGGCAGGCCCACAGCGCGCGCTTCACCTCGAGGAGCACGCGCTCGAGCGGCTGGCTGGCGTCGATGTCCACGGTCCGGATCGCGCCGGGATACCGGAGCGCCGAGACCTCCTCTGCCTTCCGGGCGAGCTGCTCGCTGGGGATGTTGGGCCGACGCCCCAACGCGGTGTCGATCGGGACGTGGAGTTTCACGACCAGGTCCGGGGCTTGCAGCTCCCCCAACCGGATCGCGGCGAGCTCGCTGCGCGCCGCGGCCCGCCGGATCCAGGAGGGGTGTCGCAGCCAGTGGCCGAGCCAGGGACCATCGTTCAGGCCGGGTAGTTGCGCTTGCGGAAACCGGTCGCAGATGACGACCAGCCCCAGGTTGCGCGCGCGTCGCGCCTGTCGGAAGCGGATCCGTCGCTCGCGGGTGAGCGACAGCACCCACAGGAGGTCGCCCCAGTCGCGCATCCTGGACGTTCCCGCTCCGCGGCGGAAGCGCGAGGCCGCGCCGCCCGCCGGCCCGCGGGCCCGCGCCCGCCCCGTCCGGCGCGCGAGCCCCGCCACGAGCTCGAGCAGGCGGCGCGACAGGGAAATCGGACCCTTGCCGTTGCCGAAATACAGCCGCACGGCGTCGAGGTCGGCGGCCAGCCAGCGCGTGATCGCGTGCGTGACGGTCGACTTGCCGGAGCCATCGGGGCCGACCACCGCCACGAGCAGGCCACCGTGCGGCGACACGCGGCGCGTGGGCACGAGCAGCCCGAGGCGCCGCCGCAGTGCGGCGAGACGCCCGCCCCCTTCCCGCGCCCAGCGGCGTTGCCACGCCTCGAACGCCCCGTACGTGCGGTAGGCGCCGAGCGGCGGCCGGACCGCGCGACGGAACGCCAGCAGCTGCCGTACGGTCGGCGATGGATCGAAGACCATCGCGAGGAGACTGGCGGCGGCCCGCGCGCCGACCAGCGAGGCGGCGGTCTCCCGCAGCCGCTCACCCTCGACTCGCTGCACCAGCCAGCGGAACTCGCGGAGCAGGCCGCGGCGGAAGTAGGGCCGCCGCAGCACTGCGAGCGCGACGTCTCGCAAGCGAAGCTTCAGCGCGGCGCGCACGGTCAGCAGCACCAGCTCGATGTGCGGGTCGGCGACGTAAATCCGGTGTGCGTCATCCCACTTCCGCGTCGACAGCAGCAGCTCCTCCCACGGGAGCCGATACCCTTTGAGGTGCTTCTCGCCCAGCGTGAGCCGATAGTGGAGATGGAGATGGAGCAGCTTGCCCGAGTCCGCGTCGAACCCGAGGTAGCTCTCGATCGCCGGATAGCTGCGGCCGGGCATCGTCGTGAACCGCTTGAACGTCGTCTCGGCGAGCACCCGGGCGAGGGCCTGGGTCGCCAACCGGTCAACGAGCAGGTCGACGTCCGTTCTGCCGCTCATGCTGGCGTGGA
Organism: Gemmatimonadales bacterium; assembly: GCA_035763805.1. Lineage (GTDB taxonomy): Bacteria > Gemmatimonadota > Gemmatimonadetes > Gemmatimonadales > GWC2-71-9 > DASUAL01. Next base: position 4,846 of record DASUAL010000119.1, read on the forward strand.
GATGCTCGTTGCTCTTCCAGTGGCAGTAGCGGATGCCCTCCCGGTGCAGCCGGTCGAACAGATCGGTGAGCGCCTTCAGGGCGGGTGCGGCGGCCGTCTGCCCGCGATCGAGGGACTGCGCCGCGAAGGTCATGGCGTTCTCCCGACCTCGGTGCCTTGGTACGCCGGCGGTTGCGCCACTGCGGGCGGCCTTGCGGCCAGTCCCCGCGGCAGGAAGCCGCGCAGGGTCTCCAGCACCCACACACCGTCCGGGCCGAGGAACCGACCGGGAGCGCGCCAGCACAGCAGGAGCATGGTCACGGCGGCGGCGCAGGTCGCCGCGGCCAGCACCACGGGCGGCGGCGCGCTCCAGTGACGCAGCGCGGTAGTGATGGCCCAGACAATGGGGAACGAGGCGGCCGTCAGCCGGACGGCCGGGAGGTGGGCCTGCCAGAAGCTCTTCCACGTCGTGCCCATCACACTCAAGCTCAAGCCGGCCATCATGAAGAAGTTGGCGGTCAAGGCGGCCAGGGTCCCCCAGGCCACCCCCGCAATGCCCCAGTGTTGCCCGACCCAGGCGCCCAGCAACACGAGCGCCGCGTAGATGACCTGTCGCCACGCCCGCCGATACACGGCCCCGGTGGAGCGGGCGAGCGAGTCGCTCATCTTGTAGCTGGTCCGGAACAACATGCCGATCGTGAGGATCTGAAACGGCGCCACCACTGGCGCCCAGCGCGGCCCCAGTACGACCTCGATGACCTCCGGTCCGAGCAGGATGATCGCGGCACTGGGCGCGAGCGTGAGCAAGGCGATGAGCGCCACCCCACGCCGGTAGGCCGTCTGGAGACGCGCGGGCTCGTGCTGGACCTTGGCCATCGCGGGAAACAGGACCTGGTCGAGCACCGTGCCAAAGCCGTAGGCCGGCGCGGCCATGAGGCTGTGGGCGCGGCCGAAGAATCCCAGCGCCTGCGGGCCGAGGTAGCGTCCGACCACGAGGTTGTCTCCCTGAACCGCGACGTAGTTCGCGGCTCTCGCCACGGTGAACCCGCCTCCGAAGTACAGGAGGTCTCGGAACGCCCGGATCTCCAACGGACGCCTGAGGCTGGGCGGCCGTTTGACGAGCAGGATGGCGCTGCGCAACAGCGTTTGGGCCATGTACGCGCCCACGAGAGCCCAGACTCCCCAGCCGGCGAGTGCCAGGCCGATCCCGACCGCTCCATAGCCGAGGCCGTAGACGGCGACGTCCAGGTTCGCGAGCCAGCGAAACCGGAGCTCGCGGCGCAGGAGGGAGTCGGCGGCGACGCCCAGTCCCTGGAGCGGGAACGACCACGCCAGAGCGCGCAGGACCGGTCGGACTCCCTCGATCCGCAGGAACTCCGCGGCGGCGGGAGCGGCGATCCAGATGCTCGCCCCGAGCAGCGCACCGAACAGCACTGAAGCGCTGAACGCGGTATCGAGGTGCCGCTGCTCCAGCGTGGGACGCTGCACCAGCGCCGGCCCGAACCCGAGCTGGGAGAAGATGTGGGAGAACCCGATCACCACGAGCGCCGCGCTCACCACGCCGAAGTCCGCCGCGGACAGGAGCCGCGCCATGACGGCCAGCACGACAAGCTGGAGGACGCCGTGGGCCCCCTTGCCCCACGCCGTCCAGAACATGCCGGTGATGGTGCGCCTGGTGAGACCGCCCTCAGCCGATTTCATACCGGACTCATTCGCCCATCCGCTGGAACGACCTCCTCGCGCAATGTCTTCACGGTCGGCCCGGTTTGCATGCACAAGCCATGCGGTGGGGCGCGCCGGCAAAGACGTTGCGACATTTGCAGTTAGCTAGCGACACGCGGCCGACGCGGGGCTCGCTGCTGCAATCCTGCCACACTGTCGCGAGCGTGGTGCGACGCCCGGGACGCGCATGCCGCGGGCCGGCGTGCCGCGTGGAAGGTGCAAGACTGTGGGCGCACAACCGCAGAGTCGCTCGCGTGCCGGGGCGCCGTGGCCCGCGCCGCTCCGCGCAAAGCCGTACGGTCGTGAGTACTTCGCTTCCCCCTCACGGCGGTGTGTCACCAGCGCGACCAATTCGGCACGGGAGTTGAACAACAGCGAGTGACCTCGCAGACCGGAACGGCGTGTCCGGCTGCAAGCGCTCCCGACCTTGTGCGGAGGGTGCGCTCCTCTGTGCTTTAGCGAGAAGCGGGGATCACATGACCCATAGACGGGTCCGCGGCCGGCGCTACACCATCCCCCTCGTCACGCTGCTCACATTACTAGTCACTTGCACGGAGGACCGGAGCCCGTTCGGGCCTCCCGTCTGGGTCACGCCCTTGGGGCAGGTCACCGCGAACCCCCCACAAGTGTTGGTCGGGGCCGGGGACATCGCCGAGTGCGAGGACGTTCACGACGAGGCAACCGCGTCCCTGCTGGACGCGATCGCCGGGACCGTCTTCACGACCGGTGACAACGCATACGACAACGGCTCCACCGCCGACTACCAGAACTGCTACCACCCCAGCTGGGGCCGGCACAAAGCACGGACGCGGCCGGTGCCAGGGAACCACGAGTACAACACCCCCGACGCGGCTGGCTACTTCAGCTACTTCGGAGCGGCGGCCGGGGAAGCGGGCAAAGGCTACTACAGCTACGACCTGGGTGACTGGCACATCATCGCGCTCAACAACTACATCTCGATGGAGCTGGGCTCGGAGCAGGACAACTGGCTTCGGGCGGACCTCGCGGCGACCGCGAAACCCTGCAAGCTCGCCTACTACCACGAGCCGTTGTACTCCTCGGCCACCGGCAGCGGCTCGGGCGGAGTCACGGTCCAGTCGGTCAGGCCGATGTTCACGTCGCTGCACCTCGGGGGCGTGGACGTCGTGCTCAACGGCCATCGCCACTTCTACGAGCGCCTCGCGCCGATGAATCCGGATGGGCAGCCGGACACCGAGCAGGGCATTCGGACGTTCATCGCGGGCACCGGCGGGTCGGCCATGGGCGATCCCACGAACGCCTTCCCGCTGAGCGAGGTGCGGTTCGGCAGCGGCAACCACGGCGTGCTGAAGCTCTACCTCTATTCGGACAGCTACGCCTGGAAGTTCATCCCCGTGCCGGGCAGGTCGCTCAGCGATACCGGGTCCTACGCCTGTCATGGTGTGGCGCCAGGCGTGTCCGCGTCCCAGTCGACGGTGACCGCGACGCCGACCGCGATCACCGTAGGCGGCCAGACCTCGACGATCACGGTGACGGCCAGGGACGCCTTCGGGACCCCCGTCAGCGGGGCGGCAGTCGAGGTATCGGCGACGGGGACCGGCAACACGTTGATCCCGACCTCGGGCACCACGGACGGGAGCGGCGTCTTCACGGCGACGCTGAGCTCGACGGACCTGGGGCAAAAGGACGTCTCCGCCACCGCGAACGGGATCGCGATCAACCAGACCGTGACGGTGGTCGTCGAGCCCCCTACGGTGTTCGCCCACACGCTGCTCACGGCCGGCACCAACATCGTCAACCAGACGGTGTACACGACCGCCCCCATCGCGCCCGCCCCGAACACACTCATCACGGTCGCGGTGCTCGGGCATCGGTCGTTCGGCGCCTCGCCCAGCCCGACGCTGTCGGGCGGCGGGATGTCGCTGTGGACGGAGGTGGCGAGCACCACGTTCGACCCGGTCGGCACGCCCGGCAGGCGCTTGACGATCTACCGGGCGATGAGCGCCGCGCCCGGGAGCGGCCCGCTCACCATCACGTTCGCCGGCAACCAATCCAACTGTCAGTGGATCGTGTCGCAGTGGGGCGGCGTGGATCTCAGCGGGGTGAACGGGGCGGGGGCGATCGTGCAGACCGGCTCGACCCGCGCCGATGCGGTGACCGGCCTGACGGTGCCGCTCGCCGCCTTCGGGAATGCCAACAACGTGGCCTACGGGGTCTTCGGCGTGCGGAGCAACCAGGCCGTGGTCACCCCGGGCGCGTTCTTCACCGAGATCAGCGAGCAGCCCTCCGGCGAAAGCACCCCCGGGGATCTCCAGGCGGAATGGAGGAGCAACGACAACACGATCGACGCGACCTGGAGTCAGAGCCTCAACGCCGCTGCGTTGGGTGTCGAAATCAAGGCGGCGGCGTCCGGCTCGGGGTCGGGTGTGGACGCGTTGCAGTCGACGGTCAGCGCTGTGCCGGCCTCGATCACGGCGGGGGGCGCAGGCTCGACGATCACGGTGACCGTGAGGAACGCGAGCGGCAGCCCGATCAGCGGGGCGGCGGTGGCGCTGGCTTCCACGGGAACCGGGAACACCTTCACTCCGCCATCGGGCACCACCGACGGGAGCGGCGTCTTCACGGCGACCCTGACCTCCACGGTGGCGGGGACCAAGTCGGTCTCCGCGACCGCGAACGGGACGCCGATCACGCAAACCGCCGCGGTGACCGTGACGCCGGGCCCGATTTCTGGAACGCAATCGACGGTGACGGCCTCGCCGACTTCGATCAGCCCGGGCGGGCAGACCGCGACGATCACGGTGACCGTGAAGGATGCCTTTGGGAACCCGGTCAGTGGGGCGGCAGTCGTGCTGGCGGCCACGGGGGCGGGGAACAATCTGACGCAACCCAGCCCGACGGACGCGAGCGGCTTGGCCACGGGGGCGCTCAGCTCGACCGTGGCGGAAACGAAGACGGTGTCCGCGACGGCCAATGGGACGCCGCTCCCGCAGGCGACGGTCACGGTGACCACGCAGACACCCGGGTCGATCAGCCATACCCTGCTCACAGCCGGCACCGGCACGGTCAACCAGTCGGTCTATACGACCGCCCCCATCGCTCCCGCCCCCAACACGCTCATCACGGTCGCCGTGCTCGGGCATCGGTCCTCCGGTGCCTCGGCCCGGCCAGCGCTGTCGGGCGGCGGGATGACGACCTGGACGGAGGTGGTGACCACGAGCTTCGATGCGGTCAGCGCGCCCACCAGGCGCCTGACGATCTACCGGGCGATGAGCGCTTCGCCCGGAAGCGGCCCGCTCACGATCGCGTTTACAGGCAACCAATCCAACTGCCAATGGATCGTGTCGCAGTGGGGTGGCGTGGACGAGAGCGGCGTGAACGGGGCGGGGGCCATCGTGCAGACCGGCTCGACCGGGGGCGACGCGGTGACGGGTCTGACGGTGGCGCTCACTGCCATCGGCAATGCCAATAACGTGGCCTACGGCGTCTTCGCGGTCCGGAGCAATCAGGCCGTGGTGAGTCCCGGTGCGGGCTTCACTGAGATTGCCGAGCAGCCCTCGGGAGAGAACACGCCGGGGGATCTCCAGGCGGAATGGGCGACGAACGACGCCACTATCGACGCGACCTGGACCCAGAATCTGAACGCCGGGGCGTTGGGCGTCGAAATCAAAGCCGGGGGCTCGGGCTCGGTGTCGGGAGTGGACCCGGCGCAGTCTACGCTGGACGCCTCGCCGACCTCGATCACGCCGGGTGGCGCGGGCTCGACCATCACGGTGACGGTGAAGGATGCCGGCGGGATCCCGATCAGCGGCGCGACGGTGGCGCTGGACGCTACGGGGACCGGGAACACGCTGACGCCGCCGGGGCCGACGAACGTGAGCGGCGTCTACGAGGGGGTCCTCACCTCCACCGTGCCGGAGCAGAAGATCGTCTCGGCCACCGCGACGATCGGCTCCGTTACGACCGAGATCACCCAGACGGCGACAGTAACGGTGACCGGCGGCGGGGGCACCTCGGGCTCGATTGCGATCAACGCGGGGACCGGCCAGAGCGCCACGGTCGGGACGGCGGTGGCGATCCCCCCCTCGGTGATCGTGCGCGATGCGTCCAACAACCCGGCGGCTGGCGTGCCCGTGACCTTCGCCGTGGCGTCCGGCGGCGGCACCGTGGTCCCGACGACCGCCGTGACGACCGACGCGAACGGGATCGCGGCGGTGACGTCGTGGACCCTTGGCACGACCGCGGGGACCAACACGCTCACCGCAACCTCGAGCGGTTTCTCGGGGAGCCCCGTGACGTTCACCGCGACGGGGACGGCCGGTGCCGCGAGCACCATAGCGATCAACGCCGGGGACGGGCAGAGCGCCACCGTGGGGACCGCGGTCGCGATCCCACCCGCGGTGATCGTGCGTGATCAGTTCAACAACCCGGTGGCGGGGGTGCCGGTGACCTTTGCCGTGGCGTCCGGCGGGGGCACCGTGGACCCGACGACGGCGGTGACGACCAACGCGAGCGGAATCGCGGCCGTGACGTCGTGGACGCTGGGTGCCACCGCCGGAAGCAACACGCTCACCGCGACGTCGAGCGGTCTGGCGGGGAGCCCCGTGACGTTC
>DASUAL010000120.1:0-31799 GCA_035763805.1 Gemmatimonadales bacterium
CGTGAACCGGCCCTCGAACGGCTTGGGAGCCCCGGTGGTCGCGTCGTACAGCCGGTTGTCGAACGTGAACGTCGGGATCGACTGGTTGTGGTTGAGCGGCGCCGTGTTTGCGTTGTTGCGGCCGGTCTGGATCAGCGCCCGCTGATCGTTGAAGGTGGGGCTGAGGGTCGGCAGCTTGATCACGCCCCAATCCTTGTTCAGGAAGTTCAAGAAGTTGAAGATGTCGATCTGCAGCGCGAGGTGCTGCCCCCGGACCTGCGGGATCGACTGCCGGATGGAGAGGTCGAGCCGGTTCTGCGAGGGGCTGCGGCAGCTGTTGCGCTCCATGATGCGGCCTCGCTGCTTGTCGAGGCATGCTTGGGCGCTGATGAACCGGTCGAAGGCCTGCGCCGCCGCCGCGTTCTGCACGAATGCGCCGTCCACGCCGGTGCCGATCCGGATCTCGTTCGCGTCCGTCGCATCGCGCGGGATGTAGAGGAGGTCGTTGCCGTTATAGCCGTCGCCGTTCAAGTCCCCGGACGCCACGTAGCTGTAGGGCACGCCGGAGCTGCGCTCGTAGTACAACGTCACGTCAGTGGTGGCGTTCTGCCAGGGAAACGTGTAAGTCCCGTAGGCGAGGAGGCGGTGCGGCCGCGAGAAGACCGAGGTCGTGGTCTGGAGATTCTCGTGAGCCACCGACAGCTGGCGACCATTACGCCAGTTCGAGATCGCCCGGTCCGACGTGAGGCTCTGGACGTCCTCGGATTTCATGTAGGTGTAGGCGAGCGTCGCCTCGATGCGGTCGGAGAAGCGGCGGTACAGCTGCGTCGATAGCGAGTAGTTGAAGTCCTTGGACTGGTTTGTGACCTGGATCATCCCCTCGCTGAACGCCACGTTGCGCAACGTGGTGATCCAGCGCTGGGCCGTGTTGGTCACGTTGCCGTTCGGGGCGATCGTATCGGCGTAGAGGACTCGGCCGTCGCGGTCGGTGTACGGCTGTCCGCCGACGATGCGCGGGCCCTTGATGTTGGCATCCCGGATGAGGACGCCGTTGATCGCCTTCCGGTACATCCCTTCAACCGTGAGGACAGTGTTGTAGGGCAGTTGCCGGTCGAAGCCGGCCGAGAGCCCCAGGTACTGCGGGTACTTGAAGTTCGGATCCGTGAGGTTGACGCCGAGTGTACCGGCCTGACCCGCCGCTGGCGGCGGCTGCCCTTGACACGAGGTCGGGAGCTGCGTGATGTCCATCGTGAAGGTCGGCACCGGGTTCGCCCCGCCGGTGCAGGACAGTCGCACCAGCCCGAGTCCGGTGTTGGCGTATGCGTTGCCCAGCAGGATGTAGGGCGGCGGGCCGGTGTAGATCCCGAGGCTGCCGCGGATCTGGTTCCGGCTGTCACCCGTGGCGTCGTAATTGAATCCGACGCGGGGCGAGAGTAGCAGCCGCGTCTTGGGGATGACGTCCGTGCGCACGCCTGGCAGGCCGGCGGCCGTGAGGGCGTTCGTCAACGTGTCGTTCTGGGGCGGCCTGTCCAGCAACTTGGGTATGTCCGTACGGAGCCCGGCGGTCACGGTCAGCCGGTTCGTCAACCTCCACTGGTCCTGCGCGTAGAGGCTGTACACCCGGATGCGGAAGTCCGCCGGGATGTCCTCGGGCCTCCGACTGTTGGCGTATCCGACGGCGTAGCCGCTCGGCGTGCTGGCCTCGAGCGCGGCGATCGTCGGAAACACGTACACGCCGTAGGAGCCCTGCGCGAAGTTGTTGAAAATGTGCGTGTGGTCGAACCGCCCGCCCACCGTGACCGTGTGGTCTCCCACGGGGATCGTGAAGTTGTTCACGACCTCGAAGATGTCCTGATCAAGCAGGTTGTCGGGTGAGAACTGCTCGGTGCCGAACGTGACGGGGCGCACCGTGCCGCCCATGTTGACGCCCACACCCACCTCGGGCGCTTTGACGGGGACGTTCCGCTCGTCCCGGATCGTGCTGTAGCCGACGATGAGCTCGTTGGACATCCCGCTCGACAGATTCGAGTACAGCTGTGCGACGGTCGAGTTGTTCTTCGCCACCCGCGAGAACGCGTTCGAGCCGAAGCGGAATCCGGAGTTCTGATTGAGCGGCGAGGTCTGGAACGTGCCGATGCTCCGGGAGAACTCGTCCAGTTCCGAACGGTTGATGATCTGGCGCAGCACCACGCGATGCGTGGACGAGATCTGGAAGTCGAGCCGGCCGAACAGGTTCTTCAGCGGGTTCTCGCGGTCTACGGGGCCCGTGGTCCCGACGTTGAAGCCGAAGGCCGACTCCATGAACGTGGCGATGCGGGCAAGGCTGTCGAACGGTACGGCGGGTGCGTCGGGCGCGGGCGAGGGCTGTGTGCCCAGATAATACGGCCCGGTCGCCGGCCTGGTGCTTTGTTGAAACTCGGGTGCGATGAAGAAGTGCAGGCGATCGCGGATGATCGGGCCGCCGACGTAGAAGCCGTACTGCTTGACGTCGAACTTCGACGCGCGGAGACCTCTGCCGACGAGCTGCAACCCGAGCACATCCTCGTTGCTCCGGTAGGTGAAGTTGCCGCCGCCGTGGAACTCGTTGGTGCCGCCTTTGGTCACGGCGTTCACGAGCATGCCGGCGAAGTTCCCCTGCCGGACGTCGCTCGGGGTGAACATCACGCGGAACTCCTTGACCGCGTCGAGCGGCACGATTTTCCCGTTGGCGCTGCCGCCCGGCACGCCGTTCGTCGAGCCGAGGTTGAAGCGCTCGCTCTGGTTGGCGCCGTCGATGGTGATGGTGTTATAGCGGTTGTACGCGCCGGCGGCGCTCGCGGCGCCGCTCGCGGGGTAAACCACCTGCGGCGCGAGCTTGAGCAGGTCGACGAAGTCGCGGCTGAAGGTGGGCACGCGGCTGACGAGCGTGTCGGAAACCTGGGTGCCCGTGCCTTGGCGGGTCGGCGCAAAGTCGGGCGTGACGGCGCCGATTACGGTGACCGCCGCGAGCTCCACCGCCTGCGTTCTGAGCTGCACGTCGATGCGCGTGGACTCGGAGAGCTTGACGTAGAGGTCGTCGTGGACGTAGGGCTCGTAGCCGATGCCGCGCACCCTGAGGGAGTAGGGGCCGCCGACCTCGAGGCCCTGCACCAGGAACACCCCGTTCGCACGGCTGCGCGTGGCGGTCGTAAAGCCGGTGCTGCGGTTCACGATCTCCACGTTCACGGCGTCGATGGGCTGCCCCTGCTGGTCCGTAACCCTGCCCGTGATCGCCCCGGTCGTCACGCCTTGGGCCGCGACCGCAGCGACGACGAGCATCGAGAATACCGCCGCCGCCGCTGCGGCGCGCGACGAACGAACGATCCAGTGCATAGTCGGGTCTCTCCTGCTGTGGATGTACGATTCGCTGGATGAATCGCAGCCGTCGAGGCTCGAAAATGGTCCGCGGTCGGGACCGCGTCAAGCACAGTGGCGCATGCAGCGGTAACGGTTGCGCAACAGAGTCGGATGCACGCCCCTTACCGCCCCTTGCCGCCTCCTACCGCCCCTCTCAAGTCACGTCCTCGCCGTCTTCACCAGCCACACCGCCGCCGTGCCGAAGATCAGGTTCGGCACCCACGCCGCGAACGTCGGTGGCAGCACGCCGCCGGCGCCGACCGCCTTCGAGAGCTGGAACATCAGGAGATCGATGATCGTGGTGGCGAGGCACACCCCCACGCCCCAGGCGGCGCCGCTCTTCGGCGTCGCGATGGCGAGCGGCGCGCCGAACAACGCGATCACGATGCACGCGAACGGCACCGAGAGCTTCAGGGCCCGCTCCACCTGCAGCTTCTTGGTGTCGGATCCCGAACGCGCCAGCGCGTCGATGTAGCGCCCCAGCTCCGCGTAGCCCATTTCGTCCGGAGCCTTCGGCTCGGCGAGCAGGGCCGCCGGCGTCTCGGACAACGTGCGGCTGCGCAAGGTGTCGAACGTGAACACCGTCTCGCGGCCGGGCGCGAGCAGGTACCGCACCGCACCGCGCGTGAGGGTCCAAGCGTCGCGTGCCCGGCCGGCGTCGTACGCCGCCTGCTGCGCCGCGATCACGATCGTCGGATACTCGGCTCCGGTCCCCTCGCGCTCCATGATCAGGTCCCGCATCTCCCGGGTGCCGATCTCGAGCGAGCGGATCGCGTACACCCAGCCGCCGTCCGCGCGGTAGACGAAGTTGTACCGCGACGTGGTCGACCGGACCTGCTTCTCCTCGAGCAGCTCGGCGCGCCGACTCGACGTGACCGGCGCGAGCTCCGTGAGCGCAAGGTCGAGCAGCGCCGCCGCGACGGACGCGGCGAGCAGCGGCCGCACCAACCGGTGAAACGAGATACCGGACGCCTTCGCCGCCGTGAGCTCCGAGTGCCGCCCCAGCGCACCCACGGTGAACACCACGGCGAAGAGCACCGCAACCGGCAACACGAGCGAGATCGTCTCGGGGAGGACGTACACATACGACAGCGCCACCTGCCCCTTCGAGATCCCGCGGCCCAAGTACGTATCCAGGCGGTCCGTCAGGTCGAACACCATCACGACGACCGGAAACCCCAGCGACGCGATGAGGAACACGCGCGTCCACTCGCGCAGCAGGTAGCGATCGAGCGTTCTCACGCGGTCTCCGCGCGGTGGGGGCGGGGGCGGGGGCGCCATCCACCGAATCGCCCTACCCAGCGAGAGAGCGCCGCGATCACGTCCGCCCAGTCGCTCCCGTGCGCCGTCTCTCCGGGCCGCCGGATCGCCCAGAGCGAGAACAGGCCGATGCCGGTAAAGAGCAGGTTCGGCGTCCACATCGCGACGAACGGCGAGACGATCAGGCGGTCGCCGAGCTCCTCGCCGCCGATCAGCCCGACGTAGTACACGGTGAAGACGAGGAGGCTCATCCCGATCACGAGACCGATCCCCCCGCGCTGGAAGCGCAGTGCGATGGGCGCTCCCACGAGCGCGAAAATCAGGCAGGCCGCGGCGATGGCGTACTTCTTGTGGATCTCGACCTCGTACATCGCGGCGCGCTGCAGGGAGGAGCGTACCCGTTGCTCTTCGCCCGCCGCGGCACCGGCGGTGACAAGGATCGGGGTCGACGCCGCCCGCGGAGGCGCTGCCTGGGGTGGCACGGGCGCCGGCGTGAACCGCGGGGGCAACGCGCCCTTCGGGGGCCGCGCGCGCTGAGGGGTCTGGGCAGCCGCCTCCTTCGGGGCGAGCCACGCGGCGATGCGCCGCAGTGCTTGGCAGTAGAACCCCGACGGCGCCGTGTCGGGCGCGAGCGGCGCCGGATCGTAGACCGGCGCAAGGCCGACGAGTCGGCGCAGGTCGTTCTGCACCGTGGCGCGCGTTTCCTCACGCGCGCGCTCGGCGTCCCGCTGCGCGCGGGTCACGACCGCCTGCATCTCGCAGATCGTCATCTCCCGGTCGCTCTTGTACGTATCGCTCTCGGTCCGCTGCAACGTGTTGCCGATCCCGGCTACGCGGAGCCGGTTGATGCGGAAGAAGGTGCGGTCGAACTGGGCGGGGTCGGTGCGGTTCACCTGCTGGATGTCGCCGTCCTGCAGCGTGAGGTACAAATCACGCCCGCCGGGGGTATAAGCCATCCGGCCCGAGTCGGCGCCGATGATCCGCCGGCGCTCGGCGTCCCCGAGGTCGTAAATCGTCACATCCTTGAGCTTGTTGGTGTTCGGGTCGATGCGCGCGGCCCGGAGGAAGAACTGCCCCGGCACGACCTCGTTGATCACCTGCTCCTTGAGCGTGAACGACGGCTTCTTGCGCTGAATGTCCACCTGCAGGGTGCGCAGCCGGTGGTTCGAGCGCGGGAGCACGTGATCGCTCCACAGGAACGACAGGACGGCGACCGTCGCCGCACCGCCCAGCACCGGTGTGACCACGCGCCCGAGGCTGATGCCGCTCGCCTGCATCGCCGTGATCTCGTTCTCGCTCGCGAGATGCGTGAACACGTAGAGCACCGCCACGAGGACGGCCATCGGCAGCGTCACCGCGACGATGAACGGGATCGACAGCACGAACACTTCGATGATGACGCTCCACGGCAGCCCCTTGCCCACGAGGCTCCCGAATTGCTTCGCGATCTGATTGAGCAGCATCAACGAGGTGAGTGCCGCCAGCGCGAAGCCGAGCGGCGCGAGGTGCTGTCGCAGCAGGTATCGACTAAGAGTGCGCACGGTCGGTGGCGCCATTATATTCGGAACCCCAAGTCTCTACAAGGGATGCGGCGCCCCACCCTGATCGGTCTCGTCGCGCTTTCGCTCGTCATACCCCAGGCCCGGGCACAGGATGCGGGCGCCGCGGCCCCGCCCCAGCAGCCCCCGCGCTTCGTCGCCACATTCCGGTGGCTGCCGCTCGTGCCGCCGCGCAACGCCGCGCTGCTCCCCGGCGGCCGGTTGGGGCCGCGCACCAGCGCGGCCGCGGTCGCGGCGGCGTGGAATCGGCGTGTCCGGGCCGTGCGGCCGCGTGGGCTCGCCGCGCCGACCGTACCGGCGGTCGCGGCGGAGTCGCTGGCGGCCCCGCCGGCGCCGCGGATCACGCCGCCCGCGCCCGCGGGCATTCGTGGCCTCCTCGGCACGTACGCCGATCTCGGCATGGAGCTGCGCGTGCGGTTCGAGCTCAAGGCCGACCGGTTCCGCAACCTCAAGTGCTCGCCGTTCGAGCAGCAGCAAGCCTTCTCGGGTTGCGAGGCGAAGTTCCCCACGATCAGCCCGGTGCCGCAGTACTCGGTCCGCACGATGGGCGTCGTGGGGCGCCGGCTGCACGTGAACGTCGACTTCGACAGCGAGCGGGAGTTCGACGCGAACAACAACCTCCAGGTGTGGTACGAAGGCCTCGAAGACGACATCCTCAAGCGCGTCGAGGCCGGCAACGTCACGTTCCGTGCGCCCCGCTCGCGCTTCATCACCGCGGCCATTCCCGCCAACAACTTCGGCGTGCAGGCCGCCGCGCAGCTCGGCAACCTCGAGTTGACCGGGATCTACGCCCAGCAGAAGGGCAACGTCGTCAAGGACCGTCTCTACAACGTGGGCGAGACCACGACGCAGCCGCTCGACCGCGTGGCGCGCGACCTCGACTACGAGCAGGGCCGCTTCTTCTTCGCCGTCGACCCGGCGCTCGTACCCGGGTATCCGGCGGTCGACATCCTCAACATCGATCCCCTCTTGCTCCCCGATTCGCTGCGGGTGGGCAGCCTGCGCGTCTACCGGGTGCGGGCGGTCGCCCCGGGCTCGAGCAGCAACCAGAACATCGGCGGCGTGCGGGCCGTCGCGTGCGGGGCCACCTCGAACGCGGTCGACTGCAGCGCGCAGCGCGCGGGGCCGTTCCAATGGGAGATTCTCCAGGAAGGGAAGGACTATTACGTCGACCCGACCGGCGCGTGGTTCGCGCTCGCCGCGCGCCTCGACCAGACCGACTACCTGGCGGTGTCCTACATTCCGGCAGGCGCGACGTCCTGCGCCCCGGGGGGAGGCCGGCGCTGCGTGGGTACGTTCCCGGTCGCGGCGAACCCGGACACCGCGTTCGTCGACACGCTCCGGCTCGTGTACGATCCGAAGCCGGGGGTGACGACGGCCGCGCCCAGCTTCCGGTTCGAGATTCGGAGCGCCTACCGCGTCGGTGGGAGCGAGATCGCGCGCGAGACGGCCCAGCTCGCGCTCACCGTCAATCAGCGGGAACGCGCGCTCCTGACGGGGGAGACCTACCTCGCCCTGCTGGGGACGGCGCTCGAATCGGATCCCACCAGGTTCGACCAGTACAACCGACTCTTCCCCCGCGCCCGCGATCCCCAGCAGGGGGCGCCGCTGCGGGACTACTTCGTCGTGTTCCCCCACCTCGCGCCGTTCGCTGACTCGAGCAGGCTGGCGGCCGCCGAGCGCAACGACTCGCTGTACCGCACGCCGCGGGCCTTCCTCGCGCTCCAGGCACCGCCCTCCGTGTTCGCGCTGCGCCTGGAGGCGAACGTGTCGGCGTCGGCCGACAAGAGTCAGCTCTCCCTCAACAGCTTTCAGATCCGCGACGGCAGCGAGAAGATCTACGTCGGCACGCGCCTGCTCACGCGCGACGTCGACTACACGATCGACTATACGACCGGGCAGGTGCAGTTCCGGAACGCGGACTCCCTGTTCCAGGGCGGCGCGGCGCAGGTGCGCGCACAGTTCGAGGAGCGCGCCGCCTTCGTCATCGCGCCGACGTCGATCTACGGGCTCGCCGCGCGCTACGACCTCGGCGCGCGCGGCCAGGTGAACCTGACCGGGCTGTTCCAGCGGGAGCAGAGCGCGTTCACGCGGCCCCCACTCGGCTTCGAGCCGTCGTCGAGCTTCATCGGCGGCGTGAGCACGGAGCTGCACTTCCAGCCCGACATCATCACCCGAGCGCTCAACCTGCTCCCGGGCATCGACACCGACGCGCCATCGCTCCTCAACGTGGCGGCGGAGGTCGCGCTGTCCCGCCCCAGGCCGAACCAGGCGGGCCAGGCATACGTCGAAGAGTTCGAGGGCGAGGCCGGCCGTTTCGTCTCGCTCGCCGAGAACAGCTGGCACTGGGGCAGCCGGCCCACCACACCGCGGGGTGCCGAGCCGTTCGGCATCTCGAGCTTCGATCCGGCCGACGCGGCGGCACTCACCTGGCAGAGCCTGCCCATCGATTTCCAGGGCAACCCCATCCAGTTCCTGGCCCAGCAGATCGACCCCACGATCCGCGTGGTAGGCCAGGCGCAGTCGGCCGAACCGGTTCTCTGGCTGATGCTCAAGCCGGACACGGTGCTGGGCCTCGCCGATGCGAACACCGGCGCGCCCAACTGGGTCCGCCCGCACCATGATGGCGCGCGCTGGCGGTCGATCACGCAGGCGCTCTCCGCCACCGGGGCCGACCTCTCGCGGGTCGAGTACATCGAGTTCTGGGTGTGGGAGGACAACCACCGGACGGCCATGGCGAACCGCGCGGCGCTGCTCCTCGACTTCGGCTCGGTGTTCGAGGACGCGGTGGCCTGGGTGCCGGAGTACTTCAAGGTCTCCGGGACCGCGGACACGACGTGGTACGGCCAACGGTACGTGGGGCAGGGGCGCCTCGACACCGAGCGCGACGCCGTCACGCACTCGTGGAACGCGGTGGTCGACGACGAGGGGATCCTCGGCGACCGGGTGACCGACGGCATCGTCGACTCGACGCGGGGCGTGGTCATCGACACTCTGCCATCGTGCAGCATCACGCGGAACGGCGTGCTCCAGGCGTTCTTCTTCGGCGAGCTTCGCTCCCGGTGCGGCCGGCACAACGGCTTCGTCGACACGGAGGACTTGGACGGCGACTTCCAACTCGACTCGGTTGCCGGTGTGCGGACCGCGGAGAGCTATGTGCGCTTCGTGTTCCCGATCGGAGACGAGCGCTTCTTCGTGCGCGACGGCGGCATGGTGCCCGCGCCGGACGGCGGTGCGGCGGGCTGGCGGCTGTACCGCATCCCCTTCCGCACGGACACGATCCTGCAAGGAGAGGTGAACCTGCGGCAGATCCAGAGCCTGCGGCTGACGCTCGTCGCGCCGCAGACCGCGCCCGCCGGCAGGCCCAGCCCGCAGGTGTTCTTCGGGCTGGCGCGGGTGCGCCTGGTGGGCGCCTCGTGGCTCAAGCGCGCGGACACGCCGATCCGAGGGCTAGCGGGCGACCGCGGCGCGGGCCTGGGCGAGGTGATCGCGTCGGTGGTCAGCACCGAGAACCGCGACTTGGGCTATACGCCGCCGCCCGGCGTGTTCGACCAGGCGGGCCGGCGCGATGCCAACCTGCAGCTCGCGGCCGCGCAGATCAACGAGCGCTCGCTGCGCCTGCTCGCGACCGGCCTCGAGACCGGCCAGCGCGCCGAGGCGTTCACGCGATTCACTTCCGAGGGCGACAAGAACTTCCTCAAGTACCGGAAGCTGCGGGCGTGGGCCCGAGGCCGCGGGCCGGGCTGGGAGGACGGCGACCTGCACTTCTATATCAAAGCGGGCAAGGACCAGAACAACTTTTACCTGTACCACGCCGGTGCGCGCACCAGCTCATGGGAGCCCGAGGTGGTGGTGGAGTTCGACCGCTGGCTTGCCCTGCGAGCCCAGGTCGAGCAGGCGTGGCTGCGCGGTGACACCCCGCAGGTGTATCCGGGATGCCCCGACACAACCCTCGTGCCCCGCGATTCGGCCTACGTCATGTGCGACGGGCCCTACATCGCTCACGTCCGGGACCCCGCCACCGCGCCCCCCAACCTAGCGGCGGTGCAGGAGATCGCGGCCGGGATCCTGCGCGTCGACGAGCGCGTCTTCGTTGGCCAGGCCGAGCTGTGGGTGGATGACATCCGCCTGAGCGACGTCGTGCAGGACGCCGGCACCGCCGCCGCCGTGGACTTCACCCTCACCGCCGCGAACGTGGGGGACGTGGCGGTGAGCTGGTCGCGGCGCGACGCGCAGTTCCGCCAGCTCGGCGAGGACCCGCGGTACCACACCGAGAACGCAAGAAGCGTGGCGGGCACCCTGCGGCTCGAGCGCTTTCTCCCCGACCGCTGGGGGATCGCCGCGCCGCTCACGGTACGCTACGCCTCGCGCTCGACCGAGCCGTTGTACCTGGCTGGCACGGACATCCGGGCGAACGCGCTCCCCGGCCTGCGCACCCCGCGCTCGACCGCGGCGAGCTACGCCGTGTCGATCCGGCGCACCAGCCGCTCCGCCGCGCCCCTGATGCGCTACCTGGTGGATCCGCTCGCGCTCACGGGCGCGTTCGCGAGCGGGAACACGCGCGCGGCGCTGTCGTCGGCCACGTCATCGAGCTACTCGCTCAACTTCGAGTACGTCCTCGCTCTGGTGTCGGGACGGCCGAAGGGCCTGCGAATCGCCCCGACGGCGGTGCGGTTCCGCTCGGGTCTCGCAGGCGAGCGTGGGTCCCGCTTCACGTACGCCGTGCCCGTCGCGCGACCCGCCGACTCGGGGCTAATCCCCGCGCAGTCGCGCAGCAAGGTGTGGCGCACCAACGCCGGCCTGGACCTCCTGCCGCTGCCGGGCGTCCAGCTCCGGATGGACGCCGCGTCCCTGCGCGACCTGCGCGACTACGGCGACTCGACCACGATCGGGCGCCTGATGCGCCAACGGCGGCGTTCCTTCCTGGGCGCGAACGCTGGCGTTGAAACGCAGCGCAGCGTCAACACGTCGCTGAACGTCACCCCCCAGGTGGCGGCGTGGCTGCGGCCGCGCGCCGGCTTCGCGACCGCGTTCGCGTTCAACCGTGACCCCAACGGCCGGGATGCCGTTCGCGACGTCGGGGACTCGATGGGCGGCTTCCACGTGCCGGCGGCGTTCACCACCTCCCGCCGATTCGACGTCGGGATCCAGCTCGACCCCCAGCGCTTCGGCCAGCGGGCCTTCGGCGACAGCGCCGGCCTGACGAAGCTGCTCCGCCGGCTCACCAACGTAGACGTCTCGTACGGCCGCACGCAGGAGTCTTCCTACAACAGGGCCCCGTTCATCCCGTCGCTCGGCTACCAGCTCGCGCTCGTCGGCTTCGACCGCTTCCGTCGCCAGGGTGGCCTGCTCGCGGGCTCGGCGGTCGACCACTGGAACCTCAACGCGGCTGGCAGCGCCGTGTTCGTGCTCGGGATGCGGGTCAGCCTCAACTACCGCACGACCCACGGAGTCGCGTGGGCGCTGCGCACCGATCAGCAGGTCCCCGTGCGCACCAGCAGCCGAGAATGGCCGTCGGGCGCGCTCAGCTGGAGCCTGACGCCCTCGCGTATCGTGCTCGGGCGAGTGCTTACGTCGGTGAACGCTCAGCTCAACTACCGCGAGAGCCGCACCACGGCGGAGCAGCTCTCGTTCGCAGGCGGCATCGAAGGGGCCGCCGTGGCCACGACCACGGAGCGTTCGGTGCGGCCGCTCGTCTCGCTGACCTGGCGGAGGGGGATCAACACCACGATCGACGCCTCCCGTACGAGGAGCGACCGGGTGAACGCCGGCAATCTGTTCCACACGGAGCGCGATCAGCAGAGCGCCAGTCTCACGTTCGCCTTCCGGCCCCCCGCCGCGCTCGTGCGGATGAAGACCGACATCCGCGCGACCGCCCGCTACTCGTCGAGCGTCAACACCGTGTGCCTCCGGTCCACCGGCCGGACGACGTGCGTCCCGTACGTGGACAGCCGGCAGTCGCAGACGCAGCTTACGATGGACACCGACCTCCCACCCAGCTTCAGCGCGGGGATCCAGATGGCGCGCGTCGTGAATGACGAGCGGCAGGCCAACCGCAAGACATCGCAGCTGGTGATCACGGCCTTCGTCGAGCTCCACACCAGCGTGGGGCAGCTCCGATGAGCAAGGCCTGTCGCGTCGGCGCGTTGGTGCTCGTCCTCGCGTGTCAGTCACGCGGGAACGCGCGGCCCCGGGAGTTCGACGGCGCGCGCGCGTTCGGCTATCTCGAGCAGCAGGTGAGCGTCGGGCCCCGCGTGCCCGGCACGCCGGCGCACGAGCGGACTGGAGACTGGATCCTCGCGGAGCTACGCGCCCGTGCCGACACCGTGACCGTGCAGGCGTTCACCCACGTGACGCGCGACGGCAAGCGCTTGAGCCTGCGGAACTTCCTCGCGCGGTTTCGCCCCGACCTACCGGAGCGCGTGCTGTTCCTCGCCCACTGGGACAGCCGCCCCAGGGCCGACCAGAGCCCGAACCTCGGCGCGCAGCGCCTCCCCGTCCCCGGGGCCAACGACGGCGCCTCCGGCGTCGCCGTCCTGCTCGGCGTCGCCGACGCGCTCAAGGCGAGGCCCCCCGCCGTGGGCGTCGACCTGCTGTTCGTGGACGGCGAGGACTACGGGGATTTCGCCGACTCGACGGACGTGCTCATCGGGTCGCGCTACTTCGCGACGCACCAGCCACCCGGGTACCCTCCCCTCTTCGCCGTGCTGTTCGACATGGTCGCCGACAAGGACCAGCAGTTCTACTACGAGGGCAACTCCCAAGCGTTCGCGCCCGAAGTGGTGAGCCGCGTGTGGCGCACCGCCGCCGACTTGGGCTACCGCCGCGTGTTCCTCCACGGGGTGAAGCACACGCTCATCGACGATCACGTGGCGCTGCAGCGTGCCGGCATCCACGCGATCGACGTCGTGGATTTCGACTACCCCTTCTGGCACACGACGGACGACACGATCGACAAGGTGAGCGCGGCCTCCCTCCAAGTTGTCGGTGACGTGGCGGTGGCGCTGGTGCGGTGACCCGAATGCGGAATGCAGAGTGCGGATTGCCGAATTGAAGTGAAAGATCGAAAGCCGCGCCACGACGCGTACACTGACATTCCGCATTCCACATTCCGCACTCGTGAACCGCAATTTTTCTGGCGACGCCTGCGTGGAACGGATCCCAGCCGGTGGCCGGCGAGCCGTTAGCGTGGAAGCGTGGACGACCGCCGCGCTGCCTTACTGCTCGCGCTCCTCGCTTTGGCAGGCGGCGTCGTGCGGTATGCGCTCGCTCCCGCCGCCACACCGAGCTCGGCCCCGGGTGACGTGCAACTCGTGGCGTCGCGCGACGAGCCGTCGCGCGCGGGGCTGCGCGAAACGGCGCGCGCTGCCGCGCGCCTCGCGCGCCCGCTGCTGCCGGGTGAGCGCATCGATCTCGATCGCGCCGACGTGACGGACATCACGCGGCTGCCCCACGTCGGTCCCGCACTGGCGCAGCGAATCGTGACGTGGCGCACAACCCACGGTCCCTTCGGTGGGCTCAACCGGTTCGACAGCGTCCCCGGGATCGGTCCCCGCGTGATCGAGAGCTTGCGTCCTTACGTCATGTTTTCGGGGCAGATACCGTTTCCGCCTTGACACCCCTTCGCCGCAAACTATGTTAGTCTGTTCAATTTCAACGAGTTGCATACGGCGACTGCGGCAGCCACCACCGACAAGCTCGGCGAGATCCTGGTGCGCGAAGGGCTGATCACACCGGATCAGCTCAAGAGGGCGCTACTGGAGCAGAAGAGCACGGGGATGCGCCTGGGCTACACTCTCGTCAAGCTGGGCTACGTCGAGGAGACCGAGATTTCCAAGATGCTGGCCCGGCAATACCGGATGCCGGCCGTCGACCTCTCACGCTTCGAGGTCGACCCCAAGATCCTCAAGCTCCTCCCTGCGGATGTCGCCGTCAAACACACCGTCTTACCGCTCAAGCGTGAGGGTCGCACGCTCACGATCGCGATCGCCGATCCCAACAACGTCACGGCGATCGAGGACATCAAGTTCATCACGCGCTGCGACGTCTTCCCGGTGATTGCGGGGGAGTACACCCTCCGCAACGCGATCGACCGCTACTACCAGCAGTCGGACGCCCAGCTTCAGACGCTCCTCAAGGATATCGCGGCCGCCGAGGATCTGGAGGTGGTCGAGGAGCAGACGGACGAGGACGTCAACGCCAAGGATCTCGCGGATGACGCTCCGGTCGTGAAGCTGATCAACGGGCTCCTGACCGACGCGGTGAAGCGGGGGGCCTCGGACATCCACATCGAGCCGTTCGAGCACGAGTTGCGGGTGCGCTACCGCGTGGACGGCGCGCTGCTGGAAGTGATGAAGCCGCCCATCAAGATGCGGGCCGCGCTCACGTCGCGCGTCAAGATCATGGCACAGCTCAACATCGCCGAGCGGCGCGTGCCGCAGGACGGCCGGATCAAGCTGAAGTTCGGGAGCAAGGTCATCGACTTCCGCGTCTCGACCCTGCCCGTCCTGTTCGGCGAGAAGATCGTGCTGCGGATCCTCGACAAAGGGAACCTGACGCTCGACCTCACGAAGTTCGGCTTCGAGCCGAAGGCCGAGCAAGATCTGATGCGCGCGATCCTGAACCCCTACGGGATGGTGCTCGTCACGGGTCCCACCGGCTCCGGCAAGACCACGACACTGTACTCGGCGTTGTCGCGGATCAACACGCCGGAAGTGAACATTCTCACCGCCGAAGACCCGGTCGAGTACAATCTGCTCGGCATCAATCAGGTACTCGTTCGGAACGAGGTGGGGATGACGTTCGCGGCGGCGCTGAAGGCCTTCCTGCGGCAGGACCCGAACATCATCATGGTGGGGGAGGTCCGCGACCTTGAGACGGGCTCGATCGCGATCAAGGCGTCGCTCACCGGTCACCTGGTGCTCTCCACCCTCCACACGAACGACGCCCCATCCACTGTGACGCGCATGGTGGACATGGGGATCGAGCCGTTCAACGTGGCGAGCGCGGTGAACCTGATCGTGGCCCAGCGGCTGGTGCGCCGGATCTGCGTCGACTGTAAGCAGGAGCACAAGTACACGGAGGACGAGTTGCACGCCCTCGGCATCCCGCTGGCCGACGCGGCGAAGCTGACCTTCAACCGGGGGGCGGGCTGCGACAGGTGCGGGAGCACGGGGTACAAGGGCCGGCAGGGGTTGTACGAGGTGATGGCGATGTCGAGCGCGCTCCGGCGCATGGTGCTGAAGGGTGCCTCGACCGAGGAGCTCCGGGAGCAGGCGGTAAAGGAAGGCATGCTCACACTGCGCATGGACGGGATGCTCAAGGTCAAGCGCGGCATCACCACGCTGGAGGAAGTCGTGAAGGAGACGGCGGCATGACGCCTGGTACGCAGGCGCTGAATCTGCGGGCCTTGCTCGAGGAGATGGTGGAGAAGGAAGCGTCCGACCTCCACATCGTGGCAGGCGAGCGCCCCAAGTTGCGGGTCGACGGGGACATCGTGAGCTCCTCCATCGACACCGTGCTCACGCCCAAGGACACCTTGTCGCTCGCGTACTCGGTGCTCACGGAGAATCAAAAGAAGCGGTTCGAGCACGAGAATGAGCTCGACTTCTCGTTCGGGATTCAGAACCTGGCGCGGTTCCGCGGCAACTGCTACAAGCAACGCGGCTGCGTGTCGCTCGCGATCCGGCAGATCCCGGCCAACGTACGCACCTTCGAGGAGCTGGGGTTGCCGCCGATCGTGGCGCAGCTCGCCGAGCGCCCGCGGGGACTGGTGCTCGTGACGGGACCCACGGGCTCGGGCAAGAGCACGACCCTCGCCGCCATGATCGACAAGATCAACAAGGATCTGAAGGGGCATATCATCACGGTGGAGGATCCGATTGAGTTCATCCACCGGCACCAGAACTGCATCATCAACCAGCGCGAGATCGGCACCGACACGAACAGCTTCGCCGCGGCGCTGAAGTACGCGCTCCGCCAGGACCCGGACGTCGTGCTGATCGGCGAGATGCGCGATCTCGAGACCATCTCGGCAGCGCTCACGATCGCCGAGACGGGGCACCTCGCCTTTGCCACGCTGCACACCAACTCGGCGATGGAGAGCATCAACCGCATCATCGACGTGTTCCCCTCGCATCAGCAGCAGCAGGTCCGCCAGCAGCTCGCGTTCGTGCTGGAGGGGGTGGTCACACAGACGCTGCTGCAGCGCGCCAGGGGACGAGGCCGGGTCATGGCGGCCGAGATCATGGTGTGCACCCCGGCGATCCGCGCCCTGATCCGCGAGGAGAAGGCGCACCAGATCGAATCCGCCATGCAGGCGGGGAAGAAGTACGGGATGCAGACGCTGAACGATGCGCTGTATCAGTTGTATCTCGGCCGCGAAGTAACGAAGGAGGAGTGCCTCCGCGTCACCTCGAAGCCCAACGACTTCCTGCGGATGATCGGCGAAGCGCCGATCGACGACAAGGAAGCATTCCCGTCGCCCGGCGCCCAGCAGGCGGGTCCGTCTAAAGTGGCCGCGCGCCGCTAGCGAGGGGGATTAGACCATGCCGGTTTTTCAATTCACCGCCCGCACGCTCAAGGGCGATCTCGTCAACGACAAGATCGACCTACCGACCCGGGATGACGTCATCGCCCACCTGCGCAAGAACCGCATGGTGGTGGTGCAGGTCCGGGCCGCGCCGAAAGAGTTCAAGCTCAACTTCAAGTTCGGCGGGGGCGTCCGGACGCGCGACGTCGTGGTGTTCACCCGGCAGTTCGCCACCATGATCAACGCCGGGCTGCCGCTGGTGCAAGCCCTTGGCATCCTGGCGCAGCAGACTGAGAACAAGATGCTCGCCGACGTCACCCGCCAGGTGGTCTACGACGTGGAGAGCGGGATGACGCTGGCGGACGCCCTGCGCAAGCACCCCAAGGCGTTCAGCGACCTGTACGTGAACATGGTGGCGGCCGGCGAGGCGGGCGGCATTCTGGACACCATCCTCGTGCGCCTCGCGCAGTTCCTGGAGAAGAACGACGCCATCGTGCGCAAGGTAAAAGGGGCGATGATCTACCCTGCGGTCATCTTGTCGGTGGCGGTTATTGCCATCGCGGTGCTCCTCATCTTCGTGATCCCGACGTTCCAGAACATGTTCGCGTCGGTGAACCTCACGCTGCCACTGCCGACGCGCGTCGTCATCGGGTTGAGCAGCCTCCTGACGAACTACTGGTGGGCGATCCTCGGCGTCCTCGGCGCGACTGTGTTTACCATCAACCGCTACTATCAGACGCCGCCGGGCCGCCTGCAGATCGACGCCCTGCTGCTGCGGCTCCCGGTGCTGGGAGACGTGATCCGCAAGGCCGCGGTGTCCCGGTTCACACGGACGCTCGGCACCTTGATCTCTTCGGGGGTGTCGATCCTCGATGGCCTCGAGATCACGGCCCGCACGGCGGGCAACATGGTCATTCACAACGCGGTGATGGAGTCGCGCGCCTCAATCGCGGGCGGCGAGACCATCGCGGCGCCGCTCCAGAAATCCAAGGTGTTTCCACCCATGGTGATCTCGATGATCGCCGTCGGCGAGCAGACCGGCGGCCTCGACGAGATGCTCTCGAAGATCGCCGACTTCTACGACGACGAGGTGGACGCGGCGGTCAGCGCGCTCCTGTCCCTGATGGAGCCCATCATGATCGTGGTGCTCGGCGTCATCGTGGGCGGCATGGTGATCGCCATGTACCTGCCGATCTTCGACATGGTGAATGCGGTACAATAAGGGAGGCGGTACGAAGCGGTAGGAGGCGGTAAGGGGCGGTAAGGGGCGGTAGGGGGGTAGGGGGCGGTAGGACGGCGTGTCGGCTCTTTACCGTCTCTTACCGCCTCTTACCGCCCCCTACCGCCCCTTACCGCTTCCTACCGCCCATACCGGCTCCGTTAGGGCACGGATGGGGAGGGTGGGGTCGGTGCTGGATCGGCTAACCGTGCAAGCGATTGCAGCTGCACCCACTGTCGGGGAAAGCGCGGCAAGAATTTCACATGCCGGTTCACGACCGCCTGCACGCGCCGCCACCAGCAGATGATCGGCCGCGGTGTGCGCCCCACACTGACAATGGCGAACGGAATCGAGTCCCGAACCACCGTTCGCAGGTCGGGCTGGCTGAGCGAGCACAGGTCCTCGGGCGTCTTCACTCCGAAGCTCGAGTCCGGGCCGGTCCAGGGATGGTTGTGCCACACCGCGAGCGTCGTCGCCGGTGCGCAAGGTTCCGGCGCCACCGCGTCAGCCGTGGACCGAAGCAGATGGGGCGTCGTGAAATCCCGCACGATGGCGGTATCCCCCGAAAGCACGCCCTGTAGGCAGAGGACGACTTCCCGGTCGAGGTCCGCGGCGAGGAGACTGAGCCGGCGGAACAGCGGGGCAGTGAGGACGAGGTGCTTGAGCGCCTGGGAATTCAGGATCGCGGAGTCGGCGGCAGTGAGCTGCGCCTGCCCCCCGGCCGGTCGTACGAAAAGCGCAAGCCCGAACAGCACTGCCGCGGGGATCCGCTTCATTGACATAGAATAGTGAGCGCCAGCGCTTGGGGCCAGCGCCGAACCTCGTGTGCGGGCGTGGAACTCCTTGGTGGGCAATCGCATGGAGTTCGCCGGGGGCCGTGATGCGTTCCGCTATTGCACTTTGCCAGACCTCTTCCAATACTTAGACCCCTGCTCCGTGCGCTGATGGCGATCCATTGACCACATAACATATTGTCAAATATGCACTTCCGTAGTAGGAGCGTTGCGTGAAGTGGCTCGGCGGCGGCTCCGTCGGATCGGTCATTCCGACTCCCAGGAGCCTGCTGCGGTCGGTATACGTCGGGCGCGTCTGCGTCGCGGCGGCGATCTACGTTGCAGCCGTCCTCAAGTGGGCGGTCGCGGCCCCCCTCGACATCCTCGTCACGTCGCTCCTGCTGGTGGCCACGGTGGTCGTCACGATCGCCTCCTACTGGCACACCCACATCCGCGGTCGCTCACCCGGGATGACGTTCCTCTACGGCCAGGCGCTGTTCGATGTGGCGCTGATCACCAGCGTGGTGCACATGACCGGTGGGCCGCAGAGCGACTTGACCCCGCTGTACGTGCCGCTCATCGCGGTGACTGCGGTGCTGATGCCGCCCGCGAGCACGGTGCTCATCACGGCACTCGTGGGGATCGTGTATTTCGCGGATGTGTTCTTCGGTCATCCGACCGCGATGACCGGCGAGATCTTCCTTCAGCTGTCGGTCTTCGCCGCGGTCGCCGCGGTGACCGCGTACTTCGCCAGTCGTGTGTCCGTGATGGGCGCCGAGCGGGAAGCGCTGGCGGGCGAGCTGCGGCAGGTCCGGCTCGAGGCGGCCGACGTGCTGCGCAACATCCCCACCGGCATCGTGACAGTGGATCAAGACGGGCACGTGCTCTACTGCAACCCGGCGGCGGAGCAGATCCTCGGGTTCAAGGAGCGGCAGTGGCGGGGTCGTTCGATCATGCCCGAGTTCGCGAAGATGGCGCCCGAGTTCTGGGCCGCCATCACCGCGACGGCGCGTCGCGGCGTGCGCGCGATGCGGGTGGAGGCGAGGGTCCGGCGCCCGGATCGCACGTTCCCGATCGGCGTCACCACCACGACGCTCGACGTAGAGCCCGGCGGGGTGCCTCGGGTAACGGCGATCTTCACCGACATCTCGGATTCGAAGCGTCTCGAGGAGTTGCACCTGCGAGCCGAGCGGCTGGAAGCCGTCGCCGAGCTGTCGTCGAGCCTCGCGCACGAGATCAAGAACCCCCTCGCCTCGATCCGCTCCTCCGTGGAGCAGTTGGGCCGCGCCAAGCGCGTGAACGACGACGAGAAATTCTTGACGAGCCTGATCGTGCGCGAAAGCGACCGCCTGTCGCGGCTGCTCTCCGAGTTCCTTGATTTCTCTCGTGTGCGCGTGACCGAATGCCGGCCGCTCGACCTGAACGGCGTGGCGGCGGCGGCCATCAGGCTCGTGCGGGAGCACCCCGACTGCCCCGACGACGCGGTCATCGACCTCGTCGGAGGGCCGACCCCGATGGAGGGCGACGAGGACTTGCTGCACCGCGTCGTCTCGAATCTGGTGCTGAACGCCGTGCAGGCCGTCGGGAAGGGCGCCCGCGTGACGGTCCGGACGGGGCGGCCCGCGGCGCACGAGCTGCCCGGCGGCGCGGGCATCGAGAACCCGGTCGCGCTGGTCGTGAGGGACAACGGGCCCGGCATCCCCGAGAGCCTGCGCGCCCGGCTGTTCGAGCCTTTCGTCACGGGCCGGACGGGGGGCACGGGCCTCGGGCTCGCGATCGTCCAGCGTGCCGTCGAAGCGCACCGGGGCCTCGTGCTCGTGGATTCGGCCTCGGGGCAGGGAACGACCTTCACCGTGTACTTCCCCGCCGCTCGGCGGAAAGAGGAAGCCGCATGACGCAACAGGCGTCCATTCTGGTCATCGACGATGAGATGGGGATACTGGACGTCCTCCGGATCCTCCTCAAGGGCGAAGGCTTCGACGTGGTGACCGCCCAAGGGGGTAAGGCCGGCCTCGAGGCGCTGAAGACCTCCGCGCCGGACATCGTGCTGACCGACATCAAGATGCCGGGCGTGTCCGGGACGGAGATCCTCGCCGCCGTGCGCGAGCAGGACCCTGAGACGCCGGTGATCCTGATGACGGCCCAGGCGTCGCTCCAGAGCGCCATCCAGGCGGTGAACCAGGGCGCCTTCTACTACATCCAGAAGCCGTTCTCGAACGACGACCTGGTGGCGATCTGCCGCCGGGCGGCGGAGCAGCGCATCCTCAAGGCCGAGAACAAGCAGCTGAAGCAGGAGATCCGGCGTCGCGAGCGCTCCGGGCTCGTCAAGCCGCTGGGCAAGTCGCGCCTGTTCCAGGATGTCCTGCGCCTCGCTGAGCAGGTGGCGCCGACCGAGAGCACCGTGCTGATCCAGGGCGAATCGGGGACCGGGAAGGAGGTCATCGCCCGCTACATCCATGACCTGTCGGGGCGGAGCGACGGCCAGTTCCTGTCGCTGAACTGCGGCGCGCTTCCGGAAAGCCTGCTCGAGTCGGAGCTGTTCGGGCACGTGAAGGGCTCGTTCACCGGTGCCGTGCGCGACAAGCAGGGACTGTTCGCCGCAGCCCGGGGCGGCACGTTTTTCCTCGACGAGATCGGGGAGATGTCGCCCGCGACCCAGGTGAAGCTGCTGCGCGTGCTCCAGGAGCGCGAGGCGATCCCGGTGGGCGGCACGGAGGCGATCCCCGTGGACGTGCGCGTAGTGGCTGCGACCAACCGCGACCTCGAGGACGACATCAAGCGCGGCCGCTTCCGCACGGACCTCTATTACCGGCTCAACGTCATCGCCATCCAGCTGCCGCCGCTGCGCGACCGGCGGGAGGACATTCCGATCTTCGTGAAGGCGTTCCTCGAGCGGATTGCAAGCGAGCAAGGTGAGCTGAAACAGCTCGCCGGGGAGGCGGAAGCGGCCGTCATGGCGTACGACTGGCCGGGCAACGTCCGCGAGCTCGAGAACGCCCTGGAGCGAGCGGTCGTGCTGACCAAGGGCGAAACCATCCAGCTCGCCGCGATGCCCGAAAAGCTCACGGAGCGCCGGGCGGAGCCGCTCGTGGCCGAGCGGCAGCACGCGAACCCCACGCTCGACGTGATCGAGCGCGCCTACATCGCGTGGGTGCTGCACAGCGAAGGCGGCAACAAGACGCGCGCCGCCGAGGTGCTTGGCATCGACCCCTCGACGCTGTACCGCAAGCTGAGCCGGTACGACGGGGAGCCGAAGGAGGGGCGCGACTCGAGTGCGGGGCCCGATTCGGGGTGAGCCTTGCGACAGGCCGCAAGACTTGCAAAAGTCCCGACTTCTGAGTGTTCCGGATTGCGCTGGCGGGAGGGCTCTACAGGTGTAAGTCGCTCAACTGCTTTGTGTTATAGCATTGTGCCTGTTTGGGGCACACGGTTTGCTTCAAACGCGAGCGGCCCAATCCGTATGTTGCCGTACCTGAGACACGAACAAGGGGGGATGTCCAGATGAACCGCAAGGGTTTCACACTGATTGAACTTCTGATCGTGGTGGTGATCATCGGCATTCTCGCCGCCATCGCGATTCCGAAGTTCGCGAACACGAAGGAAAAGGCGTACATCGCCTCGATGAAGTCGGACCTCCGGAACCTCGTGACGGCTGAAGAGGCGTACTTTGCCGACTCGGCGGTCTACACCGCAAACTGGAGTTGCGCGACTCCGACGCCGGCGGCCAACGTGGCATTCTGTACGTCGGCCGGCGTGGGCGTGGCGCCCGGCCAGGCGCTGACCATCGCCGTCACGCCTACCGGTTGGAACGCGATCGTGGGCCATAACGCCACCGCCAAGAAGTGCGACATCTACGTCGGGGCGACCGCGGCCGGTGGTGGTGTCGCGAACAAGGAAGGCGAGCCGAAGTGCCAGTAAGCCTTCGGGCTTGAGCTGACAACGGAGAGAGCGGCGGGCCTTCCCGCCGCTTTCTTTTTCTCCCTACGCCGGGCGGGGATCCCAGCCCGCGCGCCAGATCAGGTAGGCGACTCGAACGCTCGCGGCAACGAGCCGGCGCAAGGTGCGCCGCCCGATTCTCGTGTGGCGCGGCGGCGCTGTGAGTCCCAGGCCAAGCTGCGACCGTGTCCCCTCCCCCACGACCAAGCTGACGAGCAGCGTGCCCGGGCGTACGAAGCGGAGAACCGCGAAGCGCCAGCGGAGGGCGTGTCTCAGGTCGAAGCACGGCTCTTGCGCCGTGCTCGGGAGCGATGGGGCGGTGCCGGCGAGCCACGCCGCGGCGTACAGCCACGCCGCCGCGCTCGTGCCGTCGGTGATCTCCGAAGACTCCAACCGGCGCCGGATTTCCGGCCAGTCCAGGTCGGCGCCGCTCGCCCAGATCACGGCACCGTCCATGAGAAAGCGCAGGCGGAACCCGTTGGAGCCATTTCCCAGGCTGTGCGTCAGCCCGTGCCATAGCAGCTCCGTCGCGGAGGGGACGCGCACCGGCATGCCATAATGCTCGACCTCACGGGGGTCGGCGTTAGCGCGGTGCCACGCCACCTCCGAAGGCACCGTGGGCGAGGTGGAGGTGTGCAGCTCCACTGCCACGCGGGAGCGGTCCCAGAGTGGAGGGAGATGGAAGTGCCCGGGGTGGATTCCACGCGGGCGCACAGCGAGCTCGTAACCTGATGCCCGCAGCCCATCCCACGCCGCCTGAGCCTGGGCGGCCGGCACGAGCACGTCGACATCATTTGTGGCTCGCGCTTCGGCGAGCGGGTACAGGGCCGCCGCCGCCCGGCGGGCCGCCCCTTTCAGAAGCACGTGGGGGATCCCGGCGGCGCGCAGCAGACGCACCAGCTTGGCCACCTGCTCGTCGACCAGGAGGTTCCGAGCGGTGGTTCGCCGAGCGCGCCGCGCGAGCCATGCTCGAAACTCCGTCTCCGGGAGGTCCCGGCCGAGCTGCCGCAGCCGCCGCTCGAGCCACAGGGCGCACCCCTCGACTTCCACCAGACGGGCAAGTCCAAGGCCCCGCGTCGGCAGGGTGGTCCAGGCGGCCGTTAGCGCTTCCTGGTCGAGTCCGCCGCGGAAGCGTAGCGTTTCCAGCATCAACTCCGCTGGGTGCACGGCTGGGAGGTCGCCCCCTCGGGGAACCGAGCGATCACCGTATGTGTTTGAGCGGCCGCTGGCTCGCGCTCGAGGTAGGGGATCCCGTCGCGTACCAGCCAGGCATGCGCAGCGAGCGCGCCCCCGCCATTGCGGCGCACGCCGATGCACAACTCGACGGGCCGCCCGGCCCGGCGCAAGAGATGGTACAGCACGGCGGCCCGCTTCAAGCACGTGTGCCGCCACGGGCCCCGTAGCCGGCGCAGCAGACCGTCCACCCAGCGGGCCAAGGACATGTCGTCCAGTCCGTCCGCCTCCGCAGGCGCCGCGTCCGGCTCGCCGCCGAGCCAGGAGGCGACCCGGGCGAAAGACGTGACGCTCAGGAGCGGCGGGATCACGGTCGCGGCGGCCACCGCCCGTACGCGCCACCGCACCGGGAGGGACGGGTTCATGGCTCGCCGTCCACAACCAGGAGATCGGCCTCGCGACAACGATCCAGAAACTCGTGCACGTCCTCCGCGGCCCGTTCCGCCGTCACCTCGTAGCGACCCCGGAGTAGCTGAACGAGGTCGTCCACGCTGCGCGGTGCAGCGAGCGCTTCCAGCATGGCGAGTCCGCTCTCGGACAGGGTGAAATAGCGGCGCGTGCCGAGGTGCAAGACCACGCCCTCGCCCTCGAGTTCGCTGAGCCGAAGCTCGGGGTGGCGCTTGTAACGCAGCGTCATCCGACCAGCTCCGCCAGGCGGGTGGGGCGGGCAAAGAGATCGCGGCCCACGGTGACGCGGTAACTCCGCGCCTGGCGCGCCAATCGAGTGAGGAGGTCGAGGTGCTCCTGCGCCAGGTCGGGCTCCAGCATCACCCACGCCGACCAACGCACGAGCTCGGCCAGGGTGTCGCGCGCTCGGATCGGTGCGGCGGAGGTGCGCCCGTCACCAACTGATGGGAACAGCAACACGTCGGGATGGATGCGGGGGACCCAGCGCCCCCCGAGCTCCTCCGGCCAGCACGCGATCTTGCGGCGCTCGGGCGAGAACACCCCCCCTGGGGCTCCGAGGAGATGGTAGGCTGCCGGCCGCAACGCGAGGGGGGCGTGATAGGCGACAGCCGCCACGCGCTCGCGGGCGGGCGCGAGGAACGCCACATCGTCCGTCCCCACCTGCCAGCCGCGCGAGGCAAGCAGGGCTGTCGTGGTGGACTTGCCCGCCTGGGCGTTGCCGGCAATGAGCCAACCGCGACCGGCGGGGTCGAGGGCCGTCGCCGCGTGAATGTGGTGCCAGCCGACGCGCCGCAGCAGGAAGATCAGTACCAGCGTCAGAAAAGTCCGCGCACATGTGTCCAGCCGCGTTACGGCTGCCGGGGAAAGCGTCACCCTGGCCGTGGTCGCGCCAGGAGCCACCTCGGCCACGGCTGGCGCAACCTCCCACGACAGGTGCACACCACCGTGTGGCGGCCCGGCGCGGATCACCACACCTGGTTGAGGAAAAGCCGGCCGCTGGTCATCGATGCGGGCCGGGAGCTGGCCGACGCTGACCTCGAGCAGCAGCGGCTGTGGGGGCTCGAGCGCCCCCTGATCAAGCCATGATCGGAGAGCGGCTCGGACCCCCGCGTCTTGGCAGGCGAGCCTTATCGCGGACGGCATAGCGGCGAGACGGACCCCCAGGCGCCGGAGGCGCCAGGTCGTTCAGTGCAGCGCGACCTGGTGTCTCCAAGGGAACGTGTTCGAACGGAATGCGTCGGTCAGCGCCGCTACCGTCCCTCTCAGGTGGGACCCGGCGACTGCAGCGTGACCCCGGTGAGCGAGGCCTCCTCCGTGACCGTCGGTTTCACATACGGGCTTTTCGTATCGGCATCCATGGCCCTTCCTCCTCGCAGAGGCGCACCGGCCTCTCAGTATGAACGACCTCGCAAGCATGTCACCAGATTGAGGACTTCGCAAGCCTGATGGCGGGCAGTTCCACCGTATTGGGGCGTAAGGGGTTGCAACGTCGGGCGCGGTTTCCATATTGCGTCCTCTATGGCGTCCAAGCCAGCGCTCCGCACGGAGCTGCTCTTGAATCTCGCGTTTCTCGCGGCCGTCGCCCTGCTCCTCGGTGCCATGACGAGCCTCCTGATCAGCGCCGTGGCCCCCGAACGGCTCCTGCCCCTCGTCCTCATCGTGGTCGCGTTGGACGTCGCGATCTTCATCGTCTTCGGGCGCTACCTCGTGACTCGACTGGTGCTGGGTCCGCTGGAGCGCCTCGTCGCCGCTGCAGACGCGGTTGCGGCGGGCGACTTCGCCGCCCGCGCGCCGGACGCCGAAACCCGCGACTTCGCCACGCTGGCCGAGCGGCTCAATCGGATGACCGATCGCGTGCTCGACGCCCAGAGCCAGCTCGTGCGAGCGGAGAAGCTCGCCGGCATCGGCCGGGTCGCCGCCGGGATCGCGCACGAGGTGGGGAATCCGCTGGGCGCCATCGGAACCTACGTCGAGGTGCTGCGGCGGCGCGGCGCCGATCCCGTCGTCGTGGACGGTGTGAGCCGAGAGTTGACCCGCATCGACGGCATCATCCGCAGCTTGCTCGATTACGCCCGGCCCCGGGACGAAGTCCTCGAGGTCGTGGACGTGGGCGACGTCCTGCGGAGCGCCTTCGCGTTGCTCGAGGCCCAGGGGACGCTCAAGACCGTGCGCGCCTCGCTCGACGTCGCGGCCGACGTGCCCCGCATCCGCGCCCGTGCGCACCTGCTCGAGCAGGCCCTAGTCAATCTGATCTTGAACGCCGTAGATGCCGCTCCCGGGGGCATCGTGGCGATCGGCGCCCGGTGCTGGGCCTACGAGCCGGGCCGTGCGGCGCCGAGGCGTGCGACAGACGCCGCTCAGATCTTCTTCGCGCGAGGCCCCGCACGGCGACCGGCCCGCGTGGAGTTCGCCGCCGGGCTTCCCGGCGCGTTGCTGTTCGTCGCGGACGCCGGCCCGGGCGTGCCGCTCGAGGACCGCGACCGCATCTTCGAGCCCTTCTATACCACGAAAGCGCCGGGCCGTGGCACGGGGCTCGGGCTGGCGATGGTGGCGCGGGCGGTGGACGAGATGGGCGGCGTGGTATGGGTGGACACGGCGCGCGAGGGCGGAGCGGCGTTTAAGATGTTCTTTGCGGAGGCGATCCCGTCATGACGAATGCGGAATGCGGAATGTGGAGTGGGGACCTGCTGGGCAAAGTTCGATGCCGAATCCCGAACGGCAGGCTCAAGGGCGGGCCGATCGATTCCGCAATCCACATTCCGCATTCCGCACTTCGCATCCGAGGTTGGCTATGACACGGGTGCTGGTCGTCGACGACGAGCCCGGCCTGCGCCAATCCCTCGGCCTCCTGCTCCGGGACGCGGGGTATGCGCTCGTGACCGAGACCGACGGCAAGCGCGCTCTCGACAGGGCCCTCGCGGAGCCGTTCGACATGATTCTCTGCGACGTGCGCATGCCGGAGATGGATGGTCTGTCTTTCCTGCGCGCCTATCGCGGCGGCGGCGGCGCAGCGCTCGTGATCATGATGAGCGCGTACGGAGGGGAAGAGGCCGCGCTCACAGCCATGAAAGAGGGCGCCTACGACTACATTCCCAAACCGTTCCGCCCCGACGAGGTCATCTTGACCCTGCGCAAGGCGGAGGAGCGGGAGCGCCTCCGGCACACGGTAGCGGCACTGAAGGCACAGCTCGATCACGGGCCGGCCGCTCGTGCCTTGATCGCGGAGAGCCCGGCGATGCGGGCGGCCCTCGACTTGGTCGCGCGTGTCGCCGAGCACAAGACGACGGTGCTCGTGACCGGCGAAAGCGGGACCGGCAAGGAAGTCATCGCGCAGGCGATCCATCGCGCGAGCCCTCGGGCGAACGCCGCGTTTGTGGCGATCAACTGCGCCGCCATCCCCGAGACGCTGCTCGAGTCGGAACTGTTCGGCTACGTGCGGGGGGCCTTCACCGGCGCCACCGCGGACAAGGTCGGCCTGTTCGAGCAGGCCGACGGCGGTACCCTGCTGCTCGACGAGATCGGCGAGCTGCCGCTCGGGCTGCAAGCGAAGCTGCTCCGGGTCCTCGAGGACGGCGAGGTCCGCCGGGTCGGGGACAAGAAGACGCGCCGAGTCGACGTGCGGGTAGTCGCGGCCACAGCCAAGAACCTCGAGGCCGAAGCGAGCGGCGGTCGGTTCCGCCAGGATCTCTACTATCGCCTCAATGTCGTCGTCATCCACCTTTCCCCGTTGCGGGACCGACGGGAGGACATCGCTCCGTTGGCCCGGCACTTCGCCGCCCAACTGTCACGGCGTCTCGGGCGGCCGCTGACACTGAGCCCGGCGGCCTGGGCGTGGCTGGACCAGCAGCCGTGGCGGGGGAACGTCCGCGAGCTCGAACACACCCTGGAGCGCGCCGCGGTGTTGTCGGATGCCACCGTCCTGGAGCCGGCCGACCTCATGGCCGGTCCCTCGCTGCGCGTCGCACCACAACCGTCCACGGGCGTCGCGGGCACGCTCGGCGAGACGGTCGAGGCGGCCGAGCGCCAAGCCATCGCGGCGGCGCTGGCGGCGGCCGGGAGCAACCGGCGCGAGGCCGCGCGTCGGCTGGGGATAAGCCTGCGCACCCTGTTCTACAAGCTGCGGCAATACCGCCTGGAGTAGTGCAAAAAATTGCACTCAGGCCAAGTTTTGCAGTCGGACCGGGTCAGACCCGTCGGGCGGAAGTTGTTCAACGCGAATTCGTTAGATCACGGCACGAGAGATGTAGGCGGTGCGACGCATCAGGGGGGAACATGCGCCTAGGACGCGTCGGGTTCACGGTGATCGAGCTCCTGATAGTCCTGGTGATCCTCGGGATCGTCCTCGGTTTCGCCGCGCCGAAGATCGACGTGACGAAGCTCAAGGTG
Organism: Gemmatimonadales bacterium; assembly: GCA_035763805.1. Lineage (GTDB taxonomy): Bacteria > Gemmatimonadota > Gemmatimonadetes > Gemmatimonadales > GWC2-71-9 > DASUAL01. The sequence goes on from DASUAL010000120.1 coordinate 28,660, forward strand.
GAAAGCGCCGTGCAGGCCGTGGGTACGACCCTCCTCGCGACGCAGCGTCTGTCCATCACCAGGCAACACGACGTCATCGTGCTGTTGGACCAGGCGAACGAGGCGATGCGCATCCACGAGGACAAGGACAACGACGGGGTGATCGATCCGGGGGAACACGTCCGGGCCGTGCCGCTGGGCGAGGCGATCGTGTTCGGTCGCGGCACGGCACCGGCGATGCCGATCGGCCCGGGACCGATCACGTTCAAGAAGCTGATTGCCGGCATGCCCGCGCTCGTCTTCCACCGCGACGGTAGTGCCAGCGAGGTGGGTGGATTCTACCTCACGTCGCAACGGGCGGCGACAACGGGGATGCGGCCGCAGGACGCGCGCGCCGTTGAGCTGGAGCGGGCGACGGGCCGGGCTTCTTGGTATCGCTACAATCCTCCGGCGTGGCGGAGGGTGTTCTAGATGGCTGACCGGCGGGGATTCACCCTGATCGAGGTCCTGATGGCCCTGACGATCCTGGCCATCGTCATGGTCGGTTTCGTGTCGACCACGGGCCGGGCGGTCCACGTGGCGGCGACGAGTGATCGCGAGCAGGCGGCGATCCAGTTGGCGACGGATCGGACCGAGCAAGTGCGGAGCGATCCCAACTACACCACGCTCGACAGCCTGTATGCGACCACCGAGGCGGGTTTTCCGACGTTGCCCGGCTTCACACGCACCACGAAAGTCGTGCGCACGACGGCGGGCGCGAACGATTACAAACGGATCACAGTGACCGTCACGGGGCCGGGGCTCTCGGCGCCGGTGACACGAACGGTGACGGTGGCGGCGCCATGATCACACCTCGAGCCCGCGAGCGTGGTATGACGCTCGTGGAGATGCTGCTGGCGTTGTTGGTCTTTTCGATCGTTATGGCGGGAGCCCTGGGGTTCTTGCGGGCGCAGAGCCGGAGCTTCACGCTCGGCGCCGAGCGGGTGGCGATGTATCAGAACACCCGCTACGCCTTCAACGAGATGGAGCAGGACCTGCGCACAGCGGGCGCGGGGGCTCCCGATCAGCAGCCACAGCTCATCTATGCCGATCCGAGCGTCGTCGCGTTCAATGCCAACTATTGGACGAACACGCCGGGGGACGTTGCGCAAGCGGTCTACTACAATCCCGACGCACCGGATAGCGCCGTGCAGGCGCTGCGACAAGCGCAGAAGATCACGATTCCGCAGACGGCGTTCGCCTATCCGGATACGAGCTACTATGAAGGGCCCGCCAACAGCAATGCGGAGACGATCATCTTCTACTTCGCGCTGGACACGTCGACTGCCCGGCCGGACGACTACGTGCTGTTCCGGCAGGTCAACAATCTGCTGCCCGAGGTGGTCTCGCGAAACATCCTCCAGACGCCCGGGCTGCCGTTCCTGCAGTACTACAGGCTCTCGACTCCGCTGGGCGGCGGCACGCCGGCGCTCTCCCTGATCCCGGCGGCCAGCCTGCCGTGGACCCACAGCGTCAAGGTCCATTTGGCTCTGAACGATACCGGGCCGGCCGCGCGCATCGACAGCGTGCGAGCCGTACGGGTGAACTTCACGTCCACCAATGGCCGCAGCGGCAGCGCCGAGCGGCTGCGGACGCTCTCCCGACTCATCGCATTGCCCAACGCCGGCTTGGTGAGCAAGAAGAGCTGTGGTGACGTCCCGCAGCTCGGCGGAGTGGTGCCGGTGGCTGCGGAAGGTTACGCGGCAGACGGCGTCACTCCGGTCGTGAACCTCACGTGGGGCGCAGCCACCGACGAAACCGCCGGCGAACAGGACGTCGAGCGATACGTCGTGTGGCGGAAGCTGTCGACCGAACTGGACTGGGGCGATCCGTACGTGACCATCCCGACCGGGACGGCGCCGTACCATTACCAGGACCCCTCCGTGGCGCCCCAGACTTCGTACTACTACGCGGTCGCAGCGCAGGATTGCACGCCGACGCTATCCAACCAGGCGTCGAGTAACCTCGTCACTACCTTGCCCTAAGATGGAGCGTCCCATGCGGTACCGTGCGGAGCTGCGAAACGAGCGAGGGATCGCCCTGGTCGTGGTGCTGCTGGTCGTGCTGGCCGTCGCGGCCATCGCGGGAGGCGCGGCCTTCCTCGGCGCGAATACGACGCTGATCAACAAGTATCATCACCGCCTGAGCGTTCTCGAGACCGCGGCCGATGCGGGCCTCGAAGAGGCGCGCTCCGCGATCAACGGCAGCCCCAAGACGCTCTATCCCGACAGCGGGTACAGGACTCTGGAGAACGGTGTGACCGTGTACGCGGCCGACGGCTCGGTGATCCCGAACGTGCGGCGCTGGTCGTACGTCGGTCCCAGCGGCATCACGACCGGGCAGTACGGCGTCTTCGGGAGCATCGTGGTCGTCGTTCAGGACGTCCAAGGGAACCGGGTGGTACGGCGTCGGGAAGTGTACCAGGAGAGCTTCGCCAAGTACGCCTACTTCACGAACATCGAGGGCAACATCGTCTTCTCCGCGAGCGACCAGTTGTTTGGGCCGGTCTTCTCGAACGACATGATCCAGATCGGCAGCGGCGGCCCCGGGGCCACCTTCTGGGGGCCGATCGGGACCGCCAAGACGATCAAGAACAGGGGGAACGGCCACTACAAGGCGGGCTACACCGAGAATGCGCAGCCGATTGCGTTCCCCGACGTCGCCGACCTCGGGAAGCTCAAGACCCAGGCACAACTTGGCGGGACCGCGATCATGAGCACCGCCGCGGGGACTGTGGGCCAGGCCACGACGCGGATCGAGTTCGTCGCGCTCGACCTGAACGCGGACAACGACTCCACGGACTCGGACGAGGGGTTCATGAAGGTGTACCAGGTGGCCTCGTCCGCGGACGCCTGGTGGGTCGTGGCCGATACGTTCCAATACCACGCCGGCGGGGCTACCGGCCTCTCGATGTCGTGGAACTGCGGGCACACCGTGGCCGCCAGTTCTGATCACGGCACCGAGTTCAGGACGTTCCGGCACCACAAGACCGCCGGCGTGACGGATGTTCAGACCTGGGCGATCATGCAGGGGACGCGGCGCTGCTATCTGGGCGGATCGGACATCCTCAACGACTGGACCCTCCCCACGCCCGGCGGGTTCCTGGCGACCGACTCACTGGG
>DASUAL010000121.1:0-6131 GCA_035763805.1 Gemmatimonadales bacterium
TTCCACTTCGGCGAGGAGACCCATGCGGTGAACCGCGTCGCGGGCGTGTCCGCGCTGATCGGCCTGCTGCTGCACACCTTCTTCGACGGCGTCGCGATCGCCAGCGCGTTTCTGGTGCGGCCGGCGCTCGGCGTGATCGTCTTCATCGCTATCTTCCTGCACAAGCTGCCGGAGGGCGTGACGATCTCCTCCCTCATGATCGCCGTCGGGCGGACGCGCGGTCAGGCGGTCGGCGCCGCGGCGCTGCTCGGGGGGGCCACGCTCGCCGGGGTGGTGCTCACGGACCGGATGGGCTTTCTCATTCGGCACGGGCTCGCCCTGTCGGCCGGTGTGACGATCTACGTCGCGGCGTCGAACCTGGTGCCGGAGTTTCAGGGGAAGCGGGGGTGGAAGCTGCCGGCGGCGTTCTTTGCGGGAGCGGTGGCCTTCTACGTTACGAAGCAGATCCTGGACTCAGTCACCTGATCGGGAAACGGGAAACGTGGAACGGGAAACGGTGCCGCCGGTAAGCTTCCGCAGCAAGCCCACGAGCATCGAAATTACCCTGAGACAGAGCGCGATCGTCTCACCGGCTTCGACGACGGGTACCAGATCCAGGCGGCGAGCCAGTTCCAGGTGACTGCGCAGTTCCGCCGCCGACCCTAGAGCGATGCGCAGATGCCGTACGAACTGAGGAGGCGTGCTCAACGCGTATCCTTCCGCGATGTTTGCGGGGACGGATATGGCGGCGCGGCGAACCTGGTCCACGAGGGCGAAATGCCTGCTGAGCAGCCGATCGAGGGTAAGGAGGTACGCAGAGTGTGCCAGATCCTGCGCTGCTCGCCAGACATCGAGCGAGTCAAGTTGTCTCATGTCGGCAAGCTACGGTCGGGGCCCACCGATCTGGGTACCGGACCGGTGCGCGTCGAGGCTGTTTTCACGCGCCACGTTTCCCGTTCCACGTTCCACGTTTCCCGTTTCCCGCCTGCCGCCTCCCGTTATGTCTGAGCCTACGCTCTTCCAGCGCTCCGCCGAGCCGCTCGCCGCGCGCATGCGCCCGCGCACCCTTGAGGAGTTCCTCGGCCAGGAGCACCTGCTCGGCGCCGGGAAGGCGCTCGGCGAGCTGATTCGTCGCGGGGACGTGGCATCGAGCATCTTCTGGGGTCCGCCGGGCTCGGGCAAGACCACGCTCGCCCGCATCGTCGCACACTACACGGACCGTCATTTCGAGCCGTTCTCCGCCGTGACCGAAGGTGTCGGGCGGGTACGGGAAATCATCAAGGAGGCGGAGGAGCGTCTCAAGTATCACGGGCGCGGCACCATCCTTTTTTGCGACGAGATCCACCGCTTCAACAAGGCGCAGCAGGACGCGTTCCTGCCGTGGGTTGAGAGCGGGATCATTACCCTAATCGGGGCCACCACGGAGAATCCGAGCTTCGAGCTGACCGGCGCGCTGCTGTCGCGCTGCCGGGTGTTCGTGCTGGAGCCGCTCAACGAAGAGCACATCAAGACTCTCGTGAGGCGTGCGCTGGGGGATGACGCGCGCGGGCTGGGCGGTGTTGGCCTCGAGATCGACGACGATGCGCTGGCGCTGCTGGCGCGCGAAGCCGACGGGGACGCGCGGCGGGCGCTGCAAGCGCTCGAGGCGGCAGCGGAATACCTCACCGGGACACGGGAGGCGGGAGGCGGGAGGCGTATCACCGCCACCCTCATCAGCGATGCCTTGCAGAAGCGCTTCGCCAAGTACGACAAAGGCGGCGAAGAGCACTACAATCTCATCTCGGCGCTTCACAAGGCCGTGCGGGGGTCCGACGTCGAGGGGTCGCTCTACTGGCTGGCGCGGATGCTCGCGGGCGGCGAGGACCCGCTGTACATCGCGCGGCGGCTGGTGCGCATCGCCGCCGAAGACGTGGGGCTCGCGGACCCGCGCGCGCTGTCGCTCGCCCTCGCCGCCAAGGAAGCCTTTCATTTTCTCGGCAGCCCGGAGGGCGAGCTCGCGCTCGCCGAGGCGACGGTGTATCTCGCCACCGCGCCGAAATCGAACCGCGTGTACGCCGCGTTCGGCCGAGCAACGCAGGCCGCCGAAGAGCATCCAGCCGAAGGCGTGCCGCTGCACATCCGCAACGCCCCGACCAGGCTCATGGAGGAGCTGGGCTACGGTGCGGGGTACAAGTACGCGCACGCCTACGAGCACGCGTTCGTTCCGCAGGACTATCTGCCGGAGGCGCTGCGGGGGGCCAAGTGGTACGAGCCGAGCGAGTTCGGGTTCGAGAAAGATGTCAAGAAGCGGATGGAGTGGTGGGAGAACCTCAAGCGCGAATCGGGAAAGGGGAAAGGGGAAACGTGACCCATACCGCCCCTTACCGCCTCTTACCGCCCCTTACCGCCGTTCTCGTCGCTTGTGCGACCCTCGGCAAGCTCGTGTTCCAGGAGCCCGCCATCGAGCTCCAGGAGATCAACATCACCGGGCTGGGGCTGAGCGGGGGCACGCTCGATCTCGTGTTGGACGTCTGGAACCCGAACGACTACCGCATCCGCTCCACGCGCCTCGAAGTCGGGATCGACCTGGAGGGGACCCATTTCGGGGACGCCCTGCTCGACCGGCCGCTCGATCTGTCCCCCACGAACCACAGCCGGATCGTGGTGCCGGTGCGGTTCGAATGGGCAGGACTCGGCGCCGGGGCCAAGGCGCTGCTCACCCGCAAGGCGGTCGCGTACGGGATTACGGGCACGGTCGCCCTGGATACGCCGCTCGGCGACAAGCGGGTCGTGGTGACAGGGACGGGGGATGTGCCGCTGAAGAAGCTGCTGCCGTGAACGCGGCGAACCTCTCCCTCCTCGCTTCGCCCCTTGTAGATTAGAAGGGTATGGCGACAAGGAGTCGGCTCACATCCGTCAACTGATCGAAGTCCAGCCGCCCGCCGAGCGGGCGTTTCTCGTCGGAGCGCCCCGCAAGGGCTCGCCCGACGCCACGCAGGTGGAGGATCATCTCGACGAGCTCGGCAGGCTCGCGGACACCGCCGGCGCCGAGATCGTCGGGCGGACCTCCCAGCGGGTCGAGGCTCCCACACCCAACTTCTACATCGGTCAGGGGAAGGTCGAGGAGCTGCGGGGCGTGCTCGAGCGCGCCGGGTCCACGCTGGTGCTGTTCGACGAGCCGCTGACTCCGGTGCAGGGCGCGAACCTCGAGCGCGAGCTCGCGGTGCGCGTCATGGACCGCACCGAGGTGATCCTCGACATCTTCGCCACGCGGGCGCGGAGCCACGAGGCCAAGATGCAGGTGGAGCTGGCGCAGCTCGAGTATCTGCTGCCGCGCCTCATGCGGATGTGGACCCACCTCTCGCGCATCCGGGGCGGTATCGGACTGCGGGGCCCGGGCGAGACCCAGCTCGAGACCGACCGCCGCGTGATCCGCCGCAAGATCTCGGTCCTCAAGAAGCGCCTCGAGGACGTCGCCGACCACCGCGCGAACCAGCGGCAGGGCCGCCGCGAATGCCCGAGCGCCGCGCTCGTGGGGTACACGAACGCCGGGAAATCGAGCGTGCTCCGCGCCCTGTCCGGGGACGACATCTTCGTCGAGGATCGCCTGTTCGCGACGCTCGACACCCTCACCCGCGAAGTGGACGTGGGAGGCGGCTACCGGTTCCGTCTCACCGACACCGTGGGGTTCATCCGCAAGCTGCCCCACCATCTCGTCGCGTCGTTCCGGGCGACGCTCGAAGAGGCGCGTGCGGCGGACCTGCTGCTCCACGTGATCGACGCCGCGCACCCTGCGTGGGAGGAGCAGGCGGAGGTCGTGGAGAATGAAATGCGGAGTGCGGAATTCGGAATGCGGAATGACAATGGAAGCGCCGAGCGCAAGCGCGTGATTCACGTGTTCAACAAGGCCGACCTGCTTCCCGAGCCCGAGGCCTTTCTTGCCCTAGTACGGGAGCGCTACGCGCACGCCGTGCTCACCTCGTCCATTCCGCATTCCGCACTCCACATTCCGCATTGGCGCGGGGTGGAAGGGCTGCGTTCGGTGCTGCGCGCGTCGGCCCAGGCCCTGCGTCCGGTGGCGCGCATTCAAGTTCCGGTCACGGAGGGCAAGCTGCTCGCCGCGTTGCATCGCGACTCGGAAGTCATCAGGGAGGTACAGGTCGACGGCGTCGTCGAAGTGACCGCGCGGGTCGAGGCGCGACTGCTGGGCAAGTTGCGGCGGGGGGGAGTCGCCGTAGAGATCAGAGAGGGGGTCGAGTGATCGCGGAGTGCGCACGCTCCGCTGCGCGACATCACGGGAGCGCCGGCACGATGCGGTATACGCTCCCTCCTTGGGTGACGATGTAGAGCTCGCCTCGCGTATCCTCGCCGAAGGATGTGATATTGCCGAGGATGCCGAATTCCGGGGTATACTCGTGCTGCTCCTGCACGGTGCCGTTGACATACCGGAAACTACGGACCCATCCACTGCAGTAGTCGCCGTAGAAGTAGTGACCCGTGAGGATCGGAAGCCGCGCCCCCCGGTACACGTAGCCGCCCGTGATGGAGCACGTTCCTCCGACGTGAGTCGGGTAGTCGAGCACCGGCAGCACCAGGCCGGTTTGAGAGCAGCCGGTGGTGGGTGGGGGGTAGCAGATGGTCCCCTCCATAATGTTCCAACCGTAATTCTCGCCGCCGGCGCTTCCGGGGGGCTGGATGTCGACCTCCTCGCGCGCGTTCTCACCTACATCGCCAATGTAGAGATCGTGCGTGACTCGGTCGAACGAGAACCGCCACGGGTTGCGGAGGCCGTACGCCCAGATCTCTGGTCTGGCCGGGGGCAGGCCGACGAACGGGTTGCTGGCCGGGACGACGTACGGCGACCCCGCATTCACGTCAATGCGCAGGATCTTGCCGAGCAGCACGGTGGAGTCCTGTCCGTTGCCGTTCGGGTCGCCGCCGCCGCCACCGTCACCCGTGCCGATGTACAGGAAACCGTCGGGACCAAACTTCACGAGCCCGCCGTTGTGATTCGAGAACCCCGGGTGGCTCACGGAAATGATCGGCAGGGCGGAGCCGGGGTTTGCGACCTCAGGGTCTGCCGACACCGTGTAACGCGCTACTTGGAGATTGCCCGCTGGGTCCGTGTAAAAGACGAAGAAGTGACCGTTGTTCGCGTAGTTCGGGTGAAAGGCCATGCTCAAGAGGCCACGCTCGCTGGAGAAGGAGATAAGGCTGCTGATGTCGAGGAACGGGGTGGGGAGCAGCGTGCCGTTGCGAATCACGCGAATCCGTCCCGGCTGCTCGACGACGAACAGGCGAGTCGTGTCTCCAAGTGGCTGGGTGAGGTAGAGAGGGGCGTTGAGGCCGCTCGCGACCAGCTGAGCTGCGGGAGCCGCTGACACGACGATCGCCGCTGACCCACCGCTGCCGCCGAAGGCCGCGACCACGCTCGTCTCTCCTGGCTCCACTGCGGTCACTTGGGCCGTGCGATCTCCGGTACTGGCCACCGTGGCGATGTCCGGGTCCAGCGTGGCCCACGTCACAGGCTCGATCACCGGGTCGCCGTTCGCATCCACGATCGTGGCCGTGAGCATCGCGGTCCCGCCGATCGGCAGCGTATCCGCGGCGGGCGTCACGGTTACCACGAACGACCCCAACGTGACGTCGATGGGGACGTCGCCTGCAAGAGGCACGAGCACGAGCGCGATGGTTGGGTTCGAGCCCGGTTGGATACTGACCGTCACGGCTCCGCGGTGTGTTTCGACGCCTCCCGCATCGAACGCACGCATCGTGATAGTCCGGCTCGACCCGGTCGGGACGGTGATGGTACCGGAGGCGATCCCGTTGGCGATGGGGATGTTGAAGACGAGCGGCGTCGTGATGTCTGGCGCAGTCACTTCGACCGCCACGATCGCCACGCCGCTCGCCGATACGTCCGCCCGTACGAACAGGGTGATCGCTCTCCCGCTGCCGGGCGGCTCGGTGACGTCGCGCGAGAGGCACCCTCCCAGCGCCACGACCGATGCGGCCGCGACGGCAAGGCGGCTCCACCCACGCTGCCGCATGGCGCCCTACGGGCCGGTCACGGTGACGGTTGCCGAGCCCGCGGCACCCTGGAAGGTCGCGACGACCTTTGTCTGTCCAGCCGCCACTCCGGTGACGACACCGCCCGTCGTGACCGAGGCCACGCC
>DASUAL010000122.1:0-23109 GCA_035763805.1 Gemmatimonadales bacterium
ACGTGGCCTACGGGGTGTTCGGGGTCCGGAGCAGCGTGCTCGCGATCACGCCGGGCGCGGGGTTTACGGAGATCAGCGAGCAGATCTCGGGTGAGAGCACCCCGGGGGATCTCCAGGCAGAGTGGGCCACGAACCTCAACACCATCGGCGCGACGTGGGCTAACCTGAACGGCGGCGGGCTGGGCGTCGAGATCAAGGCGCGCGCGGCACCCTAAGCCGGGGCACCGGGCGTCGAGGTCGACGCCCGGCGCTCTGCCGGCGGCTGATATCCCAGCGATCTCAGCGTCACATCGATGCGTGCGGAGCCGAACTGCCGCAGCAGGCTGCGGAGGTCGCGCCGCATGCGTCCCCGTCCCACGTACGAGCGGAACTTCATGAACACGGGAAGGTTCGGCAGTGGGACCTCGTCGGCGTCGAGCTCCCAGGGGTGGAAGTAGAACATGAACGGGCCGCGCGGCTCCCCCGCAAGCCTGCGCGCGACCCCCCAGCGATACACGCGATACGGAATGAGCCGAAAGTAGCCGCCACCGGCCCACGGCAGGGCGAGCGGTCCGATCGCCAGGCGAGCCATGGGCAGCTCGAGCAGCCCGGGACGCACTTCCACCACTGACCGCTCCGGCGGGATCGGCGTGGCCAGCCGCCCGTAGCGATCGTGCATCCGGAACGCGTAGAAGCTCGAGTCGTACCAGTAGTCCGCTTCCGCCAGGCAATCGAGCACGCCGTCGGTGATCGTGAACGCCGGGGCGCGCAACCCCCACACGCGCGTGCCGGTGAGCTGCTCGAGCGTGTCGCGCGCCCGCGCCAGATCCGCCACCAGCTCGTCGCGCGAGAGGCGGTTCAGCTGGTGATGCACGTCCGAGTGGCTCGCCACCTCGTGACCTTCCGCGGCGATGCGGCGCACCAGCTGCGGATGACGCCGGCCGATCCAGCCCAGCACGAAAAACGTGGACCGGGCCCCGGACTCAGCCAGGATGTCGAGCAGCTCGTGCGTGTTCCGCTCCACGCGCGACTCCAGACGGCTCCAGTCCGACGTGGGGAGGCTCGGCTTGATGTTTTCGGCGTGAAACCAGTCTTCGATGTCGAACGAGGCGAGAAACCGGGGGGGGCTCGGCCTCACAGCATACGCCTCCCGGAAGCGCGCAGCTCGCGGGCGTGCTGCCGCGTGGGGAACCGGAAGTAGCGCTGCCGGCTCATGTCCACCGCATGGGGCTCGGGCCAGGTCGGGGTGCGCAGGCGCGCGAGCAGCCGGGCCACCTCGCGGCCGGCGAGCCGCTTCGCGCGCACAGCGAGGTCGAACGCGGAGTCGGTCGGTGTGACCGGGACGGGATACTCCGCCAGCACGCCGCCGGCGTCGAGCTTCTCGGCCATCTCGTGAACGGTGACCACGATCTCGCGCTCGCCGTTGTGCAGCGCCCAGAAGGTCGGCATCATGCCCCGGTAGTTGGGCAGCTTGCCGCAATGCACGTTCAGCACGGAGGGGGCGGCCCGGAGTGCCCTGGCGCCGAACAGCTCCGGCGCGGCGACCGACAGCAGCACGTCCACGTCCCGCTCGCCCAGCGTCTGGAGATACGCGGGGTCGTTGATCGTCCTGAGCGACCGCGTGGGGATGCCGTGCCTGGCGGCGATGGCCTCGACGCCGCGCGGGATGCCCAGCCGCTCGGCCAGCCGCGCCGTCGCGTAGCGGCCGCACAGGCGCGCCATGTCCAGCGATCCATACAGCTTCCACAGCCGCATGGCGAGGGCCGGCATGGACTCGTTGAAATTGCGCAGCAGGACGATCTCGACGAGCCGGACCGGGAGGTGCCCGGTCTCGTCGAGAAACGCCTCGAAGAAACGACCCGTGAAGAACGGGTCGCTCTGCGTGACGGCGACGACGGTGATCGCTCGTGTACCCACGGTGGTCCCGAATTACGCAGGACCCGTGCGCGACTCCGGCGCACACAACTACTTGTAGAGCAATACGTTACGTGGCGGCCCTCGATGCACGGGCGAACCGGTGACACGCGTCACTTACTAATGCGCGGCACAACTGCGACAAGACGGCGCGTCAGCTTTGTGCCGACTGCTCGCTCAATGACAGGTGCCGTTCCCAGAATCCGTGAAGGTCCCGCCCGCCGCCGGGATGAACTCCCAGGCGTAACTGCCGGCCGAGAGCGTCAGCTTGAGGACTCCGAAGGTGCTGCTATTCCGCACCTCGCTGTTGGGAGCGACCGACGTGAAGGTCTGGAAACCGGTTTGACCTCCCGTGCCCACGACGAATTGGCGGATGCCGTTCTGCGGGTCCGCGACGCCGTCGGAGGTCTGCGGAGCGAAGCGCTCGTAGTTCCTGAAGTGCGCATTGACGACGACCTCGGCGCCCGCAGCGTAGAGATCATCCCAGAACGTCTTCACGGCCGAGCGGGGCGTGCTGCTGCTCGAGCTGAAGCGCGGCTGGTGCCAGATGGCCAGCGTGCACTGCTTCGTGCTCGCCGCGAGGTCCGCCTGGAGCCACTGCTCCTGCACGGACCCCACCTTGGTGGGCACATAGGTCCAGTTGTCGTTGAGCACGATGATGTGCCAGTCACCCACATCGTAGCTGTAGTAGTAGCTCCCCGCCTCGCCCGCCGCAGCCCCGAAGTAGCCCCCATAGCCGGCGGCACCCGCGGTCAGATACTCCTTGTCGCCCACCGCCGGCCGAGTCCGCGCCTTATGGCGCCCCCAGGAGGGATCGTAGCAGTTCGTGAAATCCGCGGGCGATCCGTCCACGACCGCGTTGTCGCCGCCCGTAAACACCGTGCCCGCGATGTCGTCGAGCAGCGCCGCGGTGGCCTCGTCGTTCGTCCGATCGCACACGGCGATGTTCCCGGCCCCCACGAGCACCACGGACGCGACCCCGGATGCCACCGTAACGGTCGCCGTCTGCGTGATCGATGTCCCGTCGACTGTGGCCGAGACGGTCTTGCTCTCTTCCACCGTCGAGCTCAGCGTCCCGGTCGCGACCCCGTTCGCGTCGCTCGGTCCGGAGGGCTGGGTGAGCGTGTTCCCGCTGCCCGTGGCGGCGAGCAGCACCGCCGCCCCGCTGATCGGGTTCCCGTAGGCATCGTTCGCCGTCACCGTGATCGTCGACGTCTCCGTCCCGGGGACGATGATCGCGGGCGACGGCGTCACGGTGGACTGCGAGGCCGAAAGCGGCCCCGCCGTCACCGTCACCGACGCGGCTTGGGTAATCGCCGTCCCGTTCGCCGTGGCCGAAACCGTCTTCGTCCCTGCCGCGATCGAGCTCAGCGTCCCCGTCGCCACCCCGTTCGCGTCCGTCGGGCTGGAGGGCTGGGCGAGGGTCTTCCCGCTGCCGGTGGCCGCGAGCACCACCGTCGCCCCGCTGATCGGGTTGCCGTCGGCATCCTGCACCGTCACGGTGATCGTGGAGCTTCCACCGGCCGTGATCGAGGTGGGCGAGGCGACTACCATCGACTGCGAAGCGGACACCCCCCCTGGTGTCACCGTGACCGTCGCCGTCTGGGTGATCGCCGTCCCGTTCGCCGTCGCCGACACCGTCTTCGTCTCCAGCACAGTCGAGCTGAGGGTGCCCGTGGCCACGCCGTTCGCGTCGGTCGGGCCCGCGGGCTGCGTGAGGGTGTTCCCGCTCCCCGTGGTGGCGAGCACCACCGCGGCTCCGCTGACGGGATTGCCGGCGGCATCCCGGGCCGTCACCGTGATCGTCGACGTCCCGCTCCCCGCCACGATCGACGTGGGCGAGGTCGCGAGCGTCGATTGCGAGGGCGACACGCCACCCGTCGTCAGCGTGACCGTGGCGGTCTGGTCGAGGGGGATGCCGTTCGCAGTTGCCGAGACCGTCTTTACTTCCGCCACGGTCGAGCTCAGGGTCCCGGACGTCACACCGTTCGAGTTGGTGTTGGCGGCGGGCTGGGTGAGTGTGTTCCCGTTTCCGGTGGCCGCGAGCACAACCGTGGCCCCGCTGATCGCCTTCCCGGTGGCGTCCTTCACCGTGACGGTGATCGTGGACGTCCCGCTCCCGGCCGTGATGGAAGTCGGCGAGGCCACCACCGTCGATAGCGACGGCGATACGGCGCTCGGCGTCACGGTAACGGTAACGGTCTTGGTGATCGCGATGCCGGTCGCCGTGGCCGAGACGACCTTCGTCTCCGGGACCGTCGAGCTGAGCGTGCCTTTGGCCACCCCACTCGCGTTCGTCAGGCCGGGCTGCGTCAGCGTGTTTCCGCTCCCCGTCGCCTCGAGCACCACCGCCGCCCCGGCAATCGCGTGACCGCCGGCGTCCTTCACCGTGACCGTGATCGTCGACGTCGCGCTCCCGGCCGTGATGGAAGTGGGGCTCGCCGCCACCGTCGACTTCGAGGCGGACGGCGTCGTCACGATCACCGTCGCCGTCTTCGTGATGCCCGTCCCGTTCGCCGTGGCCGAGACGACCTTCGTCTCCGGGACCGTCGAGCTGAGCGTGCCTTTGGCCACCCCGCTCGCATTCGTCGGGCCGGGCTGGGTCAGGGTGTTCCCGCTCCCGGTCGCCGCCAGCACGACCGCCGCGCCGGCGATCGCGTGACCACCGGCGTCCTTCACCGTGACGGTGATCGTGGACGTGCCGGTCCCTGGTGCGATGTAGACTGGCGCAGCCTTCACCTGCGACTTCGACGCGGACGGCGCGTTTGTCACCGTCACCGTCGCCGTCTGCGCGATCGGAATGCCGTTCGCCGTGGCCGAGACCATCTTGGCCTCCGTCACGGTGGAGGTGAGGGTTCCTGTGGCCACCCCATTGGCGTCCGTCAAGCTGGCCGGCTGCGCGAGGGTGTTTCCGCTCCCTGTGGCGGCGAGCACCACCGTGGCCCCGGCCACCGGCCGGCCGGCCCCGTCCTTCGCGGTCACCGTGATGGTCGAAGTCTGCGTCCCCGCCGAGATCGTCGTCGGCGCAGCGGTGACCGTGGACTGGGCGCCCGAGACGCCGCCGGGGGCGTCGTGACAGGCATAGCTCCCCGAGTCGCTGAACGTCTTGCCGGCGACGGGGGTGAACTTCCAGGCGTAGCTGTCCGGATAGAGGTAGAACTTCAGCACACCCCACGTGTCCGAGTTCCGCACCTCGCTCAGCGGTCGGACGTTGGTGGGAAATTGGAAGCCGCCCCCGCCGGTCCCCGCGATGATCACTCGAATCCCGCGCGTGCTGTCCAAGACGCCGTCCGGGTTCTGCGGCGCGAAGCGCTCATACCAGTGCCGGTGGCCGTTGAATACGACGTCCACACCGGCGTTATAGAGGTCGACAAAGACCGGCTTGACCTCGCTGTGGCTGATGCCGCCCGTGCCGGCATCGGTCCACGAGGAGTACAGCGGGTGATGCCAGTAGGCGAGGGTGCAGAGGTTCGGATGTGCGGCCAGGTCGGCCAGGAGCCACTGCTCCTGCTCCGAGCCGGCTGCCATCGAGACATAGTTGTTGAGCGCGATGATGTGCCAGTCGCCCAGGTCGTAGCTGTAGTAGCCCTTGCCGGGCTCGCCCGCCGCCGCACCGAAGTACTCGAAGTAGCCGGCCGCGCCGGGGGTGAGGTACTCGTGGTTGCCCGGCACCGGACGCGTGCGCGCTTTGTGCCGCCCCCAGCTCGGCTCGTAACAGTTCTGATAGTCGGCGGCGGAGCCGTCCGGGTAAGCGTTGTCGCCGACGGCGACGACGGTGCCCGGGATCCCGTCCAGCAGAGCAGCAGTCGCCTCATCACCCGGTCGGTCGCATTGCGCGATGTCGCCGGCTCCCACGAGCACGGCGGCGGGGGCGGGCGTGAGCACCGCCGTCGGCCTCCATCCCCCGGGAGCGAGCGGGCTCCGCTGTTCCGTGCACGTGGCGAGCAGCACGAGCACGGCCAAGGACGCCACTCCGGGGCGAATGGCGCGGAACAATCTGTAGCTCATCAGTCTGGCCCTCCAGGGCTCGCCTTGGGGCCCCGCGGTACGCAGGACCCGTGCGCGACTCCGGCGCATGCAACTACTTGTGGATCAACA
The DNA here is from genome assembly GCA_035763805.1 of Gemmatimonadales bacterium. GTDB lineage: Bacteria > Gemmatimonadota > Gemmatimonadetes > Gemmatimonadales > GWC2-71-9 > DASUAL01. The sequence continues at coordinate 5,992 of DASUAL010000122.1, forward strand.
CTTACCGCGCGCCGCTCGCTGCGCCGGCGAGCCGCTGATACGCCCCACTTACTAATGCGCGGCACAACTGCGACAAGACGGAGCGTCCGCCCCGGGTGCGCGGCGCATTGGGCACCTCACCAGCGGCGTACGTCTTGCTCGAGGAGTCTGCGATGCGCGTTCTGAGGGTGTGCGTTCCCGCCGTGCTGCTCGGCTGCGGCGGCGCGGCCACGGCGGGCACCCCGCCTGCGGTCGCGGTGCTCGTGGGCGCGGGCGACATCGCCTCGTGCTCGTCGGACGGCGACGAGGCCACGGCACGGCTGCTCGACGCCATCCCCGGCACCGTGTTCACGACAGGGGACAACGCCTACTCGAACGGCACGGCGACGGAATTCGCGGACTGCTACGGGCCGAGCTGGGGGCGACACCGGAGCCGCACCCGCCCGACCGCGGGCAATCACGACTATCGCACGCGCGACGCCGCGGGCTACTTCGGCTACTTCGGCGCCGCGGCCGGCGAGGCGACCAGGGGCTACTACGGCTACGACCTCGGCGACTGGCACGTCGTCGTGCTGAACAGCAACATCGACATGCGCGCCGGGTCCGCCCAGGAGCGGTGGCTGCGCGCCGACCTCGCGCGAGGCGCCCGACGCTGCACCCTGGCCTACTGGCATCACCCGCGCTTCAGCTCGGGCACCAGGCACGGGAGCCATCCGGGAACCGAGCCGCTGTGGCAGGCGCTGTACGACGCAGGCGCCGACGTGGTGCTGTCCGGTCACGAGCACCACTACGAGCGCTTTGCCCCGCAGACCCCCACGGGAGTGGCGGACACGGCGCGCGGCATCCGGGAATTCGTGGTCGGCACGGGCGGCAAGGGCCACTACCCGCTCGGTCCGCCGATCGCGAACAGCGAGGTGTCCAACGCAACGACGCACGGCGTGCTGAAGCTCACGCTGGGAGCGCAGTCCTACTCGTGGCAGTTCATCCCGGTGGCGGGAGGGACGTTCACCGACTCGGGCAGCGCGGCGTGCGGTAGGGGGCGGTAGGAGGCGGTAGGAAAAGCGGTAAGGGGCGGTAAGAGGCGGTAAGAGGCGGTAAGAGGCGGTAAGAGGCGGTAAACGTACCGCAAAACGTACCGCCCCCTACCGCCTCTTACCGCTCTTTACCGCCTCCGTTCACCAGGCGCCCCGGCGCAGCAGCATCACGGGCAACGTGCGCAGCATGATCTGCAGGTCCACGGCCAGGGATTGTCGCTCGAGGTACTCCAGGTCGAACTGGACCTTGCGGCGCACGTCGTCGATCGAGCGGTCGTAGCTCTGGTGGATTTGCGCCCACCCCGTGATGCCGGGGCGCACGCGCTGCCGTCGCTCGTAGCCCTCGATGCGGTGGCGCAGGTCGGCGAAGATGGCCGGCTGCTCCGGACGCGGGCCCACGACGTTCATATCGCCGCGGATCACGTTGACGAGCTGGGGCAGCTCATCGAGGCGGTACTGGCGCAGCAGGCGGCCCAGCCGAGTGACGCGGGGGTCGTCGCGCCGCGCCCACACGGCGGCGCCGCCGGCGCCGTTGCTGTGCATCGTCCGGAACTTGAAGATCGTGAAGGGCTTGCCGCCGCCGTCCAGCCAGCGACGCCCCGGCTGGTCGATCCCGGCGGCGCCGCGGCGATCGAGTCCGACGCGGGTCTGCGTGAAGAAGATCGGGCCGCGCGACGTCAGCTTGATGAGCGCGGCGATCACCACCATGACGGGAACGGCGAGCAGCAGCCCGGCTCCGGCGACGGCGATGTTGAGCAGGCGCCGGCTGCCTTCGGCGGTCGTGGGCTGATAGGGCACGAGTCGCGGCGCCCGCCAGCGGCGTCGCGCCGGCAGCGCGCGGTCGAATTGCAGTGTAGTCAGCGGGCCCGTCCTGTAGGTTGCGGCTGGGGTTTGGCCACGCCGGACCATGACGCAGATCACGTGCGCGAGGGGCACGGCGACCCACTTTTCGGGCTGAGAACGACTTAGCGACGCGCCCCCGCATCCGTGCGGCGCGCGTCTGACACCACGCAGCCACAGATGCGAGGGGGGGGTGCGACACAGCGTGTGAGGGAGAAGTGCGACAACCTGTGCGTGGAGATCTTCACCCGGCGACGGCGGGCGGCAGCTCGAGCTCGAAGAAGAAGCGCGTGCCCCATTGCGCGCGCGTTTCCAGCCGCAGCTCGGTGCCCATGGCCCGGACCAGCTTGCGGCAGATCGCGAGGCCGAGGCCGGTGCCCGAGAACGCGTAGCCGCGCCGCCCGACGGTGCGGCGGAACGGGCGGAACAGCGCGGCGAGGGCTTCGGGGTTGATCCCGGCGCCCGAGTCCCGCACCGAGAACTCGACGCGGGACGGCGCCGTCTCCTTGCAGGCGATCTCCACGAACCCCGTGTCCGTGAACCGGATCGCGTTGCTCGTGAGGTTGAGCAGCACGCGGCTCAGGGGCACGGCGTGGCCGACCCGCTGATCCACCTTGGGGGGGACCAGCCGGATCGCCAGCCCCTTTTCCTCGGCCATGGGGTGGACGATGCTGCGCACCGAGTCCAGCAGCTCGGTGATGGACAAGGGAGACGGCTCGGGGTCGGCCAGCTCGTCGCCACCGCGCGCCAACTCGATGGCGTCGCTGACCAGCGAGTTCAATCCGAGGGCCGCGCTGTAGATGAGGCCCAGCTGGCGGCGCTGGAGGTCGTTCACGGATCCGCTCTGCCCGCGCTGCAGGGTTTCCGCGAGGAACAGGATGGACGTGAGCGGCGAGCGGAGATCGTGCACGACTTCGACGAGCAGCTCGAAGCCGTTGGTGCCGATGAGCGGGGAGGCCAGCTGCTGCGCCGCGTCGCCCTCGATGGCCTGGCGCACCTGCTCGAGCGCGCTGAGCGTCCCGAGAATCGTCGCGGGGGCGGCGGGGACCTCGAGCCAGCCCCGCACCAGCTCGCTCCGCAGCATCTCGACCAGCCGGTGCCACAGCACGGGCGACGGCCGCGGCACCAGCTCCGCCACGTACCCCGGCGAGCGGCGATCCACCGCGAGCGCCAGGGCGGCGAGGAGTCCAGCGATGGTTTCCGGGTCTGACGGGTCCCCGATTTCGTCGCGCCAGCGGCGAGCCACGCGCCGCGTCGCCGCCGTGAGCACCTCCGAGGCGACACCCGCCAGGGGCTCGAGCGGGTCGGCCTGAGGGGGGGGCGCCGAACCGGGAGCGGGGTCCGACGCTTTCCGCCGCCGTGCCTCAAGGGGACTTGGGGCCATTGCACCTTTCGCGCGGGCGCCGTGCGGGCGGCGACGCCCTTCCAGTCAACTCCGGGTCCGGCGCGACCTCACTCCGGTGTCGTCGACGCCAGCAGATTGCGCTGTAACCCGTGCCGCTCCATCAATCGGTAGAACGTCGTCCGGTCGACCCGGGCCATGCGCGCGGCCTTGGACAGGTTGCCGCCGGCGCGCAGCACGACTCGCGTCAGGTAATGCCGGTCGAACCGCGCCAGCAGCTTCTCGCGCGCGGCGTAATAGCTGTCGTCGGTATTCGCCTGCTCCACCGCGGCCTGTTCGAACTCCGAGTCGGCGCGCTGGTCGCAGATGAACGGGATATCTTCGGCCTGCACGTCGGCACCGGGCTCGAGCAGCACGACGGCGTGCTCGATCACGTTCTGCAGCTCCCGCACGTTGCCGGGCCAGGTGTGGGCGCGCAGCGCCCACAGGGCCGCCTTCGTCAGCTTGGGCCGCGGCGTGTTGGCGTCGCGATGCCGGCGCCAATAGTGCGTCAGGAAGTGCTCCGCGAGCAGCGCCACGTCGTCGGGACGCTCGCGCAGCGGCGGGACCTGAATCGGGACCACCCGGAGGCGATAGTACAGGTCCTCCCGCAGGACTTCCGCCTTCACCGCCGCTTCGGGATTGCGGTTGGTGGCGGCGATGAAGCGCACGTTGACCACGGCGTCCGTCGTCTCACTCCCCACGCGGCGCACCACGCCGTCCTGGATGGCCCGCAGCAGCTTCGCCTGGATCGGCTTGGACATCTCGATCAGCTCGTCGAGGAACAGCGTGCCGCCGTTCGCGACCTCGAGCAAGCCCGGCTTGTCGCGCACCGCGCCCGTGAAGGCGCCCTTGCAGTGGCCGAACATCTCCGATTCGAGTAGCGGCTCGGGCAGCGCCGCGCAGTTGATCGCCACCAGCGGCCGGCTCGCGCGCCGGCTGTGATGGTGAATGAACTGCGCGATGAGCTCCTTCCCCGACCCGCTCTCGCCGGTGATGAAGACGGACGCGTCCGTCAGGGCGACGCGGCGGGCGAGCTCGATCGCCTTCGCGAAGGCCGGCGCGTTGCCGATGACGGGAACCGGATCGCGGGCGCCCTCGCGCGTCTGCGCGTGCGCGTTCTGCGCCCGGGTCTCGCGGGCCACCGCCACCGCGTGGGCCGCGCGGCCAACCAGGATCTGCAGCTGCGTCCCGGTGAACGGCTTCGGCAGGTAGTCCCACGCGCCGGCGCGCAACGCTTCGAGGCTCGTCTCGACGCTCGGCTTGCCGGTCATGACGATGACGATCACCTCGGGGTGCGCCGTCAGCGCCGCCTTGAGCAGCTCCATCCCCGGGACCTGGGACATGAACAGGTCCAGGAACACGATATCGAACGACCGGCGCTTGAGCGTTTCCAGCGCCTCGCTGCCGCGGCCGCAGGTCGTGACGTTGTAGCCCTCGGCCCCGAGCACGCTGGCGCAGCTCTCGCGCAGCGTCCGCTCGTCGTCGACGACCAACACACGCATCCCGGCCTTCGCGGTCGCGGAGACCGGGATCAGTCCTGAGATGTCTGTGGTACGGGGGGGCTCAACGGAACGACGATCTGCCACGGGCATGCACGCCTCTCCTTCGTCCTGCCCCAGGGCGCCGCACGCCAAGGAGACACTTGGACCGACCTGGGGATCCGGTCGCCTCTCATGAGCAAGAAGCTGTCCGCCGTCCCGGATTCCCGTGACGGAGTGTAATTGATGCTGCTTTGAAGCGTTGTCAAGTTACAACGATCGACCGAACATGACGTGCGGTGCATCACTTTGTAGTAGAAGTGTTACATGTGCCACGCATCCCGATCGGCGCGCGCCGGGCGCGTCCCCTATGTGCGTGGTTCCCGAGACGTTGGCCCGCTCCCGCTGATGGGCACCCGCGGTACCGCTCTTGCGACGGCATTTCGCGGCTCAAGACCAACCGCGACGCACCCACACATTCGGGAGCTGCACACGGCGATGTCGACCGAAGATTCCGCTCCCCACCCCGATCACATTCCCGACGCCGTTCCTGAGCCCGCTGCGACCGAGCCGCGGCGGCTCCAGAAGCCACGCACCATGGTCCTGCCCGCTCCGCCAGCGGGCAACGTGGCGCTCGACTACGCCGCGCACGCGTTCGCAGAGGCGGGCGGTGGGGGGCTCAACTGGCGGCATATCGCCATGGCGGTGCTGCGGTTCAAGTGGATGGTCGGCGCCGTGGCGGTGTTGGGCACGTTGCTGGGCGTGATCGCAAGTCAAGGTCTGGACTCGACATACGAAGCCCGGGCCACGCTGTGGGTGGATGTGCCCGACGTGCGGGCGCGCGACCAGGGCCCCATCCAGTCGGGCCAATTGGTGGGCGCGTCCGGGTGGGTGGACCTGCTGCAGTCTCACGTGGTGTTGGACGACGTGGTGCGCGAGCTGCGGCTGTACTTGAGCCTCACCACGCGCGCGGACACGGCGGCGCTCGCGACCTTCCAGGTAAAGGACCGGGTGCGCCCCGGCACCTACCGCTTAACCGCGGACGCCGGCGGCCGGTTCGCGTTGCTCGGCGACGACGGGGCCGCGGTGGGCGTGGGGGCGCTGGGCGATTCGGTCGGCGCGGATCTCGGCATGGCATGGGTGCCGCCCGCCGGGGCGGTGCGCCCCGGCCGCGCGATCGAATTCTCCGTCACGTCCGTGGCCGCGGCGGCGGGGCGACTCGCGGCCGTGATGCGCGTGCACACCGACCTCCTGGAAGGGAAGGTCGGCAACTTCATGTCGGTCGAGCTGCGCGGCTCGGATCCGGTCCACATCGCCGCCATCGTGAATGCGATTGCCGAGCGCTTCGTGGCCGTCGCAGCCGACTTGCGGCGCCAGAAGCTGGTCGAGCTGGTGCGCATCCTGGGCGACCAGGTGCGCTACGCCCAGGGCAATCTCGCGCAGGCGGAGCAGGCGCTGCGGCAGTTCCGCGTCGGCGCGATCACCGTGCTGTCGGGTGGCGGCGCGTCGCTCTTGTCGGGCGGCGGCCGGGATCCCGCGTCTTCCGAGTTCTTCGACATGAAGGTGAGTCGGGAGCAGCTGCGCCGCGACCGCCGGGCGCTGGAGCGCGTGCTCGCGCAAATGCCCGATTCCGGCGTGTCGGTGGACGCGCTGGAGACGAGCCCGGCGGTGCAGCACTCGTCGGCGTTGATGCAGGGTCTCAAGGAGCTCACGGAAAAGCAGGCGATGCTGCGCGCCCTGCGCTACCGCTACACCGAGCAGCATCCCCCCGTGCGGCGCCTCGCGGGAGAGATCGCGACGCTCGAGCGGCACACGATTCCCGCGCTGGTGCGGGGGCTCATCGCGCAGCTGACCGCGCGCGAGGCGGAGCTCAGCCGCAACGTGGATTCGGTGGCGGGCGGGCTGCGGCAGATTCCGCCCCTCGCCATCCAGGAGGCGCGGCTGCAGCGCGACGTCGCGATCGCCGAGCAGCTGTTCGCCAACATCCAGCAACGGTTCGAGGAAGCGCGGCTGGCGGAGGTCTCGAGCATTCCGGAAGTCCGCATCCTCGACCGGGCGGACCCGCCGCACGCGCCGCTGTTCAATGCCGCGCCGGCGCTGGTCGCGCTGGCGTTCATGGGGAGCCTGGTGCTCGCCATCGTGGGCGCGGTCGTGCTGGACCGCGTGGATTCGCGGGTGCGTTATCCCGATCAGGTGACCGGGGCGATGGGGCTGACGATCCTGGGCGCGGTGCCGCACGTGAGCCGGCGCAACGGAGGCGACAAGGGCGTGGGGCCGGTGATCGAGGCGCTGCGAGGCCTGCGGCTGCGCATGGTGCACGCGCACGGAGAGGCGGGCCCGATCCTCGTCACCATCACGAGTCCCGGGAAGGGCGACGGCAAGTCGTTCGTGGCGGCGAATCTGGCGCTGGCGTTCGCGGAGGCCGGGTACCGGACCCTCCTGATCGACGGCGATATTCGCCAGGGCAGCCTGCACCGCATGCTGCGCGTGAGCCGGAAGCCCGGGCTCACCGAGCTATTGGCGGGAACGGCGCCGCGCGGGCAGGTGATCCAGGCGACCGGCTATCCGACGCTGTGGTTCCTGGGCGGCGGCTCGCGCACCCAGAGCGGCCCGGAGCTCCTGAGCACGGCGCCGATGGCGCGGCTGATCACGAGCCTGCGCCCGGGCTACGACGTGATTCTGGTGGACAGCCCCCCGCTCGCGGCGGGAGCGGACGCGTACGCGCTCGGCACCTTGACCGGCGCGCTGCTGCTCGTGCTGCGCACCGGGTACTCGAACCGGCAGCTGGCTCAGGCGAATGTGGACGTGCTCGCGCGCCTGCCGATCCGCGTGCTCGGCGCGGTGCTCAACGACGTGCGGCTGGGCGGCGCGTACGACTACTACTCGTACTATCTGTCCGGCTACGAGGTCGGCGACGAAGAGCCGAACTGGAAGGGCCGGCCGGTGCTGCGCGCGCCCGACTAGCCTTCCCCAGCTTCCTCGAACGCCTGAATCCGGTGGTTGGCGCCGCGCGCCCCGCCCGGCGCGGCCGCGTGCAGGGCGGTGGTCGCGTGCGCCAGCAGCGCCTCCGGGTCGACGCCCGAGTCGGGGGACCCCGTGATGGCGTCGTAGCCCGCGCGCAGCCTGAACGACCGTCCGGCGCCGCCGCCGGCCCGCTGCACGGCGTCGGTCACGCGTGTCCCCAGCTGCGCGGCGCCGCTCGCATCCGTGTCCGGGGCGAGCACGGCGAACTCCCTCGGTCCCACGCGGCCGATCGCGTCCGACACGCGCGCGCTGACGGCGAGCACGTGGGCGAGGGCCACCAGGACGCCGTCGGGATCCGCGGCGGCGCCGCCGGGCGCGTCGGCCTCGAGCTCGGGCTCGAACACCACACACGCCAGCGGCACGTGCAGCCGGCTCGCCTGCGACGCGAGCTCGCGGGCGCGCCGCGTCAAGCCGCGGCGGTTGTACAGCCCCGTGAGCTGATCCACCAGACTGTCGGTGCGCGCGCGGTCCGCGTCGAACTTCGCCCGCAACATCGCCTCCAGCCGCAACAGGAACTCTTCGGTGTCGAGCGGCTGGCCCCACAGGGCGTTGGCCCCGGCCCGCAGGGCTTCGAGGGTGCGTTGCCGGGTGACCGGCTCCGCCATCGTCACGAGGATCGGTGTGCTGGCCGTGACCCACGCGTCGCTGCGCAGCGCGCGGCACACGGCGAGCCCGTCGAGCGTGGGCAGGTCGGCGTCGAGAATGACGGCGTCGGGCTGGGCGCGGCGCGCCTGGGCGATCGCATCCGGTCCGGTGTACGCCCGCACGATGGTGTAGCCCGCCGGTCTCAGGATGCTTTCGAGCGAGCGCGATGCCCACTCCTGCGCGCTCGCCAGCAGGACGACGGTTGGGCTCCCAATAGGCACGCGATAGGCCCCCGGCGTTGGAGGGTAGGTGGAGCGAGTGGCGGCAAAGGCTCGGCGGCAGCCCCCGACCCACACTGCAGAACTCATGCGGCGGGGGCACGGCCTCCAACATGGCTCGGGAGCGCGGCTTAGCCTCGCAGGGATGGCGGTCGCGCAGGCGTACTCGCGGTGCGGTGCTCACAAGCTTGTGGCCGCGCTGCCGCGCTTCTCCGCGCGCCGCGGCGCGTGCGGCCGGGCGCCGCTCAACCCCGGGCGGGGCTGCAACTCGCGCGACCGCAAGTACCTGACGCCTCAGCCGACGAGCGCGCGCCCCGCCGCGCAGACCGCTCGCCGGTGCGGCCCCGAACTTGAATGATTGCAGCGGAGGAGGTGCGATGTTGTGCCGACGGTGTGCGCAGCTGGCGCTGACTGGGGAAGCGGCGCTGCGGGTGTGGGTGTTGCGGGCGGCGATGGACGACTCTACGGGTGACGGCGTGCTGTGCGCGGGCTGCGGCGCCATGCTGCCGCCCGAGGAGCTGACCGAGCGGCTCATGCTCAAGCTGTCGCAGCTGGCGCAGTTCGGGCTGGGCGGCGGCATGGCGCCCCTGCTGCGTGTTCCTCCCCAGGCTTCCGAGGACCTGTAATCATGTGCGGAATCGTTGGGTACGTGGGCGGACGCGAGGCGGCGCCGATCCTGCTCGAGGGACTGCGCCGGCTGGAGTACCGCGGCTATGACTCGGCGGGCGTGGCGATCCAGAACGGCGCCGGCGTCGTGGTCGCGAAGCTCGCCGGGCGCGTGCAGGGGCTGAAGGACCTGCTCGCCCGCGCGCCGATCAGCGGCACCAGCGGCATCGCGCACACGCGCTGGGCCACGCACGGCGCGCCCACCGAGCGCAACGCGCATCCGCACATCGACTGCCAGGCCCGCGTCGCCGTGGTGCACAACGGCATCATCGAGAACGCCGACGCGCTGCGGGCGGCGCTCGAGCGCGCCGGCCACCGCTTCGTCACCGACACCGACACCGAGACGCTGGCGCATCTCATCGAAGACGCCCAGGGCGAGACGCTCGAAGCGCGGGTCGCGGCCGCGCTGGCGCACGTCGAGGGGACCTACGGCATCGCGGTGGTCTCGTGCGACGAGCCGGGCAAGATCGTGGCGGCGCGCCAGGGATCGCCGGTGCTCCTGGGGCTGGGCGAGAACGAGTTCTTCGTCGCCTCGGACGCCTCGGCCGTGCTCCAGCACACCCGCTCCGTCGCCTACCTCGACGACGGCGACATCGCCGTGCTCACGCCGGACGGGTATCACGTGATCGACAGCGACTCCCACGTCCGGTTGCGCGCGGTGGACGACATCGAGTGGGACCTGCAGGCGATCGAGCTGGGCGGCTACCAGCACTTCATGCTGAAGGAAATCTGCGAGCAGCCCGAGACGGTGCGCAGCACGCTGCGGGGGCGGCTGTTGTTCGACGAGGGGCAGGCGCGGCTGCACGGGCTGAACCTCACGCCCGACGCGTGCGCCGCCATCCGGCGCATCCTCGTCGTCGCGTGCGGCACCTCGTGGCACTCGGGACTCGTGGGGCGCGACATCATCGAGGGGCTGGCCGGGATTCCGGTCGACGTCGAGTACGCGTCGGAATACCGCTATCGCCGCCCGCTGCACGAGGCGGGCACGCTGGCGATCGCCATCTCGCAGTCGGGAGAAACGGCGGACACGCTGGAGGCGATGCGGGCGGCGCGCGCCGCGGGGTGCACGGTGATCGGCATCGTGAACGTCGTGGGGTCGACCATCGCGCGCGAGGCGCAGGGAGGGATCTACCTGCACGCGGGTCCCGAAATCGGCGTCGCGTCCACGAAGGCGTTCACGTCCCAGATCGTCGCGCTGGCCCTGCTGGGGCTCCATCTCGGCCGCCAGCGCGGGCTGGGGCTCGAGGCGGGACGCGAGCTGGTTTGCCGGCTGGCGCAGCTGCCCGGCCTCGTGGCCCGGGCGCTCGAGCTCGAGCCGCAGGTGAAGGCCATCGCGGAAGCCTACGCGGGCCGGCCCAGCTTCCTGCACCTCGGGCGCGGCGTCAGCTTCCCGGTCGCGCTGGAGGGGGCGCTCAAGCTCAAGGAGATCAGCTACGTCCACGCGGAGGGTTACCCGGCCGCCGAGATGAAGCACGGGCCCATCGCCCTGATCGATGAGCAGATGCCGGTCGTGTTCGTGGTGCCGCAGGACGACGTCTATCAGAAAGCGCTGTCCAACATGCACGAGGTAAAAGCACGGGGCGGGAGAATCATAGCCGTGACGACAGAGGGGAGCGCCGACCTACCCTCCTTGGTCGACCACCAGCTGCGCGTCCCGGCGACCGCCCCGTTGCTCTCCCCCGTGCTCACCGTCATCCCGCTGCAGCTGCTCGCCTACCACATCGCCGTGCTGCGGGGCTGCGACGTGGACCGGCCGCGCAACCTGGCCAAGAGCGTGACGGTGGAGTAGAGGATCCCCCATGCGAATTCTTGTACTCGTAGTGGTCGTGCTGGTGGCGCTCGGCGCGGGCCGGCCGGTGGGCGCCCAGCAGGCCGACTCGACGCCCTCTCCCGTCCTCCCCGCGCGCCTCCAGGCGACCCGCGCGGCGCTGGAGCAGCTGCTCGCGCGCCTCGCGGTGGCGGAGCGGGCGTCGGACTCGAGCGATGACGCGCGCGCCGCGGCCCGTCTCGAGGCGGCGGGGGTGCGCGTGCGGCTCGCGGACGGCGACTTCCAGCCGGGAGACCGCGTGCTGCTGTTGGTCGAGGGCGGCGAGGCGACGACCGAGCGGTCGTCGGCGGCGGGGGGGGCCCGCTCCGTGGAGCAGCAGCTGTCCGACACGTTCACGGTCGGCCCGGCGCGGCGGCTCACGCTCCCGGTGATCGGCGTGATCTCGCTCCACGGTGTGCTGCGCTCCGAGCTGGACGGCCATCTGACCGGCCAGATCGGGCAGTTCATCAAGGACCCGGTCGTGCACGCGCGGCCGCTGATCCGCGTGTCGGTGCTCGGCGCGGTCGCGCGGCCCGGCTTCTACTCCGTGCCCGCCGATGCGGTGCTGTCGGACGCGGTCATGGCCGCGGGCGGGCCGACGGCGGACGCCAAGATGCAAAAGCTGCGCATCGTGCGCGCGGGGAATGAGCTGTGGGGCGGCGAGCGGCTGCAGCTCGCCTTGACCGAGGGGAAGAGCCTCGACGATCTCAATCTCCGCGCCGGCGATCAGCTCATCCTCCCCGGCAAGGCCCGGAGCGGCACCTACGAGACCGTGCGGACCCTCGGGATCGTGCTGAGCATTCCCATCACCGTCTATACGCTGACGCAGATCTTCAAGAAATAGCCGCTAACGGCTCAAGTTCTCAGCGTGAAGATCGGCAGCTCCGGCGGACAGAACAGCCGGGCCTGGATGAGGACCGTGCCGATCCCCCGGGTGACGTAGAGCGGCGCGAGCGTGTCGCGATACCACCCCGCCACGAACCGCCCGCTGCCCCGTGGCGTGTGCGGGGTGTAGAACGGCAGCCGGATCTGGCCGCCGTGGGTGTGGCCCGCGAGGATGGCGGCGGGCCGCGGCGTCGTGTCACGCGGGACGCCGTCCACATACCCCGGGGCGTGCAGCGTCCACAGCACCGGGTCGCCGCTGCGCACCGTTGCCAGGGCGGCCGCCAGGTCGGGCTCGCCGAGCACCGGGTCGTCGATTCCCACGATCGTGACTGTGGCACCGCTGCGCGTCACGCGGGCCGCGGAGTTGTACAACAGCTCCGCGCCGGCGCGCTCATAGGCGCGCTCGGCGGTGCGTCGATCGATCCCCGCATCGTGTTCCCAGTTGCCGAGGGTGGCGAACGTGGCGAGCGTGCCGCGGGCCTCCCGCGTCCACGCGACCAGCTCCGGAAGGTCGTCGCGCTTGTTGCACATGTCCCCCGAGAGTAACACCACGTCGGGTCGCTCCCGCGCCAGGGCCTCGAGGGCCGCCCGCGCCGCGGGTCCAATGCCGCGATGCAGGTGCACGTCGGTGATGCACGCGACGCGCAGGCCGTCCAGGGCCGGCCCGAGGCCGGGGAGGGGAAGCTCGTGGCGGGTGACCTGAATGGCGGTCGGCTCGATGAGCAGCGCGTCGCCGACCGCGGCGGCGGCGAGCGCGCCGGTGGCGGTGAGGAGAAACTTGCGTCTTGAGACCGGGCTTGGCATTGCGAGAAAAGTAAGCAACTGCGTGGTGCGTGGTTGCTGTCGATGCAAGGCGAGCTATTGGCCCTCACCGCATGCAACCACGCAGCACGCACCACGCCTCTTCCGGCGTCCACGAACCTGGATCATCTTGGACCCATCTCTCCTCGGGGAGCCTTATGAGATCATCGCTTCGCATCACGTCATTCGCGGCGGTGCTTGCGGTCGTCGGCGCCGCTCCCGGTCGGGCGCAGGTCCAGGCCGTGAGCCTGTTCGTGCACGGCGGCGGCTACAGCGCGCTGAAGAGTCTCAACAGGGACGGCACCGCGGATTTCAAGACCGGCTTCACCCTGGGCGGCGGCATCGGCTTCGAGGTCGATCGCAACGTGGAGTTGCGGGTCAGCCTGACCGGGGCGCAGAGCCACTTTCTGCGCGACGGCGCGGAGACCGGGGCGTACCTGAACCGGTACTACTTCACGGGGGCTTTGAAGGGGCAGTACCCCTTCGCGGGCGGTCTGACGCCGTACGGCACCGTCGGCGGCGGAGTGGTGGTGCTGCACGAGAAGGGCACGACCGCCGGGAACAGGACCCGGGGCTTCGCGCACCTGGGCGTGGGGCTCGCGTACGCTGTCCGCAAGGACCTGTCCTGCTTCGTCCAGGGGGACGGCTTCTTCTATTCTCTATCTGAGTTGACGGGCGGGGCGTTGGGGGCGTTTACCAGGTCGCAGGCCGACGTGGCGTGGAGCGTGGGGGTGGCGTACAAGTTCTCCCTGTCGGTGCCGAGCGGGCCGTGAGGGCTCGCAGGGAGGGAGCAGGGAGCACAGAGCAGTACGCTCAGGCTCGGAGCGTGCTCCGTGCTCCCTGCTCCGTAAGGCTCGCCGTCAGAAAGCGAGCATCGAGTAAGCAAGCCAGACCGACACCGCCCAGACCGGCAGGCTGAGCACTACGGCGAGGGCGATTCCTTGGGCGGCGCCGAGGTCGTCGCTCTCCTCGTGCCCAATCTCCGTGCGAACGTCGAGATCGTTGATGCCGCAGACCGGAAGGGACATGTCGTCGCTCCTGCGAGGGACCTGTGTATGGAGATTCTCGGCCGCTCGCGTCACGAACTGGTGACTGGCGGGACGCGGGAGGGTAACGAACGCAATGCGGAATGCGGAATGGGGAATGCGGAATTGATGGGCCGGTTCGTTCGATCCCTCCTCCGGCCCCGACCTGGCACTGCCATTCCGCATTCCGCACTCCGCATTCCGCATTCGTAGCGTTCACCCGCTCGCGCCCGTGTAGCGCCGCAGCGCCGCCCGCCACAACAGCCGCGCGAGCAGGAACGCGACGGCGGCCACCGCCACCGCGACCAGGGCGAACTCGGGTCCGAGCCGACCCGTCAGCGCCGCAGCCGGGATCGTCGTCGTCCAGGCGATCGGGACGAGATAGACGAACAGGAAGCGCAGCGCCCCGGGGTATGCCGACACGGGGTAGCGCGCGCCCTCGTACACCGCGTCGAACAGCACGGAGATGTTCTCGACCGACACGAACCAGAACGCGAGGCTCATCAACACGACCCAGATGGCGTAGACCACGACCGCTGCGGCCGCGACAGCCAGGCCGAAGGCCGCCAGTTGAGCGAGCGACGGGGCGCGGCCCAGCTGGACGAGCGCGTAGCCCGCGAGCGCGAGCCCGAGCACGACGTCGGTGAAGCGCCAGATGTCGAGCCGGCGGAACGAGACGAACGCCTGGGCGTCGAGCGGTTTGGCGAGCACGAGGTCGAGCGCGCCGCTCCGCACCTGGCCGGCGAGTGCCCCGATGCCGGGCCTGAGCACCGCTTCGATCACGCCGGTGAGCGCGTTGAACACGCCCAGCAACACCACGACCTCCCAGTAGTCCCAGCCGCCGAGCCGCGTGGTGTGGCGGAAGAAAAGCGCCAGGGTGAGCAGCGCGGTGCCGATCCAGAACAGGGTACCGAGCACGCTCGCCACGAAGTTGGCGCGATACTGGAGCTCCTCGGCGACGTTTACGCGCCAGAGGGCGGCGAGAACGCGAAACCATCGGAGCTCCCGCCGAGTTCTCATCCCTAAGCCCTACCCTCCCACCGCGCCATACCGCCGCACCCCCCGCGTCCACGCCACGCGGTACGCCGCGACCCACAGCGCGAGCCACGCGAGCTGTCCGGCGAACCCGCGCAGCGTCGCCGCACCCTGGGCCGCCCCGGTCAGGAGATCGACCGGGAAGGCGAGCATGTAGGGGAACCAGAGCCACGCGGCGGCGCCCGTCACCGCCGGCGGCAGCAGGGCGAGCGGCGCGATCCGGCCGGCGAGAAACAGGGACACGCCGGCGTGCAGCTCCATGATCGCGGTGGCGCGGGTGGTCCAGAACCCGAGCAGGCCGGTCGTGAAGCTGATGAAGAACCGCATCGCCGCGGCGAGGAGCACGGCGGCAGCGGTGAGGGCCCAGCGAACCGGCTCGAACGGCAGGCGCACCACCGGCCACACCGCTGCCAGCAGCAGCCATACGACGACGATCAGCACGCCGGTCCGCGCCTTGTACGCGAGGTTGTCCGCGACCGCCTCGTGCGCGGGGTGGAGGGGTCGCGCCAGCCGGAAGTTGAGCTCGCCTTCGCGAATCCAGCGGTCCAGGTACCAGGAGTCCCACGCGATCGTGAGCTGGTTCACGAGCATGAGGGCGAAGAAGTACTGGGCGAAGTCCGCGCGGCCGTAGCCCGCGACCTCCCCCGTCCCCGCGATCGCCCACCAGATCCCGAGCGCGATGGCCGGCTCCGTCAGGCCCCAGACGAGCCACAGCGCGATCGCCGCGCGATACTGGAAGTCCACCAGCCAGGCGTTCCGGATCAGCGCGCCGTAGCGCCGCAGCCACCGTCTCACCGATTGGCCTCCGCGCCCTCGGCGAACGCCTGCCGGATGACGTCCTCGATCGACGGATCCTCGATCGAGAGGTCGGCGACGGGGAGGGCGGCGAGGAGCCGGGCGCTCGTGGCCGCGGCGTCCTGGCGCGGGACCTCGAGCACGGCGTTCGGGAACCGGAAACTCTTCACTTCGCCGAACGCGGCGAGCGCCTCGGCCGTGACGCCGTCGCCCAGCACCAGCTCCAGCCGCTTGGTGCGCGCGATGCGCGCGACCAGCGCGTCGAGGGCGCCATCGTACAGCAGCCGGCCGCGGTTGATGATCAGCACCCGCGACGCCAGCGCGGTCACGTCCTGCATGTAGTGGGAGGTGAGGAGGACCGTCGCGCCGTGGCGGTCGCGGTAGTCGGTGAGGAAGCGGCGGATCGCTTCCTGAGCGGTGACGTCGAGCCCGAGCGTGGGCTCGTCGAGGAACAGGATCGGCGGGCGATGGAGCAGGGCGGCGGCGAGCTCGCACTTCATCCGCTCGCCGAGCGAGAGCTGGCGGACCGGCTTCTGGAGCACGTCGCCGAGCGCGAGCAGGGCCACGAGCTCGGCGAGGCGGTCCCGGTAATCGGCCGCGGCGATATCGTAGATCGCCCGGTTGAGCTGGAACGTCTCCTCGGGCGGGAGGTCCCAGACGAGCTGCTGGCGGTTGCCGAGCACGAGGGCGATGCGCCGCTTGAACACGGCCCCGCCGCTCCACGGCTCGAAGCCCGCGACCTCGACGTGCCCGCTGGTGGGATACAGCAGGCCCGCGAGCATCTTCAGGGTCGTGGTCTTGCCGGCGCCGTTCGGCCCGAGGAACGCGACGATCTCGCCCGGCTCGATGCGGAACGTGACCTGGCGCACCGCCTGGACCTCGCGGTAGCGCGGGCGCACCAGCGCCGCGAGCGCGCCCCGGAGCCCGGGGTCGCGCACCTTGACGCGGAACGTCTTGCTCAGTCGCTCGGCGCTGATCATCCGATCCGAGCCCGACAGAACTCCACGATCACGCGGGCGCACCCGATGGCCCGGTCGCTCTCGTACGGACCGAAGTGCTCGAAGGGAGCCCCTTCCGCATGGCTATTGGGATACCGCGCGGGGAGATAGCAAGCGTCCAGTACGCGAGCGTGCTCCGTCAACGCGCTCGGCACCGAGGCTTCGGGCGCCAGCCGCTCGAGCAGGCGGACGAGTATGTGGCCGCGTCCTTCGCGACCGAAGTGCAGCAGCAGTCCCTTCACCGCCTTCTCGGCCCCCTGCTGGGCGGCGAAGCAGGCCCATTCGTGATGCCCGGCTTCCCGGGAGGCGACGGCTGCCTCGAGGTCGCGCACGGCCTGCGCCAGCCACGCCCCGATCCGCTCGGGCCGGGGCGGGCGCGGCTCGGAGACGCGGACGGGCGGCCCGCCCAGCAAATCCACACCCTCGAGCGTGGCCGTGCGCACGATCCCCACCTCCTCGAGCTTGCCGGCGTACTCCTCCGGCGTGTAGCACAGCAGCTCGACG
>DASUAL010000123.1:0-34418 GCA_035763805.1 Gemmatimonadales bacterium
CAGCCCCTCGCGCTCGAGCGCGTGCGTCAGCGTGGCGTTGACGTCCAGGTTCAGCATGTCGCCGTACTCGTACGGCCGGCTCGCGGCCTCCGCCTCGATGCCCGTCGCGAGGTGCTCGGTGTCGTGCGCGCCGAAGCTCGACTTGCCGATGCTCCCGAGCAGGTGCTTCAAGGTCCGGTAGCCGAGAAAATCGATGCCCTTCTCGGTGAGGTTGAACTGCACCTGCTGGGCTGCTTCCTTCGCCATCCCGCCGGGCCCGAACAACGGCTGCTGGCCCGCCGGCACCTTCGGCGCTTCGGTGACGTTCAAGTACCCTTCCTCGATCAGCTTCTGCACGATCTTGTCGAGCAGCTCGGAGAGCTGGCGCTGAAGATCGGCGTCGCGCTCGGCGTCTCCCGTCGATTCTCCGCGCAGCACCTGGAGCATCTCGGGAGTGAGCTGGCCCGACTCCATCAGCGCCTGGAGGATCGCCTGGCGCAGTGCGTCGAGCGAGCGGTCGGCCTCGTCCTCGCCGAACTCCCCCCAGAAGGGATGCGAGTACGCGCCTCCGGCAAAGCCCGACTGGAGAAGGAAGTCAGCGAGCTGGTCGAGCAGGGCCTGGAGATTGATCGTGTCGGCCAGCTCGGGCAGGTAGCGGCTGTACGTCGTGTATCTCATGGCGTGTTGTGGGCAATATCGGGCCCGCATAGGCGTTGCGCAACGTTGGCCACTTGAGTCGCGCACCCTTGCAGGTCGTTGCACATTGCAGTCATGGACCATTCACGCGAAGTCGCAACGCTCGCGGGAGGCTGCTTCTGGTGTCTCGAAGCGGTGTTCCTCGAGCTGAAGGGGGTGGAGCAGGTGCAGTCGGGCTACGCCGGCGGCCGCATGCCCGATCCGTCCTATGAGCTGGTCTGTACCGGCACGACGGGACACGCCGAGGTCGTGCAGGTCACCTTCGATCCTGTGGTCATCTCGTTCCGGGACTTGCTCGGGATCTTTTTCGTGATTCACGACCCGACCACGCCGAACCGCCAGGGCGTCGACGTGGGAACCCAGTACCGCTCGGCGATCTTCTACCATTCGCCCGAGCAGAAGGCCGAGGCCGTGCGGGTGATCGCCGAGCTCGAGGCCGCGCAGGTGTGGGACGCTCCGGTCGTGACGGAGCTCGTGCCGCTCGAGACATTCTATCCGGCTGAGGAATACCACCGGGACTACTTCCGGCGCAACCCGAACCAGGGCTACTGCCGCGCGGTGATCGCGCCCAAAGTCGCGAAGGTGCGGAAGCAGTACTTCGAGAAGCTCAAGAAGTGACCGGCCCGCCGGACGACGCCGTGCGCG
The DNA here is from genome assembly GCA_035763805.1 of Gemmatimonadales bacterium. Taxonomy (GTDB): domain Bacteria; phylum Gemmatimonadota; class Gemmatimonadetes; order Gemmatimonadales; family GWC2-71-9; genus DASUAL01. Next base: position 1,321 of record DASUAL010000123.1, read on the forward strand.
GCCTCCGCTTCGGAGCGCTCGCCCACCGCAACTTCCGGTTGTTCTTCTTCGGGCAGGGCGTGTCGCTCATCGGCACGTGGATGCAGAACGTCGCCCAGGGATGGCTGGTCTACGAGCTGACCAATTCGCCGTTCTACGTGGGCCTCGTATCCGCGCTGGGCTCGCTCGGTGTGCTGCTCCTCACGATCTACGCCGGCATCATCGTCGATCGCACGAACAAGCACCGCGTCGTGATCGTCACGCAGGCGCTCTCCATGGTGCCGGCGTTCGCGCTGGCGGTGCTGGTGTGGACCAACGCGGTGGCCGTGTGGCACGTGGCGGCGCTCGCGGCGTTCCTTGGCGTCCTCAATGCGTTCGACATCCCGGCCCGCCAGGCGTTCATCGTCGAGCTGACAGGCAAGGAAGACTTGATGAACGCCATCGCGCTGAACTCCGCGGCGTTCAACGCGGCGCGCGTGCTGGGTCCCGCCGTGGCGGGCGCGTTGATCGGGGCGTTCGGGGTCGGTATCTGCTTCTTCCTCAACGGGCTCAGCTACCTCGCGGTGATCGCGGGACTGCTGGCGATGCGGCTCCCGCCGTACCTACCCGCCCCTCGCGCGCACACAGTGTGGGCCGGCCTGCGCGAGGCCGTCGCCTTCATCCGGGGAGACCGGCGAGTGTCGACGCTCGTCCTCCTCATGGCGCTGCTGAGCATTTTTGGGTTTCCCTACCTGGTGATGATGCCGGTGTTCGCCCGCGACGTGCTCGGGCGGGGCGCGGCGGGCTACGGCGTGATGATGGCATCGGTGGGAATCGGTGCGCTGGTGGGCGCGCTCGGGGTCGCCGTGCGGGGGCGGCGCATCCTGAAGGGCGTCACGCTCCTCGCCGCGGGTTGCTCCTTCGGGGTGCTGCTCCTCGCGTTCGCGCTCTCGAAGGTCTACGTCCTGTCCGTCGCGCTCCTGGCGCTCACCGGCGCCACCATGATCGTGAACAACGCGCTCGCGAACACGACGATCCAGACGCTGGTGCCCGACGCGCTGCGCGGGCGGGTGATGGGCTTCTATGCCTTCGTCTTCGTAGGACTCGCTCCGCTCGGCGCCTTCCAGCTGGGCGCGCTCGCCCAGCGGATCGGGGCACCGGCGGCAGTCGCCCTCGGAGGCGCGGTCAGCGCGCTTGCCGTCGCGCTCGCGGCCTGGCGCGTGCCGGAGCTACGGCGCACGTCGTAAGGCGGCGAGCAGCGACTTCACGCGCTGCACCAACCCCTTGGGAGGGAGGCCCGCGCCCGGCTGATCCAAGGCGTCGAGGGCCGCGAGCACGTCCTCCGCGCTCTGCGGCCGGTCGGCCGGATGCTTCTCGAGACACCGCGTCACCAGCTCGGCCAACGCACGGGGCATTTCGGGCCTGCGCTGGACGACCGGGACCGGTCGCTCGGCGCCGTGGGCGGCCAGGACCGCGTGCGGCGACCCGCCGCGAAACGGCGGGTTCCCCGTCAGGACTTCGTAGGCGAGCGCCCCGAGGGCGTACACGTCCGCCCGCCGATCGGTCGCCGCACCACCGGACAGCTGCTCGGGCGCCATGTACGCGGGCGTGCCGAGCGCGAGGCGCGCCGAGGTCAGAGGTCCGGGGCCGCTCCCACTCCCCAGAGCCTGCGCCACGCCGCAGTCGCTGACCAGCGCACGGCCCGCCGCGAGGAGGATGTGCTCAGGCTTGATGTCCCGGTGCACCACTCCGTGGCGGTGCGCGTGCGCAAGGGCCGCAGCCACATCGCGCATCAGGCGCACCGCCTCCGGCAGGGGCATGGCGCCTTCGCGCTGGAGCTTTGCGCGCACGGACTCGCCCGCCACGAACGGCATCGTGTAGTACAGAAAGTCGCCGGCCTGTCCGGCGCCGAGCAGCGGCACGAGGAGGGGATGCTGCAGCGCAGCGAGCAGCTCGACCTGGCGGCAGAAATGTCGGACGTCGACGCCGATCCAGAGATCGGGTGGGACCGCCTTGACGACGACCTTTCGCCCGGCGGCGTCGCGGGCGAGGAACACGCGGGCCATTCCCCCGCCGCCGAGCTCTCGTTCGAACACGTACGCCGCGCCCAACGCAGCCTGCAGCTGAGATCGGGCGTCCTTCACAGACTACTCACCTCTGCCGCCGGTGCTACAGCAGGCGCCGAAGCTGGAGCGTCACGCGGATCGTATCGGCGTCGCGCTTCAGGACGAGCCGGCGCACCGCTCCCACGACGTGGAGCGCCTGTCGAACCTCGCTCAGCGGTGCCGCGGCGACGGCGCGTCCGTCGATGAGCAGCAACTCGTCCCCGGCCCGGATGCCGGCGTCCGCCGCGGGGCTGTGCGGGACCACGTACTCCACCGTGATGTGCCGGAGATCCGGTCCCCGCGCGGCGAGCCGCAACCCGCTCATGTCGTAGTCGCAGCGCGCGCCTGCGCCGGCTCGCTGCTCAACGATGACGCGGCGGCGCGAGTACTCGACGGTCAGGCGCGAGTTCTCGAATACCGGGTTGCCGATGACGCCGTCGATGTCCGTTCGGGCCAGGAAGCCCTTGCGCTCACCACCGAGTCCCGTCGTGGGGAATGGAACCCTTACGCTGCCGAGCCGCAGCTCTTCGAGACGCACGATCGTCCCACGGAGCTGGCCGACTAGCCCCGTGCCGATAGGTGCTTCGATGGCCGGCGATACGATCCGAGCAAGGTCGTGTCGTTCCACGAACGGCACGGTGAGGATCAGGCACAGGCCGGAGGCTCCGGTGTCGAGCAACAACCGGGCCGGTATCGCGCGTCGGCCCCGGACCATGACGTAACCGCGCAGGAGCGGCACGTCGCCGTCCGTCGCGAATGGAACGACGGCACCGGAGCCCGCGTAGCGGTACCGGGCAGGGTCGTACAACCGCACGCGCCGCTCGTGGTAATCGATCTCGAGCGTGAACTGCCGCAGGACGTCGTGTCCGACGAAGCCCCGCTCGGGCCGCCCGCTCACTTCGCTTACGCCGCCCAGGGGGTAAAGCGCCACGGGATGGTCGCGCAGCACGAGGCCTTCGAGCCGAATCGTGTCTACGAGGGCGGTTGAGACCGTCTCCGCGACCTGGACCGCGGGCGCTCCGGGCTCCCTCAGGGGGACGGCGCCGATGGTCCAGGCCCACGCCCGATCGAACCCGGTACGGGAGATTCCGGTGTCGAGAATGAGCCAGGCGGAATCGCGGTTCACGACGCCGCGCACGTAGACCAGCCCTCCGTAGAGATCGAATGGAATGACGGCGACCGGCGGGGTGCCCTTGTTTCCGAGTGGTGGAACGGCTCCCGGGCCAGGCCCGCATCCCAGGAGCAGACAGCCGGCGAGCGGGACGGACCAGGCCGCCGCCGCGCGACCGGAGCAGGCGTCGCTCACTGCCATCCGCGCCGTTTCGCCTCCCCCACGATCACCGCCACCGCCCCGTCGATGCCCAGGCGCGCGGCGTTCACCACCAGGTCGTAGTTCGCGACCTCCTGGCGCTGTCGGCCGTAGTAGGTCTTCACGTACCGGTCGCGCTGCCGATCGGTCTCGTCCACCACCTTCTCGACGCTCCCAGGGTCCACCCTGAGCCGCTCGACCGCGAGCTTCATGCGCCACGGCTTCGAGGCGACGACGTAGACGTGCAGCGCGTCCGGCCGCTGCGCCAGCACCGCCTGCGCGCCCCGGCCGACCAACACGATCCGCCCGTGGGCTGCTGCCTCGGCGATCACCCGCTCGGTCATCTTCACGATCGTCGCCTCGTCCTGCTCGACGGGGGGCGCGGTCGCCGTGGCGATGAACATCTCCGGCGACGCCACCGCGAGCGTGCGGGCGAGCCGCTCCAGCAGGCCGGGTGCGCGCTCCTCGCGTTGCGCTACCTCTTCGGCCGGGAGGCCGGCGCGCCGTGCCACCTCGTCGACGAACTCGTTGTCGATCACGGTCCACGCGAGCTGCGCGGCCACGAGGCGGGCGACGTCGGAGCCACCCGAGGCGTACTGCCGCGTGATGGTGATGACCGGCGGAGCCATCAGGGCTGACGCAAGTTCCGCCGCAGGTCGCCGATGTTGAGCATGGGCAAGCCGCCCTCGGTCGGCACGAAGATGACGAGGTTGTTCGAGGTCTTCATGTCATGCAGCGCTTCGATCCACTGTTTGGTCAGGGCCTCGGGCGAGAGCGTCTGGTTCAAGAGCCGCTGCTGTTCGGCCTGCAGGCGGGCGACCTCGACGCGGTGGCGCTCGGTCTCGATCTGCTGCTCCTGCGCGATCTTGTTGTTGATCGCCTGCACGACCTGGGCGGGCGGCTGCAGGTCGCGCAGGAAGAACGCCGTGACCGTGGCGATGCGGAACTTCCCGCCGCCGGCGCGGGGCGTCGTGACGAGCGCCGAGTCCACGAGGGCCTCCATCGTGGTGGCGATCTGGGCCCGCTTGGAGATGTCGTTGATCGAGTACTGCACCATCCCGTCGCGCACGCCCTCCCGGATGGCACTGCGGACGGCCCCTCGGATCTGGTCCTCGTCACCGATCTCGGTGAAGATTCTCGGCGCCTGCTCGGGGTCGATCTGCCACCGGAGGGAGACCTCGACGGTCATCCCCATCTGCTCGCTCGACAGCGCCGCGATCTGCTCGATCTGGTCGGTGCGCGACGGCCACTGCTCCTCGCGCGTCGAGAAGCGCTCGATGGACGACCACGGCGGTACCATCCGGATCCCGGGGAGCAGGGCGGTGGGGGCGACGTACCCGAACGCGTGTCGCACCCCGACGGTGCCTGCCTCGATCACCACGACGGTCGAGCCGATCGCGATGAGGGCGCCGACCGCCGCGACCGCCAGGCCGACGAAGCGCAGCAGGTTGACCACAGGGCCGGGACGCTGCGAGCGAACCGCCGCCGCGGCGAGCAAGAGGGCGAACGCGATGGCGACCAGCACGGCGCCGGAAATGAGCTTGCTCATGGAGGCTCCCGAGGGTGTCGGGAGGAAGATACCGCCTGCTCCGACGGGCCGTTACGTGAACAGGCTCGGCCCCCCGCCCGTCTTCCCGTACCCCGGCCCCTTCGACTCCGCGCGCGCCCGCACGTAGCCGAGCTCTTCGGAGCGGGAGATGCGCTTTTGCGCGACGAGGCCCTCGAGCACGAGCTCGCACGCCGAGACCATCGTGGCGGGGTCCTTCTTCGCGGCGAGCCCCGTCTGGTCCACGAGGTCGAGCAGGCCGGGTACGACGCTGAAGCCCTTGAGACACGTTTCCGAGCGCTCGTCCATCGACAGCTTGAGCGCGCCCCCCTCGTCGAACCAGTGGACGATGTCGTCGACGTTGGCGCCGCCGACCCGCGCCTCGAAGGTCTTCCCGGCCGCCCGGCGGATCAGGTCCTTCGCGATCACTTCGGGGCCCTGGAGCTCGCCTTCATACTCGAGCTCGAGCTTGCCCGTGATCGCGGTGAGCGCTGCGTAGATGTCCGACACGCGCGGTACGACGGTGCGTTCCTTCGTGACGATGCTGCGCCGCTCGGCGTTCGACACCACGTTCTCGAGCACGCTGATCGGCAGTCGCTGGGAGACCCCGCTGCGGCGGTCGACCCGCTTGTCGTCGCGCGCCTCGAAGGCGATGCGCTCGATCAGCTCCGAGATGAAGTCGGGGAGGCGGAGCGGCCGGCCGGTGCGCTCGAGCCACGCCTCCTGACGCGAGATCGCGGCGCCGAGCGCCACCGTGTGCGGGTAATGCGTGCCGATCTCCGAGCCGATCCGGTCTTTCAGCGGCGTGATGATCTTGCCGCGCGCGGTGTAGTCCTCGGGGTTCGCGGTGAACACGAGCGCGACGTCGAGGTTGAGGCGCACCGGGTAGCCTTTGATCTGGACGTCGCCTTCCTGCATGATGTTGAACAGTCCCACCTGGATCTTTCCGGCGAGGTCGGGGAGCTCGTTGATGGCGAACACCCCGCGGTTGGCGCGGGGGAGCAGCCCGAAGTGCATGGTCAGCTCGTCGGACAAGAGGTGCCCGCCCCGCGCCGCCTTGATCGGGTCGACGTCGCCGATGATGTCGGCGATCGTGACGTCGGGCGTCGCGAGCTTCTCCACGTAGCGTGCCTCGCGCGGGAGCCAGGCGATCGGCGTCCGGTCGCCGTGCTCGGCCAGCTGCTCCCGCCCGTACTTCGAGATCGGCGCGAACGGGTGGTCATTGACCTCGCTGCCGCCGATGATCGGGATCTCCTCGTCGAGCAACGTCACGAGCGCGCGCAGAATGCGGCTCTTCGCCTGCCCCCGGAGCCCGAGCAGGATGAAGTTGTGCCGTGAGAGAATGGCGTTCACGAGCTGCGGAATCACCGTGTCCTCGTACCCCACGATGCCGGGGAATAGCGGTGATCCGTTCTCCAAAAAACAGGTCAGGTTCTCGCGGAGCTCGTCCTTGACGGTCCGATGAACGCGGGCGGGACTCGCCCATTCGGTCTGTTTCAGCTCGCCGAGTGTGGTCGCCTTGGTCATGGCCCGATAGTTAACCGGCCGACTCACGCGGTGTAAAGAGTCGCGCCGCGGCGATCCCCCACGCGCGCAGCTCGAGCGTCGCCCGGCGGTCTTGCGCGACCGGGATCGCCTCGAAGTTCATCTCCACGAGATTCGTGCGGCGGGCCTCGCGGAAACCGTACGCCGCCGGCCACACCGCCACAGTGCGCGCCGTGCCCGAAACGTCGAGCAGCTTCACGATCACTCCTTCGCCGTCGTCGGCCGGCTTCGCGGCGACCACGAGCACGCCTCGATCCGCGATGAGCAGCGCGGCGTCCTTGGCGAGGAGCGGCCCCGCGCCCGCGTTGACAAAGGGCGCGCTCAAGTACAACGGGTCGCATGCCGCCCAGCCGCGGCGCACGGGCTCCCCGGGGTCACCGGGCCCGAGCAGCGACACGCGGAACCGGCACGCGTACTCACCGCCCTGCCGGGCGGCGTAGTTCGTATGCCAGTAGTTGTTCATCGCATACGCGAACAGGGTGCCGTCCGGCTCGATCGTGCGCCGCCACTGGCCGCGGAACACGTCGCTCAAGGTGACGAGCGGTGTGTCCGGCCCGCTCCACAGGACGCCCCCCCCGCCCCCCCCGCCCCCCCCGCCCCCCACGTCCGCGCCCTCGTGCAGCCAGACCCAGTGGGCGTGGCAGTACCAGTCGCGGCAGCTTCCAGGCTGCTGGTCCTGCTCGACCGTCATGCGGCCGAGGGGCACCTCCAGCTCGACCGTCGGCTTCGCGAATGCGAACGGGAACGCGACATACAGGGCTTCCTTCTCGAGGCTCGGCACCTTGGTGACGCGGTTCTCGATGTCGATCCAGGGCAGCTCGTCGTACAGCGTCACGCTCGATGTGACGGCGCTGAACCCTGCGAGCCGCCGCGTGACCACGAGCCGCGCGCCGATCCCGGGCAGCCGCTCGCGTCGGGCGGACTCGAGCCGGGCCGTCGCCAGCGCGAGCTCGGCGGGCCTCGAAAGCGCCTCGCGCTCCGCGTCGGTCCAGAGGACGGAGCGCGATCCCCCGGTCACGTAGACCAGCTCGTTCAGCCCCGACCACGTCCCTGGCTTGACCCGCTCTTTACGGTCTCCGCCTGTTAACGAGCGGATCGCCCCGGTCCCGGGGTCGAGCACGATACGGAAGCTCCCAGCTTGCGCATCGAGCGCCTCGCCCTCGTCCTGCGGTGGGTTGGGGGCTCGCTCGCTCTCCCTGAGGGTGAGATATCCCAGGGCGGGAACGTCCCGCACCACCACCAGAGCCGAGCCGTCCGGGAGGTCGACGGCCGGAAGGTCGCGACCGTCGTATTCGAAGCGCCGGCCACCCCCAGCCGGCGCGTGGAGCACGTCGGTCCGGGGCCAACTCGACGCGTTGAACACCACGCGGCCGGCGCCCGCCCTGCCGGCGCGTCCGATGCGGAGCAGGCCCCCGGCGATGTGCTCACGCAGCGCGGCGACGGCGCCGGCGAGGAATCGCCGCTTGTACTCCCATTGCGCCACCGTCTGCCGGCCGTCCGGGTCCGAGACGCTTCCGGCCGCGCCCCACGTGTGCTCGCCGAACAGCAGCAGGTCCCGCCAGATCTGTCGCCGTTCGTCCGCGCGCCGGCGGGTCCGCTCCGCGCCTGGCGTGTCCCGGGTCTCGATCCGCTCGTCCCAGAGCGCGATCAGGTCGGCGGCCCGGGCCGCCAGTTGGGCCTCGCGGTAGCGCGCGAGCTCCGCGGCGGTCGACGCCGTGCCGTCCTCGTGGTACAGCCCGGTGTCGCCGCGCTGCACGGGCAGCTTGGACCCGAAGCGCTGCTCGACGTCGCGGAAGAAGTCCTCCGCCCGGCCCGGAACGATGCGGGGATAGGCGTAACGGCGCCGGAACTCGTCCAGGTGGTCGATCAGATGCTCGTCGATCAGTGCGTTGTCCCGCTGGGCGCCGTACAGCAGGGTCACGTCGTACGGATAGCCGGGTGACATCAGCACAGGGTTCGCCAGGAGCCAGTCGGAGAGCCGCCGCGCCATCTCCTCCGGCCCGATGTCGAAGCCGAAGCGCAGCGCGTCGCCGTAGTGGTACGCTCGCCAATGCAGCACGCGGCTGCCGTCCGGGCCTTCCCACCAGTAGAGCTGCGGGTAATTGGCCCATGCACCGGTCAGCTTGTACCGGGCCGCCTCGGACTCCGGAAAGAGAGGGACCGCGCGTTCGGGGTTCGCGCCGCTGGCGAGGTAGCGCACGCCGCTTGCCGCGAGCACCATCGGGAACGTGAGTGCCTGTCCGGGGACGTCGGTGATTTGCGCGGTCGCGTAGCCGAGCCCGCGTTGGCGCGCCAGCAACCCCGCCGGCCAGACCAGGCGCGCGAATGTTTCGTGATCGAGGATCCCGGTCAGCATGTTCGCGAACAGGGCTGAAAACCCCACCTTCGCGTCGCGGATCGCCTGGATGAGCGCGTCGCCTGCCGCGGCGGATCGGTTCTCGACGTAGGAGATCACCTGCAGGGCGCACTCTGCGGTCCACCGGTAGTCGGGGTGCGCCGCGATCCGCGTCAGCGCGGCGTCGAGATTCTTGCGGTGGATCTCGAGACACCGCTCCTGGAGATCGGTGTAGCCGACGTCGGTGTGGTTGCTCGAGAGCCAGTAGAGGGTCCAGCGGCGCGGCGGCACGATGCGCACCTTGCGTCGTGCCACGTGTCGCTTGCCCACTTCGAGATCGATCTGGAACTGGGACGGCTCGGAGAGCGGCACCCACACCTCGCCGGCGAAAGCTGCGCCGTCGCGCGTCGGGAGCAAGCCGGCGGTCCCCACGAGCGCGCCGCGGCGGTCGGTCACGCGTGCGCGGGCGGCGGGGGCGTCGAGGCCCGTGACCGTGATGCGAACGAGGTTGTTGCGACCGTCGGGCTGCTGGTACAGGGCGGTGGGTTGCGCCTCGAGGAGCACGGGCGGTGCGGCGTCCGCGCGACCGCCTGCGCGCCTGAGCGTCGCCGCCAGCGAGCCGACCCACGCGACAAAGCTGCGTCGGTCCGTCATTCCCCCGAAACCCCTTCGATGTCCGGCATCTGGTGCTCCTTCCCCGGTTTCCGGATCTTTACGCCGAGTTATACCCCGGCAGTTCCGGCGCCCTTGACTCGCGAAGTCCCGACGCTAGGTTTTCCCGCGCCAAAGACCCCTCAACAGCTACTTCCATCAGGAGTACGCATGAAGCGTCTCGCACTCGTCCTCGCTCTCGTGGCGATGGGCGCCTGTAAGAAGGCGGAGCAGCAGCCGGCGGATCAATCCGGTCAGATGGCGCAGGACACGTCGCAGATGATGATGAGCGACACGGCCAAGATGATGATGGGCGACACGTCGAAGCAGATGGCCCCCGCCCCGGCGAAGCGGCCGTAAGGCGAACCGCGCAGCAGGGTCAACGATGCCCGGGACGTGAGCGCCCGGGCTTTTCGTTTTGCGCGAACCAGCGCGCCGTACGGTGGATGGCGTCCCGCGTCGCGAGCGGCGGTTGCCAGCCGAGCTCCGCGCGGGCGCGCTCGTCGACGTAGGGGTTGTCGCCGGTGACGAACGACACCGCTGCCCGCGCGAGCCGGCGAGGGAGCCACAGCCCCATGATGAGGTGTCCCAGCCCGACCGGGATCGGGATCGCGCGGAGGCGCGTTCCCAGCTCCTCGGCGAACGCCGCGAGGAAGTCGCGCTGGGTGAGGGGCGGCGGCGCGTCGCTCGTCACATTGTAGGCGCGGAAGCCAGCCGCGGGCGCGTCGAGGGCCGCGAGCACGGCCGCGGCCACGTTTCCGGCGTAGACGCACGACAGGTAATTCGTGCCCGGACCGATCCGTGGCACGAAGCCGAGCCGCACGAGGCGAACCACCCGCGGCGTGAACTGGCGGTCCCGCTCGCCGTAGATGACGTTCGGCCGCAGCGCGACGGCGCCGAGCGAGCCGTCCGCTGCCGCGTCCCCCACGACGGCCTCCGCCATTCGCTTGGTACGCGCGTAGAAGTCGTGGTCCGCGATCGGCTGAAAGCGGTAACCCTCGGCGCGCGGCTCGCGCACCCGGGGGTACGCTCCCGAGCCGCCGTACACGGCGACCGAGGAGATGTGCACGAGCTGCGCCCCGGCGGCCCGGGCCGCCTTCGCCGCGTGCCGTGTCGCGTCGACGTTCACCGCGACATACCGCTCCCAGGTGGCGCGCCGTTGCACGAGCGCCGCGGCGTGGACGACCGCACGCACGCCCCGCGCCGCGAGGCGCCACGCCGCGCCGTCCGTGACGTCGCCCGGAACCGCCACGGCCCCGAGGCGCTCGACGGTGGCGCGACTCGCAGGGCGCACGAGGGCGCGCACCGGCTCGCCACGCGAGCGGAGCGCCTCGATCACGTGACTGCCGACGAGGCCGCTCCCGCCCGTCACGAGGACGGTCATGCCGGCCCGACAAAGGGAGCGGAGAAAGGAAGCTCGACCACGCGGGCGTCGCGGCCCGCCGCCCGCACCACCGCGCCGGGGGCCACTTCGCGGCGGATCAACGCGAGGCCGATCCACCGGCCGCCTCCTGCGACACCGCTCTCCGGCACGAAAGCGACGCTGGTGACCCGACCCACGTCCCGGTCGAGGTGTGTCACGCCGCTCCACCCGTCGGCGGGCGCGGCGGGCGGCTCGGCGTCGAACAGCAGGCCACACAGCTGCCGGTTCGCGTGCCCCCGAAAGTGCAGCCGGGCGACGGTCTCCTGGCCCGTGTAGCAGCCTTTGGTGTAGGAGACCCCGCCGATCTCGTCGTAGCGGACCTCCTGAGGGATGGTCTTCTCGTCCACTTCGGCGCCGAGGCGTGGCCAGCCGGCGAGGATGCGCGCGAGCTCGAGCACGGCGGCGTCGGCCGGGACCGCCCCTGCGGATGCGAGCCGCGCGGCGAGCACCTCCGCTTCGGACGCCGGCACGGTGAGCTGCAGCGTGAACGGCGCGGCTTCCGTCGCCCGCGCCACCTCGGTCGCGCCCCCGGGCACACGCACGACCTTGCCCGGGCCCGCGGGCAGGGGCAAGCCGGCCGCCTCGGCGACGCCGAGGGCGTGCGGACCCGCGAGCCGGTACGAGGCAACCTCCGCGGTGCGGTCCGACAGCCGGGCGAGGCGCGGCGGCACTGAGCGCGTGAAGATCGCCACCGCGCGCTCGCGCCCGTCGGCCGGGACGGTGTAAGCGATGGTCGTGCCGAGCCGCGCCGCCCAGCCGTCCACCACGATCATGCCTTTGGGCGTAAGCAGCGCGCCATACACGAACGCGCCGTCGCCGGGCTGCTCGATGTCGTTGGTGAGCAGCCCCTGGACGCACGTGACCGCGCCGGGGCCGGCGAGGGCGAGCACGGCGACGTCGGCGCGCGCCACGACTGCGCCCGTGCGCAGCGCGGCGAGCAACGCCGGCGACACACTCCCCGGGGCGACCCGGGCGACCGCGACTAACGACGCCTCGGTCATGCTTCCTCAAGCATAATAGCCCGCCGCCCGGTAGGAGTCATCGAGCAGCTCCACGGGGTGGCGGGCTCGCGCCGCGATCCCCGCTGCGGCGAGACCGGCCCCGAGTTGCATCAGGCACCCCGGATTGCCGGTGGCCACGATCTGGGGCGCCGCTTCGCGCAGCGACGCCAGCTTGGGGACGAGCACCGCGCGCGACATCGCCGGCTCGACGAGCGTGAACAGGCCGGCGCTGCCGCAGCACTGGGCAGCGTCGGGTGTCGAGACGACGCGCAGGACCGGGATCGCGGCGAGAACCTGGTGCGGCGGCTGCGCGATTCGCTGTGCATGGAGCAGGTGACACGGCGGGTCGTAGGCGACACGCGCGTCGACCGGCGCGCCGGGCAGGGGCCCTCGGCTCGCGAGCAGCTCCGTCACGTCCCGCACGCGCGCCGCGAACTGCCGCCCCTGGGGAGCGCGCTCGTCGAGTAGGTGGCCGTACTCCTTCAGCGTCGCCCCGCACCCCGCGCTATTGACGACGATTGGCTCGTCGCCGTCGAAGGCCACGACGTTCACGCGCGCCAGCTGGCGCGCTTCCTCATGCAACCCCGCATGGGCGTGCAGCGCGCCACAGCAGACCTGATTCGCAACTTCGCGCACCGCATAGCCGTTGACCGCGAGCGTTCGGATCGTGGCGTCGTGGACGTGGGAGAAGAGGCCGTCCATGATGCAGCCCCGAAACAGCAGGGCGGTATGGGGCGGTAGGGGGTGGTAGGGGGCGGTAACCGGAGTCGATCCCCTACCGCCTCTTACCGCCCCATGCCGCCCCTTGCCGCCCGCCGGCCTCGTCGCCGCCAGCATTCCCATGGCGAACCGGAACCGGCTCCACCCCGTGAGTCGCTGGGGGAGCCCGGAGGCGCGGAGCAGCCGGGCGAGTGCATAGACGATGCGCGAGGCGCCCGGCGTGGTGATCGCCCAGAGGGCGGCGCGGGCGAGCCGGGGGAGGCCGCGCCTCGCGGCGAGCAGTGTCCGAGCGGCCTCGAGCCCGCGCCCGTACCCGACGCCCGACGGGCACACCGGCTCGCAGCCGCGGCAGCCGAGGCAGCGGTCGAGGTGGACGCCGACCGCTGGGTCGTCAGGAGCGAGCTCGCCCACTTCGAGCGCGCGCATCAGCTCGATACGCCCGCGGGGGCTGTCGGCTTCGTCACCGGTGGCGAGGAAGGTGGGGCATGCCTGCAGGCAGAAGCCGCAGTGAACGCAAGGGTCCAGCGCTTCGAACCCGCCCCGGTCGGTCGTCACTGCCCTCAGTCAGCGCCTTCGACGGCCACCACGAATGCTTCGCCGGGATCGAACGTGCGGCGCAGGTTGGCGACGAGCGGCCCCACGCCCTCGCGGTAGGCGCCGAAATGGCCGACCGCGCTGCGGGTCGGCCAGGGGGCGCGCTCCAGCGTGAGCGGCACTTCGAGCCCGGCGAGGGTGCGGCGGAGGCGGCGCATCCGATCCACCGTCGCGTCGCCAGCCCAACGGATCGCGCCGACGCCGGGACTCGCCGAGACCCACTCGTCCCCTACCTGGTGCTGCAGCAGGTCGAGCAGCTCGTCGCTCGAGTCGGGGAGACCCCCGATGCGGAACGCGACCGGGCGGGTCGCGATGCTCTCGGCCGCGCGCATCCAGAAGCCGTGCGCATCCTCGGCGCGCAGCGCTGTGAATCGCCCACCGCTCGCGGCCCGGAGCCCGCCCTCCTCGGCCGCAACGAGAGCGGCCGATCCCGCCAAACGCACGGCCAGCACCCAACCCTCTCGCCGGGCGAGCGCGGGCGACATCAGCTCGAGCGCTGCGGGCACGAGCCCCGCGCCGCAGATGTCCTCCGCCACCTGGGTGAGGTCCTCGCGCGTCCCCTCGAGGACGAGGGTTTGGTCGGCGCGGGGGAGGGCGCGAAGCCGCAGGTGCACGAGCACGAGCACGCCGAACGCGCCGAACCCGCCCGCCTCGAGCTTGGTCAGGTCGTAGCCGGCGACGTTCTTCATCACCCGGCCGCCGCTCTGCACCAGTCGCCCGTCGCCCGTGACGAACGTGACGCCGAGGACGTGGTCACGCACGGCGCCGAACCCTTGGCGCAACGGCCCGGCGGTGGCGGTGGCGACGACCGAGCCGAGCGTCCGGCCGGCGAGCCCCGGCGGATCGAGCGCCAGCCAAGTGCCGCGGTCGGCGAGCTGCTGGCGCAGGATGTCGCAGCCGATGCCGGCCTCCGCGGTGGCCGAGAGGTCCTGCGGCTCGATCGCCGGGATCCGGTCGAGCCGGCGGGTGGTGAGCGCGAGGTCGGCCGGGGCGTCGGCGGGCATCCACGTGCCCGCGCCCTCGATGCGCACGCGCCACCCTTCCTCGCGCGCGGTGCCCAGGAGCAACGCTACCGCGTCGGGTGACGCCGGTGCCACGCGGGGGATGGCGTCCGGCCCGCCGGTGACCTCCACGGCATCGTTGCCGAGTAGTGCGCGGACTCGTTCGACGAGACTCATCGCGCCCCTCTCGGGGCGATTGCGGATTGCGGATTGGCGATTGCGGATTGAGCCGGCGAGCGTTCAATCCGCAATCCGCGATCCCCAATCCGCAATCCGTTCCACTCCCGACATGCATGCACGGGCACCACCTTCCCTGGGTTGACGCGTTCCTCCGGGTCCCACACACGGCGGACGGCGCGCATGGCGGCGAGGGACTCGCCGTCGAAGATGAGCGGCATGTAGCGCAGCTTGTCCACCCCCACGCCGTGCTCGCCCGTGATGGTCCCTCCCGCCGCGATGCACGCCGCCATGATCTCGGCGCTCGCGGCGTCCACGCGCGCCTTGAGGCCGGGCACGCGACCGTCGAAGGAGATGTTCGGGTGCAGGTTGCCGTCGCCCGCGTGGAACACGTTGCTCACGGTGAGCCGGTGCTCCGCGGCGATCCGCCCGATCGTGTCGAGCACGTCGGGGAGTGCGGAGCGCGGGACGACCGCGTCCTGCACCACGAGGTCGCGCGACAATCGGCCCATCGCGCCGAATGCTTTCTTGCGCCCCTGCCACAAGCGCTCGCGCTCTTGTGCGTCCGAGGCGACGCGGATGGAGCGCGCGCCGCGCGCGCGCAGGATCCCCTCGACCGTCTCCGCGTCAGCCGTCACGGCGACCTCCGAGCCGCCGTCGAGCTCGACCAGCAGCACCGCGGCGGCGTCGCGGGGGTAGCCCGCCGCGTACACCGAGTCCTCGACGGCGCGGATGCACGATTGGTCCATCATCTCGAGCGCCGCGGGAACGATGCCGCTCGCGATGACCCCCGAGACCGCCTCGCCGGCGGTCCGGAGCGATGCGAAGTCTGCGAGCAGCGTGCGCACCGCGCGCGGCAACGGTAACAGTCGGACGGCGATCCGCGTCGCCATGCCGAAGGTGCCCTCGGAGCCCACGAACAGACCGACCAGGTCCGGTCCCCACGGCTCGCCGCCCGGGCTCCCCAGCTCGACGATGCGGCCGTCCGCGAGGACCACCTCGAGCGCCAGCACGTGGTTCGCGGTGACGCCGTACTTGAGACAGTGCGGGCCGCCGGCGTTCTCGGCGATGTTGCCGCCGATCGTGCACGCCGTCTGGCTGGACGGGTCCGGGGCGTAGTGCAGCCCATACGGGGCGGCGGCGGCGGAGAGCTTCGCGTTCACGACGCCCGGCTCGACGACGGCGAGGCGGTTCTGCGGATCGACTCGGAGGATTCGGTTGAGTCGCGTCAGCACGATCAGCACGGCCCCGGGGTCGGCAAGCGCGCCGCCGGAGAGCCCCGTTCCGGCGCCGCGGGGGACGAGCGCCGTGCCGTGCGCCGCGAGCAACCGTGCCACCGCCACTACCTCATCGCGACTGCCTGGCAGCACCACCACGCCGGGGACATGGCGGTGGGTCGGCAGGCCGTCGCGCGCGTAGGTCAGGCGCTCCGCCGCGGCCGTGCGGACGTGCCGCAAACCGACGATTCCCGCCAAGGCCTCGACGAGGCGTGCGTCGATCATGGGGCGCGCTCGATCTGCGGCTTCGCGCCGCCCTTCCCGTTTCCCTTCGCCCGCCGCCGCACGACGGCCCGCCGCTCGGCGTCGGCTGCGAGCGGCCCGAGCAGCGCGGCGAGCTGGCGCAGCCGCTGGGTAGTGCTGCGTCCCACCTGGAGCCTGCGCTTCGCCTCCGGCTCGAGCTCCAGCGCCGCCGCCACCTGGAACGACAGCAGCCGGGGGTCCGCTGGCAACGCGACCGGCGCGTCCTCGCGCCCGGTGAGGACGCCGAGCGCCTGGGCGAGGCGCCGGAACCCCGCGTGCACGTCGGCGGCGAGCGCCGCAGCCTCGCTTGGGTCCACCGGCTCGTCATCGAACTCTTCCACCTCGCCGACCCGGTACGGGCGGTCACTCGAGATCCAGCGACACAGGACGAACCGCCGCTCGCCGACCGTGAGGATGTTGGAGCGCCCATCGGGGAGCCGCTGCGTCGACCGGATCAACGCGACGCAGCCCACGTCCCCGGGCGACGGGACCGGATCCGCCCCGGGGGCGGGATCCGGCGCGACGTACGCGATCCCGAGTCGCTCGTCGGCCTCGAGACAGTCGTCGAGCAGCCGGCGGTAGCGGGGCTCGAAGATGTGCAGCGGCTGCGGAGCTCCGGGGAACAGGACGATCGGCAGCGGGAAAATGGGAAGTTCCCGAGGCATGGCTAATAGTATACCGAAAATGCAAAGACTCGACGCACGGACGCGCCGCGGAGAACAGCGCAAAGGGGTCAGGAAAAGCTTGTCCTGACCCCTCAAACCGTCCACCGCTTGCGTCTGTGCGTCTAGTAGTTGCAGGTCCTCAGGCTGCTCGCCAGAAGCCCTTAAGCGCTTTGCCATCCGGGGATTCCCGGAGCTTCTCGAAGGCCCGTTCCCTGATCTGCCTGATTCGCTCCCGCGTCACTCCCATCAGCGCCCCGATCTTCTCGAGCGTCATCGCCTCGCTGCCTTCTTCGAGCCCATAATAGAGGTAGAGGATCTTGCGCTCCCGCGGCGTGAGGTACTTCTGGAAAATGCGGTCGATGAATTCACGCATCAACTTGCCGTCGGTCTTCTCCTCGATCTCTCCCCCCTCCTGGCCTGCGAACCGCTCACCCAGCGTGGCCGCGTCCTTGTCGGTGCGGTCCACCGGGGCGTCGAGGGACAGCTCGGCTGCGGTCATGCGCCGCGCCGTGCGCACGTTGTCGACCGTGTCCTCGAGCGCCAACGCGATCTCGTCGTCCGTCGGCTCCCGGCCCAGCTCTTGAGAGAGGTACGTCTCGGTTCGACTCATGCGAATGAGCTGGGAATTCTGGTTCAGCGGGATGCGAACACTGCGGGTCTGCTCGGCCAGGGCCTTGAGGACAGCCTGGCGCACCCACCACACCGCGTACGAGATGAACTTCACGCCCTGGTCGGGATCGAACTTCTTCACCGCCTTGAGCAACCCCTCGTTACCGATGGCGACCAGCTCGGAAAGGTCGAGGCCGTGACCCTGGTACTTTTTGACGTAGGAGATGACGAATCGGAGGTTGGCTGTAACGAGCCGCTCGGCGGCTTTTTCATCGCCCCGCTGAACCCGCCGCGCCAGGCGGCGCTCCTCGGCGGGGTCTTTGATCAGGGGGAGCTTCTGGATGTCCTGCAGGTACTGGTCGAAGGCTCCGGACGGATTGGCTCGGAAGAACGCCTTGGCCTTGCCTCCGCTCGACCGCGCCATAGCTAGGGCTCCGCCGCTGGGTAACGGGGTTGGTGCCGGGAGCGTGCCGAATGCCGCACGTACAACGCCGCCAATATAGGAATCACCCCTAAACGGTGCAAATCTGTGCGGTTTTCAACATCACAAATTGCAGAATCGCTTCGGGACTACAGTGTTTATCCACTATCAACACGCCTGTGGACAAATTGCTGTTAATGCCTTGTGGACGTTGCTTTTCCCCGGGATGTGGAGACGTGAAAACCATGTGGGAAGTTATTGACGTGCATGTGATTACTAGTTGAACGTGACGGCCGCCCTATGCGCCGGTTCAGCCCGCTCCTATGATGGCGCCGTCTTGAACCAGGAGCCCATGTGGGCAACATCGTGATTGGCCTGATTTTCATTGTCGGCGGCCTCTCAGGCACGCTGGCGCTGGTCGGCACGAACAGTGGCACTGCGCTCGCCGTCGTCGGTGTGCTACTGGTGGGGCGCGGCGTCTGGCGCATCCGCAAACAGCGCGCCCAACAGGCGCAGTGACGATGGAACGACAGGGGCGCAGCTCGTTGCGCCCCTGCTCGTCAGCACGCCGCCTCTAAGACCTCCCGCACGGCCTCCTCCGGCGCTGCGACGGTCCATCCGGTTTGCGGGTCGCCGTGCATCGTCCCCACGGCGCGGGGAAGGGCGAAGCGGACGGTCCCCCCGCGCGCCTTCTTGTCGACCTGCAGCACGGCGACCAGGTCGTCGACCGTGGCGCTCTCGGGCAGGTCGAGCGGGAGACCGTAGCGCTCGAGCAGGCCGCGGATCCGGTCCGCGGTCCCGCGCTGCGCGACACCGAGAATCTCCGCGAGCCGCGACTCGTGCGCCATCCCGATCGCCACGGCTTCTCCGTGCAGCAGCGCGAACTTGGTGGTCGCCTCGATCGCGTGCCCAATTGTGTGCCCGAAGTTCAGGATCGCCCGCCGTCCCGCTTCCCGCTCGTCCGCCGCCACGACCTCCGCCTTGATCTCGACCGAGCGGCGGACCACGTGCTCCAGCGTGTTCGCGTCCTTCGCGGCCACGGCCCGTTGCGCCTGCTCGAGGAACGCGAAGTACGTCGCATCCGCGATCACGCCGTGCTTCGCGGCCTCCGCGATACCGGCCGCGAGCTGCACGGCAGCGAGAGAGCCGAGAACGTCGAGATCGGCGACGACGAGGCGCGGTTGGTGAAAGGCGCCGAGCAGGTTCTTGCCCGCCGGAGCGTCCACGCCGGTCTTGCCGCCGATCGAGGAGTCGATCATGGCGAGCAGCGACGTCGGGACCTGCACGTAGGGTACGCCGCGCAGGTACGTGGCGGCCACAAAGCCGGCTAGGTCGCCGACCACCCCACCGCCCAGCGCGATGACCGCGCAGTCGCGGCCGAACCGGGCCGCCAGCAGCCGATCGGACAGGGCGGCCCAGGTCTCTCGCGTCTTGTTC
This sequence comes from Gemmatimonadales bacterium, assembly GCA_035763805.1. Taxonomy (GTDB): domain Bacteria; phylum Gemmatimonadota; class Gemmatimonadetes; order Gemmatimonadales; family GWC2-71-9; genus DASUAL01. The sequence goes on from DASUAL010000123.1 coordinate 20,338, forward strand.
CACTCTCCGGCAGGGAACGCGAACAACTCGGCGCGTAAGGTGTTGTCGTTCAGCGCTCCGACGACGCGCTCGCCGTACAGCTTGGCCACGTGCGAGTCCGCGATGACGGCGTAGCGCGCCGCCCCGCAGTGCCGCGCGAGGAACGTGGGCAGCTCGGCGAGGAGCCCGCGGCCGATGAGAACTTCATAGGAAGCGTCGCGGTGCTCCGAGATTGGGACGTGGATTGTCACCACTTGATGTCAGGGCGGCCGGCGTGTGCGTTCGCGGCGCGCGCGAGCACGAACAGGAGGTCCGATAGTCGGTTCAAATATTGCAGGATCGCCGGGCTGACCGGTTCCGCGCGTGCCAGCGCGACGACGGCGCGCTCGGCCCGGCGGCACGCGGTGCGCGCGACGTGCAACGCTCCCGCCTTCGCCGTCCCCCCGGGCAGGATGAAGCTCTTGAGGGGCTCGAGCGTCGCCTCTGCCGCGTCGATCACGTGTTCGAGGGCGCCGACCTCCGACTCGCCGATCGGTGCGCCGCTCCGGGACACCGTCTTGGCGAGCATGTCGGGGTCCGGCGTGGCCAGTTGCGCGCCGATCGTGAATAGGTCACGCTGGATCGTCTGGAGGAGCCCGTCGTGAAATCCCGGCGGGTCGAGCGCGCGTGCCAACCCGATCGCCGCGTTCAACTCGTCCACCTGCCCGTACGCCTCCACGCGCAGGTGATCCTTCGGCACCCGCCCGCCGCCGAAGAGCCCTGTCTCCCCGCGGTCACCGGATTTCGTGTAGATCTTCGCCACTCTACTCCTCCCCACACCGCTCCCGTTCAGATTCGCCCCTATGCAGGAGGTCAAAGATATAACGATTATCGGCGCTGGCCCGGCGGGTTGTTGGGCGCCTTCTACGCCGGGATGCGCGGGGCGTGCTGTCGGCCCCTCAAGGACGTGGACCGCTGGTACGGCAGGGGCTCGACGACCGCGTCCTCGATCCGCAGGTGTTCACCGGAAAACGCGTGCTCCTCGTGGGTGGCGGCGACTCGGCGTTCGACTGGGCGGTAAATCTCCAGGGAATCGCGCAGCGCGTCGTGATGATCCACCGCCGCGACGGCTTCCCTGCTCATGCGGCGACCGTCAGGCAGGTGCAGGAACTGTGCGCGGCGGGAAGATGGAGTTACGCACCTTCTGGGAGCTGAAGGAGATCCACGGCGGCGATGCAGACGAACATCGGCGGCGCCTTCGCCGCCGCGATTTTCGGGCAGACGGAGGACTAGGGCCGCCCCAGCTGCACGACCACCGAATCGATCTGCGCGAGCATTTGTTGGTAGGGAACCGCGTGCGCGTTCGCTTGCACGCTGAAGGTGATGGTCCGGCCGTCGGGCCGCTCGATGTACCCGGAGAGGGAGTTCACCCGTTCGATGCTGCCCGTCTTGGCGACCACGCGGCCCTCGAGCGGCGTGCCCGCGAAGCGTTTCAGGAGTGACCCCGGCTGGTTGGAGCGCGGCAGGGCGGCGAGGAACGGGGCGGCCTTGGGGTGCGTCCGCATGTACGCGAGGAGCTGCGTGAACGCACGCGGCGTGACGAGGTTCCCCGCCGCCAGCCCCGAGCCGTCCTGGAGCGCGAACGTGGTCGAGTCGATCCGCACCGAGTCGATCAAGAAGCGGCGCTCGACGTCGAGTCCCGCGCTCCACGAGCCTTCCCCCCGGAACTCCCGGCCCAGGATCTTGAGCAGCATCTCCGCGAACCAGTTCTGGCTGGTATTCAGGATCGGGAAAATGATGTCGCGCAGCGGACGGCCTCGGTACTCGACGAGGGGGGAGCAGCAGCCCCGTGCACTGCGGTAGGCGACCGAGTCGGTCGTGCTCGCCGCGCCGCCCTCGACCGAGATTCCCCGCTTCATCAGTGATGCCGCCAGGGCGCGTGCGGCGTACAGATTCGGGTCCGGCAGCGCGAAGCTCTCGACCCGGGGCTTCCGGCCCAACGCCACGGTGCCCTCCGCCCAGATGTCCCACGTCCCCGGCCTCCGGAAAAAGTTGTCGCCGATCGTGGACCCCGAATCCGCGGGCGCGGTGCGCGCGCGGTTCTCGAACGTGATCAGCCCGAGGTCCGGCGACCAGGCGATCACCGGCGGCTGGTCCACCGCGGCTCCAGGGGCGATGTGGAAATCCACGCTGTTGTCGTGGAACCCGAGCCCCGACACTGGCGCGGCGTACCACCAGTTGAGGTCCCAGGCGTTCCATGCGTAGTGGACCAGGGTCGGCTCGAAATAGGACCCGTCACCCACGAGCTTCCGGGTGATACGCCGGAGCCCTCGGGCGCGCACGGAGTCGGCGATGGCGTCGATCGCGGTGAACGCCGAATCGCACGCGCCGGGAGCGAGCGTGTCCACGGTGAAGCACCGCTCGGACCACGTTGGGTCGCCCCGGCCGTACAGGACCAGGTCCCCGTACAGCACGCCGTTGTCCACCCGCCCGTTCACGAACAGGCTCGTCGTGACCCGGTAGTCCTCCGGGAGCAGCACCGCGGCGGCCGCGGCCACGACGAGCTTGGTGTTGCTCGCCGGCACCGAGAAGCGGTCGGCATCACGCTGGAACAGGACGCGGCCGCGGTCGTCCACGACGTACACGCCCCAGCTCGCGCGGTGGAAGGGCGGTTGGTCGAGCAGCGTCGTGAGCCGCTGCGTAAGCGAGCCGCGGAGCGGCGTGGTCCGCGGCGGGGCCCCCTGGGCCGCCAGCGCCTGGCTAATCGTAAGCGATGCGAGGATCAGCTTTCGCATAGAGCAGATCGGTGAGGAGGTTGACGACGACGAACACGACGGACATGAAAAGGATACTGCCCTGGATCGCCGGGAGGTCTCGCTTCTCGATGGCCGTGAGCACGTAACGTCCCAACCCGGGCCAGCCGAAGATCGTCTCCGTGAGGATGCTGCCGGTGAGGTAGTTGCCGGTGTCGAGCCCGAGCACGGTGATCACCGGGATCAGGGCGTTGCGGAATCCGTGCCGCAGCACCACGGCGCTCTCCGAAAGCCCCTTGGCGCGGGCGGTGCGGATGAAATCGCTCGACAGCACCTCCAGCATCGCCGAGCGAGTCATGCGCGCGAGGAACGCGATGGAGCGCATTCCGAGCGTGAGCGCGGGCAGCACGAGGTAGGCGAGCCCGCCCGACCCCGATGGGGGGAACCAGCGGAGCGCCACCGCGAACAGGAGGATCAGCAGCAGGCCCACCCAGTAGACGGGGAACGATACCCCGAGGTAGGACAGCAACATGGCGAGCCGGTCGAACGTGCCGCCGGGCCGAATGGCCGACAGCACGCCCAGAGTGATGCCGCACGCCGCAGCAAGCACCATCGCCGCCAGCGCCAGCTGCACCGTCTTGGGGAAGCGCGCTGCCAAGTCCTGGGCGATCGGCCGCTGGGTGATGTACGACCGGCCGAGGTCGCCTCGCACCACGCCCCACAGGTAATGGCCGAACTGGATCGGGAGGGGATCGTCGAGGCGCAGCTCGGCACGCAGCCGCGCGATCGTCGCCGAGTCGGCGCGCTCGCCCACCATCGCCATCACCGGGTCGCCCGGCGCGACGTTGAGGAGCAGGAACGCGACGACGAGCACCCCGAACAGGGTGGGCACGGTCAGGACCAGCCGGAGTCCGATCAGTCGCATTACTGAACGGGGGGCAGGACCCGCGCCCCCATCCAACGCTGCCCGTTGAAGATGATCGGGATGTCCCAGCCGGCGACGTCCGGACGTTTCGCCCAGAGGTCCTTCGGGAACCACAAATAGAGCCACGGTGCCGCGAGGTACACACGGTCGTCGATCTGACGGTACAGGGCGATGCGCACTGCGTCGTCCGTCGTGCGACGGGCCCGCAGGATCAGGGAGTCCGTGACGGGATCCGCATAGAACGCGTAATTGCCGCCGGGGCCGAAGCTTCCGGAATAAAAGAGGGGATACAGGAAGTTCTCGGCGTCGGGGTAGTCCGCCCACCAGTCGAGGATCACCATGTCGGTCTCGCCCTTGCGCGCCGCCTCACGCTGGCTCGAGGCGTCGCGCTCGACCAGCTGTACCCGGATCCCCACGGCCTCGAGCTGAGCCTGCACCGCCTGCGCCACTCGGGCGAGCTCCACATTGCTCGCGTTGCGCCATAGCTGGACGTCGAACCCGTCGGGGTGACCCGCTGCCGAGAGCAGCCGCTTGGCTGCGGCCGTGTCGTAGCGATAGCCCGCACGGGCAGTGTCGCTCCCCGGCAATGCCGGGGGAATCGCCCCCCGCGCGAGGATGCCACGGCCACCGTACACCGTGGCGAGAATCTCGGGAACGTTGACCGCATGGTTGATCGCCTGCCGCACCCGCACGTCTTTGAGCGGGCCGCGCCGATTGTTCAGCGCTACGTACACGACTCGCAGGGCGGGTTTCTCGATGAGCAGCTCGGGATGGCGCTGGCGCCAGCGCGCCGTTTCCCCGAACGGCACCTCGAGCACGCTCAGGCGCCCCGCCTCGAATTCGGCCGCCCGCGTGAGTGGCTCTGGGATGATCCGGACCACGAGCGTTTCGGCCGCGGGCGGACCGCTCCAGTAGTCCGGGTTCCTCGCGAACAGCAGGTAGTCGTCGTGCTGCCAGCGGACGAACCGCCACGGCCCGGTGCCCTGCGGCCGCTGGCCGAGGTCGGCCGGCGGGGGGTCGGGGACGATCGCCGTCACGGGCATCGCGAGGAATTTGGGGAAGATGGCGAGCGGCTCGGTGAGGTCGAAGGCTATCCCCGAGTCGCCGAGCAGCTGGAGGCCCTGCACGTCGCTCGCCCGGCCCGAGGCGTAGTCGAGCGCCCCGGCAATCGGGTACAGGGGCCAAGCGCGCCCGCCTCTCGTGCCGGGCGCGAGCACGCGCAGGAAGCTCCGGCGCACCGTGGCCGCGGTCAGACGGGTGCCGTCGTGGAACTCGACGCCCGTTCGCAGGTGGAACACGTACCGCCGGCCGCTCCGCTCGCCCCACCAGCGGTCGGCGAGCGCAGGAAGCAGCCTGCCGTCCGAGTCGAACTGCGTGAGCGCGTCGAACGCCAAGGTCACCATCTCGCCGGTCGGGACGTCGGTGGAAAGCGCGGGATCGAGCGATCGCGGGTCGTAGGTCTCGTAGTAAGTGAGCGCCGCCCCGACCCCTCCGGCCCCGCCTCCTCCCGGCCGCTCGCTGCTGCACGCGGCGGTCGCGACGAGGGCGGCGAGGACAGTGACTCGGAGCGCGCGCATGTGTTCTGGTGTCGAAAAGGTTGACAGTGCGGGGAGAGGTAGCCAACATACGGAAGCAGCCCCACTGCGTCAATTGCGTCCCCTAGTTCTTGCCCTGCTCGTCGCCGTGTCCGCGGCGGCTTCCCTCGCCGCGCAGCAAGAGCAGCGAGTCGTGCGCGGTCTCTCGTTCGAGGGAAACCGCGCCATCGACGACTACACGCTCAGGGCGGCCATCGCGACGTCGAATTCGAGCTGGTTTGCGCGCGTTCCGCTGATCCGCCACCTCGGCCTGGGCGAGAAGCGCGTCTTCGATGAGCTCGAATTCCGCCGCGACGTGGTTCGGCTGATGCTCCTGTATCGGCAGAGCGGCTTTATGAGCGCGGTGGTCGACACCGTGGTGCGCCGCACGGGTCGCGACGTTTACATCGCGTTCCGGATCTACGAGGGCGAGCCGGTCCGGCTCGACACGCTCGAGGTGCTCGGCCTCGAATCGATCCTTGACGTGCAGGAGTTGAAGCGGACCCTGCCGATCCGTGAGGGAGACCCTTTCAACCGCTTGCTGTTTCAAGCGGCCGCGGACACCATCGTGACTCGCCTCCGGAATCGGGGCTATCCCTTTGCCGAGATCTTCCGAAGCTTCGATGTGGACGCGGCGGCGCTGAATGCGAGCGCAGCGCTCGAGGCCGTGCCGGGGCCGCGGATGCGCGTCGGGCAGGTCGTGATTACGGGCACGCGGCAGGTGGACACCGGCACGGTGCGCAAGATGCTGTCAGTCAAGCAGTACGATCAGTTCCGGCAGGACCGTCTGTATCAGACCCAGCGCGACCTGTACGGCTTGGGGATGTTCCGCACCGTGAACGTGGTCCTCGCCGACTCCGTGCCGCCCCCAACCGGCGACTCGACCGTGCGGATCCACGTGCGTGTGAGCGAGGCGCCCCTCCGTCGGATCCGCATAGGGGCCGGTTACGCCACCCTCGACTGCTTCCGGTTCCAGGCCGGGTGGACGGGGTACGACTTCCTCGGCGGTGCGCGCGCCCTCGACCTGACGGGTCGGGTGTCGAAGCTAGGTATCGGGGACCCGACGAACGCCGGGTTTGGCGAGAGCGTGTGCCGCTTCCTCAGGTCCGACCAGACATCGGAGACCGTGAATTACAGCGTCGGGCTGACGCTGCGTCAACCGGTGTTCCTGTCGCCCCGCCACACTGCGAGCCTCGGCGTCTTCGCGGAGCGCCGCTCCGAGTTCGCCGCGTACACACGCCAGGCAGTCGGCGTGAACGCCGCGGTCACCTTCAATGCGCGTCGCGACGTCCCTGTGACGCTCGGCTACGGCTACTCCGTCGGTCGCACCAGCGCAGATGCCGGCGTGTACTGCAGCGTGTTCCGCGTGTGCGACGAGGCGGACCGCAACCTGCTCGCGAGCGACCACCCGTTCGGGGTAGTGACCGTCTCGGGCATCCGGGACCGGACCAACTCAGTGCTCGATCCGTCGGCGGGGAGTCTGGTGACGGCGGCCCTCGCGCATTCGTCGCGCCTGGTGGGCTCGGATACGCTGTACGAGTTCAATCGGGGCCAGCTCGAGGTCTCACGTTATCATCCGATCGGCCGCCGCGGGGTGTTCGCCTGGCGCGTGCGGGGTGGTGTGATCCTGCCCGGGCGGCGCATCGCGGCCGCCGGGCAGAGCGTCCGCTTCGTTCCCCCGGACCAGCGCTTCTACGGCGGTGGGCCCAACTCCGTGCGCGGGTACAAGCGCAACGAACTCGGCCCACGGGTCTACGTCACTGACACGTTGGTGATCCAAGGTGCGGACACCACGCTGGAGCCCGGCCGCGTGGGCGCTTCGCCGACGGGCGGCAACTCCCTGTTTGTAGCGAACGCCGAGCTACGGTTCGCGACGCCGCTGTTCCCCGAAAGGATGCGCGTTGCGCTGTTCGTGGACGCGGGCCAGGTGTGGGAGCGCGGCGACCAGCTCACCACCGTGAGCGGCCTGCGGGTCACGCCGGGCGCGGGCGTGCGTTTCGCCACGCCCCTAGGACCGGTGCGGCTCGACGCGGCATACAACGGGTATCCGGCCGAGCGCGGGCCGGTGTACTTCCAGGACAATAACGACCTCACCCTGATTGAGAACGTGTCGTTCGAGCCCGGCCTGCCGCCGGGCTTCTGGCGGCGGGTGGTGGTCCAATTCTCGGTGGGACAGGCGTTCTGATGGTCCGGCGCTCGCTTGGGGTCGCGCTCTGGTCCATCGTCGGGCTGCTCGCCTGCTTCCTGGGCGCGCTCAGCTCGCTGGTCGGGACGGGCGCGGGGCGCCAGCTGTTGGCCCGGGTCGCGGAAGGCTCGCTCGGCCACGTGTTCACCGGACAGGTCGAGATCGGCGACGTGAGCGGGTCCCTGCTCACCGGGATCACGCTCTCGCAGGTGCGGCTGTTCGACGCCGATACTACGCTCGTCGCCTGGCTGCCGCGCGCGGAGCTCGCCTACAACCCTCTCGACTTCGCGGCCGGCCGGGTGGCACTGTTCGAGTTCGTCCTACGGCAGCCCGTGATCAATATCGTCCAACACCCGAACGGCCGGCTCAACATCGAGGAGCTGCTGCGGCTGGGCGGCCCTCCCCCCGACACCGGCTCCCGCGGGCCCGCAACGCTCATCGTATTCCGGAACGTGCGGATCGAGGACGGGAGCGTCACGCTGCGCCTCCAGGCACGGACGCCCGAGCCCGGCGACACCGCCCTCGAGATCGCCCATGGCGGTCCGGACGGCCGCTTGCGGATCCGTCGGTTCGAGCACCTGGACGCGCGTCTCCCGGTGCTGCAGATCTCCTCGCCCCGCGAGCGCGGGATCCGCATTGACATCATGCGGCTGGCGGTGGAGAGCAGCGATCCCGCCGTTCGGCTCGTCGACGTGGCGGGGCGGCTGCGCGTCTTGGGCGACACGCTGGATGTGGACCTGCGGCGCGTGCGGCTCCCCGGCTCGGCGCTGCAGGCGGCGCGCGGACAGGTCAGCTGGCCGCGCGACACCCTGCTCTTCAATCTCACGCTCCGCGCCGACTCGGCCACGCTGCGCGACGTCCGCTTCATCGACTCGCAGTTCGCGGGGCGCCCCGGCGGCGCGGTGCTTGCCGGCGGGGTGCGGCTCCGCTCGCACGGAGGACGCCGGCTCGAGGTCGGGCTCGATCCCCTCCGCTTGGACGACGCCGGGGGCAGGGTGACCGGCCGTCTCACGGCGCTCACCGTGGCGGATTCCGGGATCGTCGCGCTGCGCGACGCCGACCTCACCGCCCAGGACTTCGACCTGGAGTTCGCTCGCGGCTTCCTCGACACGCTCCCATTCGCCGGACGGTTGAGCGGCCACACGGGGGCCTCAGGCCGGCTCCGGTCGCTGACGCTCGACGTCGACTGGGTGTTCCGCGACTCGCTCGTTCCGGGATGGCCGGAAACGCGTATTCGCGGGCAAGGCGAAGTCGATCTGCTCGCGGCCGAGGGCATGCTCTTCCAGCCCTTCACCGTGGAAGCGGCGGCGGTGGACCTCGGCACGGTGCAGCGGCTGGTTCCGGCGGTCACGCTGCGCGGGCAGCTGTACGCCGCCGGTACCCTGAGGGGTCCGCTCACGAACGCGCACTTCGCCGGCACGCTGGAGCACCGCGATGGAGAGAGGCCGCCGAGCCGGGTCAGCGGCTCGATGCGGCTCGATAGCCGGACCGACACGCTCGGGATCGACGCCGACGTTGCCGCCGACTCGCTGTCGTTCGACGGGCTCAGCGGGAGCTTCCCGGCGCTGCTGCTCCGCGGCGCCGTTGCGGGGCCGGTGAAGCTGAGCGGTACGCTTGCCGCGCTTGAGACGCATGCCGAGCTCCGCTCGGCGGGCGGCACCGTGACGGGGGACGGGGTGCTGCTGCTCGGGCTCCCGAGCTACGGAGCGAGGGACTTCACGCTGCGCGCGCGGGACCTGGACCTCGCGCGTTGGCTCCACCGGGGGCCGCCGTCGCGCCTCACCTTCACCGTGCGCGGCGCCGTTGCGGGAGACAGTGCGACACCCCCGGTGGGGGCGCTCGAGGCCACGTTAGCGCCGTCGCTGTTCGCGGGCACGCCGCTCGACTCGGGCGTCGCGCGCGTGCGGTTCGCCGACCGCCGGCTATACGTCGACTCGCTGCGGCTGGCGCAGCCCGGCTTGATCACCTCCGGCTCCGGCTCGCTCGGCTGGAGCCGCGGAACCCGCGGCGTGCTGGCGCTCGATTTCGACGCCGACAGCCTGAACTCGCTGGATTCGTTGGTGAGCTGGCTTGCGGGGCGTGAAGGCGGGGGTGGGCGTGGGGGGGCCGCGGCCGGCGAGCACGGCGGCGGAATCGAGAGACCGCTCGCGGGCTCGGCTCGCGTGTTGCTCACGCTCGAGGGCTCGCTCGATTCCCTCGCCCTCGAGGCCCGCGCCAGCGTCACGCGCCTGAAGTGGCGGGACTGGGAAGTGCTCGAGGGGCGCGTTCGCGGCGCGTATCGCCCCGGCCCCGTGCCGGCGTTCCAGTTGGAAGCGACGGTCGATTCGGTGACCCGTGACGCCCTCGGGTTCGGGACGGTGGTGCTGGCAGCCCAAGGCTCGCGGGACTCGCTCGCCTGGTTCTCGCGCGCGCGGGTGGGTGAGGGGGCGGGATTCCTCGCGGGCGGCCGGTTCGCTCGACGCTCCGATTCGCTCTCCGGCGTGACCACGGTCGCCCTCGACTCGCTCGCCTTGCAGCTCCCTGGGGACGTCTGGGTGCTCGAGCGGCCGACCGCGCTGACTGTCGACGACTCCGCCGCACGCGTGAGTCGCCTGGTGCTGCACAGCGCGTACGGCTCCGGCAGTCTGGTGCTCGAGGGCGACCTCCCCCATCGCGGGCGCGCGAACGCCCACGTCCAACTCGAAGGCTTCCCCGTCGTGGGCGTCTACGCCCTGCTCGAGCGTGACACGATGGGCGTCGCCGGAACCATCACCGCCACGGCGGCGCTCGCCGGCACCCGCGCCGACCCCGTAGCGCGGGGCGCGTTCTCCCTCACCAACGGGTCGTTCGGTGCGTTCCGGACCCCGTTCGTTGACGGCACGGTGGAGTATCGCGCCCAGCGCCTCGACGCAGGGCTGCATCTGTGGCGCTCGGGGCAGCAAATCCTCAACGTGCAAGCGCACCTCCCGCTCGACCTTTCGCTCCTGCCCGTGGCCCAGCGCCAGCTCCCCGATACGCTGTCCGTGCGGGCGACGGCCGACAGCGTGGATCTTTCTGTGCTGGAAGCGGTGACCCCGGCGTTGGAGCGCGTTGTCGGCGTGTTCTCGGCGGACCTCGGGATCGCGGGCAGCTGGGACACGCCGCGGCTGCGCGGCGCGCTCGAAATCGGGGGCGCGGCGGCGACGATCCCTGCCCTCAACGTGCGCTATGAAGACATCGCTGGCCGGCTCGTGCTCTCGGGGGACACCATCGCGATTCGCTCGCTCTCGGCGCGGAGCGGCAACGGGCGGGCGGACGTGGGCGGGGTGGTGCGGCTGGAGCAGCTGACCCGTCCGGTGCTCGACCTGCGGATCGCGGCCGATCAGTTCCAGGCGCTGGACTTGCGAAACACGGTGAGTATCACGGCGAGCGGGCAGCTGACGCTGGGGGGCCCGGTCCTCGGGGCCACTCTCACGGGGCGCGTGAAGGTCCCGTCGGGCGTGCTGTACTTCGCGGATCTGGTACAGAAGCGGATCGTCGATCTCGACGAGCTGGTGGACACGTCGCTCGCGTCGATCATCGCGCAACAGCGCCTGGGCCCCGAATTCCAGAACGTGTTTCTCGACAGTCTCCGCATCGACCAGCTCGAGCTCGAAATGGGGAGTGACGTCTGGCTGCGCTCGAATGAGGCGAACATCCAGCTCGCCGGAACCGTGCACCTGACCAAACAGCGGAACCTGTACCTCGTGAGCGGCACACTGCAGGCGGTGCGCGGCACCTACCGCCTGAGGATCGGCCCGATCACCCGCGAATTCGTCGTGACGCAGGGGACGGTGCGGTATTTCGGCACGCCGGACCAGGACGCGGCGCTCGACATCGAGGCGAAGCACGTGGTCCATCCCGTGCCGACGCCGACCCAGCGGAGTCCGGAGGACATCACGGTCGTCGCGCACATCACCGGGACGTTGCTGGTGCCGCGGGTGACCCTGCGGGCGGAGGGGCTCGATCTGGCACAGACCGAAGTCATCTCGTACGTCCTGTTCGGCAAGAGCAGCGTGGACTTGGCGGGCGAGCAGGGCGGCATCGCTGATCGCAGCGCGCTGCTCCAGAGCGCTCTCTCCGTGTTATCGGGCGAGATCGAGCAGACGATCGTGTCCGGCGGCGTGCCGGTGGACTACCTGGAGATCCGCCCGGCAATACGCGCCGCGAGCGGGCCGCGGGGGGATGCCGTGCTCGGCTGGCAGCTCGCCGTGGGGCGCCAACTCGGGCCCAAGACGTTCCTCGTGCTGAACGCGGGATTCTGCGAGGGGCGGGAACTCGCCCTGCGCAAGATGCTCGGGCTTTCGGTCCAATTCCGGATCAGCCCGGAGTGGCGAACGGAGGCGAGCTTCGAGCCGGCCCAGACATGCACGGATCCCGGGAGCGAGACGCAGCAAACCCTTGTGCCGCGGCAAGTCGGTCTCGACCTGTTCTGGGAGAAGCGCTACTAAGGATGACGCGGGCCCTGCTGATCACGAATCCGGCGGCCGGGCGCACCGATGCGCGCGCGGTCACGGCGATCCGCGACATCCTGCGGGGCGGCGGGTGGTCGGTGGAGGTCCTCGCGACCGCGCGGGCGGGCGACGCCCGGCGCTTCGCCGCGGAGGCCAGCGCCCGGGGGATCGACGTGCTCGTGTGCTACGGCGGTGACGGCACGGCCATGCAGGTCGCCGCCGGGATGGTGGGGAGCGGCATCCCGCTCGGCCTCGTGCCAGGCGGGACGGGCAACGTCCTCGCCGGGAACCTCCGCCTGCCCCGGCGCCCGGCGGCGGCGGCGCGGGCGATTCTCAAGGGGAAGCCCCTCGCCATCGACCTGGGCGCCGTCGAGCGCGCCGACGGGACTCACTACTTCGCCGTGTGCTGCGGGACCGGGTTCGACGCCCGGCTCATGGCCGCGACGGGGGCGGCGGAGAAGTGGCGCTGGAAGATGGCCGCGTACGTCGCGCGCGCCCTCGCGGCGCTGCCCGAAGTGACGAGCCCCTTGCACCGCGTGACGGTGGACGGCGAGGCGCAGGAACTCCCCGCCGCGATGGTGCTGGTCGCGAACTGCGGCGAGCTGATCCCGCCGCTTCTGCGGCTGCGCCCGGACATCGCCCCCGACGACGGCTGGCTCGACGTGCTCGCGCTTGCTGCCGAGGGCACGCTCCAGAGCCTGTCGGCATTCTTCGAGCTCCTGCGCCGGCCCCGCAACGGCTCGGGGCGGGTGTGGTTCGGGCGGGGCCGCACTATACGGGTCGAGGTGCTCGAGGGTCCGCCGCGCCCGGTGCAGCTCGACGGCGAGCCGGAAGGCGAGGCCCCCTTTGAGGCGCGCCTCCTGCCTGGCGCGCTGCCGGTCATCGTCGACCGCCATGGCTGAAACCCTGCTCCTCATCGACGATGACGCCGACGTGTTGCGCGTGGTCGGCGACTCCTTCGAGCGCGTGGGCTACGACGTGGCGCGCGAGGCCACCGGCGAATCGGGCCTCGAGACCTACGAACGCCTCCGGCCGGAGGTCGTGATTCTCGACCTCCACCTCCCCGGCGCGGGCGGGCTCGACATCCTGGAGCGCCTGCGCAGCCTCGGCGCGTCGGTCATCCTGCTCACCGGCCAGGGCGACATCGGGACCGCCGTGCGGGCGATGCAGCTCGGGGCCGAGAACTTTCTGACGAAGCCCGTCGACATGAACCATCTCGCGGCGGCCACGGCGCGCGTGGCGGAGAAAGTCCGGCTCAGTCGTCAGAATGCGTTGCTGCGGGCCCGCGACCACCTGGCGGAGGCGCTCGATTCGCTCGGCGTCTCGCCTGCGATGCAAGAGCTCGCGGCCCAGGTGGAGCTGCTCGCGAAGAGCGACAAGACGGCCGTGTTGCTCACCGGCGAGAGCGGCACTGGCAAGGGCTTGGTCGCACGCATCATCCATCGGTTGAGCACGCGGGCCGCTGGCCCGTTTGTCGAGGTGAATTGTGGGAGCCTGTCCGCCACGTTCTTGGACTCCGAGCTGTTCGGCCATGAGCAGGGGGCTTTTGCCGACGCGGAAGAGCGGAAGCAGGGACTGTTCGAGATCGCTGAGGGCGGCACCGTTTTCCTCGACGAGATCGGCGAGCTGGCGATCGAACTGCAGTCCAAGCTGTTGAAGTTCCTCGACCAGAAGACCTTCCGTCGGCTCGGGGGGACGCGCGAGCTGTCGGTGGATGTGCGGCTCATCGCGGCGACGAATCGCGATCTGCAGGTGGACGTCAAGGGCGGCCGGTTCCGGGAGGACTTGCACTATCGACTCAGCGTCCTGCCGATCCATCTTCCCCCCGTGCGCGACCGCTCACGCGACGATCGGCTGGCGTTGCTCACGCGCATTCTCGCGGCTTTGCGGGTGGAGCTGCCCGGCTGCCCGGGCGTATGCTCGTCCGAGGCCCTGGACCGCTTGCTGTCGGCACCGTGGCCCGGCAACGTCCGCGAGATGCGGAACGTGCTGGAGCGCGCGATGATTCTGTCCCAGCGCGCGCCGTCGATCGGCGTGGAGCACCTCCCGGCAGACGTCAAAGCCGGCCGGTTCCGGGAGGACTTGTACTCTCGGCTCAGCGTGCTGCCGATCCACCTTCCCCCCGTGCGCGACCGCTCCCGCGACGATCGGCTGGCGTTGTTCACGCGCATTCTCGCGGGCTTGCGGGTGGAGCTGCCCGGTTGCCCGGGCGCATGCTCGTCCGAGGCTCTGGAC
>DASUAL010000124.1:0-16739 GCA_035763805.1 Gemmatimonadales bacterium
GGCGACTACGTCGTCGTCGCCCGCAAGGAGCGCGGGCGTCCGAATTGGTTTGTCGGCGCCATCACCGATGAAGCAGCCCGCACGGTCGACCTGTCGCTCTCGTTCCTGCCGCAAGGCCAGAAGTTCGTCGCGGAGGTGTACGCCGATGGTCCCGGTGCGCACTGGCTGAACAATCCCCTGCCGGTCGCGATTTCGCAGCGCCCCGTCAGCGCGCGCTCACGCCTGCGTCTCGTCCTGGCTCCGGGCGGCGGCCAGGCGATTCGGATCCGGCCGGCAAGGTAGAAGTGCGGCAGCTCGTCCTTGTCGCAGGCGCGCTGGCGCTCGCGAGCTGCCGGGGCGTGGCGGAGCCGCCGCTCTTCGAGCTGCTGTCGTCGCAAACGACCGGGGTCTCGTTCGTCAACGAGCTGCCGGAAGGCCGCGAATTCAACATCCTGAACTATCTGTACTACTACAACGGCGGCGGCGTCGCGGCGGGCGACGTGGACAACGACGGCCTGCCGGATCTTTACTTCACGTCCAACCTGGGTCCCGACCGGCTCTATCTCAACAAGGGGGACTACCGGTTCGAGGATATCACCGAGCGGGCCGGTGTGGCGGGCCCGCCGGGGTGGACCAGCGGCGTCACGATGGCCGACGTCAATGGAGACGGGCACATCGACATCTACGTCTCCGCCGTCAGGTACCTCACCATGCACGGGCACAACGTGCTCTACGTCAATAACGGAGACCGCACCTTCACCGACCGCACGAAGGAATACGGACTCGAGCACGTCGGCTATTCCACCCAGGCGGCTTTCTTCGACTACGACGGCGACGGCGACCTGGACATGTATCTCCTGAACCATTCGACCCACACCGAGCGCGGTGTGAGCGCGCGCCCGCAGCGCACCCCGCGCCACCCGCGGGCCGGAGATCGCCTCTTCAGAAACGACGGGGGGGGGCGCCGCTTCGTGGACGTCAGCGAAGCTGCCGGCATCTACGGCGGCGTCGAAGGGTACGGCCTGGGCGTGGTCGCGAGCGATCTGAATCTGGACGGCTGCCCCGACCTGTACGTCGCCAACGACTTTCAGGAGAGTGATTTTCTCTACCGCAACAACTGCGATGGCAGCTTCACCGAGTCCCTTGCCACGGCGCTCGGACACACCAGCCGCTTCTCGATGGGCGCTGATGCCGCCGACTTCTCGAACGATGGCCGGCCGGACCTGATGGTCCTCGACATGCTCCCGGAACGGGAGGACATCCTCAAGACCTCGGCCAATGCCGAAAGCTTCAACGTTTATGACCTCAAGCTGAAGGCCGGCTATCATCCTCAGTACGCACGCAATACCCTCCAGCTCAATCGCGGCCAGGGGCGTTTCAGCGACATCGGCTACCTGGCCGGCGTCTACGCAACCGACTGGAGCTGGGCTCCTCTGTTCGCAGACCTCGACAACGACGGCCACAAGGACCTCTTCGTTACCACCGGCATTTATCGCAGGCCGAACGACCTGGATTACATCAACTACGTGGGCAACGATGCCGTCCAAGCTTCGTTGCGGAGTGGTATCACCGCTGAGAACCTGACGCTGCTCGGGAAAATGCCCCAGATCCCCATCCCCAACTACGCCTATCGCAACAACGGCAACCTCACGTTCACGAACATGGCCGGGGCATGGGGCCTGGCGCAGCCGGGCTTTTCGAACGGCGCCGTCTACGTCGACCTGAACAACAGCGGTGCTCTCGATCTGGTCGTGAGCAAGGTCAACGCGCCCGCCGCGATCTACAGAAACCATGCGCGAGAGATCAAGCGACACCACTACCTGACGGTGCTGCTGCGGGGCTCCGACGCGAACACGGCGGGGATCGGCGCGAAGGTCATGATCAGACATGACGGCAGGTTCCAGCTGCTAGAGCAGATGCCAACCCGCGGCTTCCAGTCCTCCGTCGATCCCCGCCTCCATTTCGGGCTGGGTCACTCCCAGCGGATAGACTCGCTGATCGTCATCTGGCCGGATCATCGCTATCAGGTGCTCACGGATGTCGCGGTCGACCGCATGGTCACGCTTTCCCAGGCAGATGCCGGCGGCAGGTATGTCTATCCAACAGGGTCTGCGGCGCCGCCGCTGTTCGAGGACGTGACGACCCGGCTCGCCATCGATTTCAAACACGAGGAAAACACGTTCCTCGACTACAACCGCGAGCCGCTGATGCCGCACCTGCTTTCCACCGAGGGACCCGCCCTGGCAGTGGGGGACGTCAACGGCGATGGGCTCGACGACATCTACGTCGGCGGCGCCAAATGGCAGGCAGGGCGGCTCTTGCTCCGGCAGCGTAACGGTACGTTCCGCGCCGGCAGTGAACGCGCCTTCCGGGCGGACAGCCTGCACGAGGACGTCGACGCGGTGTTCTTCGACGCCAACGGCGACCGCCATCCGGATCTATATGTCGTGAGCGGCGGGAACGAGTTCTGGGGAGATGAGGAGGCGCTGCGGGACCGCCTCTACATCAACGGGGGGAGGGGCGACTTCCATCGGGCTGTGGCTGCCCTCCCCGATTTCTTCCACACCGGCTGCTGCGTGGTTCCAGGCGACTTCAACGCCGACGGCCACCTCGACCTCTTCGTCGGCAGCCGCGTCGTGTCCCGCAACTATGGCCTCACCCCCCGAAGCTACGTGTTGCAGAATGACGGCACCGGGCGGTTCAGCGACGTGACTTCCGAAAAGGCCGAGGCGCTCTCCCTGGCCGGGATGGTGTCGTCGGCGGCGTGGGTGGATTACGACGACGATGGACAGCTCGACCTGATCGTCGTCGGGGAATGGATGCCGATCCGCGTTTTTCGCCAGGAGAATGGCCGTTTCATCGATCGGACTGCCGAAGCGGGGTTCTCGGGAACGAGCGGCTGGTGGAATACCGTCACGGCAGCCGACCTGAACGCGGACGGCCGCAAGGATCTCATTCTGGGTAACCTGGGCCTCAACTCCTACATCCGGGCAACGCAGGCGGAGCCCGCGCGGTTGTACGTCCATGATTTCTTTCAGAACGGCACGCTCGAGCAGATTCTGACCTTCTACAAGCAAGCGGTGAGCTATCCGATCGCAGGTCGGGACGAGCTGGTGCGCCTGATGCCACAGCTGCGAAGCAGATACGTCTCCTATGCCGACTTCGGCGCCAGCCGCGTCGAGGACATATTCTCGGCGTCGGAGTTGAAGCAAGCGAAGGTCCTGCAAGCGCACCTGTTCGCGAGCTCCGTCGCCCTGAACAATGGCGACGGCACCTTCGTCATCCAGCCGCTGCCCACCGAGGCCCAGTTCGCTCCGATCTACGCCGTGCTGGCGGACGATTTTGATGGCGACGGGTATACCGATCTGCTCGTCGCCGGCAACTTTCATGGGGTCACACCGGTGCGCGGGCGCTACGACGCCAGCTACGGCCTGCTGCTCCGCGGCGATGGCGCAGGTCGCTTCGAGTCGGTCGATCTGGAGAAAGCCAACCTCGTGATCGAGGGCCAGGTGCGCGACATGAAACTGCTGCGGCGCGCAGACGGCGACCGGCTGATCGTCGTCGCGCGGAACGACGACGGGCTCCAGGTCCTCCGCCCCCTCCGCTACCGGCCCTCTCGTGAGAGAGCGACGAGCTCGAAGAGATAGCTCTTCATCGGCCCGAGCGAGCGAAGGGGAGCGTAGCCCCGGACCTGCCCATCCAATCCCACTCGCAGCGGCGCGGCGGATGGACCGCCGAGCAAGCTCCTCGGCGCGTAGCGACCGGCCGACAGCGCGCGTTCCCGCGAGGAGAGGGCCACCCCGGAGAGTGGGGCTGTACCAAGGTTAGCGACCACCAGCACCACGCGATCCCCAGCGCGCCGCAGGTATGCCACGACCGCGTTGCTGCCGGCGGTAAGGGGCATCAGGTCACCGGAGCCGAGCGCAGGGTTCTCCGCTCGCAGGTGGATCAGCCGGCGGTACAGGTGGAGCAACGACGCGGGATCGTCCTCCTGCACCTCCACGTTCGCGACGAGCGAATCCGGTTGCAGCGGCTGCCAAGGCGTACCGCGCGTGAAGCCCGCGCCCGGGCTGCGGGCCCAATGCATAGGCGTGCGCAAGCGCTCGTCCGGCTTGTCGCCGGTCATCCCGATCTCCTCGCCGTAGTACACGAACGGCAGCCCCGGGAGGGTGAGGAGCAGGATTGCCGCCAGGTTGGCGCGGGCAACGTCTCCTCCGAGCGCCGTGAGAGTGCGGGTCTGGTCGTGGTTCCGGAGGAAGGGCGACCAGCGGTCGGCGGGGAGCTCGCGTTGCAGCCGCAGGTAGGCCGGCAAGAGCTTCGCGGCCGAGCCCGTCCGGACGGCATGCAAGATGGCGTCCGACACCTCGAATGCGAAGTGCGCGTCGAGCTGGTCCGGGTAGTAGGGGAGCATCGCCCCAGTGCTGTCCCACACCTCACCGATGGTGAACGCGCCGGGCGCGACCCCGCGGATATAGGCCCCGAGCTCACGCAGGAAGGCGTGCGTGCCGAGCGCATGCTGCACGAGACCATCCTCCTCCACCAGGAAGGGGATGGCATCGAGGCGAAACCCGTCCACCCCCATCTCCTCGAGCCAGAAGCGGGCCACCTTCTTGGCCTCCTCGCGGACGGGTGGGTGCGAGTAGTTCAGGTCCGGCATCCCGCGCCAGAAGAACCCGTAGTAGTACTCGTCCCGCACTGGGGAGCGGTGCCAGTTATCCCCGCCCCAGGGATTCCTGATGCCGGGATGCGCCCGTGACCAGCGGAACCAGTCGCGGTAGGGGGAGCTCGGGTTGCGCAGCGCCTCGCGGAAGTAGGGGTGCTCGCTGGAGGCGTGGTTCAGGACGAGGTCGACCAGCACCCGGATGCCGTGCCGGTGCGCCTGGGTCACGAGGCGCTTGAAGGCTGCGTTGGTGCCGTAGTCCGGCTCCACGCGGTAGTAGTTGGTCACGTCATACCCGTGGTAACTCTGCGATTCCGCCACCGGCATCAGCCAGATGCAGCGGGCGCCCAGCTGGTTGACGTAGTCGAGCTTCTCGATGAGCCCGTGTAGGTCCCCAATCCCGTCGCCGTCGCTGTCATAGAACGAGCGGACGAAGATCTCGTAGCAGACGGCGCCGCTCTTCCACTCCTGGGCGACGGCCGGAACGGCGGATGTGAGGAGTGCGGTGCAGAGCGTGGCGATCCTAGAGGAGATAGCCACGCCTCATGAGGGAACGCCCCGAGGCCGCGTAGCCGTCCGGGCCCGGCAGATGGAAGCTGAGGGAATCGGCGAGGCGGTCGTAGATGTTGAAGAGCACGCAGACGTGGATCGCGTCCTCCACGCCCTCATCGCTCACGCCGGCGGCGCGGAGTGGCGCGACATCGGCGGGGCGCACTTCGCCCGGCGCGAGGGTGAGCTTCTCCAGGAAGCCGAGGGTGGCTCGGACCTTAGGATCGACCGGCGCCGTCCGCCAATCGGCCAGCACCGCCGCGACCAGCTGCTCGTCTTGCAGGGCCAGCGACGCGACCGCGCCGTGAGCACCTGTTCAGAATACGCATTGGTTCAGGCGCGACGTGAATGCGGCGAACAGCTCCCGCTCGCCCACGCTCCAGGGCGAGGGCCCGCGCATCACCGCCTGTGTCCACTCGCACATCGGGCGGCCGAAGAACTCCGGCCGGTACAGAAGCGTCTTGACGACGTCGGGGACCCGCCGGTTGCTCACGAGCCGGATCAGCAGGAGCTTCAGGCGCTGCGGGAGGCGATGCCCGCGCTCCACCGGGCGGAGACGCATCAGTCCGGCTCCTCGCCTCGGAGAGCGGCGAGCCCGCGCTCGAGCCGGCCCAGCGCGGCGCCGAGCGCCGCGGCGACCGTGACTTCGAAAAGGGCGTCATCCGAGTTGCCGGCGCGCTGCAGGGCTGCGATGTCGCCATCGGTGACCTTGTAGGCGTGGAGCGCGACCCGGTCGACGTAGCCCGCGAGTGCGGCGGGCACGCCGTCACCGGCTCCGCCCCCCGGATCGCGACGCCCCCCAAGGCGCGCCGCCCGCGCCAGGGCAGCGCGGCGGAGCCCCCTCGACGCGTGGCCGGGCGCGGCCAACACGCTCTCGACGAGGCGCTCGGTGAAAGCGGCGTACCGCCCGTTGGTGTGCATCACCACCCGTTGACTAAGTGGAAGCCGGCGCGAGGGCTCGTCAAGGGGCTGCACGGACTACTGCCACCCGAGCTCCAGCACCCGCTGCGCGTTCTCACCCAGCACCTTCTTCACGTCGGCCGGGACCATGCCGCGGTCGAGCAGCGTCGCCGTGACCGCCGGCAGCATCGAGGCGTCCTCGACGTCGTCCGGGGGATCGGTGAACCCGTCGAAGTCGGTGCCGAGCGCGATGTGATCGAACGACCCCGTCACCGCATGGATGTGCTCGACCGTCCGCCAGATGAGGTCGAGCCCATTCCGGGGCGGGTGCGGCTGTTGCAGCCAATAGGTCATGAAGATCACGCCGACCAGACCGCCCGACCGCGCGATCTCCCGCAGCTCGTCGTCCGCGAGACAGTACGGATCGGGGTTGTAGCGCCGTACCCCCACGTGCGTGGCGACGACGGGGCGAGACCGGTTCAGCTCCCCAAACACCGCCCCCCGCGCATCCGGCGTGCAGTGCGTGACGTCGACGAGCATCCGCAGCTCGACCATGCGACGAAGCACGTCCCTCCCGAACGGCGTGAGCGCCGTCGGGTGACTCCATCGAAAGTCGAACGGACACAGCTTCCGAACGAACATGTCGCGGGGGATGCCACCCGGCGTCTGCGCGGCGATGCCGTTGTCGAAGAAGTGGCTCAGCGTCACCAGCGCGACACCGCGGCGCGCCAGCTCGTCGAGGCCCTGGATGCTGCCTTCCAGGACGTGCGCTCCCTCCACTGCGTGCACGACGGCGATCTTCCCAGCGGCCCGGATCCGTCGCACGTCGGCCGCGGAGCGCGCCACCTGGACGCGATCCGGATGCCGCGCGATTTGCCCCTCCAGCACGTCGATCATCTCCAGCACGCGCCCCAGCCGACTCCCTGACGTGATCTTCCGGTAGACGGGAAGCAGTAGCCACCCGGCCGCCCGCAGGAGGAAGCACTGGCGAAACAACTCCGCTTCGGGAAGGTGGTGCGCCGCCCAGATCACGCCGACGCCACCACGCTCGAGCGTCGGAAAGTCGCTGCGCGACGAGAATGGGTTGAACGTCCGGCCCGACGTGTAATGCCGCCAGAGGTCGCGGCCATACAGGTACGCCTTGAGCGAGGGGTGCACGTGCACGTCGGTCAGAGGCGCGTCACGGTGAAGCTGGGCGATCAGCGCGCGGTCGTCCCTCACAGCGCGTCTTCCAGGCTGGCGCTGTGAAGCTTGAGGTCCCGGTCGTCCGTCACCTTCTCGATCGACACCCCGCGGATCACGCCTCCCGCCCCCACTTGCCAGCGCTCCCTGACCAGCAGCCGGTTGCGCGCGTCCCGGTAGTCCACGGTCAGCGCGCTCCCCTGAAACTCCAACACGGCGAACCCGTTCCATCCGACCTTCGTCCGCTGGGGGCCGAGCTCGGCTCGCCTGCGCCGATCGTAAAGAACCAAGCCGACCCGGTGTCGTGCGTCAGTCTTCGGCTCCTCGTCGATGTCTTCGATGGGCAGGCCGCCGTGCCCGATGCATCGTCCGTACGCCTCGAGCTTGCCGTGCTTCGTGGCGTGCTTGCGGTAGATCGCGAACCTGTGCTCGTGGCCCCAAAACCACAGCACCGGCCGATGCACAAGCTCCGACAGCTGCCTGGCGGCGGTGTCGTGGATCGCCTCGAACTGAGAATGATACTGGTGATGACTCAGTAAGATCACGCCGCGCGTGCGGTCGTCCTGCAGCTTCACATCCTCCCGGAGCCACTTCACGAGCTTGTCGTGCAGCCTGCAATTGGGCTTGAAGATCCTCTCGAGGAGGGGTAGGCCCACCGAGTAGTAGCCGGTGTCGAGGCCGATCACCAGCCAGTGGTCGTTCCGGAGGCAAAAGAAGCTCGCCCGCTGGCCCGCACCGCCGACGCCAAGCTTGGGGAGCAGGTACTTGAAGTAGCCTTTGCCCCGCGCATACATCTCGTGGTTCGCGTTGAGGGCAAAGCTCCCCACACTGCCGACCGGCCAGGCCACCCGTCTGCCCAGCATGTTGTCGTACATCTCCTGCTTCGTTCCCACGTAGTAGACGTCGCCGAGGTGGATCGTGAAGTGTGGCTCGGCTTGCACCATCGCGGTGGCGACGTCGTGCGCCTCTCGCGTCCCTGTACCCCAGTCACCGACGATCGCGATCCTCACCCGATCACCCGCAAGCGGGTAGATGCCGCGATCGGCCGACGTCGCATCGTAGTCGGCAAACGGATACCTGCCACCGATCCGGGTCTTCAGGTAATGCCACAGCCACAGGACCCACTTGATCTTCAGGTAATCCACGGCCCGGTTGAAGCGGCCGGGTCGGGCGGCCTGCCTGTAGAGCTCGTCCTGCGTAAGTCGATGGGACGGACCCAGGGCCCGTGGCACGCCCAGGAGGTGCTCCGGGTCCCGATAGGAGCTCCCTTGTGGGTCGCTCACCTGCTGTCGCCGTGCGTCGACGCCAGGGCGGCAAGAGGCGGTAAGGGGCGGTAGGAGGCAGTACAGGGCCCTGCAAAGAGCGGACGTGCGTGAATGGTCATGACACAGGAAAATGACGCGGGTCGCACTAGTCGGATAGCGTGCCCCGGGCCGCCACGTGCTTTGTCGTTTCGACTCGCAACCCTCCTGTTGTCCCCCTTCCCCCCTCTCGTACGCTTCGTCAGTTTTGGGAGCACTTCCTGAGGAGCCGCTCCAATGCCCCCCATTACGTTCACTGTCAACGGCAAGTCCCGCACGGTCAGCGACAGCCCGGACACCCCCCTGCTCTGGGTGCTGCGCGACTCGCTCGGCCTCACCGGCACCAAGTTCGGCTGCGGGATCGCTCAGTGCGGCGCGTGCACGGTCCACCTCGACGGCGTCCCCACGCGCTCGTGCGCCACTCCGGTCGCCGCCGTCGCCGGCAAGCGCGTGACCACGATCGAGGGACTGTCGTCCACCCGCAGCCATCCGGTGCAGAAGGCGTGGATCGCGGAAGACGTGCCGCAGTGCGGCTACTGCCAGTCCGGCCAGATCATGGCCGCGGCGGCGCTGCTCGCGAACAACCCGCGGCCAACGGACGCCGACATCGACACCGCGATGGCCGGCCATATCTGTCGCTGCGGCACCTATCAGCGCATCCGCGCCGCCATCCACCGGGCGGCGCAGGGAGCGTGACATGGGCGCTCCCACGGAAGTCACGCGCCGCGAGTTCCTCCAGACGGCTTCGGTCGTCGGGGCCGGATTGGTGATCGGCTTCCATCTCCCGCCCGGCACCCGGTTCCGCACGGCGGCAGGCCCCCCCACCCCCCCCACCCCCCTCGCCCCCTTCGCCCCCAACGCCTGGCTGCGAATCGGGGCGGACGAGAGCGTCCTGGTGGTCGTGGACCGCTCCGAGATGGGCCAGGGCGTGGCGACTTCGCTGCCGATGCTCGTCGCCGAAGAGCTTGAGGCCGATTGGTCCAAGGTCCGCATCGAGTTCGCACCCGCCGACAACGCGTACACCAATCCCATGTTCGGCATGCAGGGGACCGGTGGCAGCACGAGCGTCCGCGCGGCGTGGACCCCGCTGCGCAAGGCCGGCGCGGCGGCGCGCGAGCTGCTCGTGTCGGCGGCCGCCGAGACGTGGGGCGTCGACAAGTCCGAGTGCCGCGCCGAGCGCGGCGCGGTCGTGCACACCACGAGCAGGCGGCGGCCCCTCAGCTACGGGAAGCTCGTCGCCAGGGCCGCGACGCTGCCCGTGCCCCAGGACCCGCCCCTCAAGGATCCGAAAGACTGGAAGATCCTCGGCACGCGTGCACGGCGTCTCGATACCCCGCCGAAGGTGGACGGGAGCGCGCAGTTCGGGATCGACGTGAAGGCCCCTGGCCTGCTCGTCGCCGTGATCGCCCGTTCCCCCGTCTTCGGCGGCAAAGTGGCGAGCTTCGACGCGACGAAGTCGAAGGCAGTGCCGGGCGTGCGCCACGTCGTGCAGGTCTCGAGCGGTGTCGCGGTCGTGGCCGACGGCTACTGGCCCGCGAAGAAAGGCCAGGACGCGCTCGAGATCACCTGGGACGATGGTGCGAACGCAAGCGTCTCGAGCGCGAGCATCGCCCAGCTGCTCGCTCAACGGGCGGAGCAGCCCGGTGCTGTCGCGCGGCACGACGGCGACCCTGACGCGGGGCTCTCGGGCGCTGCGTCCAAGCTCGACGCCGTCTATGAAGCGCCTTTCCTCGCTCATGCGACGATGGAGCCGATGAACTGCACGGCCCACGTTCGTGCCGACGGCGTCGAGATCTGGGCGCCCACACAATTTCAGACCGGAGCGCAGGGCGTCGGTGCCCAGATCGGCGGCGTGCCGCCCGAGAAGGTCAAGGTGCACACGACCTATCTCGGCGGCGGCTTCGGGCGGCGGTTCGAGCTGGATTTCATCCAGGAAGCGCTCGAGACGTCGAAGGCAACGGCCGCGCCGGTGAAGGTGATCTGGTCCCGCGAAGACGACATCCGCCACGCGCAGTACCGACCTGCGTGCCACCACCGGCTCCGGGCCGGTCTCGACACGGGTGGCCGGCCGGTCGCCTGGACGCACCGCCTGGTGGCGCCGTCGATCATGGCGCGGGTGTTCCCGCAAACCATCAAGAACGGACTCGACGAGGAAGCCGTCGAAGGCGGCGTCGGGATGCCCTACGCGATCCCGAACGTCCACGTGGACTACGTGCTCACGGACACGGGGATCCCGGTCGGGTTCTGGCGCTCGGTGAACAACTCGTTCAACGCGTTCGCGGTCGAGAGCTTCATCGACGAGCTGGCCCACGCCGCCAAGCAGGACCCGTACGAGTACCGGCGGGACCTGCTCGGCAAGGCGCCGCGTCACCTGGGCGTGCTCAACCTGGCCGCCGGCAAGGCGGGCTGGGGCACGGCGCCTCCCGCGGGCCGCTCCCGCGGCATCGCCGTGTACAAGTCGTTCGAGAGCTACGTGGCGCAGGTGGCCGAAGTGTCCGTGGAGTCGGACGGCCGGGTCCGCGTGCAGCGCGTCGTGTGCGCCGTCGATTGCGGGCCCGTCGTGAACCCGGACATCGTCGAGGCCCAGATGCAGAGCGGCATCGTGTACGGGCTCACGGCGGCGCTGTACGGCGAGATCGCCATCGAGGGAGGGCGCGTCAAGCAGAGCAACTTCCACGATTATCCGATGCTGCGGCTGGCCGAGATGCCGAAGGTCGAGGTGTACATCGTGCCGAGCACGGACGCCCAGGGAGGCGTGGGCGAGCCGGGCACGCCGCCGATCGCGCCCGCCGTCTGCAACGCGATCTTCGCGGCGACGGCGAAACGAATCCGCAGGCTGCCGATAGGGAAAGTTGTGTGATGTGCTCGGGTGAGGCCTGACATGAGCTCCTCTCCCCAGATCAGCCGCCGCGACTTCGTGAAGACCGGCGCCGGGCTCGTCGTCGCGTTCTATCTCCCCCCACGTGTTGCTGCGGCGCCGGGCCCCGCCGCCGCGACGTTCACGCCGAACGCCTGGCTTCGGATCGGCCCCGACGGGATCGTCACGCTCACGGTCGACAGGTCCGAGATGGGCCAGGGATCGCAAACCGGCATGGCGATGATCCTCGCCGAGGAGCTCGAGGCGGACTGGTGCACGGTGCGGCTCGGGCCCATGCCCGAGAACCCCGCAGGGTGGTCCCGGACGATGCGAACCGGCGGCAGCAACGCGATCCGCAGCTCGTGGGAGCCCCTGCGCAAGGCGGGCGCCGCCGCGCGGGAGATGCTGATCAGCGCGGCCGCGGACATGTGGAAGGTCGACCGTTCGACGTGCCGCGCCGAACAGGGAGCGGTGATCCACGCGCCGAGCGGACGCCGGTTGGCGTACCCCAAACTGGTGGCCCGCGCGGCCACGCTCCCGGTCCCGACAGAGGTCCCTCTCAAGAATCCGAAGGACTTCCGACTGCTGGGCACCCGCGTGCCGCGGCTCGACACGCCGTCCAAGGTCGACGGGAGTGCGGTGTACGGAATCGACGTGAAGGTGCCGGGCATGCTCGTCGCCTCGATCGAGCGGTCACCCGTCCTCGGCGGCAAGCTGAAGCGCTTCAATGCCGACCGCGCGAGGGGGCTGCCCGGCGTGCGGCACGTGGTGCCGCTCGAGGCCAGCTCCTGGATGGGTACCACCGGAGCGTGGGCCGCGGGATGCGCCGCGGGTGTGGCGGTCGTGGCCGAGACGTACTGGCAAGCAGTCCATGCGCGGCGTGCGCTCGAAATCGAATGGGACGAGGGGGACTCTGCCACGCTCGACTCGGCGGGCATCCGTGCCCAGCTCGCCGCTCTCGCCGACCGGCCGGGCGTCGTCGCCCAGGCCAAAGGCGACGTCGCTGCGGCGCTCGCCGGCGCCGCGCGGCGCGGCGAGGCCGTGTACGAGGTGCCACTCCTGCACCACGCCACCATGGAGCCGATGAACTGCACGGCGCACGTGCGCGCCGACGGGGGGGGCTGCGACGTGTGGGCCCCGACCCAGAATCAGGGAGACGCGCAACGGGTGGCGGCCGAGGTGTTGGGGCTGCCGAAGGAGAGGGTCCGGGTTCACACGACGCTTTCGGGCGGCGGGTTCGGGCGACGGCTTGAGCCGGACTTTGTCTCGGAAGCGGTGCGGGTTTCGAAGGCGGTGGGGGCGCCGGTGAAGGTGATCTGGTCGCGTGAGGACGACATGCGCAACGGCTTCTATCGGCCGACGACCTACAACCGCTTCGCCGCCGGGCTGGACGGCTCCGGACGGCTCCTGGCGTGGACGCATCGCATCGCGGGGACGCCGCTGCGGCTCAAGTTCGGGCCCCTGGAGAAAGGGCTGGACGACAGCCTCGTGGACGGGGCCGTCGACCTCCCCTACGCGATCCCCAACGTGTTCGTGGATCAGCTGGTGCTCGAGCTTCCGGCGGTGCCGCTGGGTCCATGGCGCTCCGTCGGCGTCTCGCACAACGGCTTCGTGACCGAGGGCTTTCTCGACGAGATCGCCGTGGCCGGCGGGCGGGACCCGTTCGAGCTGCGACGCGAGCTGCTGCGCGACAAGCCGCGCCATCTCCGCACGCTCGAGCTGGCAGCCCAAAAGGCGGGCTGGGGCACGCCCCTCTCGCCGGGCCGCGGTCGCGGGATCGCGCTCGCGGAGTGGGGACCGACGGTCTGCGTCGAGGTCGCCGACATCGCGGTGGACGCCGACGGCTCCGTGCGCGTGCCGCGCGTGGTGTGCGCGGTGGACTGCGGGCCCGTGGTGAACGTGGGCCAGGTGGAAGCGCAGATGCAGGGCGGTATCGTCTTCGGACTCAGCGCCGCGCTATACGGCGAGATCACTCTCGAGCGCGGCCGGGTGGTGCAGGGGAACTTCGACACCTACCCTGTAGTCCGAACGGCCGAAGCGCCCGCGGTGGAGGTGCACATCGTGCCGAGTAGCGACGCGCAGGGCGGCACAGGCGAGCCGGGCGTGCCCCCGATCGCGCCCGCCGTCTGCAACGCGATCTTCGCGGCGACGGGGAAGCGGATTCGCAAGCTGCCGATTGGGAAAGTTGTGTGACGTGCTCGACCCGTGAGGCCTGACATGAGCTCCTCTGCGCAGATCAGCCGCCGCGACTTCGTCAGCACAAGCGCCGGTCTCGTCATCGCGTTCTATGTCCCTCCGCGGTCCGCCGCAGGGCGCGTCGCCGACCCTGCCGCCGAGTTTGCGCCCAACGCCTGGCTCCGTATCGGGACGGACGGGATCGTCACCCTCACCGTCGATAAATGCGAGATGGGCCAGGGGTCCCAAACGGGCCTCGCGATGATCCTCGCCGAGGAGCTCGAGGCCGACTGGTCGAAGGTGCGGCTCGGCCCGATGCCGGAGAACCCCGCGGGGTGGTCGCGCCGCATGGCCACGGGCGGCAGCACCGCCATCCACAGCTCCTGGGACCTGCTGCGCAAGGCGGGCGCGACTGCGCGCGAGATGCTGATCAGCGCGGCTGCTGACACCTGGAAAGTCGACCGCACGACGTGCCGCGCCGAGCAGGGAACGGTGATCCACACGCCAAGGGGACGCCGGTTGGCGTACGCCAAGCTCGTCGCGCGGGCAGCGGAGCTCCCGGTCCCGACGGACGTCCCCCTCAAGGACCCGAAGGACTTCCGTCTCCTCGGCACCCGCACTCCGCGCCTCGACACCCCCGTCAAGGTGGACGGGAGCGCGGTGTTTGGGATCGACGTGACGGTGCCAGGCATGCTCGTCGCGTCCATTGAACGGTGCCGGGTGTTCGGCGGCAAGGTGAGGCGATACGACGCGGCGAAAGCGAAGGCGCTGCCGGGGGTACGCGCGGTGGTCCAGCTCGAGCCCAGCCCGTGGACCGGCAAAGAGGGCGCCTGGGCGGCGGGGTGCGCGGCCGGAGTCGCCGTCGTCGCCGATACGTACTGGCACGCCGTCCAGGGGCGGCGCGCCCTGGAGATCGAGTGGCACGAGGGTGACGCAACGTCCCTCGGCTCCGACGGCATCAGCGCCATGTTCGCCCGACTCGCGGATCAGCCCGGCGTGGCCGCGAGCAAGGACGGCGATGTCGCGACCGCGCTCGCCGGCGCCGCGCGGCGCGTGGACGCGGTGTACGAGGTGCCGTTCCTGCACCACGCCACGATGGAGCCGATGACCTGCACGGCGCACGTGCGTGCCGACGGTTGCGACGTGTGGGCGCCGACGCAGAACCAGACCCGGGCCCAGCAGGTCGCCGCCGAGCTCGCCGGGTTGCCGGTCGAGAACGTGAGGATCCACACGACATTTCTCGGGGGCGGGTTCGGGCGCCGGCTCGAGCCGGACTTCGTGTCGGAGGCGGTGCGCGTCTCCAAGGCCGTGGGCGCGCCGGTCAAGGTGATCTGGTCGCGGGAGGACGACGTGCAGCACGGGTTCTACCGGCCCGCGGCGTACAACCGGTTCAGCGCGGCGCTCGACGGCGCGGGCAATCCGATCGCCTGGTCACACCGGATCGTGGCCCCGCCGATCCTGCTCAAGTTCGGGCCGCTCCAGAAGGGACTCGACCGAACGCTCGTGGACGGAGCGGAGAACCTCCCGTACCGGATCCCGAACGTGCTCGTTGACCAGGTCGCCGTGGACCTCCTCCCGATCCCACGGGGCTTCTGGCGCTCGGTGGGCATCTCGCAGAACGTGTTCGTGACCGAGTGCTTCTTCGACGAGATCACGGCGGCGGCCGGGAAGGACCCGTTCGAGCTGCGGCGCGCGCTGCTCCGCGACAAGCCACGACATTTGCGCACCCTGGAGCTCGCCGCCGAGCGGGCCGGCTGGGGCACACCGCTTCCCGCCGGCCGGGGGCGAGGGCTAGCGCTCGCCGAGTGGGAGCCCAGCGTGTGCGCCCAGGTTGCCGAGGTCTCGCTCGGCTCGGACGGCTCGGTTCGCGTGCATCGCGTCGTGTGCGCCGTCGACTGCGGGCCCGCCGTGAACGTGGGGCAGATCGAGGCGCAGATGCAGGGCGGGATCGTGTACGGCCTGACGGCGGCGCTCTATGGCGAGATCACCATCGAGCGTGGCCGCGTGAAGCAGGGCAACTTTCACGATTACCCGATGCTCCGGATCAACGAGATGCCCGTCGTCGAGGTGCACGTCGTGCCGAGCACCGACAAGCAGGGCGGGATCGGCGAGCCCAGCGTAGGGCCGATCGCACCCGCGGTGTGCAACGCGATCTTCGCGGCGACGGGGAAGCGAATTCGGAGACTGCCGATCGGGAAGGTGGTCTAACTGCTGAAGGCGTGGTGCGCGGTGCGCGGTTGCTATCGGTGCGATCCGTAGTTGCGGTGCGCACCGTTAGAACCACATAACCACGCACCACGCCTTTTAAGGTGTCTTGCTTAGTTCACCACCGTCACCGTCCCATTCATGCCCGCGTGTAGAGTGCAGGTATAGTTGTAGGTACCAACCGCGTTGAACGTGCGGGTGACGGGGGCGCCCGTGGCGTTGCGATTGGGTATGTCGCCGCCAGGAGGTCCGGCGCCTGCGAATGTCACATTGTGCAGGGTCGCTCCATCGTTCCAGGTCCAGGTCACCTCCCCCACGCCTGCGGTGCCCTGGTTGACCTTAACGACGACGCTGCTGGGATCGAACCGTGAGTTGGAGAGGCTCACCGCCGCAGTGGGTGGCGGCGCGGAGGCGGTCGCCGTGAACGTGACCGACGGCAGCCCCGTTACAGTGGCGGTCACCACGTACTGCGTGGCCATGCCGAGCGTGTGGACCGTGGTCGCGACTCCACTCGAGTTCGTGGTGCTCGGATCGGGACTCAGGCTGCCGCCGCCTGTCGTGATTCCCCAGTCCACTGAGACGCCCGGCACCGTGCGGTTGTTCGCGTCCCGCACCGTGACGCTGTAAGGGTTGGGGAGCGCGTTGTTGAAATACCAGCTCTGTGCATCTCCACCGCTCTTCGCGAGCTGCGCCGGCGGGCCCGGCGGCCCGGTCCCTCCTCCCCCACCGTCACCACCGCAGGCCAGCAGCAACAGGCCGACACCCAGCGCCGGCAGCCGATTCCAACGTGCGAAGCTCATGGCTCGCCTCCTCTCGTCTGATGCCAGGAGAACAAATAGAGGTCCATAGGACACGCGGGGCGGAGCGTGGTTCCCGACACCGTTGGGGCGCCACGCCCCGCCCCTCACGCCCCGCTCTATTGCGGCGCGAC
>DASUAL010000125.1:0-46165 GCA_035763805.1 Gemmatimonadales bacterium
GAGTCTGCTGGTCATGAGTGAGGAAGAAGCTTGGCCACTTCGGCCCCTAGTAACGAGGAGTCACTCGCGCGTCGGTGGCCTCCGTCGCATATTCAGCCTCGATTCTTCCGCATCTTCGACGTCGCCAAGGCGAAGGAGTTCTATCTCGAGTTTCTCGGCTTCACCCTGGACTGGGAGCACCGTTTTGAGCCCCGACTCCCACTGTACATGCAGGTGTCGCGGGACGCCCTCGTCCTCCACCTCTCCGAGCACCACGGCGACGCCTGCCCGGGCTCGACTGTTTTCGTGCGCGTACAGGGTCTCGCCGCCTATCATGCGCAGCTCTTGGCCAAGAACTATCCCTACCTGCGTCCTGGTATCGAGCGCACGGACCGCGGCTCGCTTTGCGTGGAGGTCATCGATCCCTTCGGCAACCGGATCCGTTTCGACGAGTCGCCCGACTTCAAGGCGTGAAGGTCGTGGGCGACCTGGCTCGTGCTGACGCCACTGGCCCCAGAGGCTACGCGGTGTGTGGCCCCGTCATTAGATTGGGTGAACGAGGCATTCACCGGCATGCTAGACGCCATCAAGAGGTTCGTCGCCCGCCGGATCGTGCGCCCCGAGTCGGGCTCCCAGCCTACAGAGGGCCCGTCGGGGCCAAGTGGCATCCAGGTCGCAGCCTGTGCGCTCCTCCTCGAGCTTGCGCACGCCGATGACGAGTTCAGTCCGGCGGAGCGCACCCACATCGAGTCAGCGCTACGCCGCCATTTCGGTCTGGACGAGACCACGGCTCGGGAGTTGATGGAGCTCGCCGAGGCCGAGCGGCGGCAATCCATCGATCACTACCAGTTCGCCCGCACGATCACACAGCAGTACGACCTCGGTCAGAAGATGGTCCTGGCCGAAGTGATGTGGGGCGTCATCCTGGCGGACGGCGAGATCCGCCGGCATGAGAGTTACCTGGTCCGGAAGTTGGCGAATCTCCTGGACCTGGCGCCTGCCTATCTGGCTCGAGCCCGCCGCGCTGCGACGCCGCCCTGCTGACTCGTCGAAGGCGGCGGACGGTATGATTACAAGAGCGTCCCTTGTATCCAAACTCGTAGCGGCCTGTCTCCTTTGTCTCGCTGTGGTTGCTGTCCTCGCCGGGCTCGTGCAACATTTCCGGAGATCCTGACCTGCTACACGTCCCTTCAAATAGGAGGGGTTCGATGACGAAGAACATGGGCACTGCCGACCGCGTCATCCGCATTCTCATTGCGCTCGCGGTGTGCGTGCTCTACTTCACCGGCAAGATCAGCGGCACACTCGCCATCCTGCTCGGGATCGTCGCGATCGCCTTCCTGGTCACGAGCCTTGTGGGATGGTGTCCGAGTTACGTGCCCTTCAAGCTCTCGACGCGCAAGCCGCCAACCAGTCACCCGTGATCCCAAGACGACGGATGCGCAACTCCGGCGTGCCTGTGAGATCCTGCTCTTGGACGCCAGCGGATCAGGCGACGCGACTCCAGTCCGACGCTTGGCCTACCTCGAAGGACTGGACGATGATCGAGCGGTTGCGTGTCTCAACGCCAGGCTCACCGAAGCCGACTCGTAGGACGGATGTGGGAGAGTATCTGGCCTTGAATGCATTATCTTTGAGGCGTAACGTGGAGGCGGCTGGCAGCTCAAGCGCGGTCCGTTAGGCGGCGCGGTCCCGCGCCGCCACGAGCCTTGAGCGCGATCCGTTCGGCCGCTCGCCGCCACAGACCACGGTCGTCCGCCGAGGTCCGCATGATCAAAGGCGTCCACACGATGTTCTACTCGTCCGAGCCTGAGGCGCTGCGAGCCTTCATCCGGGATAAGCTCGGGTTCCCGCACACCGATGTCGGTGATGGCTGGCTCATCTTCGATCTGCCTGAAGCCGAAATGGGTTGTCACCCTGCCGAGGCCGACGACGTTGGAACGCACGACATCTCGTTCTACTGCGATGACATCGAAAAGACTATCGCGGAGCTCCGCGCTCGAAGCGTCGAGTTCACGGATGCCCCCACGGATGCCGGCTATGGGCGCGTCACGCATTTCAAAATGCCCGGTGGGGTTCAGGTTCAGCTCTATCAGCCGCACTACTCGAAGGCCTCGCGCCGCTAGGGACGTACGTCCAACACCCCTTCGCACATGGAACCCATCGGCACTCTTCGCGCGCATTTGACGCGGCTCCTCAGCTGGCGGGATGCTCACGCCGACTTCGATACCGCTGTCGCCGATCTTCCGCCCGATCTCCGTGGCGTGGCGCCGCCCGGCCTGCCATATTCACCGTGGCAGCTCGTAGAGCACATGCGTCTCACCCAGGCAGACATCTTGGCGTTCTGCGAACGGTCTGACTACCGTGAGCCCAACTGGCCGGACGACTATTGGCCTGCCGCGGCGGCCCCGCCCGACGCCCGGGCATGGGACGCCAGCATCGCAGCCTTTCGCCGCGATCGCGCCGCGCTGGAGCGCATGATCGCAGATCCCGCTCGTGATGTCTTTGCCAAAGTGCCCGCCGGCACTGGGCAGACGTTTCTCCGCGAAATCCTGCTGGTGGCGGATCATACCGCCTATCACGTAGGGCAGCTCGTGGCCCTGCGCCGTCTCCTAGGGCAATGGGCCGCCGCCTAACAAGCACGTGAAGCTGCCCAGGCGGTCGGGTCTCGCCGGGCTGCTGGTTTTGGCGCTCGGAGCCCTTTTCTGGTCGCCACCCGATTGGCTGGTCGACAGCCTGGCGGCTCTACGGCCTGGATGTCTCTACCGTGCGCGGCTGCCCGCGCCGCTGATCGCGCTGACCATCGACGACGGCCCAGACTCAGTGAGCACCCCCCTGATCTTGGCGGAACTGCGGCGACACGACGCGCACGCCACGTTTTTTCTCATTTCGAGCCGCGTCGCTGGACGCGAGCGGCTGGTCCGCGACCTCGTCGCCAGGAGGCACGAGCTTGGCAACCACCTCACGCGGGATGAGCCGAGCATTAAGCTGAAGCCTGCGCAGTTCGAGCATGCGTTGCTCGAGGCCCATCGCGTCCTGGGGGCCTACGGCCCGGTCACGTGGATGCGGCCGGGGTCCGGGTGGTACTCGCGATCGATGGTCGACATCATCCAGCGGCACCGGTATCGCTGCGCGTTGGGGTCGATTTACCCGCTTGATGCGGTCCTGCCTTCGCGCGGGTTCGCCGCCAGCTACATCCTGCGGAACGCACGCCCGGGAGCCGTGGTGATCCTCCACGACGGCGGTGCGCGCGGACTGCGGACAGCGCGGCTGCTGCGTACGGTGCTGCCGGAACTGCGAGCAAGGGGCTACCGAGTAGTCACGCTGAGCGAGCTGCTAGGTGCGACCTCTAGCGGCACGGCAGCCGACTCGGCCTGGTGCTGGCGTGGGCCCGGTGGTCGGGCACGAGAGAAGAGACCCTGTGCCGCGGGTACATGTTCGAGCGCCTCGGCCGGCTTCTGGGCCCCGCCATGGGGGCCAAGATATTGATCGTGCTGCTCACCGCCGGGTGGTTTGGACTGGCCCACTACCCTGTTCAAGGGCTGGCTGGCGCCGAACAGGCCACGATCGTCGGGCTTGTGTTCGAAACGATCTTCGCAGTCACAGGCCGGATCTGGATGCTGATGATGGCGCACGCCGCGTTCGACGTGACCGCACTCGCGATCATCTACTGGGATCTCGAATTCAAGGTGGCTCACCCCATCTTCGAATAGCCTGGTTCAGGCAGCCCACCCACCACACAAACATGCGAACGCTGGCTTCCATAGTGCCCACCCTTCTGATCGCCGCCTGTCAGTCTCTGAGCAACCGACCCCGTGACCCAACTGGGGTCCGGGTGGCGCTCGCGGAGTTCTTCAACGCGATCTCCCGTTTTCGACTCGTCCGCCATTCGCCGATCCTGCACCGCCGATTATGTCCTTCTTGAGGACGGTCTTGTCTGGAGCGTCGACTCTCGTCGACGCGGTCCGGGGCCTGCAGGAGGACACCCTCACGATCACCTACACCCTCGATGATTTTCTCATCCGTGCGGAAGGCTCCATCGCTTGGGCCTCCTACCGGAACCGCGGTGTCCTGGCCGGGCCGCGCGGGGCCGACACCCTACTCTGGGTCGAAAGTGCTGTGTTTTGCAGGGAGCACGACGCCTGGAAAATGGCGCTTGTCCATTCCACCCGTGTCCGCACCGAACGCTAGCGCCGCCCGCCGAAGTGCGGTCCCCGCGTGACGGGAGAGACAGCATGTCCGAGCCTATCGTGTTGGAATCCGGTGAGCAGCGCGCACCGCTACCGCCGAACGACCTTGCGCCGACGACTAGGTCGCCCGCAGCTTAAGCGCGATCCGGTTAGGCCGCACCTACACATGACTCCGTACGTGGCTTTCATCCGCGCCATTAACGTGGCTGGACACACCAGTGTGAAGATGAGCGATGTGAGGGACGCTTTTGTCGCGGCGGGATGCAGGGACGTGAGAACCTATATCCAGAGCGGCAACGTCATGTTTGAATTCCCCCGGCGAGCCAGAGCACCGGTCCTTCAGAAAATCCGGGTCAAGCTCCGCGATCTGCTCGACGATCGGCCCGAGGTCGTGTTCCGAAGCGTTCGGGAGCTTGAAGGGATAGTAAGAGCAGCTCCCTTCAAGCGTTTCGAAACCGAGCGAGATATCAAGCTGTACGTAGGGTTTCTGTTTCGAAAGCCCTCGACCAAGCCGAGATTTCCTTTGGTTTCGTCAGGAGAAGCCCTTGAGGTTGTGGCGATGAAGAAGCTGGAGGTCTTCGTCGTAAGCCGCCGCAAGAGCAGTGGATTCTATGGATTCCCGAATAACTTCGTTGAGCAGCAACTTGGAGTGATGGCAACCAGCAGGAACTGGTCGACCCTCACCAAGATCGTCGGGCTCATCCGAAGAGCGCCCGCTGGCTAACGCGCGCTGGGGTCAACCTCGGCAGGTCCTCAGGTCCTATGGAAACCCTCGGATTCCTGATTCCGTTCATGCCCTTCCTGGCGATGGTGCCACCATCGCTCGCCGCGGTGTGGATCGCGAGTCGGTGGCTGAAGAACCGCGGCGGGGGAGCCGAAATCCGAGCCGAGATCACGGCGCTTCGAGAGGAGCTTGCGGCGCTACGCGTAGCGCAGTCCGAGATCCAAGAGCGTCTGGATTTCACTGAGCGCATGCTCGGTCAAGCTCGTGACGCACACCGTGAGCTCCCAAGGGCTTCCTCGTAGGCCGATCTCCGTGACGTCCCGCATTCACTCCATCGCCCCGCGCGTTGCGATTGCCGTTGCGATCGTCCTGGTTCCCGTGCTGGTTGGGGGCTACCTCCGGCATAACCAACCCTACAGCGTTCCTGCCGGCACGGACATCTTTGCTGCGGTTCAGGGCACGTGGGCCTGGACCACCTCGGATAGCGGCTGCGCCACCGATCCGCACACAATCACCTTCGCGGCGGACCACAAGGTCATGACCATAACGGCTACGCGTCCGTATCGGCGCCCTGACGGTACCTTGGACTCGGTTGCAGTCTACGACATCCACGCCTACACGCGCAGCTGGATTCGGGGTGCCATTCGAGGCGAGACACGCATGACCGCCAACGGCCGGCCAGTGGTTTGGGACTTGGTTCTCAAATCGCCCGACCGCTACGCGTGGCATCGCACGGATTGGCACCGCTGGGGTTACACCCGTGAGATCCTGCGCTGTTTGGGCGCAATCCGCTAGGCCGCCGCGGCTACTGAACTATGACGGCGGCGCGGGACAGCCTCACTCCCTTTGTCGAGCTCAACCAGGCGATCGAGCGTGCGGGGGAGCAGCTCGGTCGGAGAGGGCCTTGATCCCGCGCGCCCGCAGCTTACGCGCGATCCGTCGGTCACCGCCGCGAGGTGCCGCTTGTTCAGGCTAGCCATCCCCGTCCTCCATGTACGCAGCTCGGCCGTGGCGGAGGAGTTCTACTGCAACGGGCTGGGCTTCCGCCAGGACTTCGCCTACCGCCTCGATGAAAACTGGATCCGTGCTACATGGGGCTGGCGCGCGACAATGCGCGGCTGCACGTCTCCTCCTTTTCTGGTGACGGGATTTCTGGCAGTGTGGTGTACCTGCTCGTGGGCGATGTGGATGGGCTGCATGAGGAACTGCTCCGGAAGAACGTCCGCATCGATCTTGCGCCGACCGACCAAACGTGGGGCAACCGCGAGATGTATGTGAAGGCCCCCGACGGCAACAGCATCCGTTTTGTTCGCGAGGGTGGCGGCTAACGAGCGCGAGAAGCCGACGGGCGCGGCCAGGCCAAGGGGGAACCATGAATTGGATTGTCGCCAAGATCAAGTGGATTATGCTCGGTTCGGGCGCGCTCACGTGCACCATGCTCTATGCCGCAATCGCGCCGCAAGCGGCGCTGCGGTCCACGTTCGGAGAGACCCGAGAGGGCTCACTCGCCGAAATCGTCGTGCGCAAGCTCCGGCGGCTGGCAGGCGTGTTCGGCCGCGCGGCGGTGGTCGCCGCGCTTGTGCTCGCCCCCTCGGCATCGGGCTGCGCCCGCGGGGCTGTGCCGACACGGGATGGCTACGTCACGACGGACGACGGCGTCCGTCTGTACTACAAGATCGTGGGCGACGGCGGCGAGACGGTGGTCATCCCGGTGGGCCTGTACCTCGAGGATCTGCTCGCGCCGCTGGTGCGGCCCGGCCGGCGGCTGGTGTTCTACGATCCGCGGCATCGGGGGCGATCGGGGCGCGGGGACTTGAGCCGCGTCAGCCTGGATCGCCAGGTCGAGGATCTGGAGCAGTTGCGGGCGTCGCTCGGCATCGAGCGCATGGGGCTCGTCGGTTGGTCGGGCCTGGGCATGGAGATGGCTGTGTACGCGATCCGACATCCCGATCGCGTCACGCGGCTCGTCCAGGTGGGCGCGGTGCCGCCCGCCGCGCGGATCCTCCGGGAGTCGGGCGGAGACACCCGCGGGGAGCGCATGGATCGGGCGGCGATCGCGGCACTCGATCGCCGATTCGACGCGGGCGAGTTCGCCGCCGACCCGGCGAGCTTCTGCCGGGCGCGCGATCGGCTGACGCTGCCGTCCAACTTCGCCGACACGGCGCTCGCCGCGCGGGTACCCGACGTGTGCCGGTGGGAGAACGAGTGGCCGGTCCACCTCTGGCCGTACTTCCGGGCGCTGGTCGGCTCGTTCGACGATTACGACTGGCTAGACGAGATCGGGACGCTCGCCGTGCCGCGGCTGGTGGTGCACGGGCGCGAGGACGGCATCCCGCTGGCCGGTGCGCGTGCGTGGGCGGCGGGATTCCCGAATGCCCGGCTCCTCGTGCTGTCCCCCGCAGGCCATTTCCCTTTTGTCGAGCGACCGGACGTCTTCTTTCCGGCGGTGGACCGCTTTCTCGCGGGCGAGTGGCCGCCGGAGGCTACGCGGGTCGACCGGGGGAGCGAAACGAAGAGCGCGCCCAGGAAGTGACGCCCCGGGATCAACAACACCGTCGGCGAGATGCGCTGCCCTCTTGCAGGACTGGAAGGCCAATCCGGTGCGGGAATCAACACCAACGCCGGCACCCGAACCGAAGCAGTGAGAAACTGGGGCCACGGCCGTTACGGCGCGACGATCGTCGCACGTCTGACCTGGTCCAGCTCGGGGAACTCGCGCTCGAGGTACGCGTTGCCCTCGGCCTCGATCCGGCCCTGGTCGGGGCCACGGCCGCGGGGCGCGCCTTCGCCGTATCCCGCATGAAGCCGGTCCACCACGTCCATGCCCTCCACCACTCGGCCGAACGGGGCGAACCCCATGCTGTCGAGCCGGCTGTTGTCGCCGTAGTTAATGAACAGCTGCGTGGTGCGCGTGCCCGGCCCGGCAGTCGCGAAGCTCACCGCGCCGCGCGTATTGCGCTGGCGCACCGGGTCGTCCGGAATCCGTGCGCCGCGCCACGCGGCGGACACCTGCGGATCGCCGTGGATCCCGAACTGTGCCATGAAGCCCGAGATCACTCGGAAGAACCGCGCGCCATCGTAATAGCCGCTGCGCACGAGGTTGTAGAACCGGTCGGCGCCGAGGGGGGCCCAGTCACGGTGAACCTCGATCACGAAGGGGCCCTTGCTCGTCTCGAAGCCGGCGCGGAATGTGGCCGGGGCTCGCTCCTTCATGGCGACACTGGTGGGGTCGCGGAAGTCGGCGCTGCCGGCTGTGGTCCTGCTGGCGGCTGGGTCGGCGTGGCTGCTCGCGGCGTCCGGGCGCTCGCCGCGACGACAGGCGACGGCAACGAGGGCGAGGGCGATCAGCGGGGCGAGTCTCCAGGCGCGGACCGTCATCGCTGCTCCATGAGCGTGGGGTAGGCAAGATACACGGGGCGAATGCGGGGCGCACGAAGTGCCATCCTGGCGCCCGCCAGTCTCGGCCCTCAGGTTAAGGTCGCTGGTTAGGAGCTGCCCGATGCGCCGCGGTGCGCCGCTCCTCAGCCGCTTCATCGGAACGTAGGCGCGATCCGTCAGGCCGCAGGCTCAGCAGTTCATACGCCTTCCGGGGAAAGGAATAATCGACGCCATGCCACTGCGCTCCGGCCTCTACATCGTTCCCACCCATCGGTGGTACATCGAACGGACAGTCTGGCTCATCGCCGGCTTCGTCCTTCTCGTCAGCACGGCGCTGGCCGCGCTGGTCCAGCCACTGTGGGTACTGTTGGTGATTGCCACCGGCCTCACCTCAATCACCGTCGCTCTGACCGGTTTCTGCGTCGTGGGCAACGTGCTCCGCCTGCTCGGCTTCACACCGATGCTGGGGACGAGCGCACCAACGCCGCGAAACTTGTACTTCATGCAGACCGACCGATGGTACCTCGAGCGGCGCATCTACCTCGCGGTAGGGATCAACATCTCTGTGGCGTCGGTGCTCGTGTTGGTGCACAGCGTCTGGTGGCTTGCGTTCACCGGGTTCGTGGGCGCCGCGATGGTGTGGTTCGCCGCAACGGGGTTCTGCATCATGGCGAACAGCCTGTACTGGCTCGGGGCCGAGCCGCGCCTAGCTCCGGAACGCACGGCGGCTCGCGACGCCGCGCCGACCGCCGGCCGGCACGCGCATGCGTGAGGCTGCCGGCCCCCCCCACGACCCGAGATACCTGGTTCTTCCTGGGCTTGCTCTTTGCCCCGCTCACAGGGCTCGTCCTCCTCTACCAGGACTCGAAGGACCGTGAAAGCGCCCACCGTTTGAGCACGGTCCCTTAGACGGCATCGACTGATGTTCAGATGGTTTGCCCTGACGGCTTTGGTCGGATGCGTGAGCATCTCGGCATACTACCGACGCCGGGCGCCCTTGGAGAGTGAGATTATTCCGCGACGCCGCGAGGGTACGCTCCTGCTGATCGCTCGGGGTCTCGTTGTCGCAACGTGTACCTGCTCTTGAAGAGCTTGCACATCCTCGCAGTCGTGCTCTTCCTCGGGAACATCATCACCGGTCTGTTCTGAAAGGCACATGCGGACCGCACTGGGGATCCGCGGATCATCGCACACACCTTCGACGGCATCATCCGCAGCGACTGGTGGTTTACGCTCCCCGGAGTCGTGCTCATTGTCGGCTCCGGGGTTGCGACCGCTGGCAACGCCGGGATACCGATCCTCACGACCGGTTGGATCTGGCAGTCGTTGATCCTGTTCGGGGGTCGGGCCTGGCTTTCATGCTGCAGGTGGCGCCGCTCCAGGTGCGTCTCCGGGCCCTGGCGCTGGCAGGATCGGGGTTGGCAGTGGGACGCGCAAGGGTATCGGCGCCTTTCACAGAGCTGGGAGTTCTGGGGACTGTCGCGACGCTCACGCCGCTAGCGGCCCTGTTCCTGATGGTCGTCAAGCCAGCTGAGTGAGCATGCGGCGGCGCCTAGTGCTCGGGGAAACTCTGTGAAAATGCAGCGTCGCCGCCGCCATCATCGCCCTCCTGCTCCCCGGGGCCGTCGGCTTGATTGCGGCCACCGCACGCTGCAGCTTATGCACGTTCCGCTGGGGGGGCGCACAACCACCTTCACTCACCGAGCATGCAATGAAGAGGACTCGTTCCCAGCCCGTACGCCGGCGCGGCATCAGCCGAATCGACCAACCCTCGACGCGCACGTACGGTTGGTTCGTGCGTGCGGATTTCTACAAGCGTCGGGACGGCAGCTACGTTCCGCGCCACCGGAAGTTCTTCGGCGACGTCACGCACGGAGGCAAGCGCCGCGCCCTGCGGGCTGCTCGGGAGTACCTCGCTAAGGTTGCCCGCGCCCGCTCAAAGAAGCGAAGCCGCACAATTCGGCGCGCCGCCTAAACAGGCGCGTGAGGCTGCCGGCGGTACTTCCTCGGCGGGAGTGCCCGACCCGCTCGTGGAGCGCGAGCTCTATCGGCGCGCCTAGGCCCTGCCCGGCGTTGAGAACCGCCCGAAGGTGAATTTCGGTGCTGAGGGCGCGGTCGCGGGATGTCCACGTCATCGGCGAGCCGAGCTCGCCAGCCGCGGGGTACAGTGATGTCAAGCGCTATCAGCTTGGCGTTCCGGTCTGGTGACCTTACACGCGAGGCCTTTCATAACGTTGCCTTCTATCGCGGGACGGCCGGGGAGGCGCTGGCCGCCATTTGCCCCTAGAGGCATTGCGTTGTCCGTCGGCGCGCTCGGTGCTACTGTCCACCCATGTGACGGTCGGTTGACAGCGGGCATCTCTCACACGAGGACCGGTTCCATGTCGAAGAGCGACGAACAAAAACTCGCCGCCTTGGTGCGCAAGAATGCCGCGAAGGCCGCCAAGGCCAAGCGCAAGGCCCAACGGCAGTACGACAGCACCCTGCCTCCCGACACAACGGATGAGGATCTCGAGCGGCGCGACTTTTTTTCGGAGATGAAGAAGCGCGACTTCTAAAGCCATGAAGCCTGCCGCCGCCCACAAGGAGACCAACGTGCCAGAGAGCGTCTACAAAGTCATCGAGCTGGTCGGCACCAGCACGGAGTCCTGGGAGAAAGCGGCTGCCGCGGCGATCAAGCGGGCAGCCCAGACCCTGCGCGATCTGCGCGTGGCCGAGATCTCGCAACTCGATATGCAGCTGAAGGACGGCAAGGTCCAGAGCTACCGGGCGAAGGTCAAGGTCTCGTTCAAGTATGAAGGGGGCGAGTGACGTGGCTGGGCCGCTTCATCACCGCCACAGCTCCCTTGGAGGGCCCCATGGACCACGATGACGTCCCGGTTGGCCGCGTATTGAAGCGGCGAGAGGTACTCACGCTGCTCGGTCTGACAGGCGTGGCCATCCTCGTTGGGCGGAAAGCTGGCTCCGCCGCAGCCCGCGCGCTGCCGCAGTGCGTTGCGCGCCCCCAACAGACCGAGGGACCATACTTCGTGGACGAAAGACTCAACCGACCCGATATCCGGTCGGATCCGGCAACCGGTGTGGTCAAGGCTGGGGCGGCGCTGGTTCTGACGATCAATGTGTCGCGTGTGGGTGACGGCGCGTGCCCGCCGCTCGTGGGCGCGCAGGTCGATGTCTGGCACTGCGACGCTCTGGGCGTTTACTCCGACGTGATCGACCCCGGATTCAACACCGTCGGGCAGAGGTTCCTTAGGGGCTATCAGATCACCGACGACTCGGGGCGGGCGCAGTTCACGACGATTTACCCGGGGTGGTACCCGGGACGCACGGTCCATATCCACTTCAAGATCCGTACG
Organism: Gemmatimonadales bacterium; assembly: GCA_035763805.1. Taxonomy (GTDB): domain Bacteria; phylum Gemmatimonadota; class Gemmatimonadetes; order Gemmatimonadales; family GWC2-71-9; genus DASUAL01. The sequence continues at coordinate 11,628 of DASUAL010000125.1, forward strand.
GATCCCGCCGCGGCACGGGGCTTCGAGTTCGTTTCGCAGCTGTACTTCGACGACGGGCTGACGGATCGCGTGCACAGCGCTGCTCCCTACGCGGCCAAGGGGCAACGCACGTTGCGCAACAGCGGTGACAGGATCTTTCGAAGCGGCGGGCAGCAACTGCTCCTAGCAGTCGCCGAGAGTCGGCGGCCGTACGCGGCGTCTTTCGACATCGGGTTGCAGATCGGTTGATCGCCCGAAGCTGCCTCTCCTGATGGCAAGCTCCCATCCGGCAAGAGAGGTTCCTATGTCACTTGACGGGAAACATGCACTGATCACCGGAAGCTCTCGTGGCATCGGCAGGGGAATCGCGCTGAAGCTCGCGGAGCATCGCGTCAAGATCGCGATCCACTACTACCAGAACGAGCGCGCCGCCAACGATACGCTTGCACAAGTGCGCAAGCGCGGCTCCGACGGTTTCGTCGTGCAAGCCGATGTCACGCGGCCCGACGAGATCGCGCGCATGTTCGCCGAGGTGAAGACGGCATTCCGCAAGCTCGACATCTTCGTGAGCAACGCGCGGCCCGAGGTCCCCATGTTTTTCCAGCCACCCCTGGGCATCACGCTGGAGCAGTGGGATACGGCGTTCAATTCCCAGGCGAAGGCCTTCCTCGTCGGCGTGCGCGAGGCGATTGCGCTCATGAGTGACGGCGGACGAATCCTGGCGATCACGTACGCGGCGGGGAGCCGGACGGGTGGGCTGCAACCCTGGGTCGGGATGGGCTCGGCCAAGGCGGCGCTGGAGTCACTCGTTCGCTACTTCGCAGTGGCTCTCGCCGGACGCGGTATCACGGTGAATGCGTTGAGCCCCGGGTGGACAGAGGACAGCGTGCTGAACACGCTGCCGCCGCAGGCGCAGGATCTCATCAGGAATTGGCACGCGCGCGGATGGACGCCCATGCGACGGTTGGGAACGCCGGATGACGTGGGCAACGTCGCGGCACTGTTCTGTTCCGAACAAGCCGCCTGGATCACCGGACAGGTGATTTACGCCGATGGCGGGGCCTCATTGATGAATCCCGAGGTTCCTCCCGAGATACAACTGGGGTAACCGCGCTCCCACGTCCATCAGAAACAGGCCGAGCAGGGATGCGGCCGCCGGGACGGCGATCGGATAGATCAGCGCCGCAGTCTCCGATGAGGAAGGGGCTTGCCAATCGGCGTTGATGCGGGCGAGCAGCGGGGCGGCGCCAGCAAGAGGGGACGGCGATGGCAGATCGGAACCCGCTGGCCGGCCTCCCGGCTACGGCCAGAGCCCGGCTGCCGGAAAAAGCCGAGGAGCTTGCACAGCTCCTGGCGACCGGCACCTGGACGCACGACTATCCGATCACGTTCGAGGAGGCCAAGCGGCGGGGACTCAAGGTGACCTCGGACATGCTTCCGGAGATTCTCCAGCTCATGAGCCTGTTCCCGCAACCTGCCCGGCGGCAGCCGTCGGTCGAGTACCTGCCGTACCCGCGTCGTCGCCTGAGCGGACCGGATGCCGCGCCGAGCACAGCGGGGGAGCGGGCTGGGCCGTAGATCTGCTGGCGAACCGGTCGTAGCCGCGCTAAAATCGAACGTCCCCCTTTGCTCGGAGGGTGCCTATGGACATGGTTCGTGACCTGCTCGCCCGCAAGGGCACCGACATCGTCGCCGTCGCCCCCGGCGCCACGGTGCTCGAGGCCGCCCGGCTCATGAATGCCCGCGGTACGGGCAGTGTCCTCGTGCTCGAAGGCAAGAAGCTGGTTGGCATCTTCACCGAACGGGACGTCTTGCGCCGCGTCGTGACCGAGCAACGCGATCCGTCCACCACGGCCGTGCGTGACGTGATGACGACCTCCCTGATCACATGCAAGCCCGAGACGCCGGTCGAGGAATGCGCCGGGGTCATGACCCAGCGCCGCATCCGGCACCTGCCGGTGGTCGGGCCCGACGGGTTGTGCGGCCTGGTCACCAGCGGCGACGTGCTCGCGTTTCAGTTCGCCGAGCAGGAAGCCACCCTCAAGCATCTTAGCAACTACTTCTACGACGTGCGCTGAAGGGCGCCGGCGACCGGGCGCATTGACCGCACCGGGCCACCCGGCTAAGTTGTTGTCGGATGCCCACCTACGAGTACCGGTGCCCGGCGGGGCACGTGTTCGAGAAGTTCTTCCCGACGATGCACGACGAGCGGCGGGAGAAGTGCCCCATCTGCGGCCAGCAGGCTGAGCGGCTCATCTCCGGCGGTGCGGGTCTCGTGTTCAAGGGCTCGGGCTTCTACATCACCGACTACAAGCGCGCGGGCCCGACGCCGGAGAAGAAGGACGGCGAGTCCAAGCCCACGGAGTCGAAGCCCGCGGAATCGAAGCCTGCCGACCAGTCAAAGAAGGACTCCAAGAAAGACACGTCGGGCAAGTGACCGTTCACGAGGTCATCCCGAAGGCGCTGTCCCAAGCGGCGCGTCGCATCCACGCGTCCCTCGAAGGCGTGCCGTTCACGTTCGGGAAAGCACCCCGTCCGGAGCTTGGGGACTACTCGACGAACCTCGCGCTCCTCGTCGCCAAGCAACTCGGCGAACAGCCTCGCGAGGTGGCTGAGAGACTGGTTGCGGCGCTAGAGCTTCCTCCGGGTCTTGTGCGCAAGGTCGAGATCGCCGGTCCCGGCTTCATCAATTTCTTCCTGGTGGAGGCGCAGCTCGCGGCCGTCCTGCCCGCGATCCTCACGGCGGGGGATCGCTATGGCCGGCGCGACACGGGCCGCGGCACCAAGGTCAACGTCGAATTCGTCTCCGCCAACCCGACCGGGCCGCTGCACGTCGGCCACGGTCGCGGTGCGGCGCTGGGGGACGCGATCGCGGCGCTGCTCCAGTGGACGGGCCATGAGGTGACGCGCGAGTTCTACGTCAACGACGCGGGGAGCCAGATCGACAAGGTCGCTCGGTCGCTGTGGGCGCGGGTGCAGCAGGCGGTCGGCCGCGCGGCGGAGATTCCCGAAGGCGGCTACCACGGGCAGTATCTCGTCGAGCTAGCCGAGGCGGTGCTGGCGCGGGAGGGGCGCCGGTTCGCAGATCTTGCCGACGAGGAGGGCGTGCGCCGCTGCCGCACGATCACGGTGCAGTCCCAGCGGGCGGAGCAGGACGAAGACCTGCGGGAGTTCGGTGTCCGGTTCGACGTCGTGTACTTCGAGTCCGAGGTGTACGGACGCAAGCTCATCGAGCAGACGCTCGCGGAGCTCGCGAAGCGGGGCTACACGTACGAAAAGGACGGGGCGCTGTGGCTTCGGACCACCGACCTCGGCGACGACAAGGACCGCGTGCTCCGGAAGTCGGACGGCACCTACACCTATCTGCTGCCGGATATCGCCTATCACCGCAACAAGCACGACCGCGGGTTCGCGAAGGCGATCGACGTCTGGGGCGCGGACCATCACGGCTACGTGCCCCGGATGCAGGCGGCGATGCGGGCGCTCGGCTACCCGGAGAATTTCTTCCACGCCCAGATCGTTCAGCTGGTCCGGGTGATGCGGGGCGGGGATGAGGTGCGCTTCTCGAAGCGCACCGGCGAGTTCGTCACGCTGCGGGACCTGTTCGAGGAAACGGGGGTGGACGCGGCGCGCTACTTCTTCCTGATGCGGCGCGCCGACTCGCAATTCATCTTCGACGTGGACCTGGCGAAGAGCCGGACCGAGGAGAACCCGGTGTTCTACGTTCAGATGGCACACGCGCGCATGAGCGGCATCTTTCGGGTGGCGGCGCGCGACCCGTTGGCGGTCAGTGCCGCGGGTGTGGACCTGAACGTCCTCTCTGAGCACGACGAGGTGGACCTGATGAAGCGGCTGGCAGAGTTTCCGAACGTGGTCGAGGGTGCGGCCCACGCCCTCGAGCCGCACCGCGTGACCGGTTACCTCGAGGAGCTCGCCCGGGTGGCGCACGCGTGGTACCACAAGTACCGCGTCCTCGGCGAGCCCCAGGAGGCCGCGCGGCTGGTGCTCGCGGCCGCCGTGCGCCAGGTGCTCGCGAACGGCCTGCGTCTGCTCGGCATCACCGCTCCAGACCGGATGTGACAGTGGGACTGCTCGTGGTGGGCTCGATCGCCCTCGACTCGGTCGCCACGCCGTTCGGCCAGACGGCGGACGCGCCGGGGGGGTCGGCGGTGTTCTTCAGCGCCGCGGGCGCGATCCTCCACACTCCGGTGCAGGTGGTCGGGGTCGTCGGCAGCGATTACCCGCGGGGGGCCCTGGAGGCCCTCGGGGCGCGTGGGGTGAACCTCTCGGGGATCGAGCACATGCCCGGGGAGTCCTTTCGCTGGAAAGCGAAGTACTCCTACGACCTGTCGAGCCGCGAGACGCTCGAGACGCGGCTCGGCGTGTTCGCCGAGTTCCGGCCGAAACTGCCGGCCGAGTTCCGCGACGCCCGCTACGTGTTCCTCGGCAACATCGACCCCGAGCTGCAGCTCGGGGTGCTGGACCAGGTGAAGAGCCCGACGCTCGTCGCCTGCGATACGATGAACTACTGGATACACTCGAAGCGCGACCTCCTGGAGGAGCTGCTGCGCCACATCGACATCGTGATGGTGAACGATTCGGAGGCCCGCGAGCTGTCCGGCGACTGGAACATCTATCGCGCGGCGCAATGGATCCTCGCGCGCGGGCCCAAGATGACGGTCATCAAGCAGGGCGAGCATGGGGCGCTGCTGGTGAACCAGGACGGCACTTTCAAAGTCCCGGCCTACCCGCTGCAGGAGGTCTTCGACCCAACGGGCGCGGGCGACGCGTTCGCGGGCGGGTTCATGGCCCATCTTGCGTCCACCGACGATCTCTCGCCAGCGAACCTGCGGCGGGCGATGGTCTACGGCGCGGCACTGGGGTCGTTCGCGGTGGAGGCGTTCGGCGTGCAGGGGCTCGAGGGCGTGACCCGTGCGGACGTGCGCGCGCGCGTGCGCGCCTTCAAGGAGCTCGTCCACTTCGACGTGGGCGACGAGCGCGCGTGACCGACCGGTATGCGGCCGCCGGCGTTCATCTCGATGCCGCGGACGAGGCGAAACGGCGCATCGCGGAGCTGCTCCGCACGGCTCGTACCCCGCTGGCGCTGGGGGAGATCGGCGCGTTCGGGGGGATGGTGCGCGTCCCGCCCGGCTACCGACAGCCGGTGCTCGTGCTCTCGACCGACGGCGTCGGCACGAAAGTGCTCGTCGCCGCGCGGGCGGGGATCCACGACACGGTGGGTGAGGACCTCGTGAACCACTGCGTGAACGACATCCTCGTCCACGGCGCGCGGCCGTTCGCGTTCCTCGATTACATCGCCACCGGAACGCTCGAGCCCGACGTCGCGGCCGCCCTCGTCGCGGGGGTCGCGCGCGGCTGCCGCGCGCACGACATGACGCTCGCCGGCGGCGAGACCGCCCAGCTTCCCGATCTCTATCAACCGGGTCACTACGATCTCGCGGGGACGATCGTGGGTGTGGTGGAGGAAGATGCGGCGTTGCACGGCGACCTGGTCCGGCCGGGCGACGTGTTGATCGGCTACGCGTCGAACGGACTGCACACCAACGGCTACACGCTGGCCCGGCAGATCGTCTTCGAACGGCTGCGCCTCGACGTCGGCGACGAGTTCCCCGAGACGGGCAGGTCGGTGGCACAGGTGTTGCTCGACGTGCACATGAGCTATGCGGCGGCCGTGACCCCTGTCATCTCCCGCGTGCACGCGCTGGCCCACATTACCGGCGGCGGCATCTCCGCCAACCTGGTGCGGGTCCTGCCCGGCGACTGCGAGGCGGTGGTGGATGCGGGCGCATGGCGCTGGCCGGCGGTGTTCCGCGTGCTGATGCGCGGCGGCGGCGTTTCGCTCGGCGAAATGCGCCACGTCTTCAACCTCGGCATCGGGATGATCGCCGCCGCGGGCCGCGACGAGGTGGAGGTGATCGCGGCGGCGGCCACCCGGGCGGGCGTCGAAACCTGGATCATCGGCGAGGTGCGCGCCGGGACGAAGGGCGTGCGCTTCGCGGAACGGTAAGGAGGCAGACATGCGTCGGCTCTTTTCGATCGTGATCATCACACTCGCGGCGGCGCCCCTCGCTGCCCAGGACCCGCAATGCGACGTCCCGCTCAGCCAGCCCGCGACGCGGGCCTGCAACGCCGCGGTGGATGCGGTGAGGGCGTTCCACCCGCTGGCAGGGATGATCGTGAGCGGCGGTAACCCCCTCATCGGGACCGCCGGCGGGCTCGGCGGCGTCGGGCATCTGACCGTCTCGGGCCGCGTAAACGTCATCAAGGCTTCGCTCCCGAACCCCGACTCGGCGAGCCAGAGCTCGGTGCCGTCGAGCTTCGACGGCGCGGTTCCCGCGCCGATCGTCGAGGCCGGCGTCGGGCTCTATCGGGGGACGAGCAGTGGGCTCTTGTCCGTGGACGCGCTCGGCTCCGCGGTGCTCCTGCCGACCGGCGCGGTGAGCGACCTCGCCGTTGATCCGGATGCCCCCCGGATCGGTAGCGTCGCGCTCGGCATCGGCTATGGGGCGCGGGTGGGGGTTCTCAACGGCAGCTTCCCCATCCCCTCCTTGTCAGTGAGCTACATGCACCGCACCTTGCCACGCATCCAGTACGGCACGCTCGGCCCGACGTTGGGAACCGGCGATCAGTTCGAGTTCGACATGAACCTGCGGGCCGACAACTATCGCGTAGTCGCCGGCTGGACGTTCGTGCTCGTCGATCTCGCAGCGGGGCTCGGGATTGACCGCTACACCGGGGACGCGCACATCCGATTCCACGACGGCGCGACCGCCACGAGCGTCCGGAACGTCACGATCAATCCGCGGAACACGCGCCAAGTGCTGTTCCTGAACGCCGGGCTCAGTCTGGCTGTGCTCAAGGTCGTGGCCGAGCTCGGCTACCAGACCGGCAAGGATCAGAAGCTGTCGACCAATTTCTCCGACTTCGACCCCAAGGCAGGGCATGTCTTCGGGGGCATCGGCGCTCGTTTCGGATTCTGAGCGTCCGGCCGAGCGGTCGGCGATGCGACGCGCCCTCGACCTGGCGTTGCGGGGTTGGGGGCGCGTCGCGCCGAACCCCCTCGTGGGCGCGGTGGTCCTACGGGGCGATGAGGTGGTGGCCGAAGGGTTCCACGGGGAGTACGGCGGCCCGCACGCGGAGGTGATCGCGCTCCGGTCCGCCGGCGAGCGGGCGCGCGGAGCCACGCTCGTCACGAACCTCGAGCCGTGCGCGCACCAGGGCAAGACGCCGCCCTGTACCGACGCGATCCTCGCCGCCGGGGTCGCGCGCGTGGTCGCCGCGATCAGCGATCCCGACCCGCACGCGCAGGGCGGCGCCACAGTGCTGCGCGACCGGGGCGTGACGGTCTCCGTCGGCCTGCTGCGCGAGGAGGCGGCGGCGCTCAACGCGCCGTTCCTGTTCGCCCGCGTCCAGGCGGAGCGGCCCTTCGTCGCGCTCAAGCTCGCGACGTCGATCGACGGTCGCATCGCGGATGCGAAGGGCAGCTCGCGCTGGGTGTCGGGCGAGGTAGCGCGCGAGCACGTGCACTGGCTGCGCGCCGGCTTCGACGCGATCGCAGTGGGCGGTACGACCGCTCTGAAGGACGACCCGCAGCTCACCGCGCGTGGGTCCACCAGCCCGCGGAAGCCGCCGGTACGCGTCGTGTTCGACCGCCGTGCGATGCTCAACCTCGGCGTGCAGCTCGTGAGCACGGCGCGGGAGGTGCCGACATGGGTCATGGCATCGCCCGACGCGCCCCCGTCGAGCGTGACGCAGCTCGAACGGAGCGGCGTCCGCGTGTTCCGCCCCATGACGCTGCGGGACGGTCTGCGGATGCTGCGCGAGGGCGGGATCCACTCGGTGTTGTGCGAGGGGGGAGGGGCCCTCGGGGCGAAGCTGCTCGCCGACGGGCTCGTGGATCGGTTGTACTGGATCCAGGCCCCGGTGTGGCTGGGAGAGGGTGCGGTGCCGGCGTTTCCCGGCGTGCCGCCCACACCGCTCGACCAGGCGTCGCGTTGGATCCCGGTGGAGCGCCTGGGCTTGGGCTCCGATACATTACTGGTATTGGACAGGCGGCTATGTTTACCGGCATCGTGAGCGCCGTGGGAACGGTCGCGAAAGCGACCCGGGAGACGGGAAACGGAAAGCGTGAGCCGGGTCTGACGCTCGCCATCCGTGCTCCGTACCGGGCCGTGCGGAAGGGTGAGAGCATCGCGGTGAACGGGGCGTGCCTCACCGTGGAGCGGGTGGTGACAGGCGGATTCACGGTGCACGTGGTCGAGACCACCGAGGGTCGCACGCTGTTCGGGGAGTACGCAGCCGGCCGGCGCGTGAACCTGGAGCGCGCCCTGCGGGCGGCGGATCGCCTCGGGGGGCATCTCGTGCAGGGCCACGTGGATGGCGTCGCCGAGGTGGTCCGGGTCGAGCGGCACGGCGACGCGTGGGTGTGCGATCTGCGCGTGCCGCGGGAGGTGCGTGACGTCTCGATCCCGCGGGGGTCGATCACCGTGGACGGGGTGAGTCTGACGATCAACGCGCTCTCCAGGCCGGACCTGATTCAGGTGTCGCTGATCCCGTTCACTCGGGCGCGCACGACGCTCGGAACGTTGCGGGCGGGCGACCGGGTTCACGTGGAGGGGGATGTCCTCGGAAAGTACGTGAGGCAGCTATGCGGCACTCCGTCCTAGAGCAGGCGATCGCGGACATTCGCGCGGGCAAGCTCGTCATCGTAGCCGACGACGAGGACCGCGAGAACGAGGGCGATTTGGTCGGGGCCGCCGAGCGGGTCACCGCCGAGATGATCAACTTCATGGCAGCGCACGGGCGTGGGCTCATCTGCCTGACGCTCATGCCTGAGCGCTGCCAAGCGCTCGGGCTCACGCAGATGGCGGAACATAACACCGAGGCGCACGAGACCGCGTTCACGGTGTCGATCGACGCCGCGACGCGTTTCGGCGTGACCACCGGGATCTCGGCCCGCGACCGGGCCACCACCGTCCGCGTGGCGATCGACCCGGCGACCGTGCCGGGGGACCTGCGTCGCCCCGGTCACGTGTTTCCGCTGCGCGCGCGGCCGGGCGGCGTGCTGCAGCGAGTGGGCCAGACCGAGGCGAGCGTGGACCTGGCACGGCTCGCGGGGCTGTATCCGGCGGGCGTGATCTGCGAGATCCTGAACCCGGACGGTACGATGGCCCGGCGGCCGGACCTCGAGAAGTTCGCCGCGACACACGGCCTGACGTTCATCACCGTCGCGCAGCTCGTCGCCTACCGGCTGGCCAACGAGCGGCTGGTGCACCGGGTGGCCGAAGCGCGCCTGCCGACGCCGTACGGCGAATTCCGCATTATCGGGTACCGGAACGACGTGGACGCGGCCGAGCACGTGGCGCTGGTGTACGGCGACGTGCGGAAGCGGCAGAACGTGCTGGTGCGGATGCACTCGAAGTGCCTCACCGGCGACGTCTTCGGCTCGGGGCGCTGCGACTGCGGCTGGCAGCTCCACAGCGCGATGCGCATGATCGCGGCCGAGGGCCGCGGCGTCATCGTGTACCTCGACCAGGAGGGGCGGGGCATCGGGCTGCTCAACAAGCTCAAGGCGTACGAGCTCCAGGACGCGGGCCACGACACGGTGGACGCGAACCGCGAGCTCGGCTTCAAGCCCGACCTCCGCAATTACGGCATCGGCGCACAGATCCTGCTCGATCTCGGGCTGTCGTCCATGCGCGTGCTCACCAACAACCCCATGAAGCTCGTCGGGCTCGAGGGCTACGGCCTGGAGATCGTCGAGCGCGTGGCGATCGTCATGTCGCCCTCGGACGAGAACCGGTCCTACCTCGACGCCAAGCGGGACAAGCTCGGCCACCTGCTCACGCACTGACCGTGGCCGAGATCCAGGGTTCGCCCCGGACGCCGCGCGATGGTCGCCTGGCCGTCCTGGTCAGCCGCTACAACGACATCGTCACCGTGCGCCTGCTTGAGGGCGCGCGTGCGTGCCTGCGCGAGAAGGGCGTCCCGGACGCGCGCGTGGACGTGGTATGGGTACCGGGTGCATTCGAGCTGCCGGTGGCCGCCGAAGCGGCCGCGGTCAGCGGCCGCTACGCGGCGATCGTCGCCCTCGGCTGCGTGATCCGGGGCGAGACCGCGCACTTCGAGTACGTGGCGGGCGAGGCGGCGCGCGGCCTGGCCAACGTGGCGCTCGCCCACCGGCTGCCCCTCGGGTTCGGTGTGCTCACCACCGAGTCTCTCGAGCAGGCGCTGGCTCGCGCGGGCGGCGACGCGGGCAACAAAGGCTATGAAGCGGCGGAGGCGGCCCTCACCACGGCCGACGTCCTGGCCCAGCTGACCGGTGCAGCGCCCCGAGACTAAAGCGCGCGCGCGCGCCCTCCAGTTGCTGTACGCGTGGGAACTGTCGGGCCGCCCGTCGATCGAGACGGTGGTGGCGCGCCTCGGCCTCGCGTACGGGACGCCGCCCCCGGGTTTCGACCGCGGCGCGGACCTCGCGGCGAAGGCGATCGCGGGCCTCCCCGAGTTCGATCAGCGCGTCGCGGACGCTGCCGAGCACTGGCGACTCGAGCGGGTGGGCGTGGTGGAGAAGAGCATCCTTCGCTTGGCGCTCGCCGAGCTCGCTGAGGGCGCGACCCCGCCGCGCGTCGTGATCGACGAGGCGGTGAAGCTGGCCCACTGGTTCGCCGGCGCCAAGGCACCCGCGTTCGTGAATGGCGTGCTGGACGCAGTGGCCCGGGAGTATGGCGCGCTGTGAGGATTCTGCTCGTCAATTGGAACGACCGCGAGAACCTGCACGCCGGCGGCGCGGAGGTGCACCTGCACGAGCTCTTCGGCAGGCTCGCGCGCCGGGGCCACGAGATCGATCTGGTCACGAGCGGTTGGCCCGGAGGTGCGCCTGAGACCGAGCTCGACGGGATGCGCGTGCGCCGCATCGGCGGGCGGCACACGTTCGCGCTCCGGGCGCGCGGCGCTGTGCGGCGGCTGCTGCGGGCGCACCGCTACGACGTCGTGGTCGAGGATATCAACAAGCTGCCGCTCTACCTCACCCAGCTCACCGACCTCCCGTTCTGCGCCATCATCCCGCACCTGTTCGGCACCACCGCGTTCGCCGAGGCGAGCTGGCCGATTGCGGCGGTCGTGTGGGCGGCCGAGGGATTCATCCCCCGGGCGTACCGCCGGGCGTGGTTCCACGCGATCTCCGACAGCACCCGCGACGACCTGGTGCGGCGCGGCGTCCCGCGAGAGCGGGTTGAAGTCATTTATCCAGGCGTCGATGTGACGTGGTACTGTCCGGACGGCGCTACCCCGCGGGCGGCCACCCCCACGTTCTTGTACGTGGGGCGCCTGAAGCGTTATAAAGGAGTGGAAATCGCGCTGCGTGCGCTCGCGCTCGCTCGGCAGGCCCGTCCCGACTTGGTGCTGGAGATCGCGGGGCAGGGCGACGATCGTGCGCGGCTCGAGCGCTTGGCCTGCGGGCTGGGGCTCGGGGACGCGGTGCGTTTCCTGGGCTTCGTGCCCGAGGAGGAGAAGCGCCGCCTGCTGCGCCGGGCTTGGGCGGTGGTGTTCCCGAGTTCGAAGGAGGGCTGGGGGATTTCGAACGTGGAGGCGGCGGGCTGCGGCACGCCCGCGCTCGCCTCCGACAGTCCGGGCCTCAGGGAGTCGGTTCGGGACGGCGCGACCGGCTTCCTTGTGCCGCACGGCGCGGCGGATGCGCTTGCCGACCGGATGCTGGTCCTCGCCGCCGATTCGAGCCTGGTGTCCCGGCTCGGGCGGGGTGCGCGCGCCTTCGCCGAGCAGCTGTCGTGGGACCGGGCCGCCGAGGCCACCGAAGCGCATCTCCACCGCGTCATCGCTCAGGGAGGCTGACCCATGCGCATCACCATCACCGCACGGCACTGCGAGATTCCCGACGAGCTCCGGCTCCGGGCGCGGACCCTGCTCGAGCGGCTCCGCAAGGTGGCCACGCGGCCGCATGATGCGCAGGTACTCTTCAGCGAGGATCACAGCGCCCCGACGGTGGAGGTCCGACTCCACACGGCGCGCGGCGTGGTGCACGTGGGCACGGCCGACGGCACCGACCACCGCTCGGCGCTCGACCGGGCGGCGGCGAAGGTGCGCCGCCAGCTCGGCAAGGCGGCGCCTAAACGGCGTCGCATGGCCGCGGCCCGACGCGCCCTGGAGCGTCAGCCCAGATGACGGGACCGCGGGTGCGCGACCTGCTCGAGCGCAAGGGTGATCCCCTGCAGCTCGAGGCCCTCACGGGGGACGTGGGGCTCGACCGCCTCATCCCGACGCCCGAGGCATCCAGCCCGGGGCTCGTGCTCGCGGGTTACACCAAGCGATTTGCTGCGCACCGGATTCACATTCTCGGCGAGACCGAGATCACGTACCTCGACTCGCTCGGCGCCACCGAGCGTCGCAGGGCGCTCGAGACGTTCTTCCAGTTCGACCTGCCGTGCGTCGTCATCTCGAAGGGTCAGGAGCCGCCCCCCGAGCTGCTCGATCTCGCCCGAGCGAAAGGCATCCCCGTGATCCGCAGCAAGCTCAAGACGGCGGAATTCTACCGGCGGCTCAAGCCGTTCCTCGACGACGCCTTCGCGCCCAGCACCACGGTGCACGCGTCGCTCGCCGACGTCTTCGGCGTGGGCTTGCTGTTCCTCGGGCGCTCGGGCATCGGGAAGAGCGAATGCGTGCTCGACCTGGTCGAGCGCGGCCACCGCCTCGTCGCGGACGACATCGTGCATATCACCCGCAGCGGGAACGACGTGCTCATCGGTCGCGGCCATGAGCTGGCGCGTCACTACATGGAAATCCGCGGTGTCGGCCTGATCGACATCCGGGCACTGTTCGGCGTTCGCGCCGTACGCCAGCAGAAGCGCATCGAGGTCGTGGTGCAGCTCGAGGACTGGGACGCGACGCGCGAGTACGATCGCACGGGCATCGACGGCCAGATGACCCAGCTCCTCGACATCACGGTGCCGCTCGTGACCGTGCCGCTGAACCCGGGGAAGAACCTCACCGTGATTTGCGAGGTGGTTGCGATGAACCACCTGCTGCGCTACAGCGGAGTGGACTCGGCGCGCGCCTTCAACGAACGGCTGCTCAAGCGGATGGCGGAGCGACGCGAGCTGCAGGAATATCTCGAGGAAGACTATGAGTGAGCCGCTGCGCGGCGTGATCGTTTCCCACTCGGCGGTGGCGCAGGCGCTGGTATCGGCGGTCGCGGCCATCACCGGCGTCAGCGACGCGCTCATCCCCGTGTCGAACGACGGCTGCGACGGAGGCGCGCTCGGGGCGCGGCTCGCGACCGCCATCGGCGACCGGCCCGCGCTGCTGTTCGTCGACCTCCCGGGGGGGTCGTGCCTCACCAGCTCGGTGCGCCTCGCCCGGGGCAAGACGAACGTGGCCGTCGTCACCGGGGTGAACCTGGCGATGTTGCTGGATTTCGTGTTCCACCGCGACCTGCCGCCGGCGGAGGCCGCGCGCCGCGCGGCGGAGGCGGGGGCCAGGGCGATCCGCACCCCGGCGGCATGAGCATCGTGCTCTACCGGATCGACGACCGCCTCATTCACGGCCAAGTGGTGGTGGGCTGGGGACAGCCGCTGCGCGCCGGCTTCATCGTGCTGGTGGACGACATGGTGCGCGCGAGCGAGTGGGAGCAGGACCTGTATCGCATGGGCGTCCCCTCGCACATCGAGGTCGTGTTTGCGTCGACGGCCGAGGCCGCCCAGCGGCTCCCGGAGTGGGAGGCGGACCCGCGCACGGGCATCGTGCTGGCGGGAACCATCAGCACGATGGCAGCGCTCTGCGCCGATCATCGCGTGAAGCGGATCAATGTTGGAGGCCTCCATCACCAGCCCGGCCGCTCGGAGCGGCTGCGCTACGTCTATCTGAGCGACAGCGAGGCCGAGCAGCTCCGGCAGCTCGCGGCGCGGGGAATCGAGATCACCGCCCAGGACGTGCCAACAGCGCCGGCGGTGCCACTCACAGAGTTCACGTGAGTCTCGAGCTCCAGCTGCTGCTCCTCGTTTGGGGGACCCTCGTGGGGCTCGATCTCGTGAGCGTCCCGCAGATGATGATCGCGCGCCCCATCGTCGCGGGGCCGATTGCCGGCGCTATGCTCGGAGACATCACAACGGGGCTCCAGCTGGGCGTGCTGTTCGAGCTGTTCCAGTACGACGTCCTGCCGGTCGGCGCGGCGCGGTACCCGGAGTATGGTCCGGCGACGGTGGCTGCCGTCGGCGCGGCCCACGCAGCTCCGGGGACGCTGGGGGTCGGCATCGGGGCGGTCGTGGGGCTCGTGACCGCGCTCGTGGGCGGGAGCAGCATGCACCTCTGGCGGCGTATGAACGCCCGCTCGGTGCACGGCGCCCAGACGGAGCTCGAGGCGGGCGATACGCGCACGCTCGTCCGTCTGCACGTGCTGGGCATCGCGCGCGATGCCCTGCGCGCCGCGGTCGTGACCGCAGTCGGGTTGGTGCTGGCGCAGCTCGCCCGGGCGTTCCTCGCGGGCCAGCTCACGGTGCGCGGGGTGACGTTGCTCGGGGTCACCGCCGTCGCCGCCGCCCTCGCCGCGGGGACGGCGGGGACGCTGCGCGTCGTGGGCCGGGGCGCGACGCTGCGCTGGTTCGCCGCCGGCGTGATCGGTGGCACGCTGCTGGCTTGGCTGCGGTGAAGCGCGCCGCCCGCTCCGACCGCCCCGCCCGTCTCCCCGGCCCGTCGCTGGGCCGGAGCCTGCTGCGGCTGTTCACGGTGCAGGGCTCGTGGAACTACGAGCGCATGCAGGGGATCGGCATGGGCGTGGCGGAGGAGCCGCTGCTCCGCGACCTTCAGGCGACGGAGAACGGCGCGGCTTACCGGGCGGCGGTGGCGCGGGGCGCACACTTTTTCAACGCGCACCCCTACCTCTGCGGGCTGGCGGTCGGTGCCGCCGCCCGCGCCGAGCACGAAGGCGCTACCGCGGAACAGGTCGAGCGGCTGCGCACCGCTCTGTGCGGTCCCCTCGGCTCACTGGGCGACCGGCTGGTCTGGGTGGGGTGGCTGCCCCTCACGTCGGGGCTCGCGCTGATCGGCGTGGCGCTCGGGCTCGGCCTGGGTGCGGTCTTGGGCTTCTTGGTCGTCTACAACGCCGGGCACGTGGCGCTCCGCTGGTGGGCGTTGCGCGCGGGGTGGGCGCACGGCGTGCGCGTGGCGGCGGCGCTGCACGAGCCGTTGCTGCGGCGTGCCTCGGCGTGGAGCGGCCCGGGGATGGCGCTGGCCGTGGGTGCGGCGCTGCCGCTCGCGGCCGCCTACCTCGGCGGGGCGTTCACCGGGTGGGCGCGCGGGGTGCTCGTCGCCGCGACCATCGCCGGCTTCGCCCTGCTCTGGTGGCGGCGCGGCAAGCTCACGGGCCTGCGGTTCGGCCTCGCGTTGCTCGCGGCCGCCGCGGTCGCCGGGTGGGTATGGCGATGATCGAGCGGGACGCGAAGATCGTCAACCCGCTCGGGATGCACGCCCGCCCCGCCGCGGAGTTCGTCAAGGTGGCGAGCCGCTTCAAGTCGAGCGTCCAGGTGTGCAAGGACGATCTCGCGGTGAACGGCAAGAGCATCATGGGCGTGATGATGCTCGCCGCCGAGTGCGGCTCGTCCCTGACCATCAAGACAGACGGGGAGGACGCGCAAGCGGCGATGGACGCGCTGCTCGCGCTCGTGGCCGACGGATTCCACGAAATGCATCTGACGGCGGACATGAAGGCGGTGGAGGAACGGGAGCGGCAAGGAGAGGAATGAGCGATCGCTTGCTCAAGGGCATCGGCGTGTCCGCCGGGATCGCCATCGGTCCCGCGGTCGTGGTGCGCTGGACCCTGCCTGAGGTCCCGCACCGGGTCGTGCAGCGCTCCCAGGTGGAGAAAGAGGTGCGCCGGCTCCGCGCCGCCGTCCGGGACGTGAAGCGCCATATCGAGGCGCTGAAGGCGAAGGCCGAGGACCGCGCCGGTGTGGACGAGGCGCGCATCTTTGACGCCCACATCCTGATGCTCGAGGATAAGGAGTTCCTGTCGAGCGTCGCAGACCTGATCCGGGAGAACCGCCTCGCCGCCGAGAAGGCCTTCGAGTTCAAGGCGCTCGAGCTGCGCGACATGTGGGCCGCGACCGGCAGTCCACGCCTCAAAGACCGGCTGGTCGACCTCTCGGGTGTGGCGATTCGCGTGATCGAGCACCTGATGCACCGCCGCTCGGATGAGTTGTGGGAGGGGATCACCCAGCCCTCGGTCGTGGTGGCGACGGAGCTGGCGCCCGGGCTCACAGTGCAACTCGACCGCGAGCACGTCGTCGGACTCGTGAGCGAGGAGGGGACGCGGACGTCGCACGCGGCCATCCTCGCCCACTCGATCGGCATCCCCGCGGTGTTCGGGGTGTCCGGCGCGATGGAGCGCATCGGGCAGGGCACGATGCTCGTCATGGACGGGACTCGCGGGACGGTGCTGCTCAATCCCACGCCGCATGAGATCGCCGAGGCGAAGGCCCGCGAGCTGCGGCGGCGCGAGCTGGCGGCCCAGCTCGAGCAGGTGGTCGAGCGTCCCGCCGTCACGACCGACGGCGTGCGGATCGTGCTGCGCGGCAACGTCGATCTGCCCGACGAGATCGAGCCGGCCCGAGAGCACGGGGCCGAAGGTGTCGGGCTGCTGCGCACGGAATTCCTGATCACGGGCCAAACGGCGCTGCCGAGCGAGGACGAGCAGACGGAGTACTTCCGGCGGGTGGGCGAGGCGTTCCGCGGCCATCCCGTGGTCGTGCGGACCTACGACCTGGGCGGCGACAAGCTGCCGACGCCGTTCCGCGCGGTGTCCGAGGCGAACCCGCAGCTCGGCTGGCGGGCCATCCGGGTCTGCCTCGACCGACCCGACATCTTCCGCACCCAGATCCGAGCCGTGCTGCGCGCTGCGGCGCACGCGGAGATCCACCTCATGATCCCGCTCGTTACCCGGCTCGACGAGGTGGACCGCACCCGCGCGATCGTGGTCGAGGAAGCGGCGAATCTCGCTCGCGCGGGCGTGCAGAGCGCGGCCTCGCTGCCGGTGGGTGTGATGGTCGAGACGCCCGCCGCAGCGGTGCTCGCCGACCGGCTCGCGGCCGTCAGCGACTTCCTGAGCGTCGGGACGAACGACCTCACACAGTACACGCTGGTCGTGGACCGCGGCAACGCGCGGCTCGCGGATCGTTTCAACCCGCACGACCCCAGCGTGCTGCGGCTCCTCAAGATGGTGGCGGACGCGGCGCGCGCGGCGGGGAAGCCCGCGAGCGTCTGCGGCGAGATGGCGTCCGAGCCGCTCTCGGCATTCCTGCTCATCGGACTCGGTTACGAGACGCTCTCGGTCGCGCCGCCCGCGCTGCCACTCGTGAAGTGGACGGTGCGGCAGGTGAGCGCCGCGCAGGCGCGCGCCGCCGCCGAGCAAGCGCTCGCCGCCCGCACGGCCGACGACGTGCTCGACCAGCTCCGGCTCGCGCTCGCCGAAGCGGTGGATCTCAAGCTGCTCGACCCCGACGCCCGGTTGCCCGCGGGGCGGCGCTCCGCTACTTTGAACGTCTAAATCTCGATCGGACCATAAGATGCCCGCGCAGCGCCACGTGTTCACCTCCGAGTCAGTGACGGAAGGCCATCCCGACAAGATCGCCGATCAGATTTCCGATTCGGTGCTCGACGCGATCATCGCGAAGGACCCCTCCGCCCGCGTGGCCTGCGAGACCCTCGTAACGACCGGCATGGCGGTCGTGGCGGGCGAGATTACGACCACCACCTATGTCCACATCCCGGACATCGTGCGGGGAACCATCAGCGCGATCGGCTACACCGACGCGAGCTTCGGATTCGACGCGCAGACGTGCGCGATCCTCACGACCATCGACCGCCAGTCGGGCGACATCGCGATGGGCGTGGATCGCGGTGGCGCGGGGGATCAGGGCATGATGTTCGGCTACGCGTCCGACGAGACGCCACAGCTGATGCCGCTCCCCATCGTCCTCGCCCACCGGCTCGCGGAGCGGCTCGCCACGGTGCGCAAGGCCGGGGACCTACCGTGGCTGCGACCCGATGGAAAGACCCAGGTGAGCGTCGTCTACGAGGGCGCGCGCCCGGTGGGCATCACCAAGCTGGTCGTCTCCACGCAACACTCCGACAAGATCGACAACACCGAGCTGCGCGAGGGCGTCATCGCCCTCGTGGTGCGGCCGGTGCTCGCGGATGCCGGCTTCGAGGTGCCGGACAAGAACATCCTGATCAACCCCACCGGTCGCTTCGTGGTGGGCGGGCCGCAGGGCGACGCCGGGCTCACCGGCCGCAAGATCATCGTGGACACCTACGGCGGCATGGCGCGCCACGGCGGCGGTGCCTTCAGCGGCAAGGACCCCTCGAAGGTGGACCGCTCCGCGTCCTACGCGATGCGCTGGGTGGCAAAGAACATCGTGGCGGCCAAGCTCGCCCGGCGGTGCGAGGCCCAGGTGGCCTACGCGATCGGCGTCGCCGAGCCCGTCTCGGTGATGATCGACACCTTCCGCACCGGCGTCGTCCCCGACGAAGCGCTCGAGGATGCCGTGCGCGAGGTGTTCGACTTGACGCCCAACGGCATCATCCAGGCGCTGAACCTCCGGAACCCCGTGTACCGCCCGACGGCGGCGTACGGTCACTTCGGCCGTGCACCCGAGAAGCGGCGGTTCGTGGACAAGGACGTAGACAGGGAAGTCGAGCTGTTCACCTGGGAGCAGGCGACCCGCGTCGAGGACCTGCGGCTTGCCGTGCAGCGCTCCCAGCACTACGCCTCGAGGAAAGTGACCGCATGACTACGACGGCCCGGACCGCCGCTTCGGATGTGAAGGACCTGGAACTCGCGGCGGAGGGCCGCCGCCGCACGGAGTGGGCCGAGCGATTCATGCCCGTGCTGCGGCAGCTCCGGGAGCGCTTCGCGCGCGAGCAGCCGCTCGCGGGCCGACGCCTCTCGGCGTGTCTCCACGTGACCACCGAGACGGCCAACCTCGCGGTCACGCTCAAGGCGGGCGGTGCCGACGTGGCCCTGTGCGCGTCGAACCCACTCTCCACGCAGGACGACGTCGCCGCGCATTTGGTCAAGGACCACGGGATCAAGGTGTTCGCGATCAAGGGCGAGGACCACGCCACCTACTACGAGCACATCCGCGCGGCCCTGGCGCACCGACCCGACATCACGATGGACGACGGCGCCGATCTGGTCGGGGCGCTCCACATGATCGCCCTGAACCGGCTGGACGACTTGGCGCCGCCGGTGCGCAGCTGGGTCGAGACGCTGTCGCCGGCGGAGCGCAAGGCGCTCGTCGCCGGCGTGGTCGGCTCCACCGAGGAGACGACGACGGGCGTGGTCAGGCTCAAGGCGATGGCCAAGGACGGCGTGCTCCAGTTCCCCGTGATCGCCGTGAACGACTCGGATACCAAGCACTTGTTCGACAACCGCTACGGCACGGGCCAGTCCACGCTCGACGGGATCCTGCGTGCGACCAACCTGCTGATCGCCGGGAGCACCGTCGTCGTGGCGGGGTACGGATGGTGCGGGCGCGGGTTCGCCATGCGGGCCCGAGGCGCGGGGGCGAACGTGCTCGTGACCGAGATCGATCCGCTCAAGGCGCTCGAGGCTCAGATGGACGGCTATCGCGTGGGGACGATGGCCGAGGCGGCCCGCGTGGGCGACGTGTTCGTGACGCTCACGGGCAACGTCAACGTCGTCAGGCTGGAGCACATGCGGGCGATGAAGGACGGGGCGGTGCTGGCGAACTCGGGACACTTCAACGTCGAGATCGATCTTGCCGGGCTTCAGAGGGCGGCCCAGGGTCCGACGCGCGTGCGGGACTTCGTGGACGAGTGGCGGCTCGACGGCAAGCGCATTTTCGTGCTCGCCGAGGGCCGGCTCATCAACCTGGCGGCGGCGGAAGGCCACCCGGCGAGTGTGATGGACATGTCGTTTGCCAACCAGGCGCTCGCCGCCGAGCTCGTGGTCAAGAAGGCGGCGAGCCTCGCGAAGGACGTGCACCGCCTGCCGCGGGAGGTGGACGCGGAGATCGCCCGTCTGAAGCTCGCGGCGATGGGCGTCGCGATCGACACGCTGACGCCGGAGCAGCACAAATACCTATCCTCGTGGGAGATGGGCACCTGACCGCCAAAGTCATCCAGGTCCGAGTCGCCCATCTGGGACTCGACCGCACGACCAACACGCCGGTCGTCATTCTGCAGGAGCAGGACGGGGAGCGTGTGCTGCCCATCTGGATCGGCCCGGCGGAGGCGAGCGCGATCGCAATGGAGCTAGCGGGCGTCAAGTTCGCGCGGCCGCTCACCCACGACCTCCTGAAGCAGGTCATCTTGGGACTGGGCGCAGACCTCCGCAAGGTCATCATCACCCAGGTAAAGGACAACACGTACTTCGCCGAGCTGCACATCTACCGCGGCGATGCCGTGATCCAGATCGACGCGCGGCCGTCGGACTCGATCGCCGTCGCCCTGCGACTCAAGGCGCCCATCTTCACGAGCGAGACCTTGCTGGCTCTGACGTCGGTCGAGACCGGCGAGGCTGCAGGCGAGACGGGCACCGCGCCGCTCAACCCCGACGATCTAAAGACCTACCTCCAGAACCTCGATCCTGAAGATTTCGGTAAGTTCACTCCGTAAGCCCGTGGCGCTGCTCTGCCTCTTCGGCGGAGCGGGCGGCAGCGGCGATCTCTTCGCTCAGCGGATGGTGGTATCGGGCCGGGTCCTGTACGGTGGGCCCGACGGCACGCCGCTCGCGCGCGCGTGGGTCGTGCTGCACCGGGTGACCATGGGCGGCGGTGGAGGGCCGATCGACTCGGTCCGCACGGACGCTCGTGGAGCATACTCGCTGACCGTCGCGCGGGCAGACACGGCGGCGATCTACGTCGTCTCGAGCTGGTACTCCGGCATCGCGTACTTCTCCGAGCCGGTCACCGCCGTCCGCGCCGCGGCGGTCCTGCGCCCCCTGCTGGTGTACGACACCACCACGACCGGCCCCGGCGTGCAGATCGCGCGACGCCTGATCACTATCGTGCTGCCCAAGCAGGACGGGACGCGCGACGCGCTCGAGTTGGTCGAGCTCGAGAACCCTGGGAGGAAAACCCGAGTCGCGCCGGACACGGGCCAGGCCACGTGGACCGGCGCCATCCCGCGGGAAGCGATCCACTTCCGGGTGGGGCAGGGCGATCTGTCGGCGCAGGCCGTGGTGCTGCGAGGTGACCGCGTGGCGGTGTTCGGACCCATCCCGCCCGGTGAGTCGAAGCAGCTCTCCTACGCGTACGTCCTCCCCGGGGATGTCAGACGGCTCGCCCTCCCAATCGATCAGCCTACTGCCGAGCTGGACCTGTTACTCGAAGACACGACCGCGGCCGTCTCGGCGCCGCAAGTCGACACTCTGGGCGTGGAAGGGCTCGAAGGGCGCCGCTTCGCTCGCTACCGCGCCCGCGCCCTCAACGCCGGCGCCGCGGTCGCCATAACGTTCCCCGCCGCGCGGGGACTGCGCCCGGACGCGCTCGTGCCCTACGTCGTGATCATCGCGGCGGTCGTGTTGGGAGCGGGATTCGTGGTGGCGCTTCGAAAGAAGCCGTCGGCCGTCAGCGACCACCCGTCAGCCCGAACCGCGGATGGCTGATGGCTGATGGCTGATGGCGCCCACTTGCGCGCCCGATGCTCGCTCGATAGACTAGCGCTCGTTGTCCAAGCGAACGGGGATTCACGGAAGCCGGTGCGAGTCCGGCGCGGCCCCGCCACTGTAACGGGCAAATTGTAGCGGCTCAAGCGCCACTGGGGGAACGTCCCGGGAAGGCGAGCCGACTGCCCGAAGCCAGGAGACCTCTCCGTTCGCGCCACCTGCAGATCCCTCGCGGGAGGGATGGTGGCGCTGCGCACTGAGGCGCAGGCGCTCGCCCATCTCCGCTCCGTCGGGGGTGGGCCTTTTTGCTATGCGCCTCTGGGCACATCGCACCCACCTCGCGGGTCTCCTGGCCCTGGCCGCCGTCGCGGCCTGCGCGCGGGGCGAGCGCACAGCGGCGCAACGCGGCATCGCGATCACGGATGACGCCGGCCGCCGGGTGACGCTCGGCGGGCCGGCGCGGCGCATCGTCTCGCTGTCGCCGGCCATCACCGAGCTGCTCTTCGCGCTCGGCGCCGGGGACGGCGTGGTCGGGCGTACCACGTGGTGCGACTATCCCCCTGCGGCAGAGGCGGTGCCCAGCGTGGGCGACGGCCTCAATCCCAACGTTGAGGCCGTGGCGGCCCGGCATCCCGACCTGGTCGTCTTGTACGCCTCCCAGCTCAACGAGACCGCGGCGCGCCAGCTGGAACGGCTGGGCATCGCCGCTGTAATCGCGCGCCAGGACCGCCTGGAGGACGTGGCGCGGGCGGCGCGGCTGCTGGGCCGCGTGACGGGGCGGGAGGCGGCAGGGGACTCGATCGCGGGCGTGATCACCCGCGGCCTGGCCGCGCCCGCGTCGCCGTTGGGCTCGCGGCTGGCGGTCGTCGTCTGGGACAACCCGCCGATGGTGATCGGTGGCGGGAGCTATCTCGATGAGCTCGCCACACTCGCCGGGGCCGAGAACGTGTTCCGCGACGTGCGGTCCGCATCAGGGACGGTGGCGCTCGAGACCATCGCGACGCGCGATCCCGATGTCATCGTCCTCCTGCGCGACACGGCCGCCGCCGGGCCGCCCGGGATCGCCCTGCGCCCGGAGTGGCAGGCGATCCGGGCGGTGCGGGAGCGCCACTTCGTTCAGCTCACGGGATCGCTGTTCGGCCGGCCGGGCCCGCGCGCCGCGGCGGCGGTGGCCGAGTTCCGCCGGCGGCTCCAGGAGGTGGGGCGGTGAAGTGGCTTGGCCTCGCGCTCGCGGCGGTGGTCGCGTTCGCGCTCGCCGTCGTGCTCGGCCCGGCACACGTGCCGCTCTCGGATCTCGCCACGTCCGACATCGTGCGCTCGCTCCGGCTGCCAAGAGCGATCCTGGCGTTTCTCGTGGGCGGGGCTTTGGCGCTGTCGGGTGCGAGCCTCCAGGCGTTGGTCCGCAACCCACTCGCCGACCCGTTCCTGCTCGGCCTCTCGGGTGGCGCGGGGCTCGGCGCGGTGCTCGCGATCGCCTTGCACCTTGCAGGCCCTTGGGCGCTGCCGCTCGCGGCGTTCGCGGGGGCGCTCGCTGCGATGGTGCTCGTCTACCGACTCGGACTGGTCGGCGGCGCCCAGCTCGACCCGCGCGTGCTGATACTCGCCGGCGTGGCGGTCGGCGCCTTCGCCTCCGCGGTAACGACGGCGATCGTCTCCCTCTCCGAGGCGACGGAGCTGCGCAACACCTTGCTGTGGCTGTGGGGCGGTCTCTCGGGCGCGTCGTGGGACACGGTGCTGGTGGCCTGCATCTACTTCCCGATCCCGATTGCCGTGCTGGTCGCCGCCGCCCGTCCGCTCGACGTCCTCGCGCTGGGTGAGGAGCCCGCCCGCCACCTCGGTACGGACGTCGAGCCACTCAAGCGCCGGGTGTACCTGGCGGCGTCGCTGCTCACGGCGGCGGCCGTGGCCGTCTCCGGCGTGATCGGCTTCGTGGGACTGGTCGTGCCGCACGCGATGCGCGCCCTGTGGGGCCATCGGCACCGCCCGCTCTTTCCGGCCGCGTTCCTGGGGGGCGGTGCTCTGCTCTCGTTCTCGGACACGGTCGCCCGGACCGTGGTCGCCCCACGCGAGCTGCCCGTGGGCATCGTGACCGCACTGGTCGGGGTGCCCGTCTTCGCCCTCCTGCTTCGCAAGTGGACCGCGAGCTGATTCTGGAGGTGCGCGGAGCCGCGTACCGTTATCCGGGGACGGCGGAGGACGCCCTCACGGAGGTGCGCCTCGCCGTGCGCGCCGGCGAATTTCACGCGGTGCTGGGCCCGAACGGTAGCGGGAAGACGACCCTCGTGCGCCTTGCGCTCGGCCTCGTGAAGCCGCGCTCCGGGGTGTGTGAGATCCTCGGCCGGGCCGCCACGAGTTGGTCGCGGCGCGAGCTCGCGCGCGTCGTGGGCGTCGTCACCCAGCGGGAGGACAACCTGTTTCCGCAGCGCGTGCGTGAGACCGTGCTGCTCGGCCGTTACCCCCACCTGTCGCTCTGGGGGCGAGAACGGCCGGAGGATCACGCGGCCGTGACGCGCGCGCTCGAGCGCTGCGACACGCTGCCGCTCGCCGACCGCTGGATCTGGACGCTCTCCGGCGGCGAGTACCAGCGGGTGCGGCTGGCCCGGGCCCTCGCCCAGGAGCCGAGACTGCTCGTGCTCGACGAGCCCACGGCGAGCCTCGACCTGCGCCACGAGATGGAGCTGTTCGAGCTGGTGCGCGGGCTCGTAGATCAGGGCGGACTCGCGGCCATCGTGATCACTCACCACGTGAACCTCGCCGCGCGCTTTGCGGACCATGTGCTGTTGCTCTCCTGTGGTCGGGCAGCGGCGCGCGGCGCGCCGGCCGACGTGCTCACGCGCGAAACCGTAGAGCGCGTGTTCGCCTGGCCGGTGGCGATCGAGCCATTCGAAGGACGTCCCCAGATGATCCCGCTGCGTCGGAAGGAGGCGACATGACATACCGTGCAGCATTGCTGGTTACGCTCCTCGGCCTGCCAGCCGAGACGGCCGCCCAAGAACCGCGAGACAGCGTCGAGCTCGAGCCGGTTGTGGTCACCGCCACGCGCGTACCGCTGCCGCGCGACGCCGTGGCCGCCGCGGTCACGGTGATCACGGCCGATGAGCTCCGCCGGCGCGGCATCCGGACGGTGGCCGAGGCGCTCCGGGCGATCCCGGCTGCGACCGTTGTCGAGACGGGGTCAGTGGGCGGCCTGACGGAGCTCTACGTGCGCGGCGGGGAGAGCGACTACGTCAAGGTGTTGCTCGACGGCGTGCCTCTCAACCAGCCCGGTGGGACGTTTGACTTCGCGAACCTCACGATCGACAACGTCGAGCGCATCGAGATCGTGCGCGGCCCGACCAGCGTCCTGTACGGCTCGGACGCCGTAACCGGCGTGATCCAACTCTTCACGCGGGCCGGCAGTGGGCCGCCGACGGTGACTGCCGCGATGCGCGGCGGCCTCGGCGAGCGCTTCGACAGGCCTGAGACGGCCACGTCGCTGGAATACAGCGTCGCCGCCCACGGCTCATCGGGCCCCGTGCGCTACGGCCTCTCGGCGGCGCAGTTCAGGACGCCGGGCTGGTACTCGTTCAACAACGACTACCGGAACACCGTCGTGAGCGGCCGTGTGCGGGTGGTCCCGGACGCCCGCACCGATGCGGGCATCACGTACCGGTTCACCGACGCCCGCAATCACTTCCCGACGGATTTCGCCGGTCAACCGGTGGACTCGACGCAGTGGAGCACGGAGCGCGGGCCGACCTTCGGGCTCGAGGCCGGGCGGCGCCTTACGGGCACCGTCGAGGCACGCGTACTCGCGGGGTTGCGCGAGACGCGCCAGGGCTACAGCAACCCGCCCTTCGAGAGCCGCGACCTCGTCCGCCGGGAGACCTGGGGCGCGCTCGTGAACTGGCGTCGCGGCGCGGCCGCCGTGATTACGGCGGGCGTCGAGTACGAGAAGGAGAGCCAGTACGGCTCGATCCGCGCACGCCGCACGAACGCGGCGTACTACGCTCAGGGCGTGCTCGGAGTGAACCGCGCCCTGACGGGCACCTTCGGCGCGCGCCTCGAGGACAATTCGGCGTTTGGCACGCACGTGACGTACCGGGCCGGCGCGAGCTACCGCCTGCGTGACGCGACCCGGATCCGTGGATCCCTCGGAACGGGATTCAAGGAACCGCTCCTCATCGAGAACTACGGCGGGTTCGGCACGGTCGGGAATCCGAAGTTGAGCCCCGAGCGGTCCACCAGCTGGGAGCTCGGGGTCGAGCTTGCCGTCCGCGGGACGCCGGTCACGCTGTCCCTCACGTACTTCGATCAGGCGTTCCGGGACCTGATCGTGTTCGATTTCAACCGGACGCCGAACTACGCCAACCTGGGGCGGGTGGACGCCCGTGGCGCGGAGGTCGAGGCGCAGGCCCTTACCGGCCCCCTCTTCGCCTCGATCGGGTATACCTACGTGGAGACGCGCGTGTTGCAGGGTGCGGGGTCGAGCTTCGAGAGCGGCAAGCGTCTCCTGCGCCGGCCGGGCAACCGCGCCGAGGCCGGCGTCGGCTACCGCTTCGGCGAGCGCGCGTCGGTCCGCCTCGAGGCCCGGTTCGTCGGCGACCGTGACGACGTCGACTACACGACGTTCCAGCGCGTGACGCTGCACCCGTACACGCGCCTCAACCTGCTGGTCGATTATGAGCTCGTGCACCCGCGCGGTCTCGCGCCGGGGTTCACGGTCAACGCCCGACTCGAGAATCTCGCGAGCGACGACGCGCGCGAGATCGCGAACTTCCCTGCACGCCGCCGCACTCTATTATTCGGGGGACAGGTGCGGTTTGGATCGTAGACCTGGGACCGGGGAAAGGGAAGGAGGACCGTGTTGCGCCGGTGCATGGTACTGGTGACGGCGGCGCTGGTCGCGGGCGGGTGCAGCGACGCTCTCGAGCAGGGTACCACGGCTGGACAGGTCGTCGCAGTCCCGGAGCTTCGGACGACGTCCGTGACCTTGATTTCCGCCTCGGACCTGGCCGTCTTGCGGGTCGTGGAGTTCCCCAGCTCTCCAACCGGGCGACCGGCTGGACGCGATAACACGGTGCTCGTACCCTCCGGTGGGGGGATCTGGGTGTTCGATCTGCAAGAGCGCGCGGACACCATCGCTCGCGCGTTCCCGGTGGAGCCCCGGCAAGGGCTCATTGGTGGACTCGCGATCCAGGACGACTCGATCGCGTGGGCGACCTACGATGTGTCGGCGACCGCCTCCGTCCCCCCCGCCTACCTCGTTGCCAGGATGAACTACAGGACCGGAGACACGGCCAGCACAGTCCTGTCGTACAACCTCCCGGATGCTGCTGCCACGAACGGACGGGCTTTCGTCGTGAGTGTGGCACCGGATGACCGCAGCTGGCTCACGGTGATCAGCGGGGCCAATCGCACCATCGTGGACTCGGTTCCGCTCACGGGCCGCGGCGCGTTTGCCATTACGCCGGGGGATGACGGATTCCTCTATGTCGCGTCGGGCGGGCCGTTGAGCGTCACCGGCGAGCCGGGCAGGCTGTCGGTTGTAGATCCGGAAACCCGAACGGAGCTGGCCGTCATCAATGGCCTGGGGAATCCGATCGGTCGCCCGGTCTTTCATCCATCGGGGCGGCTGCTGATACCGTCTCTCGATGGTATCCTCGAAGTGAATACCCTGACGCGGTCGGTAACACGCGGACCGGAGGCCGCCGTCAAACCCGCCGGCCACTCTACGACGGGTCTTGCGCTCGACCATGGTGGTCGCGTTTACAGTCTCTACGCAGACTGCGCCGATCCGAATTCGACGGAGGGCTTCGTGCACATTCTGTCGGCGCCCCCCGACTATAGGTTGCTCAGGACGATCACCGTCGGGCCGTGCCCCAATGGGGTGGCAGCAGCGACGATTCCCTGAGTAGTTTGGCTCATGTCCCTCGTCTCCACCCCCGCGGTCGTCCTCCAGACCTATCGCTTCAGCGAGACCTCCAAAGTGGTGCGGCTCGCGACCCGCGACCTCGGCGTCCAAAGCGCCCTCGCAAAGGGAGCGCTGCGGCCCAAAAGCCCGTACGGCGCGGGGCTCGAGCTCCTGAGCGAGGGGATCGCCCAGCTTTATTATCGCGAGACGCGTGAGCTGCACACGCTGGGGGAATTCGATCTCGTGAACCTGCGACGCGAGCTGGCGGCAGAGGTGGGCCGGTTCGCGGGGGCGACGGCGCTGGCCGAAGTGATGCTCAAGATGGCGCCCGCCGCCCCCCTGCCCAACGCGTACGACACGCTGACCGCTGGGCTCGACGCCCTCGCGGCGGCGGCGCCGGACAGGGTCGATGCCGCGGGGGTGCGGGGGATCTGGCGGCTCCTGGGCGAGCTGGGTTTCGAACCGTCGCTCTCCACCTGTGTGCGCGACGGGACGGCCATCGAGGACGGCACCGACCCGGTCGTCTTCAGCATCGCGGAAGGCGGGGTTCTGTGCCCACGGTGCACGCCGGCGCAGCCTCCGACGCAGCTGCCGCGTCACGCCTACCGCGACTTGGTGGCCCTCAACGATCCCGGTGCGGCCCTGCCCCTGCTCGACGCGCCGCACGCCGCCGCCCACCGCCGTCTCGTCGCGCGGTTCGTGCGCCATCACTTCGGCGAAGCGGGCACCCTCTCCGCCATCGACTTCTGGGAGCATCGCGCGTGGGCCTCCACGTCACCGGTTCCGGTCCCGTCAGCCGCTTCGTAATCGGCACCGCCGGCCACATCGACCACGGCAAGACGGCGCTGGTGAAGGCCCTCACCGGCGTCGATACCGACCGCTGGGAGGAAGAGAAGCGCCGCGGCATCACGATCGACCTCGGCTTCGCTCCGCTCCCGCTTGGCGACGAGATCCAGGCGAGCGTCGTGGACGTGCCGGGCCACGAGGGGTTCGTCCGCAACATGCTCGCGGGCGCGACCGGCATCGATGTCGCCCTGCTCGTTATCGCAGCCGACGAGGGCATCATGCCGCAGACCGAGGAGCACCTGGCGATCGTCGAGCTACTCGGTGTGCGTCGTGGCATCCCCGTGATCACCAAGCGCGACCTCGTGGAGGCGGACTGGCTCGATCTGGTGCGGACCGAGGTGGCGGAGCGTCTCGCACGGAGCCGCGTGCGCTGGGAGCCGTCGGTAGCGACCTCGGCGGTGACCGGCGAGGGCCTCGACCAGCTGCGCGCCGCCCTGCGCCGCGTCGCCGAAGACATGGTCGAGCGGCCGGTGGACGACCTCTTCCGGCTGCCGATCGACCGCGTGTTCGCCGTGGCGGGGGCGGGGACCGTCGTTACCGGCTCCACGTGGAGCGGCACGGTCGCCGTGGGCGACTCGGTGCGGCTGCTCCCGCTCGATCGTGAGGCCCGAGTCCGCTCGATCGAGGTACACGGCCAGGCGGCCGATCGGGCGGCCCCCGGTCGACGCACGGCGCTCGCCCTCGTGGGAGTGGACAAGAGCGAGCTCGCGCGCGGGCATGCGGCGGTGACGGGGGCCGGCTGGCGGGCGACAACGATGATCGACGCCGCCGTCGAGCTCCTCCCGGTCGCTCGCAAGCCGCTCGCGTCGCGCACGCGGGTCCGCGTGCATCTTGGCACGGCGGAAGTACTTGCGCGCGCGGTCCAGGTGCGCTCGATCGCGCCCGGCGAGACCGGAGTTGCTCGCTTGATCCTCGAGACGCCGCTCGTCGCCCGCGGCGGCGACCGATTCGTGCTGCGGTCGTTCTCCCCCGTGACGACGGTGGGCGGCGGCATCGTGCTGGATCCGTTCGCCGAGCGGCGTCCCCGCCTGCGCCAACGGCGGCTGGTGGTCGATCAAGGTCCCGTCGCGCGACTGACGAGCTTGGTCGGGGAGGCAGGACTCGGGGGGCTGCCCGTGGCCAGTCTTACCGTGCGGCTGGGGGTCGGCCCGGATCAAGTGAGGGCCGCCATCGCCGCGGCGGAGCGGGGCATCCAGCGCCTCGGGGAGACGCTCGTCGAGCGGGAGGCCTTGGCCGCCCAGGCGGGGCGGCTGGCAGACGTGCTGAAGCGCTACCACGAAGAGCACGCGCTCGACCCGGGGATGTCGCTCCAGGCGCTGCGGGCGGCGGTCGGGCCGCCCGCGCCTCCCGAGCTCGTCGTAGACGCCCTGCTCGAACTGGGCACGCGGGAGGGGAAGTTCGAGATCGCGAAGGCCGTAGCGCGGCTGCCGGGCTGGCGTCCCGCCTTCGACGCCCGCGCGAGCGATGTCAGGGAGAGCCTGACCCGGCGCCTCGTCGAGGCTCGGTGGCAAGTGCCGACCGTGCTGGAGCTTGAGCGCGAGTTCTCCGGCGCGCCCGTACGCGCGCTGCTGTCCCACCTTGCGCGTGAGGGGGCGGCGGAGCAGGTGGACCGGGAGCGCTACGCGGCTACGCTGGCGCTCGCGGACTTCCGGGCGGCGCTCGAGGCGGCGCTCACGGAGCTCGGCACCGCGACGCCTGCCGAGCTCCGCGACCGCCTGGGGCTGACCCGCAAGTACTTGATTCCGTTGCTTGAGTGGGCGGACCGACGGGGCCTTACCCGGCGCTCAGGCGATGCCCGCGTGCTCGCACGGTTGACAGCGGGGAAAGGCGGCCCGTAGTTTTGGATGAGCGCCCTACAACAGGAGAGCGGTCTAAGGTCCTTTTCTCGTTCGCAGAGGAGCGGTGGATGAAGCGGCACGCCTGGGCAGTGCTGGCGCTCGGGCTGTGGGCAGCGGCGGCGGGGGTAGGGGTGGGGGTGCAGTCGGCGTGGGGGCAGGCGCAAACGCCCCAGCCCGCAGTTGAGCTCAAGCAGAACTACCCGAACCCGTTCAACCCGGCGACCACGATCCCGTTCAGCCTGAACGGTCGGCTGTTTGCCAATGGTCACCGGCCGAAGGTCTCGCTGAAGATCTACAATGTGCTTGCGCAGCTCGTGGCCGTGCCGATCCTGCAGGGCACGGGCGAGTTGGCCGACGAGCTCGAGTTGACGTGCTCGAGCCCGGAGGCTTGCTCGTTCAGCTGCTACTGGGACGGGAACGTGCTCAATACCGGCCAACCGGCGGCGTCGGGGGTGTACATCTACCAACTGGTGGTGGACGGCAAGCGCTACACCAGGAAGATGATCATCATGAAGTGATGAGCGTCGAGTGACGCGTCGGCGCTGAAGCGGGGGCGATGAGCTCCCGCTTTTCTTCTTGTGCGAGCACTGTTGTCCACGCTGCCGATTCGGCATCTTTGGGCGGCACGAAGGTTGCGCGAAGGGGGGCCGATGATCCGACCTGAACGGCTGACCGTGAAGGCCGCCGAGGCCTTGCAGCAGGCGGGGGCGCTGGCGCGCCAGCGCGGCAACCCCGTCGTGAACGACGCCCACCTTTTCTACGCCCTCCTCTCGCAGGACGACGGCATCGTCGTCCCGCTGCTCCAGAAGGCGGGCCTCAACGTCACCCAGCTGAAAGCGGATACCGAGCGAGAGATCGAGCGTTTCCCGAAGCAGTCGGGGGGCACGGCAGTCGAGCCCACGCTCTCGCGTGAAGTCGCCCGCGTCCTCGATCGCGCCGACGAGGAGGCGAAGGCGCTAGGCGATGCGTACATCTCGACCGAGCATCTGCTGCTCGCGCTGGTCGAAGAGAAGGGCACGACCGCGAAGCAGCTGCTGTCCGCCGCCGGCGTGGATCGGGGAGATCTGATGGCGGCGCTCGAGGGTGTCCGCGGCGCGCACCGCGTCACCGACCAGGAGCCAGAGCAGAAGTACCAGGCTCTCGAGCGCTTCACCCGCGATCTCACCGAGTTGGCGCGCAAGGGGAAGCTCGATCCCGTGATCGGCCGGGACGAGGAGGTCCGCCGCGTGATGCAGGTGCTGTCGCGCCGCACAAAAAACAATCCCGTCCTGATCGGCGAGCCCGGCGTGGGCAAGACCGCGATCGTCGAGGGTCTCGCCCAGCGCATCGTGAACGGCGACGTCCCCGAATCGCTCCGCAACAAGCATGTCGTCGCGCTCGACCTGGGAGCGTTGATCGCCGGCACCAAGTACCGGGGAGAGTTCGAGGAGCGGCTCAAGGCCGTGCTCAAGGAGATCACCACGGCCGAAGGGCGATACATCGTGTTCATCGACGAGCTGCACACGCTGGTGGGCGCGGGCTCGGCGGAGGGGGCGGTGGACGCCTCCAATATGATCAAGCCCGCGCTCGCCCGGGGCGAGCTGCACGTCGTGGGTGCCACTACGCTCGACGAGTACCGCAAGTATGTCGAAAAGGACGCCGCGCTCGAGCGGCGGTTCCAGCCCGTCTACGTCGGTGAACCCTCCGTCGAGGATACGATTGCGATTCTCCGTGGTCTCAAGGAGCGCTATGAGGTGCACCACGGAGTACGGATAACGGACAACGCGCTCGTCGCCGCCGCGACGCTGTCGCGCCGCTACATCACCGATCGGTTCCTGCCCGACAAAGCCATCGACCTCGTGGACGAGGCGGCCGCCCGGCTGCGCATCGCGATCGACTCGCTGCCCCAGGAAATCGACGAAGTTGAGCGGAAGATCGTGCAGCTCGAGATCGAGCTCGCGGCGCTCGCCAAGGAGAAGGACAAGGCGGCGAAGGAACGACGCGCCAAGATCGAGCAGGAGCTGGCCGAGCTCCGCGAGCGGGCGAACGCGATGAAGGCACAGTGGCAGGCGGAGAAGGAGGCGATTACCGCCCTGCAGGCCAAGAAGGCACAGCTCGAGCAGCTCCGGATGGAGGCCGACCAGGCGACCCGTCGCGGCGACCTGCAGAAGGCGGCGGAGATCAGCTACGGCAAGATCCCCGCGCTCGAACAGGAGATCGCCGCGGCCGAGAAGCGGCTCGGTGAGATCCAGAAGAAGGGAAAGTACCTCAAGCAAGAGGTGGACGCCGAGGATATCGCCGAGATCGTGGCGAAGTGGACCGGGATTCCCGTATCGAAGATGCTCGAGTCCGAGCGCGAGCGGCTCACGCGCCTCGAGGCGGAGCTGGGTCGCCGCGTGGTCGGCCAGCTGGAAGCGCTGGCGGCGGTCGCGAACGCCGTGCGGCGCGCCCGGGCCGGTCTGCAGGACCCGAACCGGCCGACGGGCTCGTTCATCTTCCTCGGCCCCACGGGGGTGGGCAAGACCGAGACGGCGCGGGCGCTCGCCGAATTCCTGTTCGATGACGAGCGTGCGCTGGTGCGCCTCGACATGTCCGAATACATGGAGAAGCACGCGGTGGCGCGGATGATCGGCGCTCCGCCGGGTTACGTCGGCTACGAGGAGGGCGGCCAGCTCACGGAGGCCGTGCGCCGGCGCCCGTACTCGGTGGTGCTGTTCGACGAGATCGAGAAGGCGCACCCGGACGTGTTCAACATACTGCTCCAGATCTTGGACGACGGGCGGCTCACCGACTCCCAAGGGCGGATGGTGGACTTCCGGAACACGGTTCTCATCATGACATCGAACATCGGCTCGCAGTACATCCTCGAGATGGGGACGCAGAACTGGGAGCAGGTGGAGACCAAGGTGCTGGAGCTGCTGCGCCAGACGTTCAAGCCCGAATTCCTGAACCGCGTGGACGACATCGTCATCTTCCGGCCGCTCGGACAAAAGGAGATCGAGCGAATCGTCGATCTGCAGATCGCGCGGGTCGCCAAGCTCCTCGAGGAAAAGAAGATCCGCGTCGAGGTGACACCGGCGGCGAAGCAGCTGATCATCGCGGAGGGGTACGACCCTGTGTTCGGCGCGCGGCCGCTCAAGCGCGCGATCCAGCGCCTCGTGCAGAACCCGCTGGCACTCGCCGTGCTCGAAGGCCAGTATGGGGAAGGGGACGTCATCCGGGTGGATCGGGCGAAGGACGGCACCCGTCTCATGTTCGAACGGATCTCCGCCGGGACGGCGCCCGAACCGGCGCGTGCGTAGGGGCGCGGAGCAAGGAGCGCCGCTGGCTCCGGCAGACCTCGCAGGCATGACCGCGGCCCTGGCCGAGGCCCGGGCTGGCGCCGCGGCCGACGAAGTCCCCGTCGGCGCGGCCGTCGTGCGTGACGGGACCGTGATCGCACGCGCGCATAACGAGACCGTCGCCCGCAACGACCCCACGCTGCACGCTGAGCTGATCGCCATCCAGCAGGCCCTCAAGACCCTCGCCACCGATCGCCTCGACGACTGCACGCTGTACGTCACGCTCGAGCCGTGCGCGCAGTGCGCGGGGGCGATCGTGCTTGCCAAAGTCGGACGGCTGGTGTTCGGGGCGTACGATCCCAAGGCGGGCATGGCCGGCAGCGTGGGGGACGTGGTCCGGCACCCGCGCCTCAATCATCGGTCCGAAGTGCTCGGCGGCGTCAGGGAAGACGAGTGCGGCGCAGTGATCGCCGGGTTCTTTCGGGCGAAGCGCTGAGGCGATGCCTACCGCCGCTGAAGTTCGCCTATGCCTGCGCCCAACGCCTCCATGGCGGCTGTGAGCTGGGCGTCTGACAGATACGGAGCAGGTCCCAGGCGCAGCACGTTCCCCCGAGAGTCCGTCAATACGCCGCGGTTGCGCAGCAGGTGAGCCAGCTCCGCGGCCCGGGGGGACTGGAGGGCGAGAAAGCCGCCGATCTCCTCGATCGCGGCTGAACGATCTCGCGCGACGAGCCGCAGGTCGGCGTCGAGCGCGTCCAAGTGGCGCGCAAGGAGCCCGATCTGGTGCTGGCTCACTTGCCGCAGAAGCTCCGGCGTCAGTCCTTGCTCCTCGAAGAAGTCGAACACGCGTGTCGCGCGATAGTGGCTGGTGGGATCGTAGGTGGCCCCGGCAAACCGGGCGGCGCCCGGGCCGTATGCGACCCGGCCCGCGTCGTCGCCCGCGGTCAGGGTATCGAACTCGCTGAACCAGCCGGTGACCACGGGACGCAGCGCGCAGTCTGGCGGGATCCGCAGGAAGCAGTTTCCCTCTCCCAGCTGACAGTACTTGTAGCCGCCGCCGACCACGT
>DASUAL010000126.1:0-2207 GCA_035763805.1 Gemmatimonadales bacterium
CGTAGCCGCACGAAGGTGGCTCGAGAAGCTCGCCGATCAGCCGATCTCGTACACCGACGCCGTCAGCTTTGCGGTGATGGAGTCGATGCGCTGTCGAACGGCCCTGACCTTCGACCGCCACTTTGCGATGGCGGGTTTCCGGGTCTGGCGCGTTAAGCCCCGCGGCTAGGGAATCTCTGCGCAAGTCGCGCGACGTGGTAGAAGGGGTCCGCGTCGCGCGGCGCAGGGAGGGTGCGGATGGGTGAGCAGCGGACGTTCGGGGCGCTGGCCTGGAGCCAGAAGGGCAAGGTGACGCGCCGGGAGCGGTTCCTCGCCGAGATGGACGCCGTGATCCCGTGGCCCCAGCTGCTCGGCCTGATCGAGCCCTACTATCCGAAGGCCGGGCGCGGCCGGCAACCGCTGGGCCTGGAGAAGATGCTGCGGATTTACTTTCTGCAGCAGTGGTTCAACCTCTCGGACCCGCAGGCCGAGGACGCGATCTACGACAGCGAGTCGATGCGCCGGTTTGCCCGGGTGGAGCTGGGCGACGACGTGGTGCCGGACGAGACGACGATCCTGCGCTTCCGCCACCTGCTGGAGGAGCACCGGCTGACGGCCGCGATCTTCGACGCCGTGAAGGAGCTGCTCACGGTGCGGCAGCTGTTGCTCAAGAGTGGGACGATCGTCGATGCGACGATCATCGCGGCGCCGAGCTCGACGAAGAACGCCGCGCAGGCCCGCGACCCTGAGATGAAGCAGACCCGCAAGGGGAACGCCTGGCATTTCGGGATGAAGCTCCACATCGGGACGGACGTGAAGGGGCGCGTCCACCACGTCACCGCCACCCACGCCGCCGGCGCCGACATCACGCAGCTGCCGCACTTGCTGCACGGGGAGGAGACCGTCCTCTACGGGGATCAGGCGTACTGGAAGGAAGCGGATCGGCAGGCGTTCGCCGCCGGCGGGGTCCGTTATCGGGTGAATCGGCGCGCGGCCTCGCCGCAGCGACCGCTGACGCCCTACTGGCGCGGCATCAATCGGGCGCGGTCGCGGACCCGGGCCTGCGGCGAGCATGCCTTCCACGTGGTGAAGCGCCTCTGGGGCTTCGCCAAGGTCCGCTACCGCGGCCTGGCCAAGAATCTCGCCCGCGCCTTCACCCTGTTCGCGCTGGCGAATTTGTACCTGGTCCGCCGCCGGTTGCTCCCTCCGCAGGCGAGGTGCGCCCTGTGAGTCAAACGGGAAGCACGAGGCAGACGCCGCCGCCCCGGCAGGCGGCGGCAACGAGGGCAGGGACCGCTTCGATGCCCATCGACTCATGAGGTACCCTATCGCTCGCCTCTGCACGGCCACCTGTGCAGAGCTTCCCTAGGGCTGCAGCAAGCGCGAACCTGGATGGTCGCGCAGCGGGTCGAAGAGCGGCGACACGCGCAGGTAGGCGGTCGAGACCTGGCTCGAGGGCTGCGTCAGCAGCGCACCCCAGGCGCTCCACCGCGTCGTCGTGCCGTCCGGTGAGGGTCTCGACGATCGCCGGGTCGAACTCCCGGAACTGACGGATCCAGGCGTCGTGGGTCGCCGGGTAGAGGCCGAGCGCGGCCCGCGCCTCCTGGAGCGCTTCGTCCGAGCGCCCGAGCTGCGCCAGCACCATCGCCAGAAGATAGGACCGACAAAGGCCCTATCTCGCCCGGCCCGCTTCTACTCCCGTCCCTCCTTCCCTAATGAGTTGAGCAGGTCACCGGGTTGTCGGTGACGTTGTAGGCGCCGTCGCGCGCGTCGAGCGCGGCGACCACTGCGGCCGCCGCATCCTCGAAGTCGAGCGATCCGATCCAGTGGCCGCGTGGTCCGAGGATCGGTCCCGTGGGCCCGCGAGCGGCCTCGACCAAGGTCGCCGACTGCTCGCTGCCCGGTCCGTAGAACCAGCCGAACCGGAGCACGACCGCCACGTTGCGGCGCCGCGACTCGGCGAACCGCCGGATCACCATGCAATAGCGCACCTCGCTTGGTCACCGCCCGAGGGGCGCGCCTTGCCAACGTACTGAGCTGACGATCGGGCTAGGCAGCGACGTCATTCGGGCGCGCGGCTACAGCAGCCTCAGCCACTCCGCCACGGCGCGCGCGAGGACGAGCGTACCCCGGTCACCTGGCGCGTGGATCGTAGAGCCAGGCTCCAGGACCCGGAAGGGAACACCGAAACGGCGGCCCTTGTACTCGCAGATCGGGACAAGCCCATC
>DASUAL010000127.1:0-6974 GCA_035763805.1 Gemmatimonadales bacterium
GTGGGATAGTCCATGCCGAGGCGCTTCATGAAGAAGGTGAAGACATCTCCTGCCTCGTGACATACGAAGCAGTAGAACATTCCCTTCCTGGGGATGACGGCGAAATTGCGGTGGGTGCCGCCGTGGAACGGGCAGGGGCCGCGGTAGTCCGAGCCGGTGCGCTTGAGCTCCACGTGCTCCCCGATGATCCCCACCAAGTCGGCGGCCTCGCGCACCTGCTCGATGACGTCGTCGGGGATCAAGCTCATGCGTGGAATTCGACGATGGTGACGCCGTGCCCGCCCTGGCTCGCGGGCGCGAACCCGAAGCGCCGGACGCGGGGGTCGGCGGAGAGGATCTCGTGCACGCGCCGGCGCACGGCTCCGGTACCCTTGCCGTGGATGACCCGGAGATACGGGAGATCGGCGAGGACGGCGTCGTCGAGCGCTCTCACGAGTTGGGCCTCGGCTTCGTCGACTCGGAGGCCGCGGAGCGACACTTCGGTTGCCGCGTTGACTGCCGGCGCTTGGGCGGTCAGGCGGTCAGGCGGTCGGGGGGTCGGGGAAGACGCGTGCCGCCCTCTCTTCAGCTCGTCCAACGATATCCACCCTTCCCGTTTCCCCTTGCCCTCTTCCCCGGCCTCTCCACCGGTCGTTTCCTCGATGGCCTGCTCGACCAGCCGCCGCGCTTCTCGCGCCGTAGCCTCGTCGACGGCCGCCCGGGCCTGGGCCAGCGCCTGCTCGACCTTGCGCCGGGCCTCGAGCAAGTAGGCACGGGCCTGCTCGCGCGCCTCACGCTCCAGCGTCCGGGCGCGGGCCCGCACCTCGCGCTCCCGCGCCGCGACGTCGTCCGCCCGGGCGTCGACCTTCGCGGCGTCGTCCCGTAGCGCCACCTCGCGCTCGGCGAGCTCGCGTTCGCGTATCTCGAGCTCCCGAGCCCGCGCCTCCACCGTCGCCAGCAGCGCGTCGAGCGCCCGCTCGGCGTGCGGCACCGCGCGCTCCGCTTCGTCGAGCACCTCAGGCGCGACGCCGAGGCGGCGCGCGATCGCGAGGCCGTAGGAGCGCCCGGGCACGCCCTTCAGGAGGCGGTACGTGGGCGTGAGCGTCTCGGCATCGAACTGGAGCGATGCGTTCACGATGCCCACCGTCTCCGCCGCGAGCTTCTTCAGGGCGCCGAGGTGCGTCGTGGCGAGGGTCACGGCGCGGCGGCGCGTGAGCGTCTTGAGGATCGCGGCGGCGAGGGCGCCCCCTTCCGCGGGGTCCGTGCCGCTGCCGATCTCGTCGAGCAGCACGAGCGACCCCGCGCCCGCGTGCTCGAGGATGTCCCGCAACGCCGCGACGTGGGCCGAGAACGTCGAGAGGCTTGCCGCGATCGACTGCCGGTCCCCGATATCGGCGAACACCGCGTCGAACACCGGCAGCGTGGACTGGGGCCCCAGCGGCGGGATGACGCCGCTCTGGGCCATCAGACAGAGTAGGCCGACGGCCTTGATGAGCACGGTCTTGCCACCCGTGTTCGGGCCCGAAACGAGGACCGTGCGCTCGTCCGGGGCGAGCACGAGATCGAAGGGCACGACCGGCGGCTCGGCGCCGATCAAGAGCGGATGCCGGCCGTTCCGGATCGCGAGCGGGCCTGCGCCGATGGCGGGCGCGAACCCGTTCACGAACGCGGCGTAGTGGGCGCGCGCACAGAGGTCGTCGAACGCGATGCACATCTCCCACGCCGCGGCGATCGCACTCCGGTGCGCGCGCAGGAGATCCGTGAGATCACGCAGCACGCGGAGCACCTCGCGCTGCTCGTCCGCCTCGGCCGCACGCAGCTCGTTGCCCAGCTCGATCACTTCCGGCGGCTCGACGAACACGGTAGCGCGCGTCGCCGACTCGTCGTGCACGATGCCGCCCACGCGGGCGCGTGCCGTGCTGCGGATCGGGATGACGTAGCGGCCGCCGCGCACCGTGACCGCCGCGTCCGGGGCCCGGTCCGACTGGTCCAGCCCGCCGAGAATCGCCTCCAGCTTCGCGACCAGCCGCTGGCGCGCCTCGCGCACGCGCAGGCGCGCCCGCGCGAGCGCGCGCGACGCCGCGTCACGCACCGTGCCGTCGGGGTCGAGGGACTCCGCCAGCCGCTTCTCGAGCTCGCGCGGCGGGGGATCGACGCGCAGTGCGGCGGTGAGCGGCGCGTCCGTCGCGAGACGCGTGAGGTCTGCGGCCACGATGCGCGCGGCCACGAGGGCATGCCCCACGGCGGCGAGCTGCGGGCCCTCGAGCGCGCTCCCGGGGACGACGAGCAGTTCGAGCGGGGGCCCAATGTCGGGCACCGGCTCGGCGCGCAGGGATTCCTCCGTGAGGATGACGCCGGCGAGCTCGGCGACCTGGGAGAGGGCGGCGCGGATCGCGTCCGGGTCGGCTCCGGGCGTCCGGCTCTGCACGCGGGCGGCGCCGAGCGGCCCGGCGGCGTGCGCTGCCACCCGCTCCAGCGCGGCAGCAAACTCGAGTGTTTCCAGCACGGCGGGGGCGACCCCTCCCGCGAAGCTCATACGGTCGCTGCCAGCTCCTCGCGCGCGATCTGGTTGACCAGCTTGCCGTCGGCCCGGCCCTTGAACTGCGGCATCACCTGGCCCATCAGCTTCCCGAGATCCTTCGCGCCCGCGGCGATCGCATCGCGGACCGCGCGGCGGATCTCTTCCGGTTCTGCGGCGGCGGGGAGGAACGCCTCGAGCATGCGCACTTCGGCAAGTTCGCGCTCGGCGAGCTCGGCGCGGCCGGCGGCGGCGTACTGCTCCGCTGCCTCGCGGCGCCGCCTGATACCGCGCCGCAGCACATCCGCGGCCTCGTCGTCCGAGGCGGGGTGGTGGAGCTCGATTTCGGTGTTCTTGAGGTCTGCGAGGATGGTCGAGAGGAGAAGCGTGCGCGCCTGATCGCGTTGTTTGCGGGCCTCGTTCATCGCGGCGCGCAGCCGCTCGGGCAACCCCGGCACAGTCAGACCGGCCGGGTGCGCCGGTTCTTGCGGCGCGCGGCGTTCATCTTGCGCTTCTTTCGCTCGCTCGGCTTCTCATAATGGCGGTGCTTACGCAGGTCGGACAGTATCCCTGCCTTCTCGCACTTCTTCTTGAAGCGCTTCAATGCGCGTTCGAAACTCTCGTCATCATGAATGATGACTTCCGGCATGGTGTTCGCTAACTGTGATTGACGCAAAAACTTAGCGGCCACCTGACCCCGGACGCAAGCCCGGGCAGGTCATCCCGGCGGCCACCTCATGGGCCGCCCGCCCAGCACGTGCAGGTGCAGGTGGAACACCGTCTGCCCGCCGTCCGGGTTCGTGTTCACCACCACGCGGTAGCCCCGGTCGGCTACCCCCTGCTCGCGCGCCAGGTCGCGCGCAAACGCGAGCAAGCTGCCGAGCAGCTGCACGTCCTGGGCGTCGTTGAGCGAGCCGACGTGGTGCGTCGGGATCACGAGCAGGTGTGCCGGCGCCTGTGGATTGATGTCCCTGAACGCGAGCATCCCGTCGCCCCGCTTGACGACCATCGCCGGGATCTCGCCGGCCGCGACCTTGCAGAAGATGCAACCCGCCATCTGATCCTCACTCCCTCGAAACCCGTCAGCTCCCGAATGCCTGCCTCAACTGCTCCCAGAACTTCTTGCCGACGCGCTCTTCCGACGGCGGGGCCGTCTCGATCTTGGCCAGCTGCTCGAGGACCGCCCGCTGCTCCGGCGTGAGCTTCGTGGGCGTCCACACGTGCACCCGCACATGCAGGTCGCCGCGGCCGCCTTCGCCGAGCCGGGGGAGACCCTTGCCGCGCAGGCGGTAGATCGTCCCCGTTTGCGTCCCCGGCTGGAGCTTGAGCGCCGTGACGCCCTCCGGCGTGGGGATCTCGACCTCGGTGCCCAGCGCCGCGTGCGCGAACGACACCGGGAGGTCGTACACCAGGTCGGCGCCGTGACGCTCGAAGCGCGGGTCCTCCCCGATGTCGAGCACGGCGATGAGATCGCCGGGCGGGCCGTTGCGGGGGCCCGGCACGCCCTGGCCGCGCATCGTGAGGTAGTGGTGCTCCTGCACGCCCGCGGGGACGTCGATCTGCATCGTCTTCTCGGCCTTCACGCGACCGTCGCCCTGACACTTGGTGCACGCGTCGAGAATCACCTTGCCCTCCCCGGCGCAGCTGGGGCAGGGCGAGACGGAGACGAACTGGCCGAACATCGAGCGCGCGGCACGCCGCACTTCCCCGCCCCCGCCGCAGGTGCTGCACGTCGTGGAGCGCGTGCCTGCCGTCGCCCCGGTGCCGCCGCACGCGGTGCAGCGCTCCAGCGTGCGCACGCGCACGGTCTTCGTAGTGCCGGTCGCGACCTCCTGGAGCGTGAGTTTCAGCGAGACCTTCAGGTCCTGACCGCGATGGCGCTCCCGGCGCGCGCGCTCGCCGCCGCCGAAGAAGGCGTCGAACCCGCCGAGCCCGCCGAAGTCGCGCATGAAGATGTTGAGCGCCTCGGAGAGGTCGAAGTGCGCAAAGCCGAAGCCGCCCCCCGCGCCGGCGCGCAGACCCGCGACGCCGTAACGGTCGTAGGCCGCGCGCTTCTCGGGATCCCGCAGGACTTCGTACGCCTCCGTGATCTCCTTGAACTTCTCCTCGGCGCCTTGCTTCTGGTCGGGTCCGACGCGGTCGGGGTGGTACTGCATCGCGAGGCGCCGGTAGGCCTTCTTGATCTCGGCCTCGTTCGCATCCCGCTTGACGCCCAGCAGGCGGTAGTAGTCGGCGGCGCTCATTCGAGGAGCTCGCCCACGAGCCGGCTCGTGTGGTCGACGAGCGCCACGATCTTGTCATAGGGCATGCGCGTCGGACCCAGGACCCCGATCACCCCGGAGAGCGGCCCCAGCCGATACGACGCGGTGACCAGCGTGAATGACGCCAGCCGGGCATTGCGGTGCTCCGCGCCGATCGTGATCGTCAGACCCTGCCCCGGTCGTTTCGTGAGCGCCTCCCGCAGCAGGTCGCGCCGCTCGGTGACTTCGATCAACCCCTGCAACCCTTCCTTGGTAGCGAACTCGGGCTGCCCCGCGAGCAGCTGCGCGCTGCCGAGCACCACCCCGCCCGCCCCCCCCGCCGGAGCAACGTCGAACAGCTCGTCCGCCTCCTGGATGAAGATGTTGAGCAGCTCGCTCGCCCGCGCATCGGTCGCCGCGTCGCGCAGCCGGTCGGAGAGCGTGGCGCGGATCTCGCGCAGCGTGAGTCCCGCGAGACGCTCGTTGAGCACCAGCGCCACTTTCACGACGGCGTCGGGCGCCATGTGCGACGGCACCTCGACGAAGATGGTGCGCACCACGCCGCTCTTGAGCGTGAGCACCAGCATCATGCGATCCGAGGAGACCTGCAGCAGCTCGAGCCGCTCGAGCACTGCCGCGTCGAGCGACGGGCTCACCGCGACGCCGAGCTCCTTGGTCAACACGCCCAGGACTTGCGCCGCGCGCTCCAGAATCTGATCCACCGCGTTCCGCTCGCTCGACAACTCCTCGCGGATGTGGTACGACTCCGAGGCCGAGACTGTCGGCAGCCGCATGAGCGAATCGACGTACACGCGGTAGGCGAGATCGGTCGGGATGCGACCGGCCGAGGTGTGCGGGTGGTACAGATACCCCTTTTCCTCGAGATCGCTCATGGTGTTCCGGATCGTGGCGGCGGAGAGCGC
Organism: Gemmatimonadales bacterium; assembly: GCA_035763805.1. Classification (GTDB taxonomy): domain Bacteria; phylum Gemmatimonadota; class Gemmatimonadetes; order Gemmatimonadales; family GWC2-71-9; genus DASUAL01. The sequence goes on from DASUAL010000127.1 coordinate 5,661, forward strand.
CAGCCCGAACCGCCGGGCAACAGTCCGACTGCCCGCCGGTTCGGCGGTCTGCACGTAGGTCTCGATGACAGCTTCGAGGACCTGCCGCTCACGCTCGCTGAGGGTAGCTACCATGGCCAACTGATTACCTGCAAACAATTTAGACCACCAACTGGGCACCGGTCAAGTCGCCCACGAGCCCATCCAGGCGGAGCCAGCCGTCGGGGGTGCACACCAGGCGCTCGCCCCGCGTCGCCACCCAGCCCGCGCTCAACCAGGCGGTAAGAGGCGGTGAGAGGCGGTATGGGGCGGTAAGGGAAAGACCTTCTACGGTTCGCAAGGCGAGATACACACGTTCGAGCTCGCGCTGCTCCGCCGTGAGCACCTCTTCCGACTCGACCGGCGCCCGACCCGCCGCCACCGCACGGCGATAGGCCTCCCACGCCGGCAGGTTCCAGCGCCGGGCGCGGCCGTCGAACGAGTGCGCCGCCGGACCGAGCCCCACGTACCCGCGACCCGACCAGTACGCCGAGTTGTGGCGCGAGCGGCAGCCGTCGCGGCACGCGTTGGAGACTTCGTAGAAGGAATAGCCGGCGCGAGCCAGCCGCTCGTGGGCGATGAGGTACTCCTCGGCGTAGCGCTCGTCGTCGGGGGCGGAGGCGGCGCCCCGCGAGATCCAGCGGGCAAGCGGCGTGCGCTCCTCGACCGTCAGCCCGTACAGCGATACATGCGCGGGGTGCAGCGCGCACGCCAGATCCAGATCGCGGGCCCAGTCACGATCGAGCTCGGCGGGCAGCGCGAAGATCAGGTCGAGCGAGATGTTCTCGATCCCGGCGCGGCGCAGCGTGCGCACAGCGTCGCCGATCCCCGCCGCGTCGTGCGAGCGGTGCATCCAAGTCAGAACACGGTCGTCGAACGACTGGGCCCCGAGGCTCACGCGGTTCACGCCGGCCCGGCGCCAGACCTGGGCGCTTTCCAGCGTCACGTCCTCGGGGTTGGCCTCCAGCGTGACTTCGACGGCGTCACGCGGAGACGTCACGTGAAAGGCGTCGAGCAAAGACGTGAGGAGCGTCGCGAGGGCTTCGGGAGGCAAGAGCGACGGCGTACCGCCGCCGAGGTAGAGAGTGTCGAGACCATCCTCCGGTGTGCCCCGGGGCGCCGCCCCGGGGTCAGCCGCACCGAGAAGCTCCAGCTCCTTGAGAACCGCGTCGACGTACTCGCGCGCCGGGATGCGTCTGCGCACCGCGATGGAGAAGTCGCAATACGAGCAGCGACGATGGCAAAAGGGGACGTGGAGGTACACGTGGCGCATCGAGAGAACCTAATGCGGAGTGG
>DASUAL010000128.1:0-120892 GCA_035763805.1 Gemmatimonadales bacterium
AGCAGGGGGTGGAGTTCTCAGCCGGTTGTCTCCTGACCGACGAGCTGCGCGTCGAGGGGTCGTACACGTTCTTCGACTTCGACCCGGCGGAGGGCACGATTGCCGGCGACAAGGTGCTCCCCAATACGCCGAAGCACAAAGGAACGCTCAGCGTGCAGTATGCCGGGGCGCAGGGGCTCGACCTTGGCGTCACGGTGCGGCGGCAGACGGCGTTCGACTGGGCGGCCGGGGTGTTCAGCGGGGTGGTGGACTGGAGTCAGACCGTCAACCTCAACGCGGGCTACCAGGTCAACAACAATCTGCGCGTGCACGCGATCGCGACCAACGTGCTCGACCAAAAGCGATTCCACATTTACGGGGGGTCCGTGATCGGGCGCCGGGTGATCGCGGGCCTGACGACGACCTTCTAGGTTTCGCTCACGCGCGGGGGTGATACTGGCGGTGCACAGTGCGCAGGTAGTCCCGATCCACGTGCGTGTAGAGCTGCGTCGTGGCGAGGTCCGCGTGGCCGAGCATCTCCTGCACCGCGCGTAGGTCGGCTCCACCCTCGAGCAGGTGGGTGGCGAACGTGTGCCGCAGGCTGTGCGGGGTCACGCGCTTGGTGAGGCCCGCCTGCCGAGCCGCGCGCTTGATGATGGTCCACGCGCCGACCCGGGAGAGCGGACCGCCGCGCGCGTTCAGAAACAAGACTCCCCTTCCCTTTCCCCTGTCGAACCGCGGACGAATCTCGCGGGTGTACAGCGCCACGGCGCCAAGCGCGCGCCGGCCCACGGGAACGATGCGCTCCTTCGAGCCCTTGCCGAGGATGCGTGCCAATCCATCCTCGTACAGGATATCCTGGAGCTTCAGCCCGACGAGCTCGGACACACGCGCGCCGGTGGCGTAGGCGAACTCGAGCAGGGCCCGGTCGCGGCTGGCCAGCGGCTCGTCCGTGTTGGGGGCGGCGAGCAGCTGCTCGACCTCGGCGACCGTCAAGACGGTCGGCAGCGTGCGCCACTGTTTCGGCGACTCAAGCCGCTCGCTCGGGTCGCGCGTCGCGTGTGCTTCGCCGACGAGGAACCTATAGTACGTGCGGATCGCCGAGATCTGGCGCCGGATCGTCGCCGGCGCCAGACCGAGGTCCTTCAGGTCGTAGATGAACTCGCGCAGCTGGGCCGCGGTGATCTCGTCGGGGCGGCGCGCGCCCTTCGTCGCGGCGTGCGAGCCGAGCCGCCGGATGTCGCGGACGTAGTTCTCCACCGTGTTCTGGCTGTTTCCCGCTTCGAGGGCGAGGTATTCGCGGAACTGTTCGAGACGGAATGCGCGATCGGCGTCGCTGCTGCCTACAGCCACCGCCGCACCCGCGCCTTGTACGCCCGATACTCCTCCCCGAACGTGCGCTCGAGGTACGCCTCCTCGCGCGCGATGACCCAGCGCTGCACCACGACGAGCGCGACCGGCAGGAAAATGAGCGGCCACAGCGTGTTCACCAGCAGCGTGATCCCGAGGTACAGCGCGGTGAGGCCGATGTACATCGGATTGCGCGTGAAGCGGTATGGCCCGTGCACCACGAGCGCGGTGGCCGGCTTGATCGGGATTGGGCTCGTGCCGGCGCGGCGAAACAGGAACATCGCGCTTCCCGACAGCGCCACCCACACCGCGATCAGGCCCCACCCGACGAGCGTGCGGGCCCCTGCGGCGGCGGTCCCCAACAACGCCATGGGGTACAGCTGGTGGAGCACGTAGCCCAGCGCGAATCCCCCCGCGTAGATGAACGGCGGGGGGAGGACGACTCCCGAAGCATCAGGCTTGGCGTCCGGCATCCACAGCTCCGCGAACGGCGTGCAGCCATCTTAACGCTTGAGGCGGCGCCAAATCCATAGGCCCAGAGCCACACCAGCGCCGAGCGCGACGATGAGGAGGGCGCGGTTCATGCGGGTGAACAGGGCCAGCACCGTGTCGAGGTTGGTGCCCAGCGTCGCCACGAGATACGTGAGCGCGCCGTACCAGAGCCCCGACGCGAGAGCGAGTGGGATGAGCGCCCGGGGCGCGGACAGGCCCACGATCCCGGCGAAGGGCATCACCATTCCTCGCCAGACGGGGAGGAGCCGGCTCAGGAAGATCCCGTAGGGCCCGTGTCGGTGGTATTCCCGCTCGATGTGGCTGATGGTCTGTTCCGACAGGAGGCGCTTGCCCAGCCTGCCACGAAAGAACGGCCGCCCGAAGCGGCGCGCCAGGAGGTACACCGCGGCTCCCGAAGCCACGTTCGCACCCCAGGTCAGCCAGAAGACCGTCCACGCGTCGAGCCGTCCGCGGCCGGCGAGAAACGCCCCCAGCGCAACCGCCGTATCGGCGGGAACGGGCGGGAAGAAATTCTCGATCGCGGCGATCGCCGCGATGAACGCGTACAGCGGGCCGGGGGGGAGCGACTCGAGGAACCGGAGGAGATCGGTCACTCCAGTACCGCTACCGCGATCACCGCCACCCCCTCCCCTTTCCCGATCCACCCCATCCCTTCGTTCGTCTTGGCCTTGACGGAGACGGCGGACGGAGCCGTCGCCAGCGCGCCGGCGAGCTTTTCGCGCATCGCCGCGATGTGCGGCCCGATCTTCGGCTGCTCGGCGATGATCGTGATATCCGCTTGCACGAACCTGTGATCGGCTGTGACGACTCTCGCGTACGCTGCCTTCAGGAGCTGGAGCGAGTCGGCGTGCTCCCAGCGGGGATCGGTGTCGGGGAACAACGTGCCGATGTCGCCCAGTCCCGCGGCGCCGAGCACGGCATCGGCGAGTGCGTGCGCGACGGCATCGGCGTCCGAGTGACCTGCGAGGCCCCGGGAATGGGGAATCGCGACTCCCCCGAGGATCAGTTTGCGGCCGTCGACGAATCGGTGCGAGTCGTACCCGATCCCGACGCGCATCTCAGGCGTTGAGGATGCGGACTGCGAGGTGGGCCGCGTTCTTGACGTTGTCGATCCCCACGCATGCCACCGGCACGCCGCTCGGCACCTGGGCCGTGGCGAGCAGCGCGTCGAGACCGTTGAGCGGCCCCACGGCGAACGGGACGCCGATGACCGGGAGGTCGGTGAGGGATGCGGCGTACCCCGGGAGTGCGGCCGACAGTCCGGCGCCGGCGATGATGACTCTGAATCCCCGATTCCTGGCGCCGGACACGAGCTGCGCCGTCTGGTCGGGCTGGCGGTGCGCCGAGGACACGTGGAATTCGTAGCTCACCCCCGCCTTGGCGAGGATCTCGAGGGCGGGCTCGATGCGGGGCTTATCGTTCTCGGAGCCGACGAGGATCAGCACGTCGGCCACGTCAGGCGGCCTCCTCGATGACGGTGTAATCCTGGCGGCGCTGCTTCGCGACGTAGCCCGCGTCGGTGATGAGACGCCGCATCTCGGGGAGGGTCATCCGCCAGGTCGTGCCCGCGGCCGACACGACGTTCTCCTCCATCATCAGCGACCCGAAGTCGTTCGCGCCGAACCGCAGCGCCACCTGGCCGATCTTCGGGCCCATCGTGACCCAGGACGCTTGGATGTTGGGCACGTTGTCCAGCACGACGCGGGCGATCGCCTGCGTGCGCAGATAGGTGACCGCGTCGGTCTTCGGGAGGTGCTCGAGCTCCGTGTGCTCGGGCTGGAGCGGCCAGCAAATGAACGCGGTGAAGCCCCCGGTGCGCGCCTGTACCTGCTTGACCCGGACCAGGTGTTCGATGCGGTCGGCGAGGGTCTCGCCGAGGCCGTACATCATCGTCACCGACGTCTTGAGCCCCAGCCGGTGCGCCGTCTCCATTACCTCGAGCCAGCGGTCGGCGCCGGCCTTCTTCTTCGCGACCTGGTCCCGGACCTCCTGCACCAGGATCTCACCGCCGCCGCCGGGGACCGAGTCGAGGCCCGCGGCGACCAGCTCGCGGATCACCTCCTCGATCGTCATCCCGAAGCGCCCGGCGAAGAAGTCGATCTCCGAGGGTGAGAACCCGTGGATGTGGATCGGATGGTGCCGCTTGACGTAGCGCAGCAGATCGAGATACCAGCCGAACGGGATGTACGGATTGTGCCCCCCCTGGATCAGGATCTGCACGCCACCCAACGCCTTCAGCTCGTCGATCTTGCGACCGATCTCCTCGAACGACAGGACGTAGCCCTCGCTGTGCTTGGGCCGGCGGTAGAACGCGCAGAACTTGCAGTCCGCGACGCAGACGTTCGTGTAGTTGATGTTCCGGTCGATGATGTAAGTGACGACGCTTTCCGGGTGCCGCTTCCAGCGCGCCTCGTCCGCGAGCTGCCCCAGCTCGAGGAGCGATGCCTTTTCGTACAGCTCGAGGTAGGAGCGGAAGTCCGGGCCTGAGCGGTCTACCATGGTCACGCCACCTGCAAGAACTGGAGGGAGCCCTCTGGCACGAGCCCTTCGCCCGCGAGCCGGCGGAAGAAGTCGGTGAGCCCCGCGAGATGCTTGTCGCTCAGCGCGTAGTCCAGGCCGGCAAAATACTCGAGGCAGGTTGCACGCGGCACGCCGCACGAACGGGCGGCGGCCTCGGCGAGGAGGTCCAGGTGCTCGAGCCCCCAGGCGCGTGAGGCGAGCAGCGCTCGGTGCGCCCGCCGTACCGCGGCGGGGTCCGCGGCGCGACGGGCCGCCCACAGGGCGAACACGAACGACCGCCCGGTCCAGCGCTTCCATTCCTCACCCAGATCATAGCGCCGGGCGTAAGCCCGGCGCGCCGCGAGCAGGAGCGCCGGGTCGCCGATCACCAGCAGCGCCTCGTGCGGCAGCCGCACCAGGGTGTCCAGGTCCGTGGCCTCCGCCCGGGCCTGGGCGAATCGGGGCCGCACGTGCCAGACCTCCCGGCACAGGAGCTCGAGCAGATACACCGACGTGCGCGATGACGCCGAGAGCAGCACCGTGGCGCTCTCCAGCTGCTCGGCCGGCACCTTGCTGAACAACGCAACGCTCCGCACGGGCCCGTCGCACGATATTGCGAGCTCGGGGAGCAGCACAAAGTCCTTCGCGTGTCGTGCGTACTCGACTGCGCTGAGGACGCTGACGTCCAGCTCGCCCGCCACCAGGAGATCGTTCAACTCGGAGGGCGTCCCGGTAACGAGCTCGGCGGGCAGGGGCACGAGCCCCCGATCGATCGCCCCGTACACCGGGTAGCAGTTGATGTAGCCGATCCGACCGACTCTCATTCGACCCCGTCCAGCACGGGCAGCGCGCGCCTGCGCGCGGCGGCTGACTGGCGGTGCGCGATGTGGAAGGTCGGGCCTTGGGGCGCCCGCGGCGCCGCGCGCGGTGCGAGCGGAGCCGGAACGTAGTCCTCGAACGTGCGCACCACCTGGTACAGGGAGTCGCGCTCCACCGGCTCCTTCCCCGCCCCGCGGACCAGAGACACGATCTGGTCGTACGACAGCCCCATCGGGGTGCCGGCACCCGCCTCGTGGTAGACGCGTTCGAACACGACCGTGCCCTCGAGATCGTCGCAGCCGAAGCTGAGAGCGACCTGCGACACGAACGGCGTCACCATCGGCCAGTGGGTCTTCACGTGCGGGATGTTGTCGAGCACGAGGCGCCCGACGGATATGTTCTTGAGGTCGTCGAACCCCGAAGTCGCCGTGCCGGTCCGCCCCAGCGCCTCGCCCAGCTCGTTGTGATCGGGGTGATAGGCGAGTGGGATGTACGTGAGGAATCCCCCGGTCTCGTCCTGCAGCGCGCGCAGCGCGAGTAGGTGGTCCACGCGATCGGCGATGGTCTCCACGTGGCCGTAGAGCATCGTACAGTTCGACGGAATGCCCAGCCGGTGCGCTTCGCGGTGCACCGCGAGCCACTCCGTCCCCGAAAGCTTCTTGTCGGCGATCGTGGCGCGTGCCGCCGGGCTGAACACCTCGGCGCCGCCGCCCGGGAGGCTGGTGACGCCGGCCTCCTGCATCGCGATCAGCACCTCGCGCACGGACAGCTTCTCGATGCGCGCGAGGTGCGCGACTTCCACGGCCGTGAGGGCCTTGATGTGAACACCCGGGTGGCGTGCTCTCAGGCCGCGGAACAAATCGAGGTAGTACGCGAGGCGCAGCTTCGGGTGCAGGCCGCCCACAATGTGGAACTCGCGGGTCGGGTTGTCACGCGCGGCGTCCGCCTCGGCGAGCACCTCGTCGAGGCTGCGGGTGTAAGCACCCTCCTCCTGCGGCATGCGCGCGAACGAGCAGAACACGCAAGTGTTCCGCAGCACACACACATTGGTCGGGTTGAGGTGCTGGTTCGCGGCGAACAAGACGCGGTCGCCGTTCCGCCGGCGGTTCGCGGCATCCGCGAGCCCACCGATGGTGAGCAGGTCCGCTGAGGTGAACAGAGCGAGGGCGTCCTCGCGCGTCAACCGATCGCCGCGCTCGACTTTCTCCGTGATCGGCCGAAGCGCGGGGTCCCGGCCGGCCGCCACTAGGCGGCCCGCCGGATGGCGAGCGTCACGTTGTGCCCGCCGAATCCGAAGGAGTTCGAGAGCGCGACGTGCACCTGGCGCTTGACGGCCTGGTTGGGCGCCGAGTCGAGGTCGCACGCCGGGTCGGGCGTGAACTGATTGATCGTGGGCGGGATCACGCCGGTCTGCAGGACGAGGGCGCAGATCGCCGCCTCGAGCGCGCCCGCGGCACCAAGCAAATGGCCGGTCATCGACTTGGTGGAGCCGAAGATCAGCTTGCGGGCCTGGGTGCCGAACACGCCCTTCACGGCTGCCGTCTCCGCGGCATCGCCATGGGGCGTTGAGGTCCCGTGGGCGTTGATGTAGCCCACCTCGTCCGGCCCGACGCCGGCGTCTTGCATGGCGAGCCGCATGGCGTCTTGCGCGCCGGCGCCGGACGGCTCAGGCGCGGTGATGTGGTGCGCGTCGGCGGTCATGCCGGAGCCGACGATCTCGGCGTAGATCTTCGCGCCGCGACGCCGCGCGTGCTCCCACTCCTCCAGGATGAGCACGGCCGCGCCGTCGCCCATCACGAACCCGTCGCGGTCCTTGTCGAACGGGCGGCTCGCCGTCTGGGGATCGTCGTTGCGCTCGGACAGTGCCTTCATGTTGGCGAAGCTCGCCACCGCGAGCGGCGTGATCGCCGCCTCCGAGCCGCCGGCGATCATGACGTCCGCCGCGTCGCTGCGGATCAGCGTCGCAGCATCCGCGACGGAGTGGGCCGACGACGCGCACGCCGAGACGGTGGCGTAGTTCGGCCCCTTGACGCCATAGCGCATCGAGATGAGCGCCGCGGCGACGTTGGGCATGTACATCGGGACGAAGAAGGGGGACACGCGGCTCGGCCCCTTCTCGAACAGCGCGCGGCAGTTTTCTTCGAAGGTGGCGACCCCTCCCGTGCCGGTGCCGATCACGACGCCGACGCGACGCAGGTCCAGCCTGTCCCAGCTGTTGGCGAGGCAGGCGTCCCTCACTGCCTCCTCCGCCGCGCCGATGGCGAACTGGGCAAACAAGTCGAAGCGGCGAACTTCCTTCTTTTCGAGGTACTGCGTCGCGTCGAAGCCTTTCACCTCGCAGGCGAACTTCACGGGGCTCTGCGCCGGATCGAAGCGCGTGATCGGCCCTGCGCCGGACCGGCCGGCGACCAGCGCCTCCCACGTGCTCCGGGTGCTCGTGCCCAACGGGGTCACGAGCCCGAGACCCGTGAGTGCCACCCGTCGCTTCATCCCTTATTTCCCCATCTTCTCGTGCAGGTACTGGAGCGCCTGGCCCACCGTGCGCAGCTTCTCGGCTTCCTCGTCTGGGATGTCGATGTCGAACTCCTTCTCGAAGGCCATGACCAGCTCGACGGTGTCCAGGCTGTCGGCCCCCAGGTCCTCCATGAAGCTCGCATCGGACGTCAGCTTCTCGCGCTCGACTCCCAGCTCTTCGACGATGATGTCCTTGACCTTCTCTTCGAGCTGCTTCATGTCCATTGCCATGGTTGCCTCAATGGAGGTGTGGGAAAAGGGTCACAGCACCATCCCGCCGTCGACGACCAGCACCTGTCCCGTAATGTAGCTCGCGAAGTCGGAGGCGAGAAAGAGCACGGCGGCGGCCACATCCGGCCCGTGGCCCAAGCGCCCGAGGGGAATCGCCCGGATCAGGGTCTCGCGCGCGTCGGGGCTGATGGTACGGGTCAGCTCCGTGTCGATAAACCCCGGCGCCACGGCGTTCACCAGCACGTTGCGGGATGCCAGCTCCTTGGACGCGGCCTTGGTAAGTCCGATGAGGCCCGCCTTGGATGCGGTGTAGTTCGCCTGGCCCTTATTCCCGCCGATCCCGACGACGCTCGTGATGTTGATGATCCTGCCCCAGCGGCGCTTCAGCATCCCCCGGGCGGCGTGCTTGATCATGAGGAACGCGCCCTTCAGGTTCGTGTCGAGAACCGTCTTCCAGTCATCTTCGCTGATCCGGAACAGCAGGTTGTCGCGCGTCGTGCCCGCGTTGTTCACCAGGATGTCGATCTGGCCGAAGTCCTTTTCGACCATGGCGACGGTGGTCTCGACCTGCTGCCCGTCGGCCACGTCGCAGGCGTAGCCCCTGCCCGCGTCGTCGCCCAACCCGCGCGCCGCTGCGTCGGCTCTTGCGCCATCGCGCGCGAGGATGGCGACCTTCGCCCCCGCCGCCGCGAGCGCCTGAGCAATCGCATAGCCGATCCCGCGCGCGCCCCCCGTCACGAGCGCGACCTTCTTCGCCAGCTCGATCTTCATCCCCCACCCCGCATTTGTGTCAGGCCGCCTCTAAGAAGCGCGTCACCTCATCGGCGGTCCCCACGCTCACGACGTTGGCGCCCGGGACGATCCGCCTCAGCAGCCCCGCGAGCACGCCCCCCGGGCCGAGCTCCACGAACCGCGCCTCGGCGCCGGCGAGCGCGGCGGCCCGCTGCATGCACGCGACCCACCGCACCGGCGCCGTCAGCTGGTCGGCGAGGAGGCGGCGTGCCCGATTCGCCTCCCGGACCGGCTCGGCCGTCGCGTTCGCGATCACGGGGAACGCCGGATCGCGAAACGGCGCGCGCTCGAGCGCGATGCGCAGCTGATTCGCCGCCGGGCCCATGAGGGAGGAGTGGAAGGCACCGCTCACCTTGAGGGGGATCACCCGCTTGGCGCCGCGGGCCTTGCACCCCTCGCCCGCGCGCGCGATCGCGTCCGGGTCGCCGGAGATCACCGTCTGGTCCGGCGCATTCAGGTTCGCCGCGACCGCCACCGCGTCGCCCTGCGAGGCTGCGCGGCACGCCGCCTCGACCTCGGCGGTGGCCAGACCGAGCACCGCTGCCATCGTGCCCGGGCGCTCGGTGCCCGCGCGGTGCATCAGCTCGCCCCGACGCCGCACCAGGACCGCCGCGTCCGTCGGAGTGAGCGCTCGAGCCGTGACGTACGCCGAGTACTCGCCGAGCGAATGGCCCGCCGCCGCGACGGCCCGGCCGTCCAGCCCCGGGCCGCCCACGGCGGCGAACGTTGCCGCGGTGTGGGCCAGGATCGCCGGCTGGGCGTTGTGAGTGGCCGTCAGCTCGTCCTCCGGCCCCTCGAACATCAGGCGGCTGAGGTTGAAGCCCAGCGCGTCGTCGATCCGCTGCAACGTCTCCCGGGCCGCGGGAAACCGCTCGGTCAGGTCTCTCCCCATCCCGACTTTTTGGGCGCCCTGCCCGGGGCAGAGCCAGACGGTGGACCCAGCTACCACTGCACCACCGTGCTCGCCCAGGTGAACCCCGCGCCGAAGGCGCAGAACATCACCTTCATCCCCGGCCGCACGCGGCCGCAGCGCACCGCTTCATCGAGCGCGATCGCCACCGACGCGGCCGACGTGTTCCCGAACCGGTCCACGTTCACGTAGACCTTGTCCATCGGCAGCCCGGTGTGTTTCGCCGTCGCCTCGATGATCCGGATGTTCGCCTGGTGCGGAATGAGCAGGTCGATGTCGGCGCCCGTGAGCCCCGCGCGCCGCAGCGCCTGGTCGCAGGCGTCGGCCATCGAGAGCACGGCGGCCTTGAACACCTCGCGGCCCGCCATCTTGATGTAATACGAGTGGTCCTTCAACAGCAGCTCGTCCGGTGGGTGGGCCGCCCCGCCGCCCGGCCGGTACAGCAACTGGGCGAGCGTCCCGTCCGACTTCATATAGCTCGACAGGATGCCGCGCGCGTTGGTGCTCCGGCGCAGGATCGTCGCCCCCGCGCCGTCGCCGAACAGGACGGCCGTCGTCCGGTCGCTCCAGTCCATGATGCTCGTGAGCTTCTCCGACGCGACCACCAGTACGTGCCGCGCCTGCTCGGCCGCGACGAGCCCCTCGGCCACATTCAAGGCGTAGAGGAACCCGGTGCATGCGGCCCCGACGTCGAAGGCGGCCGCGTTCTTGGCCCCGAGGATCGCTTGGAGGTCGCACGCTTGTGATGGAAGCAGGCGGTCGGGGGAGCAGGTCGCCACCACCACGGCGTCGAGGTCAAGCGGGGTGAGCCCCGTGTCCTGCAACACCTGGTCGGCTGCGGCCTTCGCCATGCAGGCGTTCGACTCGTCCGGACCCGCGACACGGCGTTCCCGAATCCCGGTGCGCTCTCGGATCCACTGATCGGAGGTGTCGAGGATCTTCGAGAACTCGTCGTTCGTCATCACGCGCTTGGGGGTATAGCTGCCGGTGCCCCAGAGCTCCGCGATCGGCCGCTTCACCGGAGGGCACCCCCCTGCGCGAGCTCGGCACTGATGTCCTGGTCGAGGTGGCTTTCGACCATGTGCGCCGCGACGCGCACGGCGTTCATGATCGCCCGCGCGGGGGAGGCGCCGTGGCAGATGATCGCCACGCCCTTGACCCCCAGAAGCGGCGCCCCGCCGTACTCGGAGTAATCGAGGAACTTGAACAGCTGCTTCGCCTCGGGGCGGTCGAGCACGTCCGGGAAGGCGCGCTTGATCATCCCGGCGAACATCCGACCGGCCGACTCGTAGAACTTGAGGATCGCGTTCCCGACAAAGCCGTCGCACACGACCACGTCGATCCGCCCTGCCCTGCACTCACCGGCGAGGATGTCGCGCCCTTCCACGTTGCCCACATAACGGATGCCACGCGTCTCCCGGAGGAGCTGATGCGCTTCCTTGACCACGGCGTTCCCCTTCTCGTCCTCCTCCCCGATGTTGAGGAGGCCCACGCCGGGATCGGGGCGGTCGAGCACGTCGCGCACGTACACCGTGCCGAGGTGGGCGAACCCCACGAGCTCGCGCGCGCTGCAGTCGACGTTCGCGCCGCCATCCAGCACCAGCACGGGATGGACCGCGGTGGGAAACAGAGTCCCGATAGCGGCACGCTGAACGCCCTCGTGCAGGCGCAGCATCAGCGTCGCCGCCGCCATCACGGCCCCGGTGTTGCCGGCGGAGATGAACGCGTCGGATTCGCCCCGCTTCTGGAGACCGAGCCCGACGGCGATGGACGAGCGCGGCTTGCTCTTGATCGCGGCCAGCGGCTTTTCGCCCATTCCCACGATCTCGGGCGCTTCGACGACGGTGAGTCGGCTCCGGTCGAAGTCCCCCTGGGTCTTGACGGCCGCCTCGATGTCGGCCGTGCGGCCGACCAGCTGGATCTGGAAGGCAGGCGGCAGCTCGCGCAGCGCCTGCACCGCGCCTTCAACTTCCACGCGCGGGGCGTGGTCGCCTCCCATGGCGTCCAGCGCGATCCGGATCACGGCTAGTCCTCGACCGCGACCCGCTGCTCGTCAGCGTAATAGCCGCAGGTCGGGCACACGCGGTGCGGCCGCTTCTGGTCGCCGCAGCGCGGGCAGGGTTGGAGCGCAACCGGCGCAGCCTTGTAGTGCGTGCGCCGCGTGCGTTTCTTGCGCTTCGAGGTTCTTCGCTTCGGTACGGCCATCGGAGTGGGTTCCTTTCAACCGCGGGGCCGGTCCTTGAGCGCGGCCAGCCCGCCCCACTGCGGATCGGTCGCTGGCGCGCACCCACACGGGCCGGCGTTCAGGTCGTTGCCACAGCGCGGGCAGAGCCCGCGACAGTCGTCCCGGCATAACAGCCACTGCGGGACCGCGAGCGCCAGCTCCTCGCGCACCGCCGGCTGAAGGTCAATGTGCGTCGCTTCCCTCGCCACCGGGTAGGAATCCGGGTCCTCGAGCGCGTCCGGATCCTGCGAGAACAGCGCGCGAATATCCGCCCTGACCGCCACGGGCACGGCTGCGAGACAGCGGCGGCACTGTCCCGCGACTCGCGTCTGCAGGGAGCCCTGCCAGTAGAATCGCCCGTCCCCGGTCGCTTGCAGCCGACCGGCCACCCGCACCGGCTCGGCCAGAGCGACCTCCAGGCCTTCAAACAACGGGTCGTCCCCGGCGAGCTCGGCCCGGGTCTCGACAGGGCCGCGTGCCAGCTCCCGCAGGTCGACCTGTAACATAGACGAGCGAAGCTAAATCCTTGTGGGACTTGCGTCAAGCAAGCTGGCGCAGCTCGCGCTCGGCAAAGAAAAACGCCACCTCCCGCGCCGCGGTCTCTGGCGAATCGGAGGCGTGGATGGCGTTGCGCTCCTTGGACTCGGCGTAGAGCTTGCGCACCGTGCCGGGCTGTGCCTCGGCGGGGTCGGTCGCGCCGATCACGTCGCGCAGGTGCGCGACGGCGTTCGCCCGCTCGAGCGCCACGGCGAGCGCGGGCCCCGAGGTCATGAATGTGACCAAGGAGCGGTAAAACGGTCGCTCGCGGTGCACCTCGTAGAACGCCTCGGCCTCCGTGGTCGAGAGCCTGACCAGGCGCACTGCGCGGATCTTGAAGCCGGCATGCTCGAGGTGGCCGAGGATCTTTCCCGTGTTGCCTGTCCCCACGGCGTCCGGCTTGATGATGGCGAGTGTCAGCATCGAGTGTCAGGGTGCGATGAGGCGACGGATGACGTCCGCCCGCGTGAGAAAGCCGACGACGACGCCCTCCCGAACCACCGGGAAGCGGTCCACGTCCTTGGAGTTCATCAGGTTCGCCACGTCCGACAGCGTCTGCTCGTCCGAGACGCACAGCACCGAGCGGGCCATCGCCTCCTTCACCGGGATGAGCCGCGGGTCGGCCGAGCCGCGCTGGAGCTGGCTGCGCGTCAGCGCTCGGAACTCGCCACTCTTGGTGCGTTGGAGGTAGTCCGGGAGCAAGTAACGCAGCAGCTCCCGATGGGTGACCATGCCGAGGAGCGAGCCCGTATCGTCCACCACCGGCACGGCGCGGATGTCACGCTCGATCATCATGCCCGCCACGTCGCCCAGCGTTTGGTCTGGCCGGACTGTCACAGCCTGCGGGGTCATGATGTCGCGCACGAGGAGCTGGCTGGGAAGCTCCACCGCTTCGAGCGCGGCGAGCTGCACGACCTGCTCCGCCGTCTTCGCGGCGAGGAGCGCGAGCACGGTTTCCGGATCGGACAGCGTGCGGGCGAACGCGCCCACGACCTGGAGGTAGAGCGCCGCATCGCGCAGCGGTGCCACGATGAAGATCACGATCCGGGCGGCGCGGTGTGGGTCCTTCTCCCAGCGAATCGGCGTGGGGGAGATCCCCACCGCGGTGGCGAGGCCGCGGACAGCCTCCGTGCGGAAGTGCGGCAGGAACGCATGCTCGCCTACCGAGACCATGTCTTCGGGCCAGGTGTGGCGGATCACGGCGTTGAGGCGCTGCGGCTCCGCGACGGCGCCGCTCTCGATGAGCCGCTCCGCGAGCCGTTCCGTGGCCTGCTTCACCGTTGTGGCGCGCAGCGGGACCACGACGTGCTCGGGCTGGAGGACGTCGCGCAGCTTCACAGCCGTTCCTTGAGCAGCGGCACGACGTCGGCTGGGCGCCTCATCACGGAGATCCCGGCGCGCTCGAACGCCGCCATCTTTTCGGCCGCCGTGCCGCTCGAGCCCGAGATGATCGCCCCTGCATGGCCCATGCGGCGCCCCGGCGGCGCGGTCTGGCCGGCGATGAAGCCGATGACGGGCTTCGTCATCCCGTGCTGGACGAACTCGGCCGCCTGTTGCTCGTCGGTGCCGCCGATCTCGCCGATCAACACGACTGCGTCGGTTTCCGGGTCGGCTTCGAACGCCGACAGGCAGTGGATGAAGTTCGTACCGATCAGCGGGTCGCCTCCGATCCCGATACAGGTGGACTGGCCGAAGCTGTGAGTCGTGAGCTGGTGCACGATTTCGTAAGTGAGCGTTCCGCTCCGCGACACGACGCCGATGCGCCCCGCCTTGCAGATGTTCCCGGGGATGATCCCGACCTTGCTCCGGGACGGTGAGATGAGACCCGGGCAGTTCGGGCCGATGAGACGGGCGCCGCGCTCGTGCAGGTACGGAAACACCCGTGTCATGTCGAGCACGGGGATGCCCTCGGTGATGCATACGATGAGACCGATCCCGGCGTCGGCCGCCTCGAAGATCGCGGAGGCAGCGACCGCGGCGGGGACGTAGATGACCGCCGTGTTGGCCTGGGTCTCCCGCACGGCATCGGCGACGGCGTCGAACACCGGCACGGCGCCGTCGAACAGTTGCCCGCCCTTCCCCGGCGTGACGCCCGCCACGACCTGCGTGCCGTAGCCGATCATCTGTCGCGTATGGAACGAGCCGTCGCGGCCGGTGATCCCCTGGACGAGGAGGCGCGTCTGCTGATCGATGAAGACGCTCACGTCCCGCCCGCCTTAGCGACGGCTTGCTTCACGGCTTCGTCCATGTCGGTCAGCGCGGAGAAGCCCGCACGCGTGAGGATCGCGACCGCTTCGGCTTCGTTGGTGCCGGTCAGTCGGATGACCAGCGGTACGTGGAGCGGGAACTGCTGCGTGGCCTGGACGATGCCGTTCGCCACGTCATCGCAGCGCGTGATGCCGCCGAAGATGTTGAACAGGATGGCCCGCACGTGCGGATCGGCGGTGATGATCTTCAGCGCGTCCACGACCTTCTGCGGGTTCGAGCTGCCGCCGATGTCGAGGAAGTTCGCGGGGGCGCCGCCGTGGTATTTCACGAGGTCCATCGTCGCCATCGCGAGCCCGGCGCCGTTGACGCAACACCCGACTGTCCCCTCCAACTTGATGAACGTGAGCCCGGCCTCCCGCGCCTGGACCTCGGACGGTGCCTCGGCCGAAATATCGCGCAGTGCCGCGATCTCGGGCCGGCGATCGAGCTCGTTGTCGTCGATGACGATCTTTGCATCGAGGGCGACGACATGTCCTGCGGGAGTGGTCGCGAGCGGATTGATTTCCACAAGCGATGCCCCGGCGTCGTAGAGGGCGGTGTAGAGCTTCTGCATGATGTCCGCCGCCGCCCGCGCCCGACCAAGATCTCGGTGGAGCTGGAACGCGAGCCCGAGCGCCTGGTGCGCCAGCAGCCCGTAGCGCGGATCGACCGCGAGACGGTGAATCCGCCGCGGAGTCTTCGCCGCGACCTCCTCGATGTCGATTCCGCCGTCCGCGCTCACCATCAGCACCGGGCGCTGCGAGGCGCGGTCCACGATGATGCCGACGTAGCTCTCCGACGCGATGTCGGTGGCGGGTGTGACCAACACCTTGTGGACGGTGAGGCCCTTGATCCTCATCCCGAGGATCTTCGCTGCGTGCGCCTTGGCCTCGTCAGGGCCCGTCGCGAGCTTCACACCACCCGCCTTCCCCCGCCCGCCCGCGTGCACCTGCGCTTTCACCACGACCCTGCCGCCCAGCCGCTCCGCGATGTCGCGTGCCTGGATCGGGGTTTCCGCGACCTCGCCGCCCGGAATCGGAAGGCCGTGACGCCTGAGGATTTCGCGCGCCTGGTACTCGTGCAGGTTCACGCGAGCTCCCTCGTGACCGTCGTGCCGGCTTCCCCGCGCAGCGCCGCGAGGCCTTGCGACAGCTCGGCGATGACCGCACGCGCCCCGCCCGTCCGGACGAAGTCCGCCGCGGCCTCGACTTTGGGTCGCATGCTGCCCGTCCCCAACTCCCTGCCTGCGAGCAAGTGGTCTGCCTGGGCGAGATCGAGTCGGCGGATCGCCTCCTGGTGCTTCGTGCCGTAGCCCCGGTACACGGCGTCCACGTTGGTGAGGATCAGCAGCACGTCGGCGGCGATCTCACGCCCCAGGATCGCCGCGACCCGATCCTTGTCGGCCACGGCATCGATGCCCTCGAGGCGCAGCACCGGATCGTGGTAGACGGGCGGCCCGCCGCCGCCACACGCCACCACGATGTGACCCGCAGCGACGAGGTGCTGAATCGTGTGGCATTCCACGACGGCAACGGGCTTCGGCGAGGGCGCGACGCGCCGCCAGCGGCCCGGCTGCTCCTCTTTCACTGGCACGCCGCGCGCCTGGAGCCTCGCGACGCGGGAGGGGTCGAGGGCATGGCCGATCGGCTTCGTCGGGGTACGCAGGTTGGGGTCGTTCGCGTCGCACAACGTCTGGGTGATGACCGTGACGACCTGCCGCTCGACGCCCGCGCGCGCCAGCGCGTTCTGGAGCGACTGCTGGATCATGTAGCCCATCCACCCCGCCGTCGCTGCGACCAGGACGCCGAGCGGCAGGGGTTCGACGTGGTCGACCGCGAGTTCGTTGCGCGCGAGCTCGTCCCCCACCTGCGGCCCGTTGCCGTGCACCAGCGCGATGGCCCAGCGGTCGCGCGCGAGGTCCACGATGGGCGCGAGGCTCTCGCGGGTGTGACGGAATTGATTCGCGATCGTGGGACGCTCGCCCGGCGGCGCGACGGCGTTGCCGCCCAGCGCGACAACGATGGTGCCCTGCGCCGATGTCACGGCGGCGCAACCTAGCGCGGGCCGGGAGCAGGGGCAAGCTTGCCGTGCCCCAGCTCAAGCAGGTCCTTCAGCTGCCGGTAGTAGCGCCCGAAGGCCTCGAGGTCGCCCGCGGCGAGGGCGGCGTCCGCGAGGGCCGCGAGGCGGCGCGCCTCCTCCCACCTGGCGCCGAGGGATGTGTCGCCGACGAGCCGGGTGCGGCCCGCCGCCATCAGGTTCCGCAGGGCCGCGCTGGGCGTTGGCCCCTGCCCGCGGCGCTCACCCCAGGTGACAAACACGGTGTCGATACCGGCCGGCGCGCCTCCCGTCGCGGGCTCCCTGAACAGCGCCTGCTCCGAGAAGATTGTCCCGCCCACGTTCCAGAGCCGCAGCACACCGGGTGCCGTCGACGGCTGTGGTGACCCGACGAGCACGCTCGGCAGCCGTACGGTGGGATGGGGCCGCCACACCAAGAACTGCGGTCCCGCCGGTCCGATCGCGCCGGCGACGAGCGCGACGACCTCCCTCGGCGTGCCTGTCTCGAACGACTGCGCGGTCCACAGCTGCCGCTCGCCGTCGCCGCTCGCCGGCGGCGCGACGAGCTCGAATGCCTCCCGCGGTCGCGGCCTCCACCCGGCCGAGTCGGGGTAGGGTTGCGCGATGAGGGCTCCCGCGAGCCGGAAGGCCTGTCGCGGGTACGGGAGGGCCGCGCGCACGCTCGCAGGGAGGCTGTCGAGGGGCTGCAGCAGCGGCTTGAAGATGCGCGCCCATGCCGCCGCCAGCGAGTCCGCCCCCGGCGCGAGGGCGAACCGCGTGTCGCCGCTCTCCGCGTTCACCGCGCCGACGAGCCCGGCGCGCAGGTAGCGGACGGCACGCCCCCGCCACTCCTGCCGGCGCGCGAGCGGAAACGCCTCCGAGACGAGGTATCCGTACGCAACCCACCAGAGAGTCCCGTTGGCGAGGAGCGGGACCGGCGCGTCGAACGTGGCGAATGGAGCGAGTCGCTCGAGCCGCTCCACGACGTCACGTCGCCAGAGGAGCACCAGGCCGTCCGTTTCGGGGCGCGTCAGCTCGGGGCTCTGCAGCGACCACGCGAGCGCCGTGCGGCGCCACCAGCCCACGAGCGGCACGCCGCTGGCGCGCGCGGCGGGCCAACTGTCCGCGGCCGCGACTGCGAACTCGCTGAAGCCGGGCCCGAACCACACCGGGTCTCCCCTGGGACGCGGCGCGAACTCGAGGGCGCCATCTGCCTCCACGACGGCGAGCGGGGGGCCGGCGCGCGCCCATGACCCCCGGTGGATCTCGGTCCACGTCGGCGCCGGCTGGGTGCGCGCCAGGGCGCCGAGGTCGGGCCTCGCGACGACGAGCCAGGTGGCTCTGCTGCCGCCGGGCCCGCTTCGCGACAGCGCCGCGCCGGCGACCGCTGCACGCGGGCCCAGCAGGTCCGGCTGGCGCGCGGCCACTGCGGCGGCGATGCGCTGGGCGTCCCACACGGGAAGGGTCGCAATGGCAACAGCGGCTGAGGGCAGCGCCGGCAGTGGTCGGTTTTCCGCGCCCAGCCACCCGAACGCCAACCCCTCCAGGCGCAGCCGTTCGTCGGCGAGTCGCATCTCGGCCTCGCCGCCCCGCTGACTCGCCAGTCCGGGCAGGACGAGGTAGACGAGGGAGGAGGCACCCAGCAGCGCGCCCCAGCTCGTGAGCAGCAGCATCGGTCTCTCGCGCAGGGCCCATACGAGGCTGGCGACGGCCGCCGCGACGGCGAGCGCCGCCACGACTGCGGCGCCGGGGAGTCGCACCTGCAGCGCGTTCCGCTCGAGCGCCCCGTGCAGCCCGCCCACGGTCTCGGCTGGGTCGAGCACCGCGCCCCAGCTGACGGCGAGAGCGGTGCAGGCGAACAGCAAGCCCAGGTGCGCCCGCGCGTGCGCGTTCCCGTACGGGCGCCAGCGGCGGAACCGCAGGGACCCGATGCCGAGATAGAGGAGCGCGACGAGGATCGAAGCCGTGACCGTGGCGAGCAGCGCGAAGCCCTGCGCCCGCCGGGACCACGGCAGCTGGCCGACGTAGTAGCCGAGGTCCCGGTGTAGCAGCGGATCGGCGATGCCGAACTGCGGCGGATCGGACGCGAGGAGGACGGACATCCACCAGTCCCCGGTGTCCATGGCGAGGAGAAACCCGAACACCAGGCCGCTCGCCAGCATGCCGCCGAGCAACACGCGTTGGGGCACCGCCTCCACGATCTCGAGGTCGCCGAGGCGGCGCGGGAGCTGCACCGAGCCGATGGCCCGATAGACGAAGTACACGTTCCCGGTGCTCCACGCGACCGCGAGCAGCAGGATCAGGCCGGAGACGAGTCGGGCGATGTCGCGTGCGGCGACGTAGACGGCGCCGGCCGGAAGGCTGGACGCCCAGGCACGCTCCGCCGTCTCGAGCGCGCTCCAGCGTCCTCCGACCAGCAGCACGACCAGCACCGCCGCGCCCAGCGCCAGCGCCCACCGGCGGCGGGCGGGCGTCACGGCCGGATGCGTTGGGTCGCGAGCCAACCCTCCACTTCCGCTCGGTACGCGGTGAGCGCCGCCTCGGTCCTGGCCTCGAACCGCAGCACCAGCACGGGCTGGGTGTTGGACGCGCGCAGCAGCCCCCAGCCGTCCGCGAAGCTGATGCGCACGCCGTCGAGCGTCGCGACGGGGTACTTCGCGGCGAAATGTCGCGCAGCGCGCGCGACCACGTCGAACTTGCGGTCGTCGGGGCAGTCCACGCGCAGCTCGGGCGTAGACACCGTCGGGGGAAGGTCGGCCAGCAGGCGCGACAGCGGCCCGCCCTGCTCTGCCACGTAGCGCAGTAGCCGGGCGGCGGCGAACAGCGCGTCGTCGAACCCGTACCAGTCGCCGCCGAAGAACATGTGGCCGCTCATCTCGCCGGCGAGCGGCGCCCCGAGCTCCTTCATCTTTTGCTTGATGAGCGAGTGCCCCGTCTTCCACATCGTGGGCCGCAGCCCGACGCGCGCCAGCTCTTTCGGGAGAATCTCAGAGCACTTGACGTCGAAGATGACCGCGTGGCCGGCGCCCATGCGGCGCGCCAGGTCACGACCCAGCAACACGAGCAGTTGGTCGCCGAACACCGGACGCCCCTGTTCATCCACGGCGCCGATGCGATCCCCGTCGCCGTCGAACGCGATCCCGAGCTCCGCGCGCTCGCGGACGACCGCGGCTTGCAGGTCGCGCAGATTCTCGAGCACCGTGGGATCGGGGTGGTGATTCGGGAAGGTGCCGTCCGACTCGCAGAACAGCGGCACGACGTCGGCGCCGAGTCGACGGAGGGCGTCGGCGGCCACGAGACTCGCGACGCCGTTGCCGCAGTCGACCACGACCTTGACCCGCCGGGGGAGCGGGCCATTGCGCTGCACGACGGCGTCGCGGTAGCGCGCGAGCACGGCGTGGTCGCGGCTCTGCGAGCCGCCGGGCCGCTCCGGCGTGCGGTCGTCCTCGATGAGCCGACGCAGTTCCTGAATCTCGGGGCCGTGGATCGCCTCGCCCGAGAGCACGAGCTTGAAGCCGTTGAACTCCGGCGGGTTGTGCGACCCCGTCACCTGCACGCCGCCGTCCACGTTGAGGACGTGGGTCGCGAAGTACAGCGCTGGAGTGGGCAACTCTCCGACGTTGACCCCGTGCCCGCCGACGGCTTCGATACCGGACAGGACCCCCTCGGCCAGCGCGGGCCCGGAAGGCCGGTTGTCGCGCCCCACCGCGAGCCGCGGGGCCCGATTGAGCCGTGCCCACGCCAGCGTCGCGACCGCCTGTCCGATCGCGCGTGCCGCCTCCGCCGTGAGCTGATCGTCCACGGTCCCGCGGATGTCGTACTCTCGGAAAATCGCGGCGGGAATCTTCATGGAACTCCTCCGCTGGCGGTCAGTTGCTCGTCGGAGCCCGCGGCGCGAGCGGCACGGGGGACATGGCCGCGGGCGCGGGAGCTTTCCGGACGGCGGCGCCGCTCGCGCGCGCGAGGTCGAGCAGGCGATTGGGCAACACGCCGAAGTACAGGAGCCCGACCACCGATGCGATCACCGCGGTCCGGCCCAGCAGGCCCAGACGCATGGGCGCGTGCGCCTGCTCGAACGGCTCCGGCTTCATGTACATCGCCATGATTACGGGGAGATAGTAACCTGCTGAGACGACGCTGGTGAGCACGAGAACGGCGGCGAGGACGGTCTGCCCCGCCGCGGTCGCCGCGACGAGGATATACCACTTCCCGATGAACCCGGCCGTAGCCGGGAAGCCGAGCAGGGACAGCATGCAGACGGCGAGGGCGAACGCAAGCCACGGCCTGCTGGACGCGAGCCCCGCGAGGTCGTCGATCAGCACGTCGCGCTCCCCGTTCCGTCCTTTCGCGGCCAGCAACGCGAAGGCCGCGAGCGTCATGAGGGTGTAGGCGACGAGGTAGAACAAGAGGGCCGCCGAACCCGCTGCGCTCCCCGTCGTGACCGCCACGAGCAAATACCCGGCGTGCGCGACCGACGAGTAGGCGAGCATGCGCTTCACCGTTCGCTGCGCCAGCGCGGCGAGATTTCCCACCACCATCGTCGCGACGGCGAGCCACCACACGATCTGCGGCCACGCCGCGACGGCGCCGAACCCCTCTGCCAGCACCCGGAACAGCGCGACGAACGCCGCGGCCTTCACGCCCGTCGCCATGTAGGCGGTCACCGGCGTCGGGGCGCCGTCGTAGACGTCCGGGGCCCACATGTGAAACGGCACCGCCGCGACCTTGAACCCGAAGCCGACGAGCACCAGGGCGAGGCCTGCGAGCAGCAGCACGCTGTCCTGGAGGCTTGCGAGCGCGATCTGGGAGCCGATGCTCGGGAGATTCGTGGTGCCCGTCGCGCCGTAGACCAGCGCGATCCCGTACACGAGGAAGCCGGAGCCGAACGCGCCCAGCAGGAAATACTTGAGCGCAGCCTCCGCCGACGCGACGCTGTGGCGGTTGACGCCCGCGAGCACATAGACCGACACCGACATCACTTCGAGCCCGAGAAAGATCATCATGAGATCGGCGCCGCCCGCCATCACCATCATGCCCAGGGTGCCGAAGAGCAGAAGCGCGTAGTACTCCGGTGCCAACAGGTTCTCGCGCTCGAGGTAGTCGAATGAGACGAGCACCGTCACCGCGGCCGTGCCCAGAAACAACCAGTCCGCTACAAAGCGGAAATCGTCGACGGCGATCATGGCCGGGATTCCCGGCGCCGCCGCCCGTTGCCACCACAGAAACCACGCCGCCCCCGCTGCGCTCGCGAGCCCGGCCAGGGTCAACCATCCAGCGACCCGAAGGTCCCGTGCCGTGCGGTGCCGCCAGGCCACCGTCAGCAGCACGACGATCGTCCACGCGGTGAGCACGAGCTCCGGCGCGAACGCGATCATCAGATCGCGGGAGCTCGCGAGATCGAGGGCCGCCAGATTCATCGCGCCGCCGTCCCGGTACCGGCCGACGCCCGAACCGACTCGATGAAGTGTTGGGCCGCAGGCTCCATCCGCCGGAGGAACGGCGTGGGGTAGAGGCCGATCCACAGGATGCAGGCGACGAGGGGCAGTAGCACCGCGAGCTCGCGCGGCGTGAGATCGAGGAGCTTTTCGTTCTCCGGCTTGTCGAGCGGGTTGAAGATCACCCGCTGCAGCGCCGGCAGCAGATACATCGCCGCCACGATCACGCCGCCCGCCGCGACCGTAGTGGCGACCGGATACGTCTGGAACGCGCCGAGCAACACGAGCAGCTCCCCTACGAACCCGTTGGTGGACGGGAGCCCGATCGACGAGAGCGACACGATCGTGAGGATGGTGGCGAGCATCGGGACGACCCGCGCGATCCCGCCGAACGCGTCGATCAGCCGGCTGTGGCGTCGCTCGTACAGCATCCCCGCCAGGAAGAACAGCGCCCCGGTCGAGATGCCGTGGTTGATCATCACCATCAGCGCGCCCTGCACGCTCTGGAGCGTCAGTGCCCAAATACCGAGCATCACGAACCCGAGGTGCGCCACGGACGAGTACGCGATCAGCTTCTTGAAGTCGGGCTGCACCATCGCGACGAGTCCGCCATAGACGATCCCGATCAGCGACAACCCGACGAT
The DNA here is from genome assembly GCA_035763805.1 of Gemmatimonadales bacterium. GTDB lineage: Bacteria > Gemmatimonadota > Gemmatimonadetes > Gemmatimonadales > GWC2-71-9 > DASUAL01. The sequence continues at coordinate 22,750 of DASUAL010000128.1, forward strand.
CCCTGCCTGCACCCACGGGTGCAGGGCCACGGTCGGGAAGAAGGGAACGGCGAACCGCAGGAATCCGTAGGTCCCCATCTTCAGCAGGATGCCGGCGAGGATGACCGAGCCTGCCGTCGGTGCCTCCACGTGGGCGTCGGGCAGCCAGGTGTGGAGGGGGAACATCGGCACCTTGATGGCGAACGCCAGAAAGAACGCGGCGAACAGCCAGAACGCGACCGGACCCAGCGCACCCATGTGCCCGATCAGATGGAGGTAGGAGAACGAGTAGACGCCGGTGCGCTGCCTCACGAGGTACACGAGCACGAGGATCGCCAGAAGCATGAGGAGCGATCCGAAGAACGTGTAGATGAAGAACTTGATGGCCGCGTATAGCCGGTTCTCCCCACCCCACACCCCGATGATGAAATACATCGGGATCAGCATCACCTCCCACATCACGTAAAACAGGAACAGGTCGAGGGAGACGAACACGCCGATCATCCCCGACGTCAGCACGAGCATCAGCGCGTAGAACCCGCGCTCGCGCGTGGTGATGTACGTGTAGCTCCCGAGCACCGACAGCGGGACGAGGAACGTCGTGAGCAGTACCAGGAAGAGCGAGAGCCCGTCTACACCCACCGTGTACCGGATGCCCCAGGCAGGGATCCACGGGACGTCGAGCTGGAACTGCATCCCCCCCGCCGGAACGAACGTCCACCACAGCGGTACCGAGAGCGCGAACTCCACGAGGCTGGCGGCCAGCGCCAGGTGCTTCGCCCAGCGGGCGGGCCCGAGGAGCACACCGAGCGCCGCGACGAGGGGCCAGGCGATGAGCGCGGTGAGGACCCAGGTCTGGTACATGGCTCAGCGCAGCGCCGCGCGGAGCACCAACAGCACGCCCACGACGAACACGACGACGTAGACGCCCACCTGTCCCGTCTGCAGTCGGCTGCCCACCCAGCCGAGCGCCCGGCACGCCGCCGCGCTGCCGTTCACCAGCAGCCCGTCCACCACCTGCATGTCGATGACCTTCCACAGCACCTCGCGGGACAGCCACATCACCGGCCGGACGATCAGGCGGTCGTAGATCTCGTCGACGTACCACTTGTGCCACAGCACCCGGCCCAGCCCGGTCTCGCGCGGCGCGAGCCGCGCGGGGACGAGCGCCTCCGGCTTGAGCAGCCGCAGGGCGCCGACGATGCCCGCCACGGCCACCACCACGGCGCCCACCACCAGCGCCCACTCGGTGGCGTGCGACACGGCGATGGCCGGCCGCATCCGGTCGGCAACCTGCGTGACCGGAGCGAGCCAGTGGTGCAGGAACGCGTGCCCACCGACGAGCTCGGGGAGGTTGAGCACGCCGCCCCCGAGGCTCAGCGCTCCCAGCACGACGAGCGGGGCGGTCATCACCCACGGCGCCTCGTGCAGGTGCTCGCGCTCTCGCTCGCCGGTGCGGTTCGGGCCGTGGAAGGCGTACAGCATCAGCCGGGTCATGTAGAACGCGGTAAGCAGCGCCGCCACGATCGCCAGCCCCCAGAAGGCGTACCATGCCGGGTCCGCGCCGGCGCGCGCGAACGCCGCGACCAGGATCTCGTCCTTCGAGAAGAAGCCCGAGAACGGCGGGATCCCGGCGATCGCGAGTGTCGCGACCCACATCAGTGCCCAGGTCCACGGCAGGTAGCGCCGCAGGCCGCCCATGTTGCGCATGTCTTGGGCATCCTCGTGCCGGTGGGTCGCGTGGTACGCCTGGTGCATCGCATGAATCACGCTCCCCGCGCCAAGGAACAGGAGCGCCTTGAAGAAAGCGTGCGTCACGAGGTGGAAAATGCCCGCCGCGTACGCGCCCGTCCCGACGCCCAGGAACATGTAGCCGAGCTGGGAGATGGTGGAGTACGCGAGCACCCGCTTGATGTCCCACTGCTTGAGGGCGATCGTCGCGGCGAAGAGTGCCGTGAGCGCGCCCACGCCCGCGACCACGCTGCTCGAGACCGGCGCCATGGCGAACAGCACGTTGCAGCGCGCGACCAGGTAGACGCCCGCGGTCACCATGGTCGCGGCGTGGATCAGCGCCGAGACGGGAGTGGGGCCCTGCATGGCGTCGGGGAGCCAGGTATACAGCGGGATCTGCGCCGACTTCCCCGTACAACCGAGGAACAGGAACAGCGTGATCGCCGTGACGACGCCGCCGCCCGCGGCGAGCACGGGCGCCTGCCGGAAGACCTCGGCGAAGTCGAGCGAGCCCGTGTGCTGGAAGATCAAAAACATCGCGATCAGGAACCCGACGTCCCCGATGCGGTTCACGATGAACGCCTTCTTCCCCGCGTCGGCGTTGATCTTCTCGTTGAACCAGAAGCCGATCAGCAGGTAGGAGCAGAGCCCGACGCCTTCCCAGCCGACGAACATGACGGGGAAGTTCGCCCCGAGGACGAGCGTCAGCATGAAGAAGACGAAGAGGTTCAGGAATGCGAAGTAGCGGGCGTAGCCCGGGTCTGCGCCCATGTACCCGACGCTGAACAGGTGAATCAGGGCGCCCACGCCCGTGACGACGAGCACCATCACAGCGGAGAGCTGGTCGAACTGGAGCGCGAAGTCGATGCGCAGGCTCCCGACCGGCAGCCACTCCCAATAGCGGACCACCAGCGGCGCCGCGGGGTGGCGGCCGGCGAACTCGACCACGGCCGCGATGCCGGCGGCGAACGCCAGCGCGAGGACCCCGACGCCAATCACGGACACGGCGGTCTTGGCACCGGGGCGGACCAGGGCCAGGGCGCCGTTGAGCACGAACCCGAGGAGCGGCAGCGCAGGTAGGACCCAGAGCGCGTTCAGAACGGATTCGGGCATCAGCCCTTCAGCAGGTTGATGTTCTGGAGGTCCACCGTCTCGCGATGACGATAGATCGCGAGGATGATCGCGAGTCCGACTGCGGCCTCAGCGGCCGCAACCGCCATGACGAAGAACACGAAGACTTGGCCGCGCACGCCGGCCTCGACGCCGGCGGTCGTGCCCAGCCGCTGCGCGAGAGCGACGAACGCCAGGTTCGCGGCGTTGAGCATCAGTTCGACGCACATGAAGATGACGATCGCGTTGCGTCGCAGCAGCACGCCGGCGACGCCGAGGGTGAAGAGCACCGCGGAAACGGCGAGAGCGGGTCCGAGGAGCATTCAGAGCTTTCGTTTGGCGAGCACCACCGCGCCCACGATCGCGGCGAGCAACAGGACGCTCGTGATCTCGAACGGGAGCAGGTACGTCTGGAACAGCGGCCGGGCCACGGCGCCGACCATCCCTTCCTGCTCTTGCAGCCGAGCCATCGCGTCCTGCGGCATGGCGGCCAGGACGCTGTCGGGGAGGCCGAGACAGGCGAGCGGGGCGGCCTGACCCAGGGCCTCGCACTGCCGCTGCGGGTCGTCGGCCGCGCGGGCCGGCGCCAGCAGCTGGAACAGGAGCACCACGCCCAGCGCGACTCCGACCGCGAGCCCCGCCGGCCCCTTCAGGTCCGCCGGCCCGCGCCGACCCAGGTTGAGCAGCATGATCACGAACAGGAACAGCACCATGATGGCGCCGGCGTACACCAGCACCTGGAGCACTGCGATGAACTGCGCGTCGAGGATGACGAACAGCGCGGCCAGTGAGAACAGCGTCACCACGAGCCACAAAGCGCTCGCCACGGGGTTCTTCCGGGTGATGCAGAAGAGGGCGCTCGCGATCGCCAGCCCCGCGAACCCCCAGAACACGATCAGCGTCGGCGACATCCCTCACTCGCCCTTCGGATCGGCCGGGTCCCAGAGCGTCGAAACGGGGTGCGTCTGCGCGCACAGGCGCTCGAGGTCGTACACGAACCGTTCGCGCGAGTATTCGGAATTCTCGTAGTGCACGCCGACGTGGATCGCCTCCTCGGGACAAACCTCCTGGCAATAGCCGCAGAACACGCAGCGAAACTCGTCGATCTCGTAGATCAGCGGGTAGCGGTTCCCCTCCTCGTCCTCCCCCGGCACCAGCTTGATGCAGTTCGCGGGGCAGATCTGTGGGCACAGTCCGCACGCTACGCACTTGGCCCGCCCCTGCTCGTCCGTGAGCATGCGATGCGTGCCGCGCCAGCGGGGCGTGATCGCCCAGTCGTCGGTGGACTTCTGCTCCGGGTACTGCATCGTCACCTTGGGCCGGAACACGTGCTGCAGCGTAAGCGCCATCCCCTTGAGCGTCGCCCGCACGTACGAGGCCTGCGTCCCGGGCCGCTTCATGACTTTGACGCCGATCGCCATCAGGCCCCCTCCTCCGCCACGGACCCGGCGACGATGTGACCGCGGTCGAGCACGAAGAACAGCGGAATCGCGAGCAGCACGTTCAGCCCGAACAACGCGAGGCCGAAGCGCGTGTCGTAAGCCCAGCCCAGGCGGTCGTGCAGCAGCCAGATGGCCGACGCGAGGACGGTGATGTATCCAAGGGCGAGCGGCAGCATGACCTTCCACCCCAGCGCCATCAGCTGATCGTAGCGGAACCGCGGCAGAGTCCACCGGACCCAGATGAAGAGGAACAGGAACATGGCCACCTTGAGCGAAAACGTCGCGAGGGTCGCGAGAGTCTTCGGGAGAGTCCACGGCGGCGCGTTGTCCCAGGTCGTGAACGGGATGTCGTAGCCACCGAAGAACAGCGTGGCCATGAGCGCCGAGGCGGTGACCATGTTCGAATACTCGGCGATGTAGAACATCGAGAACTTCATCGCGCTGTACTCGGTGTGATAGCCGGCGATCAGCTCGGCCTCGGCCTCCGGGAGATCGAACGGCAGACGGTTCGTCTCCGCGAACGCCGCCACGATGAAGATGAAGCACGCCAGCGCGAGCGGGAGGATGAACCAGGTGGACTGTTGCTGTCGGGCGATCACGTCCGTGAGCGTGACGTTGCCCGCCAGCAGCAGCACCGCCACGGTGCTCATGCCCATCGCGATCTCGTACGAGATCATCTGCGCCGACGCCCGCAGGCCGCCGAGCAGCGAGTACTTGTTGTTGGACGACCACCCGGCGAGCACGATTCCATAGACGCCGAGCGAGCCGAACGCCAGGATGTAGAGCACGCCGATCGGGAGGTTCGCCACGACCAGGTCCACGGGACCCCACGGGGTCGGCAGCGGCGTCGCGAACGGAATCACGGCGATCGCGAGCAGGGCCGGGACGAAGGACATGGTCGGCGCGAGCATGAACACCACCTTGTCCGCCTGCGCCGGTAGGGTCTCCTCCTTGAAGAGGTTCTTGAGACCATCGGCCGCCGGCTGCAGCAGCCCCTGGGGGCCAACGCGGTTCGGGCCCAGCCGGTCCTGCATCCAGGCGCAGATCCTCCGCTCGGCCAGGGTGAGCAGCGCCACCCCTACCATGATCGCGGTGAAGACGACGACCACCTTGACGAGCGAGGCCACGAGAAAGAAGGTCACGCCGTGACCCCCGCGGCCGCAGGCGCCGGCCGGGTCGCGACCTGCTTCCCGGTCATCTCCAGCGCCGCGTGGCTCAGGCCGGCGAATGGCGCCACCGACTGCGCCAGCCGGTCGAACGCATCGCTCGCGCTCGCCATGGGCTCGCCTCGGCCGAGCACGGCGAGCAGCTCCGCCAGCACCCACCAGGCCGGCCGCGCCATGGCGGGCGCAGGTTTCGCCTGGAAGTAGCGCTGCACCCGGCCGTCGCGGTTCACGAACGTGCCATCCTCTTCCGCCACGTTGGCGATTGGGAGCACAACGTCCGCGGCGCGCGCGGCGTCGGAGAGTATGGTCCCGAGGTAGAACAGCGCGCCCGGCGTCTTGACCGTCGTCTCGGGCTCGTCCAGGACGAGCACCACGGCGGCCGACTCCGCCGCCTGGAGCGCCGCCGCGTAGTCGCGGCTGTAGCCGAGCAGCTCGGCGCCGGTGCCGTTGGGCGCCCGCTCCGCCCGGAGGGCGAGGTTGGGCACACCCGCGAGCGGCGCTTCCTCGCCCATGACGACCTGGAAGGCGCCGGTCCATTCGAACGGCGCGAGCAGCTCGCGCGCGAGAAACAGCGCCTCCGTGGAGGCCTTCGGAGACACGAGGGCCACGGCCCGGCCGCGCGCGCCGCGCAACACCATCGCCGCGCGCTCGAGCGCCTCGTCCCAGTCCACCGCTTGCAGCTCGGCCCCTCCGCCGCCTCGTTTCACGAGCGGCGCCTCGATCCGATCGCCGCGGTTCATCCAGCGGTAGTTCATGCGGCCGTGATCGCAGATGAAGTACTGGTTGACCGCCAGGTTCGGCCGCGGCCGGATGCGCACGACCACGTTGTCGCGCGTATCGACGGTGACGTTGCACCCTTGCGAGCACCCGCCGCAGATCGACGCGGTCTTGTCGAGCTCCCAGGCGCGCGCCTTGTGCAGAAAATCCTTGGAGAGGAGGGATCCGACGGGGCAGAGATCCACCACGTTGCCCGCCCACGGATGGTCAAGCCGCGCCTCGGGGTGGACGCCGATGTAGGCGCGATCGCCGCGCTCGGAGACGTTCAGCACCGGTTCTCTCGCGATGTCTTCCATGAAGCGCACGCACCGCGTGCACAAGATGCAGCGGTTCGGTACGTACAGCACGTCCGGCCCGAAGTCCTCGGCAGGGTTGAAGCGCTTCGGGTACTCCGGGCTGTAGCGCGTCGCCGGCCGCCCCTCCTGGAAGGTGAAGTCCTGCAGCTCGCATTCCCCCGACTGATCGCAGATCGGGCAGTCGAGCGGATGGTTGATAAGCAACAGCTCGAGCACGCCCATGCGGGCGCTCTTCGCCTGCGCCGTCTGCGTGCGCACCACCATGCCCTCGGCCACCTGGGTGGCGCAAGCAATCTGGAGCTTGGGCGCCTTCTCGATGTCGACGAGGCACATGCGGCACACGCCCGCCACGGGGAGCCCCGGGTGGTAGCAGTAGTGCGGGACCAGCACGCCCGCCTGCTTCGCCGCCTCGATCACCAGCGTCCCCTTCGGGACGCCGACGGGGACCCCGTCGATCGTCAAGGTCACCAGGTCTTCAGGCATTCCCCGTTCCCTGCCTCACGCCACCAGGACGGTGCGCTTGCGGCCCGTGATGTAGTCCTCGAACTCGTGCCTGAACTTCTTGATGCCCGAGACGACCGGCGCCGCGCAAGAGTCCGACAACACGCAGATGGTCTTACCGGTCATGTTCTCCGAGAGATCGAGCAGCAGATCGAGGTCGGACGTCTTGCCCTGCCCGGCGAGGATGCGCTCGATGATCTTGGTCGTCCAGGCCGTGCCTTCGCGACACTGCGTGCACTGGGCGCACGATTCGTGCGCGTAGAAGCGCGCCAGGCGCATGATCTGATAGACCATGTCGGCCGTGTCGTCGAAGACGATCACGCCGCCCGAGCCGAGCATCGTGCCTTGCTCGACGCAGCCCTCATAGTCGAGGAGGCAGCGCTCGGACTCCTCGCGGTTCAGAATCGGCACCGACGAGCCCCCAGGGATGCACGCCTTGAGGGTGCGGCCCGGCCGCATCCCGCCGCACAGGTCGTACAGCAGGTCCTTGAGCGGGAATCCCATGGTCACTTCGTAGTTCCCGGGCTTCTGCACGTGCCCGCAGACGGAGAAGAGCTTCGTGCCCGTGCTCTTAGGGTTCGAGAGCGTCATCGCCTTGTACCAGGCAGCGCCCTGCTTGATGATGTGGGGCACGGCGGCGAGGGTCTCGACGTTGTTGATCGTGGTCGGCATGCCGAACACGCCGAACGCCGCCGGGAACGGCGGCTTGATCCGCGGGTTGCCGCGCTTGCCCTCGATCGAGTTCATCAGCGCGGTTTCTTCGCCGCAGATGTACGCGCCCGCGCCGCGGTGGAGGTAGACCTTCAGATCGCCGAACACGTGCGCGGCGTTTGCCTCGGCGAGCGCCCTCTCCATGATCGCGTACGGCTCGGTGAACTCGCCGCGGATATAGATGTAGGCGACCTCGGCCTGGATCGCCCGCATCGCGATCGCCGTCCCCTCGAGCAGGGCATGCGGCGTCCACCGCATGATCTCGCGGTCCTTGAACGTCCCGGGTTCGGATTCATCGGCGTTCACGCAGAGGTAGTGCGGCTTCTTCTTGTCCTTGGGCATGAACGACCACTTGAGCCCGGTGGGGAAGCCCGCGCCGCCGCGGCCCCTGAGCCCCGATTCCTTCACGACGTCGGTGATCGCGGCGGGGGCCATCGCCTGAGCCTGCTGCCATGCCTCGTACCCGCCCCGCTTCGCCCACCCCTTGTAGGTCTTCGCCTCGGGGTCGCCGAAGTATCTGGAGAGGAGAACCGTTTCTCTGGGGTGCGGCTTGTACGGGTAGCCCATCTACGTCCCCCCCCTTCCCGACCGAATGCGGAATGCGGAATGCGGAGTGCGGAATGCTTCGGGCCGGCGTCGAACCTCACGGTCCGCTCCGCGGATCGAACCTGCCACGTCAATCCCGCGTTCCGCACTCCGCACTGCGCACTCGCAGCTCACTTGTATTTCCTCAGGAGGTCCGCCACGCGCTCTGGCGTGACGGACTCGATGAATTCGTCGTTGATCAGCACCGGCGTGGCGAATCCGCACGCCCCGAGACACTCCACCTCGATCACCGTCCACTTCCCATCCGGGCTCGTGGCCCCGAGCTCCTTCGCCCCGGTGTGCTCCAGGAACGCCTTCACCACGCCCTCGGCGCCGCAGATGTTACACGGCGACGTCGTGCACACCTGGACGAAGTTGTCTCCCACGGGGTGCTGATGATACATCGTGTAAAACGTCACGACGCCCTTGACGTAGGCGGGTGTGAGCCCCAACACCTCGGCCGTTTCGGCCATGTTGCGGTCGGAGATCCAGCCGCGCTGCTGCTGCACCAACCATAGTGCCGGCAACAGCGCGGCCTGCTTCGTGGGATAGCGCGTGAGGATCTCGTGCAGCTGTTCGAGAACCTTGCCGGTGAAGACCGGCTGGTATTCCTCCGTCCCCGCCTGGGCAGTCGAGTGCCCGCCCGCGCTCATCGATCCACCTCACCCATCACGATGTCCACCGATGCGTTGATCGCGATCAGGTCCGAGAGCAGGTGCCCTTCGGCCATTTTCGACAGCGCCGCCAGGTTGATGAAGGACGGCGGCCGGATGCGCCACCGCACCGGCTTCGCGGTTCCGTCGGACACCAGGTAATTGCCAAGCTCCCCCTTCGGGTTCTCGATTCCGGCATATGCCTCGCCCACCGGGGCCTTCACGCCCTCCATGACCTGCTTGAAGTGGTAGATCATCGCCTCCATGTCGCTCATCGCGCGCGACTTGGGCGGCAGAATCACGCGCGGGTCGTCCACGTTGACCGGGCCTCCGGGAAGCCGGTCCAGCGCCTGCCGGAGGATCCGGTTCGACTGATGGCACTCCTCGAGCCGAACCAGGTAGCGGTCGTAGACATCGCCGTGCTCCCCCACCGGCACATCGAAGTCGTACGTCTCGTACCCGAGGTACGGCCGGTCCTTGCGCACGTCGTAGGCGACGCCGCTGGCGCGCAGCATGGGTCCGGAGAACGAATAGTTGACCGCCTCCGCCGCCGTCATCACGCCCACGCCCTGCGTGCGGCCGACCCACACGGCGTTCTTCGTCAGGACCCGGTCGATCTCATGCAGGGTCTTCGGAAATGTGTCGGTGAAATGGCGCAGCCCATCGACGAACTTGTCGGGAACGTCGGCCATCATGCCGCCGACGCGCGTCACGCTGGTGGTGAGGCGGGCGCCGGTCCACATCTCCTGGAGGTTGTAGATCCGCTCGCGCTCTTGGAACGCCCATAGGAAGGGCGTGAACGCGCCGAGGTCGATGGAGGTCGTGCCGAGCCAGACCATGTGCGAGATGATGCGACTCATCTCGCACGCGAGCACCCGCAGCACCGTGCAGCGGGGTGTGATCTCGATCCCCATCAGCTGCTCGGCCGCGAGCGCAAAGCCGACGTTGTTGGCCATCGGCGACAGATAATCCGTGCGGTCCGTGAGCGGGATGATCTGGTTGTAGTGACGATACTCGCCGAGCTTCTCGAAACCGGAATGCAGGTACCCGATGTGGGGGATCACCCGGACCACCGTCTCGCCGTCGAGCTCGACGACCAGCCGCAGCACGCCGTGCGTCGCCGGGTGCTGCGGCCCGAGGTTGATGAGCATGTGCTCGCCGGCTGCCTCGGGCGCGTCGGCGACGGCCGGATCGCCGGCGACGCCGAGCGGCACACGCAGCCGCTCACCTTGCGCGCCCAGGCCGGGCGTGGCGACCTCGAATTCGACGGTCCGTTTGCTCATTCGGAATAGGGGAGCTTGCCGCGCTCGCCCCGGCGCAGCCGCTCTTTCATGTCCTCGGGAAGCTCGTCGAACGCCTCGGCGATGGACAGCTCTTCCATGGAGTAGTGTGCTTCCGGGTTGGCGGCGAGCGCCTGGCGCACCTGCTCGGCGCGGCTGAATCGGCCGCGCAGCGGGAAATCCTTGCGCAGCGGGTGGCCTTCGGCGTACGTCTCCCACATCAAGATGCGGCGCAGGTCGGAATGCCCGCGGAAGGTGATCCCGAACATGTCGTAGACTTCCCGCTCCAGCCAGTTCGCACCCTGCCACACGGGCACGACCGAGTCGACGACGAGCTCCTGGTCCCTGGGCAATTCGACCTTCACGCGAAGATCTGCGCGCCGGTGCAGCGAGCGCAGGAAGTAGACCACCTCGAGCGCCCGCTCGGTGTCGCGGTACTCGACGGCGGTGACGTCCACGAGGTAGTTGTACTCCTCGCCCGGCGTCTCCTTCAGCCACTTGAGGATGTCGGGAGCCCGCACGCGATCGACGTACACGATCGTGTCGCCGCACACGTCGAGAGCGCGGCCGATCGCGGTGCCAAAGGTCGCTCGGAGCGCGTCGACGGACGAGTTCACGCCGACCGGAACTGGTGGATGGAGTTCCCGAAGGGCTCTGAAAGCTCGTCGATCTGCTCGGGCGGGAGCCGCAGGCCACGCTCGTCGAGCGACTCCTCTTCGCGCCGCCGGACCGTGTCGAACAGCGACTCGCCTTTGATTTTCTTGTGCAGCAGCAACACGCCGTACAACAAACCTTCGGGCCGCGGCGGGCACCCGGGGACGTAGACGTCCACCGGCACAATCGTGTCGATCCCCTGCACCATAGCGTAGTTGTCGAAGATCCCGCCCGTCGAGGCACACGCGCCCATCGAGATCACCCACTTGGGCTGCGGCATCTGATCGTAGATCCGCCGGATCACCGGAGCGAGCTTGAACGGCAGCCGGCCGGCGCAGATCAGCACGTCGGCCTGCCTGGGAGAGAACGCTTGGCGCTCCATCCCGAAACGGGCGAAGTCGAACCGGGACGCCGCAGTCGCCATGAACTCGATGGCGCAGCAGGCGGTGCCGAACGGCATGGGCCAGAGCGAGTTCGCACGCGAGGCATTGACCGCCCAGTCGACCAGATCCTTGACGCGGGCGAGGAGATAGTTCGGGCTTTGACCCGCGACTTCCTTCGTTTCGATGACGCGCTTCACGACACCATGCCCCGTTGAGGAACGACGTCGAGGGAAACCGTGGAGGAGAACCGTGGAGGAACGACGTCGACGTCGTCCCTCAACGTACTCCCTCCACGTACTTCCTGAGCGGTTTCCCTCCACGCCTTTTGCTTCAGTCCCATTGCAGCGCTCCCCGCTTCCACACATACACGTACCCGACCGCCAGTATCAGCATGAAGACCAGCATCTCCACGAGCAGAAATCCCATCCCCGGCCCCCCAGCCACCGCCCCGGCGCGCAGATAGATCGTCCCCCAAGGGATCAGGAATACCGTCTCGATGTCGAAAATGATGAACAGCATCGCGACGAGATAGAACTTCACCGAGAACCGCTCGCGGGCGCTCCCGAGTGGCGGCATGCCGCTCTCGTAGGGCGCCTCCTTCAGCGCGGTCGGCCTGTGGGGCGCGAGCAGGTGCGACAGCCCGATGAGCAACGCCGCGTTGAACGCGACGAAGGCGAGGAGAATGAGGAAGGAGAGGTAGGGCTGGTTCATGAGTTCGTGAAAAAATTCACTTAACGGCGGAAACGTATCCGCAGCGGCCCCCCTTTGTCAACCGAATCGAGTGACGTAAGTGATGATGGCGCGCACGGTTCCGCGTACCGCGGTCACTTGGTCTTCAGTGCGTGCCCGCCGAACTCGTTGCGGAGCGCCGCGATGACCTTGGCAGCGAAGGACTCATCCTGCCGCGACCGCAACCGCTCGAGCAGCGAGAGCGTGATCACCGGCGCCGGCACGTCGAGGTCGATCGCCTCCTGTACGACCCAGCGCCCTTCCCCCGAATCCTCCACATAGCCTCGGATCGCAGCGAGCCGGCCGTCCTTCGCCAACACCTGTTCGGCAAGCTCGTTCAGCCAGGAACGCACCACGCTGCCGTGGTTCCAGAGCCTCGCGATCTGACGCAAGTTGAGCTCGAACGCCTTCGAGGAGTGCAGGATCTCGTAACCCTCGGCGTACGCCTGCAGCAACCCGTACTCGATCCCGTTGTGCACCATCTTCACGTAGTGCCCCGCGCCAGGCGGGCCCACGTGCGCGTAGCCCTCGGTCGGCGCCAGCGTCTTGAAGACCGGCTCGCAGTGCTGGAAAGCCGTGGCTGAGGCTCCGACCATCAAACAGTAGCCGCCGGTGAGCCCCCAGATCCCGCCGCTCGTCCCGGCGTCCACGAACTCGATCCCCTTCACCTGGAGTTGTTCCGCGCGGCGCATCGAGTCGCGGAAGTTCGAGTTTCCGCCATCAATGACGATGTCTCCCCTCGCGAGCAGCGGGCTCAGCTGATCGATCGTACTCTGGGTGGGCGCACCGGCGGGCACCATGATCCAGACGACGCGTGGAGGCGCAATCCGCCGGCAGAGGTCGCCGAGATCCACGGCCCCTTGCACTCCGCTCGGCAGGTGCGCCTTCACTGCCTGGGGGTTCACGTCATACACGACCAGGTGGTGGCCGCCCTCCGCGAGTCGCTGGACCATGTTGCCGCCCATCCGCCCGAGGCCGATCATGCCGAGTTGCATTGTTGCTTCTCCTCCGTCCTTTCGTCATGCTGGCCGGGCGGCCGCGGCGGCGGCGCCCAGTACTCCGATCGCCGGGTTCACGATGACGTGCACGGGGAGCACGGCGGCCAGGTGCGACAGCCGTCCCTTGTCGCGAAACGCCGCGAGGAATGTACCGTCCTTCAACTTGTCCACGATCCGCGGCGCGATGCCCCCCGCGATGTACACCCCGCCGGTGGCGAAGAGCGTCAGCCCCAGGTTACCCGCCTGCGCCCCGTACATGGATACGAAGAGGTGGAGCGCCTGGACGCACAGCGGGTCCGTTCCAGCGAGTGCGTGCGTCGTGACAACGGCGGCAGCGTCTTCGCGCGTCATCTCTGCCCGCACGCTCGGCTGCTCGGGTGTCTCGCCGAGCGAGACCAGGAAGCGATAGATGTTGGCGAGCCCCGGCCCCGAGAGCACCCGATCATAGGACACGCGCCCGTGCACGGTGCGGAGGAATTCTACGAGCCTCCACTGCAGCGCGTCGCGGGCTGCGAAGTCGGCATGCCCACCTTCGGACGGGTAGACCTGGTAGCGCTCCCCGTCCCAGATCATGCATCCCTCGCCAAGCCCAGTCCCCGCCCCGAGCAGCGCGATCGGGCCGCGCGGCGCGGGCGTCCCTTCTTGCAGCGTGACCAGATCGCCGGGCCCCAACCGCTCCACCCCGTAGCCCACCGCGCTAAAGTCGTTGATGAACTGGACGGTGGGGATGCCGATCTCGGCCGCGAGCTGGCTCGCGTCGAGTTTCCACGGCAGGTGCGGTGGCTCGCACGCCTCACCCACCACGGGGCCGGGCACGCCGAAGCACGCCCGGTTGGGGCGGGTCGCCGCGTCACCACAGAAGCGAAGCACGATTGACCCGAGCCCCGGGGAATCCCGGGTCGGAAACCGCCCCTCCCGCAGGATGCGGACGGCGTCATCGCTCACTTCGACGAGCGCCAGCCGCGCGTTCGTGCCGCCGATGTCTCCGGCGAGGACGATCACCGGGCCCCCCGTTGTGGCGCGAGCAACGCCGCCGCGCGCGGGTCGAGGAACCAGGTCCCGTGGCGTGCCAGCTGGGCGGGCACGTCCTGAGGCGCAAACGGCCCGGCCAGCGCCCGCGCCGTCATGGCTGCCTTCTCCTCGCCGACCGCCACCACCGCGACGCTCCGCGCCGCCGCAATTACAGGCGGCGTGATCGTCAGGCGCAACGAGGGCGGCTTGGGGCTGTGAACCGGCACCACGCGCCGCTCTCGCTCCGCGAGCGCGGGCGACCTGGGGAAGAGCGACGCGGTGTGGCCGTCCGGTCCCATACCGAGCAGCAGCACATCCAGCCGGGGCGGCAACGCGCGGTCATATTCGGCCGCTGCGACGTCGAGGTCGGGCCGCTCGGCTTCCATGCGGTGGACCATCGTTGCCGGGATCGGCACGTGCGCGAGCAGCCGCTCGCGCACCATGCGATAGTTGCTGTCCGGGTGATGCGGTGGTACGGCCCGCTCGTCGCCGAAATACACGTCCACACGGGTCCAGTCGATGTCCTGTGCGAGGGACGGGGTCGTGAGTTCCCCGTAAATCGGCCCAGGCGTCACCCCGCCCGCGAGCCCCACCGTGCAGCGGCCGCGTTGCAGGATGGCCTGCCGGATCGTCGCCACGAGCCACGCGGCCGTCGCCCGGGCGAGCGCGGGGCCCTCCGCCACCACGACCCGGGAGTAGTTGACGTCCCCGATCGAGCACTCGCGATCGAACGCCGCGCCCAACGTGTCGTTCGACCGAGGCATGTCATGTGGCATACTGGTCGTCCGTGGGTTGGGCCGGTGCGCGTTGCTTATAACCACGCTCCGCGACTTGTGGACGTCAAGGTTGCCCGTGGCGTGAGTCACCGGCGCGCCGATATATTGCGGCCCCATGTCCATCAAGTCCGATCGCTGGATTCGCCGCATGGCCCGCCAGCACGCCATGATCGAGCCGTTTGCCGAGAATCAGGTGCGCGAGGGGGTGATTTCCTTCGGCGTTTCGTCCTACGGCTACGATATGCGCGTCGCGCCCGAGTTCAAGATCTTCACCAACGCCCTCTCGGCCGTGGTGGACCCGAAACGGTTCGACCCGAAATCCTTCGTCGAATTCATCGGAGAGGTGTGCATCGTGCCGCCCAATTCGTTCGCGCTGGCGCGCTCGGTCGAATACTTCCGCATCCCGCGCAACGTCCTCACCATCTGCGTCGGCAAGAGCACGTACGCCCGCTGCGGCATCATCACGAACGTCACGCCGTTCGAGCCCGAGTGGGAGGGCTTCGTCACGCTGGAGATCTCCAACACGACACCTCTCCCCGCCAAGATCTACGCCAACGAAGGCATCGCACAGGTGTTGTTCTTCACCGCAGACGAGGGAGACGAATGCGAGGTGAGCTACAAAGACAAGAAGGGGAAGTATCAGGCGCAAAAGGGGATTACGCTGCCGAAACTGTGAGGGCGCTACTGCTCCCCCTCCGCGACGCCCCGCGACGCCTTCCTGTTGTACGCGTATGCCACGGTCAGCGCAATCAGCGCTAAGGCAAAGAACGACGCCACCCGGTACAGCGCCTCCAACGTCGCGAGGTCGTACAGCACGATCTTGAGCCCCGCTGCCGCCGCGACTGCGAGCCCGGCCGAGCGCACCGCCTTGCGGTTGAGGCGGAAGCCGAGGGACACGAGCGCTCCCGCGTACACCAGCCACCACAGGCTCAGCGCCAGATCTCCGGCGAGCGCGCTACTGCGACCGAAATGACGCCCGAGTTGGATGGAGCCGCCGAGGAACGCGGCGGCTCCGCACAGGATCCAGAGCAGCTCACGGCCGCGGCGTTCCCAGGCGCCAGGCGGGGCCTCGGGCCCCCACTCGCGCGCGCACAGCGCCATGCCTGCAATGTAGACATATAGCGCGAGCGCCCAGCGGTCGCTGAACACGGGAGCGTGCGGCTCGCGGGACCACAGCGCGGCGCAGAGAAACAGCGCCGCAGTCAGCGCCAGTCCGACGGCAGCCGCGCGGCCGCCCGGACGGTTCGCCAGGCGTTCCGCCGCGAGTGCCGCGCCGGCGAGCGCCGTGCAACCGAGTACGACAGTGGTGGCTTGCCACTCGAGCGCCATGGCGACGGCCCCCAACGCGAACCCCATGATCAGCTGGGACGCCGAGCGCCGCAGCCAGCCGGCCGACAGGTAGATCGCTCCGAGGAGCGCCGGCAGCGCGCCGGGTGCGTCCTCGAGCACGCGGAGTCCCGCGGCGTACGCGAGCAGCAGGAAGGCGACGGGGTTCGCGACGAACAGGAATCGGTCCGCCGCCGCCCGGGGATCGCTCCGGCGGTCCGCAGCGAAGGGGTCACGCTCCAGCTGCTGCCACCACAGCAGGCCCGACACGGCCGCGGCGGCGCCGAGCGCCAGCCAGCTCTTCGATGCCGAGCCGCGGATGTCGCTGAGGCTGCCGCCAAGGATTGCCCAACCGAGGAGCAGGACGCCGAGTCGCGCCTCCGGCCACGCGCGGTGGTGCGTTGCGTGGAGCGCCAGCAGCACGCCCGCGGTCACGAGCCAGCACCCCAGCGGGCTGCGCAACGCCGTTGCGGCTCCCACCGCCGCGAGCACGAGATAGCCGAACAGCGCGAGATCGAAGGTGCGGCGCCAGCTCATCGTATACGCGAGGAGGCCGGTGCCCAGGCCGATGACCTCGAGGTAGCCGAGGTAGGCTTCGGGGTTCGGAACGGGCGGCTGCAGGATGATGGGCGCCACGTAGGCGCCGACGAGCGCCCAGAGCGCGAGGCCCTCAATGTCGTGGTGCAGGGCGAGTAGGGTCACCGCGACGGCGGTGGCTGCGAGGAGCAGCACGCCGACCCGGCGGTCGATCAAGGCGTATGGTCCGGCCGCGGCCCAGAGGCCCAGGTAGACGAGGCCGCCGCCAGCGCCGATCATCGCTGCGCCGTAGCGCTGCATGCCCCGGCGGATCCGCTGCTCGCCCCAGGCGCCGACGCCGATCCCCGCACCGAGGGCGAGCAGCGAGCGAAGCAGCGGCGGGATCCACCCGCGGTCGAAGGCGTACTTCAGGAAAAAGGCGGCCGCGGCCAGCAGCGCCACTACGCCGACAACGAGAAGCCCCCGCTGGCCGAACCATTGCTCGAGGTCGGTGGCGGGGGCGGTGAACGGTCGCGTCGCAGGCGAGAGATCGGCGGGCGCGGGCAGGGGCGGCGGCCTGGAGCGTGGGGCGGCGGCCGGGGGCGCCGAGTCGTGTCCCCGCAGAGCGCGCCCTGGGTCAGGAACGGTCCGGGCGGCGATCAGACGCCGGACGGCTTCCTCGAGCAGGGCGACGCGTCGCTCCAGCCGCTCGATCGCCTCGCGCTCCTGCTCGGTCACGGTGCCGGCGCGATCCGGCGCGCGCCGAGCAGCGTGATCCCCAGGGTGGCAAGGGCCACGATGATCAGATCCCACCGCCAACCAGGCTCGAGCGCGGGGACGAGCAGCTGCAGCAGGTTCATGAAGAAGTCGAAGGCGCCCACGAGCAGCCCGAGCAAGACCGTGCCCTGCAGAGTGTAGCCGAGCCGCACGAGCACGCTGCCGGTCGCGAGGATCACCGCCGCCTGGCCGGCGGCGATCGCTAGGGTCACGACGATCCCGCCTGCGAGCGTCTCCATGTACGCGGTGCGCGAGGGGGCGTAGCTGAAGAACGTCGTGTGGATCAGGGACATCGCCACCCCCGCCGCCGTGGCGCAGATCGTCGCCCACGCCGCGTAGTAGATCACGATTTTCATCCGGTCGCCGGTGTCGCCTGCCATAGTGGTCGAAACCTTTCGCGTCGGGGTCTCCAATGTGCCGTGCGGGCGGAGCGCGCGCTAGCGCAGCGCGCCAGCAAACAGCCCTACCGTCAAGTACACCGACGGAGCCATCATCGCGGCCATCATGCCGAGCCAGATCCCGAGAAACGCGGGGCGGCTCGCGGTCACGGTAGTGTGAGGGGTCGGGGGATGGAGGATGATCGCATCGGGCTCGCTGGCATCGGCCGGTGCAGGAACCGGGAGGGCGTTATCTTAACCTCCCTGAGTGCGAGCGCATCCCCCTTCTAAGGAGGCGGTCATGCCCCGGTCGCTGCTTCCCGTGCTCGGCGCGGCGTGGGTAAGCCTCCGGACGGCGTTACTGCTGATGATGCTCGCCGCCGCGCTCTACGCCGGCGCGCTGCCGCTGTACCTCTTCTTCCGCGTGCGCTCGGCGGCCGTGTCCCTCGGCAAGGGGACCGAGGCGGTGATCGCACTCCAAGAGGACCTGGGGCACCGGGACAATGCGCTCGACCGCGCCGCTTCGCTCACGAAGCGCCTGGTGGGGTCTCGCGAGCGTCCCGGCGGCGAGGTCCTGGGTGCCATCCGCCGCCTCGCGGCGCTGGGAAGTGGTCCCTCCGGTGCCCAGCCTTACACCGATGTCCCCGCGGAGCTGCGTAACGCCCTGGCGCGTTCGGGCGAAGCGATGTCGCGGGTCGGCAACGCCTTGACCGAGATCGCCGTCCTGGTGGAAGTCGGCCGCTGGGGCGAGACGACAGCGCGCGTCCGCGAGCTCGAGCAGCTCGAGGAGGCTGCGGACGAGCAGATGCTCGAGGCAGGCCGACTGGCGCGCGAGGATCTGTTTGAGCGGCAGCGGGCGCTGCAGGCCGCCGCGAGCGACGTGCTCCAGGATACCGTCCTGTGGATGGCGATCGGTGGCCTGGCCATCCCGCTCGCGGCCTATCTGCTTCGGCGGCGCTTCTGGAAGCCGCTCGGGGCGCTGGAAGCCGGACTCGCGCGCGTGGCCGAGGGAGACCTGACCGCCCGGGTGCAGGTGGGGGGCAGCGACGAAATCGCCCGCCTCGCGCAGCACTTCAACGAGATGACCGGGGTGCTGCGCGACCGGGCCGAGGAGCAGGGTCGGTTTGCGGCGGCGGGTGAGCTGCTCGCGGGCGTCGCCCACGAGGTGAACAACCCGCTGATGGCGATCGCGGCGCATGCGGAGAACCGGGTCGCGGACCCCGGGATCTCGGAGGAGCAACGCGGCGAGATGGTGCAGATCCTGCGCCAGGCGCGGCGCGCGTCGAAGCTGCTGCGCGGGCTGTTGCGGTTCGTGCGTGCCACCGAGCGTGAGATCACGAACGTCAATCTCAATGACGTCGTGCGGGGGGCCATGGACCTCGTGTCGTATCGGTTTGGTTTGGACGAGATCACGGTGGGCGGCCGTCTCGATCCCAACCTCCCGCCCGTGCAGGGCGACGCGATCAAGCTGGAGCAGGTGGTGGTCAACCTGCTCTCGAATGCGGTCGACGCGCTGCGCGCGATCAAGCCGCCCCGCCACCTGATGGTGGACACGTGGATCGAGGGCGGAAGCGTTTTGGCGGCCGTCAGGGACAACGGGGGCGGTATCCCGCCCGAGATCGCACCTCGGCTGTTCCGGCCGTTCGCCACGACCAAGGGTCGGCGCGGCACCGGGCTCGGCCTCTACATCTCGCGTCAGATCGCTCGAGAGGCGGGAGGCGACCTCGTGCTCACCTCCGCCCCGGGGGACGGGGCGCGGTTCGTCCTCTCGCAGCCGGTGGCCGTACCCGCTGCCGGGGCGGTACCCCAAGGCGCGCCCGAGGCCGGCCCCGCCCCTACGAGCGGCGTACAGCGGCCGGTGGCGTCGCTCGCCGGCCTCCGGGTGCTGATCGTGGACGACGAAGAGGGTGTCCGGCGGCCAATGGCCAGGTTCCTGGCCCGCCGGGGCGCGCACGTGGAAGAGGCGGGAGACGGCGAGGAAGCCCAGGCCAAGCTCGCGGCGCAGGCTCCCGATGTGATCCTCGCCGATCTCCGCATGCCGCGGATGGGCGGCGTGGAGTTGTACGCCAAGCTCGAGGAAACGCGACCCGAGCTCGCGGCGCGCGTGCTCTTCCTCTCGGGGGACATCTCCCGGCTCGCGGAGCCGGGCAATACGCCGGTGGCACGGGAGCGCGTGTTGGTCAAGCCGGTGGAGCTGACTGAGATCGAGCGGCGGATCCTGGACTTCGTGCGTACCGGGGCCTAGGATCTCGACGCCCCGCGCCTCAAGCCCTAAGATGAAGCATGTTGATCGTGGTGGTCCTGCTCGCGACCGTGCTCATGCGCCTTGCGATCGTCACCGCGGTGGTCTATCTGTTGCTCCCGCAGGGCCCGCTCTGCCCGCATTGCCGCGTCGAGATGATGCCGATCCGGAACCGGCTGTTCGACCGGGTGCTGCCGGCGCTGCAGCGGCGCTGGTGCCTGGAGTGCGGCTGGAACGGGATCGTGCGGCGGGGTCGCTCCCGTCCTGCGACGACGCGGACCGCCGGGCGCCGCCCGCTCATTCCTTCGTGATCAGCCGCGCCGCCCGCTCGTAGAAGAAGTAGTCCCACGCCCAGTTGATCAGCACGAGCAACTTGTTGCGGAACCCGATGAGCTGAATGATGTGCACGATCAGCCACACCACCCAGGCGGGGAACCCCTTGAACCCGATACCGCGGATGTAGGCGACCGCGGCGTTGCGGCCGATCGTAGCGAGCTGTCCGGGATCCTTGTAGCGGAACGCGCGAGGCGGCTCACCCGAGAGCTGACGCACGATGTTCCCGGCCGCGGTCTCGGCCATCTGGATCGCGACGGGCGCCATCATCGGCAGAGGCGTGCCGTCGGTCTCGAGGTAGGCGGCGTCCCCGATGACGTAGACCTCCGGGTGGTTCGGTACCTGCAGCGCGGGCGTGACGACCAGCCGACCCTGCTGCGCCGTCGCCAGCCCGAGCTGCGCAGTAAGGGACACGGCCTTCACGCCGGCGGCCCAGAGGAGCGTGTGCGCGGGGACCACTTCCCCGCCCTTCAATAAGACTCGGGTGCCGTCGTAGTCTTGCACGGCGGCGCCGAAGCGCACCTCCACGTGCTTGTGCCACAGCGTCTCGGCCGCCGCTTCACGCAGCCGCTCGGGCATCGGTGCGAGCAGGCGGTCCGCTGCCTCCAACAACAGCACCCGCACGTGCTTGACGTTGAGACGCGGGTAGTCCTTCACCAGCACGAGCCGGATCAGCTCTGACAGCGCGCCCGCCATCTCCACGCCCGTGGGGCCGCCGCCCACGACGACGAACGTCAGCAACGCACGTCGCCGCTCGGTGTCCGGCTCGAGCATCGCGCGCTCGAAGCAGAGAAGCACGTGGTTGCGGATGGCGACCGCGTCGATCACGCCCTTCAGGCCGAAACCGTGCCGGACGATGCTCTCCAGACCGAAGTAGTTGGTCTCGCCGCCAACAGCGAGCACGAGATAGTCGTAGCGCACCGGGCCGTTGTCGGTTGCGACCTGCCGCGCCCCGACGTCGACGCCGGTGACCGTCACCATCCGGAACTCGAAGTTCTTTTGCCCGCGCAGGATCGCCCGCACGGGCCGGGCGATTTGCTCGGGTTCGAGTCCCGCGGTCGCGACCTGGTAGAGCAACGGCTGGAAGAGGTGGTAGTTGTTCCGGTCGAGCAGCACGACGTCGACCGGCGCCTTGCGCAGGGCGCGCGCGGCGCGCAGCCCGCCGAATCCCGCGCCGACGATGACGACGGCGGGCTTCACGCCACTATCGCCCTCCTTGCTTGCACCGCCTGAGAGCAGGTATCATCCCACCGTTCCATGACCCAGCCAATCGCCGTCCAGGCGCCTTCCCCCGACAGGCCGGGCTTCGCGCGCTCGCTGATCGGCACGAAAGTCGTCATGGCCGTCACCGGCGTGATCCTCTTTCTGTTCGTCGTCGGACACCTGCTCGGCAACCTGAAGCTGTTCGAAGGGCCGGAGAAGTTTAACGCGTACGCCGAGGGGCTGCGCACGGTTGGCGCGCCGTTCTTCGGCCGCGAGCTGCTGCTGTGGGTCGCGCGGATCGTCCTGCTCGTCGCGCTGCTCGCCCACATCTGGGCCGCAGTCGAGACCGCCCGGGCGAGCTGGCGGGCCCGGCCGATTGGCTACCGCCGGCTCGAGGCGGTCGAGACGACCTACGCCGCGCGCACCATGCGCTGGGGCGGCGTGCTCATCCTCGTGTACGTGACCTATCATCTCCTCGATTTCACCTTCGGCCGCGTCAACCCGAGCTTCATCCCGGGCGACGTATACCACAACGTGGTGGCGAGTTTCCGCGTCTGGCCGGTGGTGGTGGCATACACTGCCGCGATGATCGTGCTGGGGCTGCACGTCTACCACGGCACCTGGAGCGCGCTCCAGACGCTCGGGCTGAACCGGCCGCCCACCGGGCGGTGGCGTCGGGGCGTCGCGGCCGCGGTCGCCCTCGCGATCGCCGGCGGGTACGTCGCCATTCCGGTGGCGGTGCTCGCCGGGATCGTGCGCTGAGCATGGAGCTGCGCTCCAAGGTTCCCGCTGCCCCGCTGGAACGGAAGTGGGAGCGACACCGCACCGACATCAAGCTGGTCAACCCGGCGAACAAGCTGAAGTACCACATCATCGTCGTCGGCTCGGGGCTCGCGGGGGCGTCCGCAGCCGCCTCCCTTGCCGAGCTCGGCTACAACGTCTCCTGCTTCTGCTTTCAGGATTCGCCCCGGCGCGCTCACTCCATCGCCGCCCAGGGCGGAATCAACGCGGCCAAGAACTATCAGAACGACGGCGACTCGGTCTTCCGGCTGTTCTATGACACGATCAAGGGGGGCGACTTTCGTGCCCGGGAGGCCAACGTCTACCGGCTCGCCGAAGTGAGCGCCCGAATCATCGATCAGTGTGTCGCGCAGGGGGTGCCCTTCGCGCGCGAGTACGGTGGGCTGCTCGCGAACCGCTCGTTCGGTGGGGTGCAGGTCTCGCGCACCTTCTACGCGCGCGGCCAGACCGGCCAACAGCTGCTGCTCGGGGCGTACCAGGCGCTCGCGCGCCAGATCGGGAGCGGCAAGGTGACGATGTTCCCGCGCACCGAGATGCTGGACGTGGTGGTGCTCGACGGGCAGGCCCGCGGCATAGTGATCCGCGACCTGGTGAGTGGGAAGGTCACGTCCTACGTCGCGGACGCGGTGGTGCTCGCGACCGGCGGCTACGCCAACGTCTATTACCTCTCCACCAACGCGAAGGGCTGCAACGTCACCGCGATCTGGCGCGCGTACAAGCGAGGCGCGGCGCTCGCGAACCCCTGCTTCACGCAGATCCATCCGACCTGCATCCCGCCCTCGGGCGAGCACCAGTCCAAGCTCACGCTCATGAGCGAGTCGCTCCGCAACGACGGGCGAATCTGGGTGCCCAAGCGGAAGGGCGACACGCGACCCCCCAACGAGATCCCCGAGGACGAGCGGGATTACTATCTCGAGCGCCTCTACCCGAGCTACGGCAACCTCGCTCCGCGGGACATCGCGTCGCGGCGCGCGAAGCAGGTGTGCGACGAGGGGCGCGGGGTCGGGCCGGGCGGCAACGGCGTCTACCTCGATTTCCGCGACGCCATCCGGCGGCTGGGGCGCCGCGTCATCGCGGAGCGGTACGGCAACCTGTTCGAGATGTACCAGCGCATCACGGGCGAGAACCCCTTCGAGGTCCCGATGCGCATCTATCCGGCGCCCCACTACACCATGGGCGGGCTGTGGGTGGACTACAACCTGATGAGCACGATCCCCGGCCTGTACGTGATCGGCGAGGCCAATTTCTCCGACCACGGGGCGAACCGCCTGGGGGCGAGCGCGCTGATGCAGGGACTCGCCGACGGATACTTCGTCCTTCCCTACACGATCGGCGATTACCTCGCCCAGGCGAAGCTCTCGAAGGTCGACGTCGACCACGCCGCGTTCCGCCGGACCGAGGCGGAGGTGGCGGACCGCGTGACCAAGCTCCTGTCCGTGAACGGGCGCCGCAGCGTGGACACTTTTCATCGTGAGCTCGGCCTGCTGGTGTGGGACCGCTGCGGGCTGTCGCGCAACGCCCAGGGGCTGCAGGGTGCGATCGAGAAGATCCGCGCACTCCGCGAGGAATTCTGGACGGACGTCTATGTAGGCGGTCGGGGGGAGGACCTGAATCAGGCGCTGGAGCACGCCGGGCGGGTGGCGGACTTCCTGGAGTTCGCCGAGCTGATGTGTCACGACGCGCTGCACCGCGAGGAATCGTGCGGTTGCCATTTCCGGGAGGAGCATCAGACGCCGGATGGCGAGCCGCAGCGTGACGACGAACGCTTCGGCTACGTCGCCGCGTGGGAGTTCACCGGCCTGGGCAACACGCCCACGCTCTACAAGGAGCCACTCGAGTTCGAGGCCGTCCAGCCCGCGCAGCGGAGCTACAAGTGATGAACGTCACCCTCCACGTCTGGCGCCAAGCGAGCCCGAGAGCGACGGGTGCGTTCGTCCGCTACGAGGTGCCGGACGTGAGTCCGGACATGTCGTTCCTCGAGGTGCTCGATGTGCTCAATCAGCAGTTGATTTCGCGCAGGGAAGAACCGATCGCCTTCGACCACGACTGCCGGGAGGGGATTTGCGGGGCGTGCGGGATGGTCATCAACGGACGGCCGCACGGTCCCCAGCGCGCCACCACCGCGTGTCAGCTGCACATGCGCCACTTCCCCGATGGCGTGGAGCTGTGGATCGAGCCGTGGCGCGCGCGGGCGTTCGCGCTGATCAAGGATCTCGTGGTGGATCGGAGTGCGCTCGATCGCATCATCCAAGCGGGCGGGTTCATCACGGAGCGTACCGGGAGCGCGCCCGAAGCGAACTCGATCCTCGTGCCCAAGCGCGACGCCGACCTGGCTATGGACGCCGCGGCGTGCATCGGCTGCGGCGCCTGCGTGGCGGCGTGCCCCAACGCATCCGCGATGCTGTTCGTGGCGGCCAAGGCTTCCCACCTCGGCCTGCTGCCACAGGGGCAGCCCGAGCGCAACGATCGCGTGATGAAGCTGGTGGCGCAGATGGATGCGGAGGGGTTCGGGGCGTGCACCAACCACGGGGAATGCATGGCCGCGTGCCCGAAAGACATCAGCATCGACTTCATCGCGCGGCTGAACCGCGACTACCTCAAGGCGACCCTGGCGCCGCGGCCTCAGGCCAAGGAATTCACCGGAGCCGCCTAAAGCTTCACCGCATCCATCGTCTGCCTCACCGCCTCGGCCGATTTCTTGAGCGCGGCCTGCTCCTCCTCCGAGAGCTCGACCTCGAGGATCTGCTCCAATCCTCGGCTGCCGAGCTTGCACGGCACGCCACAGTAGATCCCCGACAGGCCGTACTCGCCCTCGAGCCACGCGGCACACGGGAGCACGCGCTTCTTGTCGCGCGTGATCGCTTCGACCATCTGGACGGCGGCCGCAGACGGCGCATAGTAGGCCGAGCCGGTCTTCAGGTAACTCACGATCTCGGCGCCGCCGTTGCGCGTGCGCTCGACGATCTTCTCGAGGCTGGCACGGTCGAGCAGCTGCGCGACGGGAATTCCCGAGACCGTCGTGTAGGATACGAGCGGCACCATCGTGTCGCCGTGACCTCCCAGCACCATCGCCTGAATGTCCTCGACCGAGACGTCGAGGGCTTCCGCGAGAAACGCACGGTAGCGCGCCGTGTCGAGTATACCCGCCATGCCGACCACCCGCTCGCGCGGAAAACCGGTTACCTGCTTCGTCACCCAGCACATCACATCGAGCGGATTCGAAACCACGACGACGATCGCCTTCGGGCAGTGCCGCTTGATCTGCTGAGAGACCTGCTTCACGATGTCGGCGTTGGTGCGCACCAGATCGTCGCGGCTCATCCCCGGCTTGCGCGCGATCCCCGCCGTCACGACCACGATCTCGCTTCCCACGGCGGGAGCGTAGTCGTTGGACCCCACGACGCGGGTGTCGAACCCCTCGATCGGCCCAGACTGCCACTGGTCGAGCGCCTTCCCCTGCGGCACGCCTTCGATCACGTCCACCAGGACGACGGTGCGGGCGAGCTGTTTCTCGGCGAGGCGTTGGGAGGCAGTGGCACCCA
The DNA here is from genome assembly GCA_035763805.1 of Gemmatimonadales bacterium. Taxonomy (GTDB): domain Bacteria; phylum Gemmatimonadota; class Gemmatimonadetes; order Gemmatimonadales; family GWC2-71-9; genus DASUAL01. Next base: position 48,649 of record DASUAL010000128.1, read on the forward strand.
CGTTTCCGGCGCCGACGACCGTGATTTTGTCGAGCATGCGGGAATTCCTGAGGAGACGGGGCGACGAGGGGGAGCGAGGCTAACCCCCCCGGGTGTGCATCTCGCGGTGCGGGTCCGCGCGCAGCGACTCGATCGGGTACAGCGCGCCCCGCTCTCGCATTCCCAGACGCTCTTCCGCGCCGCGGTCGGCTCGGCTGCGCCACGCATCGGTGATGAGCTCGGCCAGCTCCGCGTCCGTCGCGCCCGATCGCAACCGGTGCCGCAGGTTCACGCCCTGCGCCGCGTAGAGGCACAGGAACCAGGTGCCGTCCGCCGTGAGCCGGCTGCGATCGCAGTTCGAGCAGAACGGCGCCGTGGTGGAAGCGATGATGCCGAACGTGGTGCCGTCGGGCAGGCGGAACCGCTCGGCGGGCGCGCGGCCCCGCTGTGCGTCCGGCAGTGGCTCGATCGGGCCGTAGCGACGCGCGAGGGCAGCGAGCATGTCTCGCTGCGAGACCACCTGCTCCATGGACCAGCGCGTCGCTCCGCCGACGTCCATGTACTCGATGAACCGCAGTTCGGCGTCGTGGGCGCGGGCGAACTCGAGCAGGTCGACGAGCTCGTCGTCGTTGAACCCCCGAACCACGACGGTGTTGATCTTGACGGCCCCGAACCCCGCCGTGCGGGCGGCGGCTATCCCCGCGAGCACGTCGCCATGATGGGCGCTCCGGGCGAAGGTCAGCATCCGCTCGGCATGCAGGGTATCGAGACTCACCGTTACGCGCTTGAGGCCCGCGCGCCGCAGGTCTCCGGCGTGCTTCGCGAGCAACAACCCGTTGGTGGTGATGGCGAGGTCACTGATCCGCGTGTCTCCGGCGATCATCCCGATGAGCGTCGGGAGATCGTGTCGCAGCAGGGGCTCTCCGCCGGTCAGCCGGATCTTGTGGACGCCCAGCGAGGCGAACACGCCGACGAGGCGTGTAATCTCCTCGAACCTGAGAATCGATTCCCTCGGCAGCCAGACGTACTCGTCCTCCGGCATGCAGTAGCGGCACCGCAGGTTGCAGCGGTCCGTCACCGAGACTCGGAGACTCGAGAGCGGGCGACCGAACATGTCGCGGACGGTCTCAGACATGCGTCGGGCGGTCGGGCGGGCGGACCGTGGGACGGCCGGAAGGGTCGACCCACACCTCGGTGCCGTCGGTACGCAGCTCCTTCTTCCACACGGGAACGCGGCGCTTCACTTCCTCGATCACGTAGCGGCACGCCTCGAACGCCTCGGCGCGATGCGGCGCGGCCGTGACGATCGCGATGCTCGCCTCCCCCGCCGCGATCCTACCCAGCCGGTGCCGTACGGCGATGCGGGCCGCGGGCCAACGCGACCTGGCGTCGGTGACGAGGCGGCCGAACTCCCCCTCGACCATTTCCTCGTAAGCGGAGTACTCGATCGCCCTCACCCCATGCTCCTCGGGCCCGTCGCGCACGGTGCCGAGGAAGACACACGTCCCCCCGCACTGCGGGCTCGCGACCTCGGCTACGAGCTCGCCGATGGAGAGTGGGTCTCGCGTGAGATACGTGCGCATGCGCTCGGCTCTCTCTGTCGGTCTCAACGGCTAGCCGCCTGCGATCGGCGGCAACAGTGCCACCTCGTCACCGTCGCGCACGCTCGCCTCGAGCTTTGCGTGCTTCAAGTTCACGGCGGCGAGGGGGCGCTCCGGGATGTCCCGGCCGCCGGGCAGCTCCGCCCGGACCCGACGCACCACATCGCCGACCGTGGCGGGCAGGGAGACCAGGACTGCGGCCTCCGAACGGCCCACGAGCTCGGCGTAGCGGGCGAAGAAGCGCACCCGGATCGTGCCGGACGACGGCGTGAACTGCATACCCGACGGGAAGATAGCCGCGCTCAGCTTCCCGTGGTACCAGCCGTGAGCCCGCGCCAGATCCTGGCCTGTTTCGGGGTCGGACTGGGCGCCTGCGTCAGCGTAAATGCGGTGGACGTACGCTCCCGTACCTGCGTGTTCAGCGTGATGGTTTGGCCGCCGCGCTGGACCGTGAGCGTGAGGGGGCCGCCCGCTTGCCCGCGGTAGAGCTGCCGGAACCGCACTGCCCAATCGTCGCTGCCGCTTGTCTCCACGTCGCCCACCTTGAGCAGCACGTCTCCCACCTGCAGCCCCGCAGCCTCGGCCGAGCTGCCGGGAACGACGTTCTGCACGACCAGGCGGCCCTCCTGGTCCGGCGGCGCGTTCACGCCGAGGAACGGGACCGACGCGCTCCGTCTAACGACGTTGATGCCGCCTTTCGGGAACACGGTCTCGTATGGCAGCGGCTCGCGGCCGTTGATGTAGCGCCGGTAGAACCCGTCCACGTCGGGCATGCCGAATTCACGCAGCAAGTTGAGCAGGTCCGCCGTCGCGAAGCCCTTGTTCTGCAGGTAGAAGCGGGTGTAGAGGGCGCGGGTCACGTCATCCAGGCTCTTGCGGTTGTCGGTGGCATCACGGATCGAGACGTCCAGGAGCATTCCGGTGAGCGATCCCTTGGGATAGTAAAGCTGCGAGCTGTTCACGAACACTTCGTCGATCCAGGTGGCGACGCTGCCGTCCTCTTGGCTCCACGGCTCGGGAGCAGACTCCACCTGCTGCATGTCCCCGGCCGCATTGTTGAGGAACCGCTCCGTGCTCCACAGGTTGGAGCGCACGTTGGTGAGGTTGCCGTAGTAGTCGGTAACGCCTTCCGACCACCACAGGAGCGGCGTGAACTGCTCGGCGCGGTAGTCATACGGCCACATCTCGGCGGGTCGGATCCGCTTCACGTTGAACAGATGGAAATACTCGTGAGACATCAGGGGAATCATGAAATCGCCGAAGTTCCCCGCCGCGTCCGCGAACGCCCCCTGCGGCATGATATCGTACTGCGACAAGCTGTGCTCGAGTCCGCCGCCGAAGTTCACTGGCTCGCGAATAACGTTGAAAAACACGGTGTAGGTATCGTACGGCGGGCCGCCCAGAATCGCATTTTGGGTCTTCGCAATCTTCTCGATGGCGGACCGCATGTTGCGCGCGACCGCCGGTGTGTAAGCGTCGGCTGGCCACACGGCGATGCGGATCCACTTGCCGTCGACCTGCAGCGAATCGAGACTGTAAATCCCCACGAACGTCTGCGCGTCGGCGAGCTCGTGGTAGTCGGCCGCTGCATAGGAGCCCGTCCCCGCGCCCCTGAGCGCGGTCGTCACCTGCCAGCCCGCAGGCAAAGTGAACCGCACTTGCGCCGGGCGCAGCAGCTGTCCTTCCTCGTGCAAGAACACATTCGTGCCCAGGAACTGGGCGAAGTCGTCCCTGACGCGGGCGAGCGAGAGGTCGATCGTGTCTGCGGAGTAGTCGAACTCGACTGTCACCCGGTCGGACTTGCCGGTCGCGATCCGCCACGTGTCCTTGTCGAAGCGGTCCCAGAACAGCGCCTGCCCCGAGGGCGTCTTCGCACCGAAGTGGCGCACGTAGCGCGCGTAGTTCTGGATCTCGTACGCGCCGGGACTCCAAGCCGGCAGCGACACGAACAGCGTATCCTTGCCGCGCGCCGGAAACTCGGCGACGACGTGGAGCAGGCGCGCGGCGGGCGACGCCACCGAGACTTCATAGTTGATGGTCTGCGCGGAGAGCGGGACGGCGATGAGCAACGCGAGCAGCGGACGCACTGATGAGCTCCGGGAGTGTGGTGACGAATGGATACCCCACGCAAAACAAAGCGGCCCAGACGTTTAGTCCGGGCCGCGCAGGTGGTGCGCAACGCACCTAAGGGGTGACCTTCTCGCTCGCTTCGGCCACCATCGCTCGCAACTCCTTGCTGGGCTTGAAGACAGGGACGGGGCGCGCGGCGACTTCGACCGGGTCACCGGTGCGCGGGTTGCGGGCCATGCGGGTCTTGCGCTGGCGAATCTTGAACGTGCCAAACCCGCGAATCTCAATGTTATGCTGCTCGGCCAGCGCTGCTTTCACCGCGTCCAGAAAGGAGTCCACGACGCGGGCGCAGTCCTTTTTCGAAATTAGGGGACCAGCGGTGCGTGCGATCTGCGCTGTGACCTTCTCGACCAGGTCGGCCTTCGTCATCCGTCCCCCTTGAAGGGCCCAAGGGCAGTCACGACGAGGGGCCAACATACGGGCTTACCTATTGTGTGTCAAGAGCTTGGAGGAACTGTTGAAAGTGACCTCGGGCGTCATGCGGACCCGGTGAGGCCTCCGGGTGATACTGGACGGCGAAAATCGGGTACTCGCGGTGCTTCAGCCCTTCGACGGTGCCGTCATTGAGGTTAAGGTGCGTCACCTCGAGCGCTCGCACGCCGGGAACCCCTTCGGTGTCGCCCCGGACTGCGAACCCGTGGTTCTGTGAGGTTATAAGTACTTGCCCCGTCGCAAGATCGCGCACAGGGTGGTTGCCTCCTCGGTGGCCGTACGGGAGTTTCACCGTCTCGCCACCCAACGCCAAACCGAGTAGCTGGTGCCCGAGGCAGATCCCGAAGATGGGCAGCGTCCCGTCGGCGAGCTCGCGGAGCGTTTTGATGGCGTAGGTGACAGCGGCCGGGTCGCCGGGCCCGTTCGAGAGGAACAAGCCGTCCGGCTTCAGCTCGCGCACCCGCGCGGCCGGTGTGCCGGCCGGTACGACGGTGACTCTGCAGTCGTTCTGCAGGAACAGCCGCAGGATATTGCGCTTCATTCCGAAGTCGTACGCCACGATGTGGTGACGCGCGTCGTTCGGGCCTTCGGCGCATTCACCGTCGATTGTCGCGTGCGTGGCCAGATCCAGCCCGTCCATGGAGGGGCTCGCCGCGAGCGCCGCTCGGACGGCGTCGCCGGGCCGCTCTCCCATCGCAACGGCGCCGCGCATTGCCCCTTTCGAGCGGATGTGGCGCGTCAGCTGGCGCGTGTCCACGTCGGTGACGATGGGCACGCGCGCCTCCGTGAGCCAGTCGGCGAGCGCACCGGTCGCCCGCCAGTTCGACGGCTTGAGCGAGAGCTCGCGCACGACGACGCCGGCGACCCGCGGTCGATCAGACTCGACGTCCTCCGGATTGATGCCGTAGTTGCCGATCATCGGGGCCGTCATGACCACGATCTGGCCCAGATAGGAGGGGTCGGTGAAGACCTCCTGGTAGCCCGACAGGTTGGTTGTGAAGACGACCTCGGCGTACGTGGGCTCGAACGGAATGGGCGCGGTTCCGGGGAACCAGGCGTCGTCCTCGAGGAGCACGTAGGCCGGGTGACGGTCAGCGATCGGGAGGTCTCTGGCCCGAGGGTGGCGGGGTTTGCTGCGGCTGCGTTTGCTGCGGCGTCGACTGCAGCGGCAGCGGCGCGGGCTGGACCGGGGCCGGCGGCAGCGGGGCCGTGTCGAGCACCGAGCGCGGCGTGCCGCTCTGAGCGGACAAGAGGGCGAGCACCAGCGACAGGAACAGGAAGGTCCCTGCGGCCCACCAGGTGACCTTGTGGAGCAACGTCGTCGCCTGCCGCCCTCCCATGAACTGCTCCGTGCCGGCGCCGCCACCGAGCGAGGCGAGCCCGCCGCCCTGGCCCGCCTGGAGGAGGATGGCGGTCGTGAGCACGAGCGAGTCGAGGATGAGGAGGCCGATCAGGACGCCGTACATGCGCGGGCGGATAATACCTAGGTAGCCGTCGTCTGCACAAGCTGCGCCCAGCCCGCGGGGTCGAGCGACGCGCCGCCCACGAGCACCCCGTCGAGCTCGGGCTCGGCGAGCAGCTCGGTGATGTTCTTGAGGTTCACGCTGCCGCCGTACAGCACCCGTGTGTGCGCCGCCCCGCGGCCCGCGAACCAGCCGCGGATCTCCCGGTGCACGCGGCCTGCGTCCTGGGGCGTAGCGTTCCGGCCGGTGCCGATCGCCCACACCGGCTCGTAGGCGATCGCGACCTGGGCGAGTCTCGCGGCGTCGAGGCCGCCGAGCGCGCCCGCGAGCTGGCGATTCACCACCGCGATCGTGTGTCCGGCTTCGCGCTCGGCCAGGGTCTCGCCCACACAGAGCAGCGGTTGGAGGCCGGCGGCGAAGGCCGCCGCGACCTTCTTGCGGGTGTCTTCATCGGTGTCTGCGAAGATGTGGCGGCGCTCGGAGTGGCCGACGAGGGCGGCCTTCGCTCCCGCCTGAGCCGCGAGAGTGGCCGACACGGCGCCCGTGAACGCACCTTTCGGCTCCCAGTAGATGTCCTGGGCGCCGACCTGGAGATCCGGTCGCTCCCGCACCGCCTGCGCGGCCGCCTCGAGCGACACGGCCGGTGGGAAGAACCAGACCGCGCGGTCCTCGCGACGGTTGTACTGCGTGCGGAACGTCTTGAGATACGTCCGGGTCTCATCCGGCCCGAAATGCATCTTCCAGTTGGCCGCGAACACGAGGTGCCTCACGCGTCCTCGAGCGCCGCCACGCCCGGCAGCGGCTTGCCTTCGAGGAACTCGAGCGCCGCGCCGCCGCCGGTGGAGACATGCGTCAGCTTGTCTTCGAACCCCGCCACGGCGGCTGCCGAGTCCCCACCACCGACGACCGTGACCGCGCCGCGCGTCCCCGCCTCGACCATCGCCTCCGCCACCGCGCGTGTGCCGGCGTCGAACGGCGGTGTCTCGAACACGCCCATGGGACCGTTCCAGAAGACGGTCTTGGCCCCGACGATCCGGGCGCGGAAGTCGAGGCGCGTGGATTGGTCGATGTCGAACATCGCACAGTCCTTCGGGATGCGGTCGCTCGGCACGTCACGCCGTTCGGCGGTGCGCTCGAGGCTCGGGGCGACGACCGCACCACGCGGCAGGATGAGCTTCGTGCCGCCTCGGGCGATCAGCGCCTTCGCCAGTCCCTCCTTGTCGCGCTCCACGAGCGAGCCGCCGATCTCGAATCCGATGGCGAGGAAGAAGGTGCTCGCCATGGCGCCGCCGATCAGGACCTGGTCTACCCGTGGCAGCAGCGCCTCGATCACGTCGATCTTCCCCGAGATCTTGGAGCCGCCCAGCACCGCCACGAACGGCCGGCGCGGGTGCGCCAGCGCGTCGCCCAGGTAGCGCAGCTCCTTTTCCATCAGAAACCCCGCGACCGCGGGCTTGACCAGGTGCGCGACGGCCTCCGTCGACGCGTGCGCCCGGTGTGCCGAGCCGAAGGCGTCGTTCACGTAGAAGTCGCCGAGCGCGGCGAACGTCGCGGCGAGCTTGGGATCGTTCTCCTCTTCGCCGGGGCAGAACCGGGTGTTCTCGACGAGCGCGACGCCGCCCCGCGGCAGGCGGCGTGTCGCCGCGGCGCCCGTGGCCGGGTCGGGGAGAAACTCGACCGGTGCTCCGATCAGCCGCTCCAGATCGCGCACGATCTGCCGCAATGACCACTTCGGATCGCTCCCTTTGGGTCGGCCCAGATGCGAGAGCAGCACGACCCGCGCGCCCTTGTCGCGCAGGTAGCGGATCGTGGGGAGGGCGGCACGGATGCGCGTCTCGTCGGCGACCCTGCCATCTTGCAGGGGGACGTTGAAGTCCACCCGGACCAGCGCGCGCCTGCCGTCCAGCGCCTCGGGCGGCAGGTCCTTGAGGTTCCGCTTTGTCACTTGCCGCCGATGTAGGCGAGCAGATCGACGCAGCGCGCCGAGTAGCCCATCTCGTTGTCGTACCACGACGTGACGTGCACCAACGTGCCGTCGATGACGTTGGTCGACAGCGCGTCCACCACGCTCGACGCCAGGTTTCCGACGTAGTCGCTCGAGACGAGCGGCTCGTCGCTCACGTCGAGGATCCCCTTGAGGCTCGAGCACGCCGCCTGCTTGAACGCCCCGTTGACTTCCTCGACGGTCGCCTTCTTCACGACCTCGGCGGCGAGCTCCACAACCGACACATCGGGCGTCGGGACTCGCAGCGCGATCCCATCGATCTTCCCTTTCAGCTCCGGCAGGACCAGGCCCGTGGCCTTGGCGGCCCCCGTGGTGGTAGGGATGATGTTCAGTGCCGCAGCGCGCGCGCGCCGCAGGTCTTTGTGCGGCAGATCGAGGATCTGCTGGTCGTTGGTATAGCTGTGGATGGTCGTCATGAAGCCGTGCTCGAAGCCCCAGTGGTCGAGCACGACCTTGACGACCGGCACGAGGCAGTTCGTGGTGCAGGACGCGTTGGAGATGACGTGGTGCTTGGCGGGGTCGTATTTCTGATGGTTCACACCCATCACGATCGTGATGTCTTCGCCTTTGGCCGGCGCGGAGATCACGACCTTGCTGGCTCCGGCAGCGAGGTGCTTGGACGCCGCCTCGCGGTCGGTGAACCGGCCGGTGCTCTCGAGCACGATGTCCACGCCCCGGTCCTTCCACGGCAGCTGCTGTGGCTCCTTGATAGCCGAAACCGCGATGGGCTTACCGTTCACGACCAGGGTGTCGCCCTTGGCTTCCACGGTGCCAGGAAAGCGACCGTGGATCGAGTCGTATTTGAGCAGATGGGCGAGCGTCTTCGTGTCCGTGATGTCGTTGACGGCCACGAACTCGAGTGCCGACTGCTTCATCAGGACCGCAGCGCGCACGACGTTGCGGCCGATGCGGCCGAATCCGTTGATTCCCACTCGCACTGCCATTGTGTTGCTCCCTAGGTGAAGTCCGGAAGGACGGCCCGGCCGAACGTGACGGCCAGGATGGTACGGGCGCCCGCCCGCTCGAGGGCTCGGGCCGCTTCGGCGAGCGTGGCCCCCGTGGTGAAGACGTCGTCCACCAAAACCAATGCGGAATGCGGAATGCGGAATGCGGAATCGAAGGGAGTGCCGTCATTCCGCATTCCGCCCTCCGTATTCCGCATTGCGAACGCCCCCGCCACGTTCGCCAGGCGCGCGTCCGGTGTCAACGCCGTTTGCGTGCCGGTGTCCCGGACGCGGACGAGCAGGTCCGCGACGGGGCGATGCCAGCGGCGCGCCAGGGCACGCCCGAGGTGCGCGCTCTGGTTGTAGCCCCGCTCCCGTAGGCGCCGGGGGCCGAGCGGCACGGGGACGAGGCACGCACTCACGCGTTCGGGCAACGGTAGCCGCGCCATCGCATCGGCGAGGTCGTCCGCGATGCGGGGAAAGCCGCCGTACTTCAGGGCGTGCACGGCATCGCGCGCCCCACCCTCGAGCCACACAGCCGAGCGAACGGCGCGCAGCGCGCGGGGCCACGTCGTACACGCTCGGCAGGGCCCGAAGTGCGGCTCGGGCTGCGCGCACCGCTCGCACCACGGGGGCCGGACCTGGCGCCAGCGATGTCGGCAGACGTCACAGACGAGCCGCTGGCCGTTGGGGAACGACAGCAAGGTGTGGCACAGCGCGCACTCGGCCGGCAGGAGCAGTTGCTCGACCGCTTCACGCACGCAGCGCACGGCACACGGCGGCGCGCATCACCTCGAGGGGCGCTACCTCGCCGGGGAAGAAGCGCGAGAACGCCTCCGCTCCCTGGCGCACCAGCAGCTCGCGGCCGTCCGCTGCGCGTATGCCGGCGGCGTGGAGCGCCCGCACCCAGCGCGTCTCTCCCGGGGCGTAGACGAGGTCGAGAGCGGCGGTCAGGCGCTGCGCGCGGGCGGGATCGAGCGGCAAGGGGTCGGTCTCCTTCAAGCCGAGCGGGGTGGCGTTGATCGCGACATCGGGCGCGAGGGCACCGCGCGCTGGCTCCGCGCGCACACCCCGGCTCCGCGCCCACTCGGCAAAGGCTTGTGCTCGGGTGGCATCCCGTGACAGCACGTGGAGATGGCCTCGCGTCTCGGCGGCCGCAATGGCCACGGCGCGTGCCGCCCCGCCGGTGCCGATGAGCAACCAGCTCCCGCCCCCGTCCACGCCCAGCCGCGCGAGGCAGGCGAGGATCGCGGGGACGTCGGTGTTGTCGCCCACTAGTTCGCCCCGCTCGGTCCAGAACGTATTGCACGCGCCCGCGCGGCTGCACAGGTCCGTTTTCCGCGCCACGCATCGTTCCGCCGCCTCCTTGTGCGGCAGGGTGACGTTCCCCGCCCCGCCCACGGCGGCGAGCGCGGACAGGAGCGACGGGAGCGTCGCCGTCGGCGTGCGCAGCGCCACGTACACGGCGTCGAGGCCCAAGGCGCGGATCGCGGCGTTGTGCATGACGGGGGAGAGCGAATGGGCGACCGGGTCCCCGATCACCGCGAGCAGCCGGGTGCTAGCGCTGATTTCCACCGCTCGCGAACTCTTTCACGATGCGCTCCACCGCGGCCTCGATGAGCGCCTCGAGCTCGGCGCAGGTGTCGCGGTAGACTTCGAGATCGCCGCCGAACGGATCGCTCACCTCGACCTCGTCCCCCTCGCGCCCGGCGTACTCGCCGAGCACGAAGACACGGCCCTCACCGCCCAGCTCGTCCACGCGGGCGCGATGATGACGCGCCATCGTCAGAATCAGATGAGACCCGTCGACGAGCTCTCGGGTGAGGAGTCGCGCGCGGTGTCCGGAGAGATCCAGGCCGCGCTCGAGTCCGACGAGGTACGCCCCCTCCGAGACCGGCGCGCCATCCCACGCGCCGGTCCCCGCGGAGGCGACGTCGATGTCCGCGGCGCCGCGACCCTGTAGCGCGCGGTCGAGCAGCGCCGCGGCCAACGGGCTGCGGCAGATGTTGCCGGTGCACACCAGCAGGATCTTCTTCACTAGCAAGGTCACGGTGCGAGCCGTCCCACGGCTCGCCGCAGCTCCGCGAGTGTCAGCGCTCCCTCGCGCACCAGCCGCGCCCGCGGCTGCGTGCAATCAACCACTGTGGACGGTGGCGAGTTCCCCAGCACGCCGCCGTCGAGCACGAGCAACTTGCCAGCCTCGACGGCTGCGTGAAAGTCCCGCGCGAGCGCCTCCGCCCCGGGGGCCGGCGGATGCCCCGGCAGGTTGGCCGAGGTCGAGGTCACGGGCTCGCCCAGCGCCTGGGTGAGTCGGGCCATGCCGGCGTGCGATGTCCAGCGTACGGCAATCCCCCCTTCCGGCCCGCGCAAGCTGTCGGGCAGCCGACCGCCCCCGCCCGGCAGCACGAGCGACAGCGGACCCGGCCAGAACGCCCGTGCCAGGGCCCTCGCCGCCTCATTGAACGCGAGCCCGTGCGCCTCCGCCATGTCGCGGCCGCTCACGAGCAGCAGGAAAGGCTTGTCCGGACGTCGCCCCTTGAGCTGCTGCAGCGCCTGGACGTCGTCCGCCTTGGCGCGCGAGCCGAGGCCGTAGACCGTCTCCGTCGGATAGGCGAGTAGCCCGCCTTTCCGGAGATGCGAGACCGCGCGGTCGAGCGCGGCCTCGACCTCCGCGGGTGTGCGAAACGGGACGGGCCTCACCGCAGCTCACGCGCCAGCGCCTCGGCGATCCGGAAGTCGTCCGCGGTGGTCACCTTGAAGTTGTGCGCCGTGTCGGGCACGACCTCGACCGGAAACCCCGCCTGCTCGCACAGTTCGGCATCGTCGGTCGGCGCGGAGCCGCCGTCCGTGAGCCCGGCGTACGCCTGCTCGATCATGGCGCGCGGGAAGCCCTGAGGCGTCTGCGCGCGCCAGAAACGGTCTCTCTCGACGGTTCTCGTGACGCGGTTTCCCGCCATGACTTCTTTGACGGTGTCGTGCAGCGGCGCGGCGGCCACCGCCCCGAGGCCGGACCGCGCCTTCGCGATCACGCCGTCGATCGTCTCCCGGCTCACGAAGGGGCGCGCCCCGTCGTGCACGAGCACCACCGCGATCCGCTCCCGCAGGGCGCGCAAACCGGCGCGCACCGAGTGCGCCCGCGTTGCGCCTCCCGCGACCAAGGTCAGGCGTTCGCCCAGCAGCTTGCCGAGCCACTCGGGCGGTCGCGCCTCGAATCCGGCGGGCACGCTCACCACGACCAGGCCGACGTCGGGGTGTGACGTGAACGGCCGCAGGGCGCGGAGCAGCATCGGCACGCCGAAGATCGGCCGGAACTGCTTGGGCTCTCCCGGCCCGGCGCGCACGCCCGCACCCGCCGCCACGATCACGACGCCGACGTCAGGCAGCGAGCCGGTCGGCCAGCTCACCGATCCCTTCCATCCCGACGGCCTCGAGGCCGGCGATGCCGACGCGGGAGCGGGCCGAGAGGAAGACGCGTCGGAACCCTTGCCGCACCGCCTCGCCGAGCCGCCGCTCGACGCCCGCCACCGGTCGGATCTCGCCGCCCAGCCCGACCTCGCCCAGGAACAGCGCGTCGGCAGGCAGCGGCCGGTCGTGCACGCTCGACACGAGGGCGGCGGTGACGGCGAGGTCGCTCGACGGCTCGAGCAAGCGCACGCCCCCCGTGACGTTGACGAACACGTCCAGCTCGCCGAAGGGCAGGCCGCCGCGGCGCTCCAGCACCGCGAGCAGCACGGCGAGGCGCCGGTGGTCCAGGCCGGTCGCGACGCGTTGTGGCGTACCGTAGCCCGTCTTTGCGGCGAGCGCCTGGATCTCGACGAGCAGTGGACGGGTTCCCTCCATCAACGCCGTCACGGCGGAGCCCGAGACACCGGCCGCCCGCCCCGCCACGAACGCCGCCGCGGGATCCGGCACGGGCTCCAGGCCCGCGCCGGTCATCTCGAACACCCCGATCTCGTCCACCGACCCGAAGCGGTTTTTCACCGCGCGCAGGATGCGATGGTCGAGCGTGCTCTCCCCCTCGAAGTAGAGCACGGTGTCCACCACGTGCTCGAGCGTCTTGGGGCCGGCGATTCCGCCGCCCTTGGTCACGTGACCGACGAGGAATACCGCCGGGCCCGCGGCCTTCGCGAACCGCATCAGCCGTGCGGCGCACTCCCGCACTTGGCCCACGTTGCCCGGCGCGCCCTCGAGCTCCTCCGTGTAGGTCGTCTGGATCGAGTCCACGAACACGACGCGGCTGCCCAACGCCCGCGCGTGGTGCAGGACGGCCTCGAGTCGAGTCTCGCCGAGCACGTGCACGGCGCCGGCATCCACCGTCAGCCGGTCGGCGCGCAGCCGGACCTGGTCCGGAGACTCCTCCCCCGATACGTACAGGGTGGGAATCCCGGCCTGCTCGAGTCGCGCGGCGCACTGGAGCAGCAACGTGGACTTCCCGATGCCGGGCTCGCCGCCCACCAGGACGACCGAGCCGGGGACGATGCCGCCGCCGAGCACGTAGTCGAACTCGTTGAGACCCGTCTTCCACCGCTCCGTTACCGCACCGCCCAAGGCGGAGAGGCGGATGGGCGGATAGGGGGATGGTGTCGACCGCCCGACCGCCCGACCGCCTGACCGCCGCCGTTCTCCGACCGGCTCCTCGACCAGCGCGTTCCAGGCGCCGCAGGCTTCACACCGCCCCCCCCATTTCGGTTGCTCGGCGCCGCACTCGGTGCACCGGAACACCGAGCGCGCGCCGCCCCTAGGCGTCACGGCTGGCCTCGGCCGGCGCCTCGCGCGGCGAATAGTTGTCGAAGCGCGTGTATTCCTTCTTGAAGAAGAGCTTCACGGTCCCGGTGGGGCCGTTCCGTTGCTTCCCCACGATCAGCTCGGCGAGCCCTTCGATGCTCTCGTTCGTCTTCGGATCCACTGGACCGTCGTAGAACTCTTGGCGGTAGATGAAGCAAACGACGTCCGCGTCCTGCTCGATGGCGCCGGACTCCCGCAGGTCAGAGAGCTGGGGCCGCCGATGCTCGCCACCCCGCTGCTCCGGCGCGCGCGAGAGCTGCGAGAGCGCCACAACCGGGACGTCGAGCTCCTTGGCCAGCGCTTTGAGTGAGCGGGAGATGAAGGAGATCTCCTGCTGGCGGCTCTCCGCGTCGGTGGGCCCCTGCATCATCTGCAGGTAGTCCACCACTACCATGCCGATGTCGTGGTCCGCCTTGAGGCGCCGCGCCTTGGAGCGCATCGCCAGCGGGGTGAGCATCGCCGAGTCGTCGATCCAGATCGGCGCCGTCCCGAGCAGGCCCGCCGCGCGGGCGAGCTTGGGATAGTCGTCGTCGCGCAACTGTCCGCGCCGCAGCCGCTGCGCGTCGACGAGGCCCTCTGAACAGAGTAGCCGCTGGACGAGCTGGTCCTTGGACATTTCGAGCGAGAAGATGGCGACGCTCACGTTGTGCTCGATCGCCGAGTGCTGCACCGCGTTGAGGGCGAACGCCGTCTTCCCCATCGACGGCCGTGCCGCAATGATGACGAGATCGCCCCGCTGGAAGCCCGCGGTGAGCCGGTCCAGGTCGCTGAAGCCCGTCGCCACGCCCGTCAGGGCGCCCTGGCTGGTGTGCAGCTGCTCGATCCGCTCCATCGTCGGCCAGATCAGCTCCTTTAGCCGGACGAATTCCTCGGAGCGCTTGAGCTGGGCCACCTGGAACACCCGATGCTCGGCATTGTCGAGCACCTCGGACGATGCGGCTCGCCCATCGTACGCGTCCTGGATGATCGAAGTGGCTGCCTCGATGAGCCGCCGCAGCACCGCCCTGTCCCGGACGATCCGGGCGTGGTAGTCGATGTTCGCGGCGGTGGGCACGACGTCGATGAGCGACCCGATGTACTCCATCCCCCCGGCGCGGTCCAGGTCCCCGCGGCGCACCAGCTCGTCGCGCAGCATCACCGGATCGATCACGTCGCCGCGCTCGGTCAGCGCGATCATGGCACGAAACAGCAGCCGGTGCCCCTCGCGGTAGAACATGGCGTCGTCGAGGAGCTCGGCGGCCTTGAGGGCCGCGTCCTGGTCGAGGAGCATGGCGCCGAGCACCGCCTGCTCCGCTTCGTTGCTCCACGGGGCTTGGCGGCCGGCGACCTCGGCGGGACGCTCAGGCGAGGAGACGGCGGGCGATACGGACGTCATCCCAGGTTGGCTTTTTCCAGTTCGGGTTCCGGAGCAGGGCGGCCGGATGGTATGTAACGATAACCGGGATGCCCCGGAACCGGTGGATCTGGTTTCGCAGGGCCCCCAGCGACTGCTTCGTGTTCAGGAGCGTCTGAGCCGCCGTCCCGCCCATGGCGAGAATCACCGTGGGCTTGAGCAGGTCGAGCTGGCGGAACAGGTAGGGCACGCACGCCGCGATCTCGTCGTACTGCGGCGCACGGTTCTCGGGCGGCCGGCACTTCACCACGTTGCAGATGAAGACGCGCTCGCGCGGCAGCTCGATCGCGGCGAGGATCTTCGTGAGCAGCTCTCCGGCCGGACCGACGAACGGCCGGCCCGTTTCGTCCTCCACCCGGCCAGGGCCTTCACCCACGACCACCACTCGCGCGTCGGCGGGCCCCTCGCCGGGCACCGTGTGGGCGCGACCCTCGCACAATCGGCACTTGACGCACGACGCCACCAGCTCGGCAATTGCGTTGAGCGATCCGGCGCGCTGCACGGGGTCGTTGCTGAAGAGATCGCTGCCGGGGGGGTCGAACGAGATTCCCGGAGGCGGAAGCTCCCTCTTGGGGCTGTCGGGCAGTCGGGCCGTCGGTCGGTCCGTTTTCTCGTCCGCCTGACTGCCTGACCGGCCGACCGCCGGGGGTGGGGCGGCATCGGGGAGGATGACGGTGTCGCCTCCCAGCAGGCGCTGCTGTTCGAGAAATTCGCGTGCCAGCTCCCGCCCGTCGCTCACGCCAGAGCCCGTTCCACCGCGTCGAGGATGTTTTCGGCCACGTCGCGCTTGGACAGGAGCGGCAGCTCGATCGGCTCGCCGTCCCGCCGCAGGATCGTGACACGATTCGTCGTAACCTCAAACCCCGCGCCGGGCTCGAGCGCGTCGTTCAGGATGATGGCGTCCAAGTCCTTCGCCCGCAACTTGGCCTTGGCCCGCTCCAGGCCGTCGCGGCCGGTCTCCAGCGCGAATCCCACCACGACGCATCCCTTCGGTCGCTTGAGCGTGCCCAGGATGTCGGGGGTCGCCTCAAGCTCGAGGTCGAACGTGCCGTTGGCACGCGGGCGCTTGCCCGCCGCCGTCGCGGTCGGTCGGTAATCCGCGGGCGCCGCGGCCATGAGCAGGAGCGCCGCCCTCTTCACGAGCGCCTGGACGGCGCGCTGCATCTCCTGGGTGGTCTCGACGCGGTGCGCCGTGACCCCATATGGCAGCGGCAGCTCGGTCGGACCGGAGACGAGAATGACGTCGGCCCCCCGCGCGTAGGCAGCTTCGGCGAGGGCATAGCCCATCCGCCCGCTCGAGGGGTTGGTGATGACGCGGATCGGATCGAGATGCTCGCGAGTCGGACCTGCCGTTACCACGACCGTCTTCCCGTGAAGCGGCCCGGTTTGAACGAGCAGTCGTGCCGCGGCCGTCACGATCGTCTCGGGCTCGCTCATCCGACCCGGCCGGTCACTCGGCCCTTCGGCCAGCGGGCCCGTTTCGGGGCCGACGAAGTGCCAGCCGCGGTCGGCGAGGGTCTTGACGTTGGCCCGCGTGGCGGGATGCGCGTACATCGCGTCGTTCATCGCCGGGGCAGCGAGCACCGGGCCGGTGCGCGCCAGCAGCACCGCGGTGAGCAGGTCATCGGCCATGCCCATCGCTGCGCGCGCGAGCACGTTCGCGGTGGCGGGCGCGAGGATCACGAGGTCGGGTTCCCGCGCGAGACCAATGTGCGCGAGCGCCCGGTCCCGCTCCCACAAGGAGGTGAGCACCGGGCGCCCGATGAGCGCCTCGAAGGTCACCGGCCGCACGAACTCGGCGGCGGACTTCGTGAGGATCACGTCCACCACTGCGCCGCGCTCGGCGAGCCGCCGGGCGAGCGTGCAGCTCTTGTAGCACGCGACTCCGCCCGACACGCCGAGGACGACGTGCCGGCCGGCGAACGGCATCAGGCCTCCTGGCGCCGCCGCCGGACCAGCCGGTACCTGAGCCGGCCCTGCACGAGCTCGTCGAAGGCCCGCGTGGTGAGCTTCTGCTCCCAGTCCACCGACCGGTCGCGCGGGAAGTCGTTAACGAACCGCGCGAACTTCGCGGCCACCAGCACGCCGAGATACTTGTTCTGGGTCTGGGCAGCGACTTCGCTTGGGGTGACGATGCGCATTACGTACTCCCTCTGCTAGACTGTCGGAGTTGATACGCTTCCTGTTCCAGGTCTCGTACGAAGGCAGCGAGCAGATCGATCATGTCCATCGTCCGGTGTTTGGCACGGTCCGGGTGGTCCACGATCTCCACGACCCGCTGGACCGCGCTATCCAGATCGTCATTCACGACGATGTGATCGAACACAATTGCTTTTTTCACATCCTCTTTGGCCGTCTCGACCTCCCGTATCGCGATCTCCAGCCGCTTCTGCAATTCCTCCTCGGTCTCCGTACGCCGTTTCCGCAGCCGTTCGATCAACACGTGCGGCGACGGTGGGATGACGAAGATGCTGACCGACGCCGGGCGCGGGTACACTCTGCGGACCTGCCTGGCTCCCTCCACCTCGATGTCGAGCACCACGTGCCGGCCGCTTGCCAACATGCGCTCGACCTCGCTTTTCAGGGTGCCGTACCATTCCCCGGCGTATGCGGCCGACTCGAGGAACTCACCTGCCTCGCGGCGGCGCTGAAACTCGTCCCGCGTCAGGAAGTGATACGCCTCCCCGTCCTTCTCTCCCGCCCGCGGTTTCCGCGTGGTTGCCGACACCGAGTAGCCGAAGACTTCGGGGAACCGGCGCAGCAGCTCGTTCGCGATGGTCGTCTTGCCCCCCCCCGACGGGGCGGCGAGAACGACGACCCGCGGCGTCACTCCAGGTTTTCGAGCTGCTCCCGGAACTTCTCGAGCTCGCCCTTCATCGCGATCACCGTCTGGGTGATCGCCGCGTCGTTCGCCTTCGAGCCGATCGTGTTCACCTCGCGCAGGATCTCCTGGGCGAGAAAGCCGAGCTGCTTGCCGACCGGGCCCCCCTCGGCGGCGAGCGCCTCGCGACACGCCGCGAGATGGGTACGCAGCCGCACGAGCTCCTCGGTGATGTCCACGCGGTCCGCCATCAGGGCGAGCTCGACCGCGAGCCGCTGCTCGTCCACGGGGACGCCCGCGGCGAGCTCCGCCACGGCCTTCTTCAAGCGCGCGTGCTCCCCTGCGAGGCGCGCCGGCGCCCGCTGCTCGATCGCCCCGGCTCCCGCCGTGAGCGCGCCGAGTCGCCGCTCGAGCTCCATCGCGAGCGCCTGCCCCTCGCGGGCCCGCATCGCGACCACGTCGCCCGCCGCCTGCTCAACGATGGGCTCGACGTCGCCCCACAGCAGGGCCCCGGCCCCCGCCCCCCCCACACCGTCGCTCTGCGCCGTCAGCACGTCGGGTTGGCGCGCCACGAACGCCAGGTCAACGTCGCCCTTGAGCTTCAGCTTCTTCTTCAGCTCCCTCAAAGCCGCGACCACCTGGCGCGCTCGCCCCAAGTCCACGGCCACTGCCCCGTCCGTCTGCGGCGCCTCGAGCCAGCGCCCCGTAACCACGACCTGGCCGCGATCGAGCAGCTGGCGGAGCCGCTCGCGCAGTTGGTGCTCCATCCCCGCGAGCTCGGACGGGAGCTTGAACTGCGGATTGTAATACCGGTGGTTCACCGTGCGGATCTCGATCGAGAGCCGTCCGCCGAGGACCTTCCCCTCGGCCGAACCGAAACCCGTCATGCTTCGCGGCACAGACTTTAAACGTAGTCGCGAAAAGCACTTAGGTCAATCGGCCTCAATTCGTAAAGAGCCAGCGCACACCGTAGAACTGGAAATGCGTCGGGTAGTCGAGGCCCGGGACGTAGCTCTCCCGCATGCGGTTTACGTTGCGCTGAACCCAGTAGATGGTGACCCCCGCGACCTGCACCTCGACGTTGAATTCGATGAACGTCGCGCCGGGGAGCGCAAGCAGGCTGCCGGCGCTGTCGCGCCCCGCGGTTCCGCGGCTCCACGACTCCATGGCGACTTCGCCGCGCAGCGCGAAAATCCCGCTGCGGTACACCCGCCAGAACTTCGAATAGAACGTCATGGACACCCGGGCGTTCTGCGGCGGCTCGAAATCACCGCCCGACGCGTGCAGAGGGTGGAAATACCATCCCGCGAGGTGCAGGCCGGGGAGCGGCTGGAGCGCGGCCTGGCCGGTGACGTAGCGCGTGCGCGGCGTGGGAGTCAGGCCGTCGATCGGCTTCAGTCCAGCGGCGCGTCCCAGCGGCGTGTAGGGATCGCGTCGACCCCCACCCACTTCGATCATCGCTCGAGGCCGCTGCCAGCGGAGGGCGGCGGAGACGTCCATGGTCTCCTGAGCCGTATCGGTGGCGAGGGTGGGCGCCTGGAGATCCTTCGCCCACGCCGCGTCCCCGTGGACTGAGAAGCCCAGCGGGAGCGCCAGCCCCGCGGCGAGATGGGCATGCTCGCCGCGACGCGAGCCGTCGTAGCGCGCCTGCCGGGCGTCGGCGGCGAGCGTGAGCGGCCCGAGGGGGCGCCACGCGGCGGCTGCCTCCACCTGCCATGGCCGCTGGTCGTTCTGCGCCCGCAGCGTGATTCCGCAATGCGCCCGCTCCCAGGCATTGCTCAGTGCCAGCATGGTCTGGGACAGAGACCGGGGTGACCCCGGCAAGTCTCGCTCGGCGGTCGTCGTTGCGAAGGTAAACTCGGCTCGCGGACCGAGGCC
This sequence comes from Gemmatimonadales bacterium, assembly GCA_035763805.1. Classification (GTDB taxonomy): domain Bacteria; phylum Gemmatimonadota; class Gemmatimonadetes; order Gemmatimonadales; family GWC2-71-9; genus DASUAL01. The sequence goes on from DASUAL010000128.1 coordinate 68,080, forward strand.
GTCGCCCCGGCCGACGGCGAACGCTCGCAGGATTCCGTCGCGGCGCCGATAATCGAATTGGTCCGTGACACTCGCGTCCGACTCGTTCCGCTTCCAACTCGAGCTGAGCATCTGGTACGAGACGCCGAATCTCGGGCTCGGCACCCACTCGCCGTTGAGCCAGAAATCCACACTGTTGAACGTCGTGCTCGAGCTGCGTGCGATGCCGTCAGTGTTGTTGTAGTCGGCGAGGAGCGACAGCCCCAACCCCGAACGCCAGCGCTTGGCGTAGTAGCCGCGGTAGCTCCGCGTGTTCACCTCGCCGGTGGCGATCCGGATCTGGGTGGCGGGTACGGTGGACTGCTGCCTCGCGGTGACGAGATAGACGCGCAGCGTGGCCGGCAGGACCACGACGTCCACCCGCTCGAGCGGGGCGAGCGAGATGCGGGCGGGATCGAGGAACACCGAGTCGCGGCCCAGCGGCACGAAGGGTACGCCATCCCAATAGATCTCGAGCCCTGCGGCGCCGCGGCCGCCGTAGAACACGATCTCCGCCTGGCCGTAGATGCCGCCCCGCGCCACGTACACACCGGGGATGCGGCCGAGCAGGTCGCTCAGGGTCTGAATGCTGGAGAGCGCGAAGGAATCGGCGGTGAAGGAGTATCGGGTCCCGGCGGGGAGCGGGCCGGCGGGGCGCGACGCCGCGAACACGGGGAGGTACGCCGCCGTGGTGTCGCGGGCGACGCTGTCCCCGCGTGTCGTCGTGTCCTGCCGCGCGGTGGTGTCGCGCGCCGTGGTGTCCGCCTGGGCGGCGACTTCCCGCGCTCCCCCCGCGAAGGCCACGAGTGCGACCGTGCAGAGAAGTTCGCGGGTCACGCGCCCGCGCGCTTCAGGATGAATTCGGTGAAGAGGCGGACCCCGATCGCGGTGGGGCCTTTCGTCTGGTGGGGTCCGTCGCCTTCGGTGTAGGCGGTGCCGGCGATGTCGAGGTGAACCCAGGGGAACCCGTCTACGAATTCGCGGAGGAACCAGCCGCCGGCGATCGAGCCCGCTCCACGCCCGCCCGAGTTCTTCACATCGGCGATTTCCGACTTGAGCAGGTCACGGTACTCCTCCCAGAGAGGGAGAGGCCAGCACCGCTCGCCGGCACGCTCCCCTGCCTCGCGTACCTCGGCGAGCAGCGCATCGTCGTTCCCCATCACGCCGATGGCCACGTGCCCGAGCGCCACCACCACCGCGCCGGTCAGCGTCGCGGCGTCGAGCACGGCGGCCGGCTTGAAGCGTCGCGCGTACGAGAGCGCGTCGCACAGGATGAGCCGGCCTTCCGCGTCGGTGTTGATGATCTCGATCGTCTTGCCGAAGTGACTCTTGACGACGTCGCCAGGTTTGACCGCCGTACCGGAGGGCAGATTCTCGGTGGATGGGATCAGTCCCGTCACGTTGAGCTTGGGTGTGAGGCGCCCCAGCACCTCGAAGGTCCCGAGCACCGCGGCGGCGCCGGACATGTCGAACTTCATGTCCTCCATGTTCTGCGCTGGCTTGATCGATATCCCGCCGGAATCGAACGTGACGCCCTTGCCGACGAGCACCACCGGCGCGGCGTCGCCCGCTCCCCTGTACTCGATCACGATGAAGCGCGGCTCCTGCTGAGACCCCTGGGCCACAGCGAGGAGCGCACCCATGCCTTCCTTCTCCAGGGCGGCGCGGTCGAACACGCTGAGGCCGAACCCGTATGCGGTCGCGAGCTGCTTCGCCCGTTCGGCGAGGTAGCTCGGCGTGCACACGTTCCCGGGGAGCATCTGCAGGTAGCGCGTGAGCCGGTGACCGGCGGCGACCCCGTCACCGATCTTCTGGCCGGTCGCGACGTCCTTGGCCTCCTTGGGATCACAGACAATGACGACCGACTCGACCTCGGGCTTCGGGTCCTCGGGCGTCGCCTTGAGCTCGGTAAACCCCCAGGCGCCCTGAGCCGCGCCTTCCACGATGACCTGCCCGAGGTCGTTCGCCGTCACGCCGTTCCGCGCCTCGGGGGCGACCGCGAACGCGAACTGCCGCGTGCCCAGCGTCCGGGCCCGCTTGGCGCCCACTGCCGCCGCCCGGCGGATGTTGGAGCGCGTCACCGCGCCACTCTTACCCATGCCGACCAGGAGGATGCGCTGTGCCCTCCCCCCGCCTGGGTAGAGCAGGACCGTTTCGTCCCGTTTCCCCTTGAAATCCCCGCTCGTGACGGCGCGGGATAGGACACCGCCGGACGTCCGATCCAGCTCGGCGAGCGAAGGGGGAAGCGTGGATGCTTCGGTCAGCGCCACGGCGAGGAGCGGCGTCTCCACCTGCGCGAGAGGCAACGCCGTGACCGTGCTGGTCATGTCAGACATGCTCGATAATGCACTCGGCGAAGGCGGAGGTCGAGACCTCGGTGGCGCCCGGCATCTGGCGCGCGAGATCGTACGTGACGCGTCGCGCCCTGATCGCACCTTCGAGGCCGCGCACGATTCCGGCCGCCACGTCGTCCCAGCCCAGCTCCTCGAACATCATCGCCCCGGAAAGAATCACGGCGCCCGGGTTCACCTTGTCGAGCCCCGCGTACTTGGGCGCCGTGCCGTGGGTCGCCTCGAAGACGGCGTAGCCGTCGCCCACGTTGCCGCCCGGCGCCATGCCGAGGCCGCCGATCTGCGCCACGCAAGCATCGGAGAGGTAATCGCCGTTCAGGTTCGGCGTCGCGAGCACGGAGTACTCCTCGGGGCGAAGCAGGACCTGCTGGAACATCGAATCGGCAATCCGATCCTTGATGATCACCTTTCCCGTTTCCCCTTTTCCCTTGCCCGCTTCGGTCTCGGGGATAGTCCGATCAGCGAACCGCTCCCGGGCAACCTCGTAGCCCCACTCCCGGAACGCGCCTTCGGTGAACTTCATGATGTTGCCCTTGTGCACGAGCGTCACCGATGTCCGTCCCGCCTTGATCGCGTACTCGATCGCTTTGGCGACGAGTCGCTGAGAGCCGAAGCGCGACATCGGCTTGATGCCGACCGCGCTGTGTTCCCGGATCCGGGCGCCGAGGTGATCGCGCAGAAACGCGAGCAGCTGCTCGGCCTCCTTGGTGCCCGCGGCGTACTCCACGCCGGTGTAGACGTCTTCGGTGTTCTCGCGGAAGATGATCACGTCCAGCTTCTCGGGCTGCCGCATCGGGCTCGGCACGCCCTCGAAGTAGCGCACCGGGCGGATGCAGGCGTACAGGTCGAGCAGCTGGCGTAACGCGACGTTGAGGGAGCGGATCCCGCCCCCGACCGGGGTCGTCAAGGGACCTTTGATCGCCACGCGGTGGCGGCGGATCGTCTCGAGGGTCGCCTCCGGGAGCCAGCTTCCCGTCTGCTTGAACGCCTTCTCGCCCGCGAGCGTCTCCAGCCACTCGATCCGCCGCTTGCCACGCGAGACCTTCTCGACGACTCCATCGAACACCCGCCGGGCGGCCCGCCAGATGTCGGGTCCCGTGCCGTCCCCCTCGATGAACGGGATGGTGGGCCGGTCGGGCACCACCCAGCGGCCGTCCCGAAAGTCGATGCGGTCACCCATCTGTGTGCGCTCCGCGTGGATACCTTGCGCCGGGCTGCGATGCGTGCGGCGCGGATCGGCTGGCGTAAACGGTGCAGTCTATACGTTTCGGCCGGGGTTGCGCCAGCCGCGCGAAGACGCCAGACTCTTCCGTGTAACGGCTATGCGTGTGCTGCATCTCTTCAGGATCGTGGGGATCGGGGTAGCCGTCGCGTGCCCCGGCCCGAATGCGCCGACAGGCGTGGGCACGGCACAAGGGGCCCCTGCCCGCTCGGGCGATGTCCTTACCTTCGCGGTTCAGCCGAGCAACGCCACCGCCGGCGACGTGATCACCCCCGCGATCCAGGTGGCCATTCTTGACAGCCTGGGCACTCCCGACTCGAGCTTCACGGGCAGCGTGACGGTGGCGATCGGCAGCAACCCGGTCGGTGGTAACCTGCGCGGGATCAGATCGGTCGCGGCGACGAACGGCGTGGCGCTGTTCGGCGATCTGAGCATCGACCGAGCCGGGAGCGGCTACACGCTCCGGGCCAGTGCCACCGGCATGGCGTCGGTGACGAGCGCCTCCTTCAACATCCTCTCGCCCTGAACGCCAGAGCGCCGCCCGGCATCGTCGCCGGGCGGCGCTCGCGTCGCTCTCCCACGGCCGCCCCTCAGGCCGAGGCGAGGTACGGCTCGTTCCACGCCACTTCGAACAGCCCGTTGCAGCGGTGACAGCGCATACTCGCGGGCTCCCCGTTGAGCGAGGCGCGATCCCGGCAGTTCGGGCACACCCCGTACTGCTTGCCCCAGGACGCAGGGAAGCGCGGGGCGTTCTTGGGCGCCGGCACCACGGCCCAGCGCTGGCTGGGGGTGGGCGAGAGTTGCAGCTGGGCTCGCGGGACGGCAACCGGCTTGCCCTTCACGTCCACGGTTGCCTCGGTCGAGGTGAGCTTCAGGATGCGGTACCAGCCGCCGAGCCGCAGGGGAGACTTCACGCTCTCCTTGAGCCGTGCCCACTGGAAGGACGACATGATGGCACCTCGGGCGCCTGGGACGCAATACGGTGGTGACGAAACGGCAGCGCGTCAACCACCCTGGCCTCCCCGGGCGAGGCGTGCCGCTTCCTCGAGGAGGGGTCTCAGCACCGCCAGCTTGCCGGTGCACAAGCTGGCAAGCTGCTCGAGCTCGGTACTGAACTCGCCCACGGTGGCGCCGGTGCCCCTGGTGGTGAGCCGCTTCTGGAGCGTTACCAGGCCGAGGTAGAGGCCGCTCGACTCGCTCGTCTGCGGGTGCCCTGCCTGCTCGAGGGTGTCGAGGATTGCCTTGGCCTGGTCGCGGGCTCTTTGGATGGCTTGGAGCAGGGCAGGCATGGTCATGTCGATAGGACCTCCCTCGCGCTCACCCCTCTTCGAGCTTGCGGATGTCGCCAACGAGCCCGAGAGCGGCCCGGACGATCCGCTCATAGGCGACCAGATCGCCGGCCTCGGCCGCCTTCGCAGCCTCGTGGTGACGTGCGAGGAGCTGGCGCAGCAACACCGCGGAGCGTTCCTGCTTGTCCGGCGACGCCACCTCGAGTGTTCGCTTGCTCGTGAGCGCGAGTCGCGCACACTCTTTCGGGTTCTCGCAGTTGCCGAGCGCTGTCGCAGCCAGCACGGCTTCCCACAACGCCTTCTCGCGAACGCGAACCTCCACCTGATCCGGAACACCCCGGATCTCATGGAGTTGCCGCTGCACCCACGCCGGGTCTATCCGGCCACCGATTGGCTTCACGCATCCAAGCTACCGTCTGTCGGGCGGGTGACTAGGGTGCGGGCGCGCCGTCGCGCTCGATAGAACTCGACGATCCCGGGGAGCACGGACAGGAACACCACGATCCCGATCACCAGGTGGATGTGCCGGTCGAGATTGGGGACCGACCGCCCAAGGAGGAAGCCCAGCCACACCATGCTCCACACCCACAGCACGCCGCCCGCGACGTTAAATAGGACGAACTTTCTGTAGGTCATCTCCGCCGCCCCTGCCACGGGGGGCGCGAACGTCCGGATGATGGGCACAAAGCGCGCGAGGACGATCGTCTTGCCGCCGTATTTCTCATAGAACGCGTGCGCCCGCTCGAGGTGTCTGCGCTTGAAGAACGTCGAGTCCGGTCGGCTGTACAGTGCCCTGCCCGCCTTGCGGCCGATCCAATAGCCCACCTGGTCGCCGATGACCGCGCACACTGAGGCCGCTCCCAGGAGCGCCGCGAGGTTCAAGTCCCCAGCGGCGGCGAACACCCCGGCGGTCACCAGAAGCGAGTCGCCAGGGAGGAAGAACCCAAAAAATAAGCCGGTCTCGACGAACACGATGACACACACCATGAGCAGCCCGCCGAGCTGAATCAGCCCCCGGACGTCGGTGACGAACTGGATTGCCTGCCCGAGCCATTCCACGAGTGACCTTTCTACCGAATCGGTTCGGGAAGAAACATGATGATCATTGCCTAGTGCCCGAGGCGAGAGTCGAACTCGCACGGGGTCGCCCCCGGGGGATTTTGAGTCCCCTGCGTCTGCCATTCCGCCACTCGGGCCCCTCTACCAAGCGTCAACTTAGCTGCTCCATGGCTGCCGTGGGACTGCTGCTCGCGGCTCGCCTCGCGTCGGACGCTTCGCGGCTGGCCCCCTCTGGGATCACTTGAGCCTTGTCCGAGTGTCGCGCATCACATCCTCTGACCCTGTGCGTGGGCAACGTGTAGCTGCCGTGCTGCAACGCACGGCCGCGCCCGCACTGTCGGCCAACCAGTTCCCAGCGCTCCGGAGGGCGCGGATGCCCCAACTCGAGCAGTGGGCCAGGGTGAGGGCCCGGACGACCTGCCCTGTGCGGCGCGGTGCCTGGTATCGTGTCGTGCGGCTGACACCTACGGAAGCCGTTCTCGAAGTCAACCGGCAGCCGTTCGCGGTGCCGCGGCCATTCCTGCAAATCCTGCCCATTCGGCCCCGCATGTGGTCGGTCGTTCTTCGGTCTCGCGGCAGCACCGCTCCGCCACTGAGCTGGGGCCCCCGCTACGCCGTGTGTCCCCGCTGCTGCGCTCGAGCACCACTGCCTGCGCAGTCGGTGAGCATGCGCTGTCCGGGATGCGGCATGGCGTTCATGATCGCCTGGTCGGACTCGCACTGGCGGGTGTTCGAGCTTCTGTCAGGCAGTCCGGCCGCGAGGGGGATTGCTAAAGCTCGCGACGCCGCTGTGAGGCTTTGGAAGGGTGCCGCGGCGAGACAGCTCGACCGGTAGGGCAGTCCCCCTAAAGCAGCACGGGCGGCCGGCGTTCACCGGCCGCCCATCTGTCGACCTGCCTAACGCAGCGTTACGGCGCGCGCCGCGGCGGTCTTCCCTGTCGCGGCCGTTCCATTCCACGCCGCGGCTCCAACATCTGCCCGCGCGCGCGGCGCTGCTCGCGGATCTGCTCGATCCGCCGCCGCAGCTGCTCCCGCATCATCTGATAGCGCGCGTGCTGCACCGGGTTCAGATAGCCGCCGATCTCCTTCTCCTCCTCCCGGTCGAGCTGCGCGACCATGGCGCGGTTCCGCTCCCGGGCGTCCATGAGCCTGCGCACACTGTCGGGGTCCGCCGCGATGCCCGGGCGGAGCTGCCCCCGTAATCCGTCGTTGACCGCGCGCTGCCGCTCGGCCAGCTCGCGACGCCGCCCGACGAACCGATCTTCCGTCGCTTGAAGCTTCACTGCCTGGTCGGGGGAGAGGTCGAGGTCGCGCCGGACCCGCGCGTTCCAGCGCTGGCGGATCTCCTGCCGGAGCTGCTGGGCCTGGGCCGTGTCGCTCGTGTCCGGCGTCTGCGCCCGAAGCGCAGGAGCGGCGGGCGCCGCCGTCACGAGCGCGAGCATCCACAGGAATCGCTTCATCGCTCAACCCTCCAGCGTGCGCAACAGCGCCCGCAACTCATCCGCGCTCAGGCCGTCCAGGCCCGTCTCGATCCCCCCCGCCGCCCCCGGGCCCTCACTGATCAGCGGCTGCTCGAGCGAGCGCATCGCCTCGCGGAGTTGCTCCGCCGTGAGGTCGCTCAAGTCGTCGCGTATTGGCGCGACCCACGCCGTCGACACCTGCGGCTCGTGCACCAGGCCTCGCATGACGAGCCCAGCGCCGAGCACCAACACCGCCGTCGCCGCGATCTTCAGCCAGGTCGGCTGCATCCAGACCCACGCCGCCACCGGGCGGCGCCGTTCTTCGCGCAGCCGGGCCAGCACCGCTTGCGCCGTGCGCTCGACGTCCAGCCGCTCGGCGGGCCGCGCGCCGAGCCGCTGCGCCAGCTGCTCCAGTTCGGGATCGGTCACGCCAAGTACTCCTTCAATCGTTTGACAGCGTGGTGGTAGTGCACGCGCGCGGCGCCGGGCGACGTCCCCAGGGCCGCGGCGATCTCCTCGTAGTCGAGCCCCTGCTGCGCCCGCAGCAGGAAGACTTCGCGCTGCATGCGCGGCAGGCGAACGAGGCCCTCGCCCAGCCTCGCCTCCGCCTCCCCCGCCACGGCCCGCTCGTGCGGGTCCCCGTCGTTCGCCCGCAGGTCCTCCCCGAGGGGGACGATCGGCGCCCGCTGCGCGCGTCGGGCCGCGTCCTTCAGCACGTTTCCGCCGATCGTCAACAGCCACGTGCGAAACCGGCACTGCCCCCGGAACTTCCCGACCCCGCGGAACGCCCGGATGAACGTCTCTTGCACGAGGTCGTCCACGTCGGCGGCGGGGGCGCCGGCACCTGCGAGAAAACGCGCCAGCGCCCGCGCGTGACGGTGGACCAGTTCGGCCGCCGCCTGCTCGTCCCCGCCCTGCCAGGCGGCGATCAGCGCCGCATCACTCGGGGGCGCGGGAGCTGCGGCAACGGGCTCTGCTTGGGGCATGCGCGTCGTACGGTGGACGTTGGAGTGACGGGAATATTAAGGCGGTAGGAGGCGGTAAAGGCCCTTGAACTCCCGGGTGCCCGCGCGTAGCTTCGAAATTCGAACGATCGTTCGAACCCCATGCGAAGCTACGACGAACGCCTCGACCATCTCCTGTCCCGCGCGGCGCAGGTGTTTGCCGACAAGGGGTACCACTCCACCACGATGCGGGACCTCGCCGCCGCGAGCGGCATGTCACTCGCCGGGATGTACTACTATGTGCCCGGCAAGGAGGCGCTCCTGGCCCTGATCCAGGAGCGCTGCTTCTCACGGGTCGTCACGGGCGCGCTCCAGGCGCTGGCGAATGGCGGCGATCCGTTGGAGCGGCTCCAGGCATTCATCCGGCACCACGTAACGTTCTTCGCGGCGCACATGGCGGAGATGAAGGTGTTGTCGCACGAGGCGACGTCGCTCAGCGGCGAGCGGCAGCGCCGCGTGAACGCGATCAAGCGGCGCTACGTGGACCTCCTTGAGGGCCTGCTGAAGGACGTCGCGCCCGACGAGCCGCGGGTGGACCGCAGTGCGGCCGCCTACGTGTTGTTCGGGATGATGAACTGGATCTACAACTGGTACGACCCCGCGGGCGAGATCGATCCCGACCGGCTCGCGGCACTCATCGCGCGCATCTTCATCGGCGGGTTGGCCGAGGCGCGTTCCACGGTACACGGAGGCTGACGGATCATGGCGACGATGACGGAACCGAGGGCCGAAAGGAAGACGCTGGTGCGCTACGTGGTGGACGGCGGCGTCGCGATCGTCGAGCTGGACGATCCCCCGGCCAACACCTACATGTACGAGATGATGCGCCAGCTGGACGAGGCGATCCTGCAGGCGCGCTTCGACGACGCTGTGCACGTACTCGTGCTGCGCGGCCACGGCGACAAGTTCTTCTCGGCCGGAGCGAACATCGCCTACCTGAACAGCATCACCCCGCGCTACAAGTACTTCTTCTGCCTGCACGCCAACGAAACGCTGAACCGCCTCGAGCACACGCCCAAGCTCACCATCGCCGCGCTCAACGGCCACACCGTGGGCGGCGGCCTGGAGATCGCGATGGCGTGCGACATCCGGCTCGCGAAGGCGAACGCCGGGAAGATCGGCCTGCCCGAGGTCAACCTCGGGGTGCTGCCCGGCACCGGCGGCACCCAGCGGCTCGCGCGTATCGTCGGCAAACCGCGGGCGATCGAGATGATGGTGAAGGGCGAGACCTTCTCGTTCGAGAAGGCACAGGAGCTCGGCCTCGTGAACGAGGTGTTCTCCGCCGACGATTATTGGGAGCAGGTGCTGCTGTACGCGAAGCAGTTCTGCCCGCCGCATAAAGCGTCCAAGGCGGTCGGGTTGATCAAGCGGTCTGTCCAATCCGGTGCAGAGGTGCCGTTCGAGTCAGGACTGACGCTGGAGCGGGAGCTGCAGCAGCAGTTGTTTCAGTCGGACGACGCCAAGGAAGGGATCGCGGCCTACGTCGAGAAGCGGGTCGCGGAGTTCAAGGGCCGGTGAGGACCGACCTCCTGATCGGCAACGAGTGGCGGGCGGGCCCCAAGCGCCACTGTCTCACGAACCCCGCCACCGAGGAGCCGCTCGCCGAGGTGGCCGAGGCGGGGGAAGCCGAGATCGATGCGGCCGTGCGGGCCGCTCGCGCCTGCCTCGAGTCCAAGGATTGGCGCGAGCTTCCGGCGCGCAGGCGCGGCGGGCTGCTCTACCGCCTCGCCGACCTGCTCGAGCAGCGGTCGGGCGACATCGCGGAAGTCGAGACCAGGAACAACGGCAAGCCGTTGTTCGAGTCGAAGATCGACGTGGCGATGGCGATCGAGACGTTCCGCTATTACGCGGGCTGGGCCGACAAGCTCACCGGCGATACCCTACCGGTGAGCGGCAACTTCTTCACCTACACCCTGCGGGAGCCAGTCGGCGTGGTCGGCGCGATCGTCCCGTGGAACTTCCCGCTCAACCTCGCCACCTGGAAGGCGGCCGCGGCGCTCGCCGCCGGCTGCACCGTGGTGCTCAAGCCCGCGCACGAAACGCCGCTCACCGCATTGCTGCTCGGAGAGCTGGCGGTGGAGGCGGGGTTTCCGGCGGGCGCGCTGAACGTGGTTCCGGGGCCCGGCTCGGTCGCGGGCGCCGCGCTGGTGCGCCATCCCGGCGTCGACAAGATCGCGTTCACCGGCTCCACGGAAGTCGGCCAGTGGATCATGAAGGAAGCCGCGGGAACGCTCAAGCGCGTGACGCTCGAGCTCGGCGGCAAGAGCCCGAACATCATCTTCGCCGATGCCGACCTGCCCAGCGCCGTGCGCGGCGCGCAGAACGGGATCTTCTACGGCAAGGGCGAAGTCTGCGCCGCGGGCTCCCGGCTGCTCGTCGAGAAATCGATCCATGACCAGGTCGTCGACCAGCTCGCCGAGCGCGCCAAGAAGCTCACCCCGGGCGATCCGTTCGACAAAAACACCCGCCTCGGTGCGATCGTCTCCAAGCGCCAGCAGGAAACGGTGCTTTCCTACATTGAGGCTGGAAAAAAGGAAGGCGCCCGCCTGGTGGCGGGCGGGAGCGCCGTGAAGGTCAACGGCAAGGGCTACTACGTCGAGGCGACCGTGTTCGATGCGGCCCGGCCGGGGATGAAGATCGTGGACGAGGAGATCTTCGGGCCGGTCCTGTCGGTGCTCACCTTCGACTCCGAAGACGAGGGGATCGCGCTCGCGAACCGCTCGATGTACGGTCTCGCCGCCGGCATCTGGACGAAGGACGTCCAGAAGGCGCATCGCGTGGCCCGCGCGATCAAGGCGGGCACGGTGTGGGTTAATACGTACAACTTCTACGATCCGGCCGCGCCGTTCGGCGGCTACAAGTTCTCGGGGTTCGGGCGCGACCTGGGGAAAGAGGCGCTGGACAACTATACGGAGACCAAGACGGTCTGGATCGGCCTGTGACGGACAGAGGCGGTAAGGGGCGGTAAGAGGCGGTATGAGCGATCACGAGGCGTACATCTGTGCGGCGCTACGTACCCCCGTCGGGAAGCACGGGGGGGCTTTGGCGCAGGTGCGCGCGGATGATCTGGCGGCGATTCCCATCAAGGCCGTCGTCGAGCGCAGCGAGGTCGATCCGCTCTCGATCGACGACGTGATTCTCGGCTGCGCGAATCAGGCGGGCGAGGATAACCGCAACGTGGCGCGGATGGCGCTGCTGCTCGCCGGCCTGCCGGTCGACGTCCCTGGTCAAACGGTGAACCGGTTGTGCGGCTCGGGGCTGCAGGCGGCGGCGAGCGCCGCGCAGGCGATCAAGGCGGGGGAAGGCGACGTGTTCATCGCCGGCGGCGTCGAGAACATGACCCGTGCGCCCTACGTGATGCTCAAGTCGGGCGAGCCGTGGACGCGCAAGCCGCCCGAGACCGCGGACACCACGGTCGGCTGGCGATTCACCAATCCCCGCCTGAAACCGGAATGGACAATCCCCCTGGGCGAGACGGCGGAGGTCGTGGCGGCGCGCTACCGGATCAACCGTGCGGAGCAGGACGCGTTCGCCGTGGAGAGCCAGCGGCGGGCGGACCAGGCGCTCAGGGACTGCGTGTTCACGGACGAGCTGGTCCCCGTCCTGCTCGCCGACGGGACGACGTTCTCGAAGGACGAGTATCCCCGCCCCGGAACGACGCGTGAGGCGGTGGCCAGGCTCAAGCCGGCGTTTCGCCAGGATGGCACGGTCACGGCGGCGAGCTCAAGCGGGATAAATGATGGGGCAGCAGCACTATTGCTGGCGGGGGAAGCCGCGGAAGGGCGCGCAAGGCTGCAGCCGATCGCTCGCGTACTGGCGACGGCCGTGGCCGGGGTCGATCCCAGCTGCATGGGGCTGGGGCCGGTTCCGGCCACGCAGAAGGTGCTCAGGCGCGCCGGTCTGGCCATCGACCAAATCGACTTGATCGAGCTCAACGAGGCGTTCGCGGCGCAGGCGATCGCCTGCATCCGCGAGCTGAAACTCGACCCGGCCAAGGTGAACATCTACGGGGGCGCGATCGCGCTGGGCCATCCGCTCGGCGCCACGGGGGCACGCATCTTGACGACGCTGGTTCACGCCCTCCGTCGTACGAAGTCGCGTTACGGTCTAGCCACCATGTGCATCGGCGTCGGCCAGGGGATCGCGATGATCGTGGAGCGCGTCTGATGGCGGCCTACGAGCGCTTGCTGGTAGACGTCGCGGGCGGGGTCGGAACGGTGACGCTCAACCGGCCCGAGTGCCTCAACGCCTTCGACCGGGAGCTGTGCGAGGATCTCGCCGAGGCGCTGCGAATGCTCGCGACGAGCGACGCGGTGCGGGTAATCGTGATCACCGGCACCGGCCGGGCGTTCTGCGCCGGCGCCGACCTCAACGTGCTCGAGACCGAGGGCACAGCGCTCGTCGCCGCCGGGAAGGAGGTGGCGCTGGCGATCCGGTCGGCGCCCAAGCCCGTGCTCGCGGCCGTGAACGGGCCGGCCGTCGGGGGCGGAGCCAATCTGGCCCTCGCCTGCGATTACCGCATCGCCTCCGATCAGGCGACCATCGGGCAAGTCTTTCACAAGCTGGGGCTGGTGCCCGACTGGGGCGGGAGCTTTTTCCTCCCCCGGCTCGTCGGCACGTCCAAGGCGTTGGAGCTGGTCTGGAGCGCGCGCATGGTGCCGGCCGGGGAGGCGCTCGCGCTCGGGTTGTTCGACCGGGTGGTGCCTCACGCCGAGCTACCGACGGAGGCCCGCCGCCTCGCCGAGCTGTGGGCGGGACAGCCGGTGGGGGCCGTCCGGCGGGCCAAGGAAGCTCTGTACGTGAGCGAAGTGAGCTCGCTCGCGTCGATGCTCGATCTAGAGATCGTTCAGCAGAACGAACTGTTCGCCACCCCCGAGGCGCGCGAGCGCATCGCGGCGGCCATGCCCAAGAGGAGCCACTGATGGTCCGCAAGCTGAACAACTTCGACGAGTGGATCGACTACTTCCGCTACTGGCAGGACTCGATCGGCCTGCCCCAGGGCGAAGTCCGCAACTTCAAGTTCGAGGCGAAGTTCGGGGAGCAGGAAGTGCCGCACATCGAGTTCGGCCATTACCGGGGTCAACGCAAGTGGCCGACCGTGATGCACATCCCCGACCAGCGCATCCGCGACGCGCTGCTTAACCTGATCGTGTATCAGGGTGATACCGAGTTCGCCTCGGTGGAGCAGCAGCGCAGCCTCCTCACGCACGCGCCCTCCGACTACGACCTGTTGTCGCTCATGCGGGTGATGACGGAGGAGATGCGGCACGGCTGGCAAATGTCATACCTGCTGTGCACGCATTTCGGGGACGAAGGGAAGCGCGAGGCCGCGAAGCTGCTCGAGCGCCGCGCCGACGAGGGCGAGCGGCTGCTCGGCTCGTTCAACGAGCTGGTGGACAACTGGCTCGACTTCTTCACGTACACGCAGTTCATCGACCGCGACGGCAAGTTCCAGCTCACGATGCTTTCAGTCTCCGCGTTCGATCCGCTGTCGCGCTCGATGAGCCCGATGCTCAAGGAAGAATCCTTCCACCTCGGCACCGGAAACAACGGGCTGCTCCGGATCGTCAAGGCCGGGAAGATGCCGCCCGAGGTGATCCAACGCTTCTTCTATAAGTGGATCCCGACCGCCTTCGACCTGTTCGGCACCGACAACTCCTCGTCGGCGCACTGGGCGTACGTCTGGGGTCTGAAGGGGCGCTATGACGAGCGGGACAATCCTGCCAAGCCCAATGAGTCGAAGCTGAACGAGCACAGCCGCGAGCTGTACCGGCAGGAGATCACCAAGCTGGTCGAGCGGCTCAACCTGTTCATCCCGGAGCGGGAGCGGCAGCTCAAGGTTCCGGACATCAAGTTCAACCGGAAGATCGGCCAGTACGCACATAAGATGTTCACGGTGGAGGGCGAGCCGATGGACGACCCGCAGCGGTACGGGGAGTACCTGAAGACCGTGCTCCCCCAGCCCGAGCACTACGCGATCGTGCACGACATCGAGAAGGAGCCGGACTGGATCGAGCCGAAGAAGGCGGACAGTCTGCTGAAGTGAGCAAGGCGCTGGTCATCGCCCACCGCGGCGCGTCGGCCCGGGAGGTGGAGAACTCCCTCGCCGCGTTCCGCGCCGCGGCCCAGCTGGGCGCCGACGCCGTGGAGCTCGACCTCCATGCCACGGCGGACGGCGCCCTGTTCGTGCATCACGACGAGATGATCGACGGGACCCATCACATCCCGCACCTCGCCGCCAAGCGGGTGCGCGAGTTCCGGCTCCCGAACGGCGAGCCGATCCCCACGCTCCCCGAGGCGCTGGAGGCGGTCGGGCCACGGCTGCAGGCGTTCGTGGAGGTGAAGTCGCTGGCGCCGCAGTTCGACGACCGGCTGTTCGACGCGCTGAGCCGCGGCCCGAACCCGTCCGGATATGCGGTGCACAGCTTCGACCATCGCATCGTGCGGCGACTCGGGTTGGAGCGACCCGGGCTCCGCTGCGGCGTGCTCTCCGCCTCGTACCCCGTGACGCCGCTCGCCGCGCTCGAGGACGCGGGCGCGACCATTCTGTGGCAGGAGCGCCGGCTCGTCGATCGCGCCCTCGTGGACGCCTTGCACCGTGCCGAGATGCAGATTCTGGTCTGGACGGTGGACGACCCGTCGGAAATGCGGAGCCTGCTCGAGCTCGGGGCGGACGGGATCTGCACCAACGTCCCGGAGATCGGCCGGCGGGCGGTGGACGCCCTCGCGGCATGAGCGCGCGTCGTGTCGCGGTGATCGGGGCCGGCACGATGGGCCACGGAATCGCCTATGCGGCGGCGCTCGCCGGTTGTCCCGTCACCCTTACCGACAGCAGGACCGAGGCGCTGGCGCACGCGCTCCAGCGGATCGGCGACCTGCTCGCGGGCGGCGTGAAGCGCGGCAAGCTGACGGAGGCCGACCGCGCCGGGATCGAACAGCGTCTCCGTGCCGAGCCCGCGTTGGCAGTCGCCGTCCGGGATGCCGATGTCGTCATCGAAGCGGTGGTCGAGGAACTCGGCGTGAAGCAGCACGTGTTCGCCGATGTGGAGCGTGGAGCCCCGGTGGGGGCGCTCTTGGCCACGAACACGTCGTCGCTCTCGGTGGGCGCCATCGCGTCCGCAGCGCGGCAGCGCGGACGCGTCGTCGGGATGCATTTCTTCAATCCCGTGCACGCGATGAGACTCGTCGAGGTCGTCACCCACGACGCAGTCGACCGCACGGCCGTGGAACGCGCCGTGGCGTTCGCCCGCGAGCTCGGCAAGGAGCCGATCGTGGTGCGGGACTCGCCAGGGTTCGCCTCCAGCCGACTGGGTGTAGCGCTCGGGCTCGAGGCCATGCGGATGCTCGAGCAGGGTGTCGCCACAGCGGAAGACATCGACAAGGCGATGGAGCTCGGATACAACCACCCGATGGGCCCGCTCAAGCTGACCGACCTCGTGGGGCTCGACGTGCGGCTCGCGATCGCGGAGTACCTGTACCGCACACTCGAGGACGCGCAGTTCGAGCCGCCGAAGATCCTCCGGACCAAGGTCGCCAAGGGCGAGCTCGGGAAGAAGACCGGAAAGGGGTTCTACACCTGGAGCGGCTGACCCGCATCACCGATGTCCACGTCCACATTCAGCCCTGGCGCGAGCTCAAGCCGCGTGTGCTCGAAGTCATGCGTCGCGGGAAGGAAGCCCATTGGGAGTTCCTCATCCAGCTGATGGACGACCCGCGTGCGCTGCTCGAGATCCTGGACCGCGCGGGGGTGTGGCGCGTCGGGCTCGTCAACTACCCCTCTCCCGACGTGATGGGGTTCGGCGAGACGACCAACACCTTCGCCGCGAAGTATGCAAGCGCAAACCCCGAACGGCTGTTGCCCTACGGCGGCGTGCACCCGCGGTTCACAAAGGATCCCGCGGGCGACGTGGACCGGCTCATGGACCTCGGTATCCGGCTGGTCAAGATCCACCCGTCGCACCAGGTATTCCCCGCCAACGCCTACACCGACGGCCTCGACGCGCTGGGCGCGATCTACCGGCGGTGCGAGGAGCGCGGGCTGCCGGTGATGGTCCACACCGGCACCAGCGTCTTTCCGGGGGCCCGCTCCAAGTATGGCAACCCGATGGAGCTGGACGACGTCGCGATCGACTTCCCCGACCTGGCGCTCGTCATGGCGCACGGCGGCCGGCCGCTGTATATGGAGGAAGCGTTCTTCATCCTGCGGCGGCACCGGAACGTGTGGCTCGACGTATCCGGGATACCGCCTACCCGGTTGCTGGAGTACTTTCCGCGTCTCCCCGAGCTGGCGGACCGCGTCCTGTGGGGAACGGACTGGCCGAGCCCGGGTGTGAAGGACATGAGGCAGAACCTCGATCAGTTTCTCGCGCTCCCGCTCGGGGACGCGCACCGAAAGGCAATCCTCGAGACCAATGCGCTGGCTGTGTTTCCTGCTGCTCGCTAGCCCGGCCGGCGCCCAGTCCCCCGGGCAGGCACCGGCGGGGGGCAAGTCACTCCGCTTCGAGCTCACGGCCATCCCGGCCACCCGCGACTCGTTTGTGTTCATCTTCAGGGGCGACGAGCGGGGGTGGGCGGTGTGGCAGTACGAAATCCGCAGCCTCGAGATGACCCAGGAAGTGCTCTACACGGCGCGATCGGAGTTCCGCCCGGTCGAAGAGGAGAGCTTGCGAGTCGTGCTGAACCGCCTCACCGGGGAGCCCATCTCGACGTTCCATCACATCGAGCTGTTCTCGCCCATGAGCGACACGGTGATGGTGGAGCATGACCTCGACGTGAAACGCGGCGAGATCGCGGGGCGGCGCCGGGTCGGAAGGAGGAACGGAGAGGTGCGCATCGTACCCGTGAGCCGGCCGCTCGCTCCTGGCACGGTGCTGTCGAATTACGTGTTCATCGCCGCCGCCGTCACCAACGCCGCTCCCGGAGACTCACTCGCCGTTCCGGCGTACAGCGAGTTCGGCGACTCGGTAGGGACCCTGAGCTTCGTCGCCGAGTCGCCCGCGACGATCGGGGTACCCGCGGGTCGGTTCGACGTCCTGCCGCTCCGGAGCGGCAGCTTCCGCGTGTTCGTCACGCGGACGGCTCCGCGGCGGGTCGTGAAGGGCGAGACGCTCGACGGCGCGTTCTCATTCCAGCTGGCCGCGACGGGGCCGGTCGTCCCGGCACCCGAGTAAGCTCGGCTGAAACCGCTGGCTTTTCCGGCGGCCGTCCGGGCAACGGACATCACCTTTTGTGCGTAGGTCTCGCATGCGTGTTGTACCGCTGCTGATCATCGGTAGCCTCGTCTCCGCCGGCACCCCCTCCCGTAACGCGCTCGCCGCGCAATCGGGAGGCCAGATCAGCTACGAGGCGTTCACTCTGCCCAACGGCCTCCGGGTGATCTACTCCGAGGACCATTCTACGCCGGTCGTGTCGGTAGACGTGTGGTACCGCGTCGGGGCACGCAACGAGCGGCCCGGCCGCGGTGGGTTCGCGCACCTGTTCGAACACATGATGTTCCAGGGATCGGCGCACGTGCGCAAGGCGGAGCACTTCCAGCTCATCAACCGGGCGGGCGGCCAGATGAACGGCAGCACCGGCGATGACCGCACCAACTACTGGAACCAGCTCCCCTCCAATCGCTTGAATCTCGCGCTCTGGCTCGAGGCCGACCGGATGCGCTCGCTCGCCATCACCGAAGAGAACTTCCACAACCAGCGAGAGACGGTGAAGGAAGAGCGCCGGCTGCGGGTGGACAACCAACCGTACATCGCCGCGCTGCTGGACGGCTTCACGCTGCCGTTCGACAGCACGTCGTGCTTCGCGTACGCCCATCCCGGTATCGGGTCGATGGACGATCTGAACGCGACGCCACTCAAGGACGTGCAGGCGTTTTTCGACGCCTACTACACGCCCAACAACGCGACGCTCGTGGTGGTCGGGGACTTTCAGCCCGCCGAGCTGCGCGAGCTCGTCAATCGGTATTTCGCCGACATCCCGCGACGCCCGGACCCGCCGGCCGCGACGTGCGACTGGCGACTCAGCCCCGGCTCGATGCGTCGTGAGGTGCAGGATGCGCACGCCAATCTCCCCGCGACGCTGCGGTTCTATCGCGTCCCGACCCATGCGGACCCGGACACGCCGGCCCTGCAGCTGCTCCAGATCATCCTCGGCCAGGGCGAGAGTGCGCGGCTGAACGTGGCCGTTGTGCGGCGGGCCAAGACGGCGCTGGCGGTCCAGACGTTCCTCACGCCCGACCGGCGCGGCCCGGGCGTGCTCGTCGCCCTCGCGATCGCGAACCAGGGTGTGGTCGTCGAGCAGCTCGACACGCTGCTCGCGGCGCAGCTCGACGGCCTGCGCGCTACGGGCGTGACGGCGGGGGAGCTCACCAGGGCCAGGAACACCTTCCGGGCGAACTACATCCAGGGGCGCGAGACGACGCTCGGTCGCGCCGAGGAGCTGCATCACTTCGACCTGCTCCACGCGTCGTTGACCGAAATCAACAGCGACCTCGACCGCTACCTGGCCGTCACCACCGACGACATCCGTCGCGTGGCAAACAAGTACCTCGACCCGGCGAACGTGGTGGTGATCATCGTGAAGCCTGCGTCTGGCGGGCAGGCGAGTGAGGGAGGCGCGCGGTGAAGCCGCTTAGCCGGATAGACGGTCAGACGGTCAGAACAGTTCTCGCGGGGGCCATCGTTCTAACCGCCTACCCGTCTAACCGGCTCACCGCTCAAGGGTTCCCGCCCCGCCCTCCGGCCCCCACCGCGCTCTCTCCCGTGCGCTTCCCGCCGTTCAAGGAGGCGACGCTCCCGAACGGGTTGCAGCTCGTCGTGATCGAGCATCGCGAGCAGCCGGTGGTTTCGGTCACGTTGACCTTCCGCGCCGGCGACATCTACGATCCGGCCGGCAAGGAAGGTCTCGCGGACCTCGTGGCGGAGCTCCTTTCCAAGGGGACGGAAAGCCGCACGGCGGAGCAGATCGCCGCAACCATCGAGGGCGTGGGCGGGAGTGTATCGGCGTCCACGGGCGACGACGTCCTCACGATCTCGGCCGAAGCGCTGAGCGACCAGACCGGTCTCGTCATCGATCTGGTGGGCGACGTCACGCTGCGTTCTACGTTCCCGGACGGTGAGCTCGAGCTGGCACGGACGCGTGCCCTGTCGGCGCTGCAACTGCAGCTCTCGCAGCCGTCGTCCGTGGCGGGGAGGCTCTTCGCCCAGGAGATCTACGGCCGCAATCCGTACGGCCGGAGTCCGACGCCCGACAGCTACCGGGCAATCACCCGCGACGACGTCGTGCGCTTCGCCGGCGAGCGCCTGCGCCCGGCGGGTGCGCTCCTAGTGGTCGCGGGCGACGTCGCCGAGCCGCAGGTGCGCGCGCTGGCGCAGGCGATGTTCCAGGGCTGGCGCGGGAGCCCGCCGCCCGCCGGCGCCCTCCCGGTGCCGCCCGCCAAGGCGAGGACGGACATCCTGCTCGTGCACCGCCCGGGCTCGGCGCAGGCGAACATCGTGATCGGCAACACCACGACCTTGCCGACGGACCCGCTTTACTACGGGGGCAGGGTCGTGACGCAGGTCTTGGGTGGCGGGCCGGACGCGCGGCTCTTCTTGATCCTGCGTGAGCAGAAGAGCTGGACGTACGGCGCTTACGCGAACCTGCGTCGCAGCCGCGGGATCGGGTACTGGCAGGCGACCGCGGAGGTGCGCACCGAGGTGACGGACAGCGCGCTGACCGAGCTGCTGCAGCAGGTGAGCCGGATCCGCACGGAAGTGGTGCCCGATTCGGAGCTCGCGGGCGCGAAGGGGTTCCTCGTGGGCTCCTTCCCGCTCACGATCGAAACGCCGACACAGATCGCGTCCCAGGTGGCGAACGTGAAACTGCTCGGCCTGGGGACCGACTACCTGCGGCTTTATCGGGAGCGGCTCGCCGCCGTGACCGCGCCGCAGGCGCGCGCAGCCGCCGCTCGGCTGTACCGCCGCAGCGCCCTCACGATCGTGGTCGTCGGCGATGCCGGGAAGCTGTACGATAGGCTCCGCGCGATCGCGCCCGTCAGGATGGCCGACATCGACGGGAAGGCGCTCTCGCTGGCGGACTTGAGCCCCAAGGCCGGCCCCGTCCTGCTCGACGTTGCCCAACTCGTTCCGCACAGCGACAGCTCCCGCGTGCTGATCCAGGGGAACCCGCTCGGCGCCACCGTGACGTCGATCCGCCGCACGGCCGACTCGCTCGTCCTCACCGAGCAGAGCAACCTCGGGAGCGCGTTCCAGCAGCAGACCACCATCCTGCTCGACCCGGCGGACGGAGCGGTGCGGCGGCTGGACCAGGTGACGACCCAACAGGGGAAACAGAGCGAGACGCACCTGACCTACGCGGGCGGGCGCGTGAAGGGCCGCAGCGTCGCACCGCAGCCCGACGGCAGTATGAAACCGTTCGACATCGACACGATTCTCCCCCCGGGGACGATGGACGAGAATGCCGTGGCGTTCGTGGTGCCGGCGCTCCCGCTCGCTGCCGGGAAGACGTTCACGCTGAGTCTCTTCACGCCAAGTGAGGGCAGCACCAAGCTGCTCACGTTCAAGGTCAGGACGCCGGAAAGCGTCACGGTGCCCGCCGGAACGTTCCAGGCGTACCGGATCGACGTCAGCGGGTCGCGCGTGCCGTTCGTGATGCACGTCAGCACCGACACGCCGCGCCGGGTGGTGAAGACCGAATTCGTGGGCCAGCCGTTCGCGGTCGAACTCGTCAAGTAGCGGAGGTCCTTGATGCGCACACGGGTGTACTTGCTGCTCGCGCTATCGGCCGGCTGCGCCACGGCGGGGGCGCGCGAGCGGTTGAAGCCGACGCCCACGCAGCCCGGGCAGGCCGCGGTCGCTTCGGAGAGCACGAGCGTCGGCCGGGCGCAGTATCCCTCGACCTACCGCCGGCATCCGAACCCGCCGGTGCTGATCCGTGGGGCAACCGTCATGACCGCGACGGGTCAGGAGATTCAGAACGGGTCGATCCTCCTCAAGGACGGCCGCATCGTGGCCGTGGGCGAACAGGTGGACACACCGGCCGACGCCGTGGTGGTGGACGGCGACGGGAAGTACGTCACCCCGGGGCTGATCGACACGCATTCGCATCTGGGCGTGTATGCCGCGCCCGGCACGGACGCGGAGGCGGACGGCAACGAGCTGACGAGCCCCGTGACGGCCGAAGTGTGGGCCGAGCATTCGTTCTGGCCCCAGGACCCGCAGATCCCGCTCGCCATCGCGGGCGGGATCACGACGATCCAGGCGCTTCCCGGGTCGGGGAACCTGATCGGCGGCCGGAGCGCGGTGCTGAAGCTCATCCCGGGGCGCACCGTGCAGGGAATGAAGTTCCCGGACGCACGCCACGGTCTGAAGATGGCGTGCGGCGAGAACCCCAAGCGCGTATACGGGCGGCGGGGACAGGCGCCCTCCACCCGCATGGGCAACATGGCGGGGTATCGCGGCGCCTTCATTCAGGCGGAGTCGTACCGGCGCCGGTGGGACAATTGGAACAAAGAGCACAAGGGCGATCCCCCAGAGCGGAACCTGCGACTCGAGACGTTGGCCGAGGTGTTGCGCGGGAACATCTTCGTGCAGAACCACTGCTACCGCGCCGACGAGATCGCGCAGATGCTCGACCTCGCGCGCGAGTTCGGGTTCAAAATCCGCTCGTTTCATCATGCCGTGGAGGCGTACAAGGTCGCGGACCTGCTCGCGCAGGAAGGTGTGGCGTCGTCGGTGTGGGCCGACTGGTGGGGCTTCAAGCAGGAAGCGATGGACGGGATCCGCCAGAACGCCGCTCTGCTGCAGCAGGCGGGCGCCCGTGCGGTCATCCATTCCGACAGCCCGAGCGGCATCCAGCGGCTGAACCAGGAGGCCGCGAAGGCGATGTACTACGGCCAGCGGGCGGGGATCCCAGTGACCCGCGACCAGGCGTTGCGGTGGATCACCGCGAACGCGGCGTGGGTGCTCGGGCTCGACTCGATCGTCGGCACGCTCGAGGCGGGGAAGATGGCCGACGTCGTAGTCTGGTCGAAGGATCCGTTCTCCGTGTACGCGAAGGCCGTGCAGGTCTACAACGACGGGTGGCTGGTGTACGACCGCAATGATCCGGCGCGGCAGCCGCGCACCGATTTCGAACTGGGCCAGGTGCCGGGGCCGGGGAGTGAGCGATGATCGCGCTCCTGCTCGCTCAGACCATCGCCATCACGGGCGGGACGGTCTATCCAGTCTCCGGTCCGAAGATCGCCAACGCCACCATCCTGATCCGCGATGGCAAGATAGCGGCCGTCGGCGCCGGCTTGGCGATTCCGGCGGGCGCCACCCGCATCGACGCCGCCGGCAAGTGGATCACGCCGGGCTTGATCGACGGCGGGGGCCAGATGGGGCTCGTCGAGATCGACGCCGTACGGGCCACGCGCGAAGGCACGCTGACGAGCGACACGGTGGCCGCGTCCTTCAACGTCGGGGAGGGCATCAATCCCGCTTCGGTGCTGATCCCGGTCACGCGCATAGAGGGGATCACGACGGCGCTCGCCGCGCCGGGGGACCATCTCATCAGCGGGCAGGCGGTGCTGATCGATCTCGACGGCGCGACCGTCGAGGAGATGCGCGTGAAGTCGCCGGTCGGAATCGTCGCCCGCCTGAATGCCGATGTGAAGGACGAGGCAGGCGGCTCCCGGGCCGGCATCGCGCAGCGGCTGCGGCGGGTGTTCGCCGATGCGCTCGAGTATGGCCGCCGCAAGGCCGACTACACTCGCGCGCAGATGCAGCAGCTCTCGGCGCCCGCCCCCGATCTCGAGGCGCTGCTGCCCGTGCTGCGAGGCGAGCTACCGCTGATCGCCGTGGCGAACCGCAAGAGCGACATCGAGACGGCGCTGCGGATCGCGAGGGAGTACCGGCTGAAGCTCATCCTCGCCGGAGCGGCCGAGGGATGGCAGGTCGCGAGGGCGATTGCGGCGGCGGGCGTCCCCGTCCTGGTCCAACCGATGGACAACATCCCGACCTACGATGCGCTGGGGATCCGCTATGAGAACGCCGCGCTGCTCGCCAAGGCCGGCGTCAAGGTCGTGTTGATGGAGACCGACACCCACAACGCCCGCAACCTGCGCCAACAGGCAGGCAACGCCGTCTCCTACGGGATGACGTGGGACGAGGCGCTCCGGGCCGTGACGCTCTCGTCCGCCGAGGTGTTCGGCGTCGCAGATCGCTACGGCTCACTCGAGCCCGGCAAGATCGCGAACGTCGTCGTGTGGTCCGGTGACCCGTTCGAATTCACGACTGCGGTGGAACACGTGTGGATCCGCGGGAAGGAGATCCCGCTGCGCAGTCGGCAAACCGAGCTCCTGGAGCGCTACAAGAGCCTGCCGCCGAAGTTCTAGCGTGTGACATGGCCGCGACAGTCGCGTCGCGCGTCTCCCAAATACAACGGCGGCGGCAGGTGACGTCACCCGCCGCCGCTCCAGAGTCCCTCGTGCCCGGCGTCCTAGTTCGCGACCGGCGCCGGATACACGCTCACCTTGAACCGCTTCTTGTTCTTGTGCTCGAACTTGACGATGCCGTCGATGACCGTGAACAGCGTGTCGTCGGACGCGCGGCGGACGTTCGTCCCGGGGTGGAACTTGGTGCCGCGCTGCTTCACGATGATGCTGCCCGCCGTCACGAACTGTCCGGCGAAGCGCTTGACGCCGAGGTATTTGGGGCCGGAATCGCGACCGTTACGCGACGAACCGACGCCTTTCTTGTGAGCCATGTGCTCCTCACTCCGCCTTGAGCTTCACGTCGGCGATCTTGATCTCGGTGAACGGCTGCCGGTGCCCGGCGTGGCGCCGGAAACCGGTCCGGCGGGCGAACCGGTAGATCCGGATCTTGTCGCCCTTGCCGTGCCGTACCACCTCGGCCGTCACTTTCGCACCCTTGAGAACCGGCTTTCCGGCCTGCACGTCTTTGCCGTCGCTGGCGAGCAGCACACGGTCGAACGTGACCTTGCTCCCGGGCTCGGCCTCGAGCAGCGGGACCTTGATGGTGACGCCGGGCTCGGCCTTGAACTGCCGGCTGCCGATCGCGAAGATAGCGTACGTCATGGGGTCGGAACCTTAATCGGGACTTCGAGTTCGGTCAAGGGAGTCAGGCCACCGCATACTGTTCGGTGACGTCTCGGCCGGCCGGCTTGGCCATCATGCGAAACTCGTCCAGCCGCATCATCGGGTCGTCGCGCACCTCGAGCTCGAGCCCCGTTTGCTTCTCGAGCTGCCGCAAGAAGTTAGGCTCCTGCTCCACGAGGTATAGAGCCACCTCCGGGTGCAGCCGTACCGCGAGCTGTCGCTCCTTGTGCTCCGCGCCGGCGCGCTTGAGCGAGCGCTCCATCCGGCGCACCACGACTTCCGGCCGGAACACGCGGCCCGTGCCGTGGCACGTCGGGCACTCGGCCGTCATCGAATGCCACAACGACGGGCGCACCCGCTGGCGGGTCATCTCGATGAGGCCAAGCTCCGACACCGCGAACGCCTTCGTCCGGGCGCGATCGCGCCCCAGATGGGTGCGCAGCTCCTGCAGCACCTTGTCGCGATTGCCGCGGGACTCCATGTCGATGAAGTCCACCACGATGATCCCGCCGATGTCGCGCAGTCGCAGCTGGCGCGCCACCTCGCGCGCCGCCTCGAGGTTGGTCTTGAGGATCGTGCTCTCGGGATCCTTTCTGCCGGTGTAGCGGCCGGTGTTCACGTCGATCGAGGTCAGCGCCTCGGTCGGCTGGATGATCAGGTAACCGCCCGTCGGCAACTCGACCCGCGGGCTGAAGAGGCTCCGGATCTCCGCTTCGATGTCGTACTCATCGAACAGCGGGGTCTCGGCCTCGTACAGCTTGACCCGCTCGAGTAGGTCGGGGTCGATCTGCTTCAAATACTGCACGATCTCGTTGTGCAACATCTTCGAGTCGACAAGCAGCGAGTCGACCTTATCGCTGAAGAGATCGCGGATGATCCCTCGGGTGAGGCTCGTTTCCCGCTGCAGCAGCGCCGGCGCCCGCACCGAGCCGGACTTGCGCTTGATCTTCTTCCAGAGCCCGTAGAGGTGGTCGATCTCGCGCTTGCAGCTCTGCTCGGTGAGGTCCTCGGCCACCGTGCGGATGATCCAGCCGCCCGAATCCTGCGGCACGAGCTTCGCGACCATCTCGCGCAGCTTCGTCCGCTGCTCACGGTTCTCGATCTTGCGGGAGACGCCGACCTTGGATGCGAACGGCATGTAGACGAGGAAACGCCCAGCCAGCGAGACTTGCGCCGTGACGCGAGGCCCTTTGGTGCCGATCGGCTCTTTGATGACCTGGACGAGCCTGGCCTGGCCCTTCTTCAACTCGTCGGCGATGTTGGGCAGCCGCCGGCGTGACCGACCGCTTCCCCCCCCTCCGTTCCCGCCGCCGTTCTCGTCGTCCGGCTCGTGCGGCTCGTCTTCGTCCTCCGACTCGATCAGGTCGGAGGCGTGGAGGAAGGCGCTCTTTTCGGCCCCGATGTTGACGAACGCGGCCTGAATGCCTGGCAAGACGGCTTCGACCGTGCCGAGGTAGATGTCGCCCACGGTGCGGCGGGTGTCGGGACGATCCACCAGCAGCTCAACAAGGCGGTCGTCCTCCAGGATCGCCACGCGGGTCTCCCGCGGGCTCCCGCTGATGAGGATTTCGCGTTTCAAAGCAAGTGCCCTCGATCCCGGCCGGCCAACAGCCGGTCGGGATCCGAACGTTGTTCCAGCAAAAGCTCTTTTCGAGCGGAGTGACTAAGGGGGTGCTGCACCGATTGGATGGGACGCGCAGCCGCGCGCCGAAGCGCTCGAGGGAGGCGGCGAGACCCACGGTCCAATGCATGTGCTAAATATAAGCGCCCTTGCGACTTACGTCAACAGGCTCGAGATTACGGAGCTATGACGGGCTCACTCACGCACTTGCTCGCTGGAGGTGTGATCCTGGCTGGCATCCTCTTGGGCGGCGCTGGTTCAACGGCCCCCGCCCAGACGCCGCAGTACCCGCCCCCGCCGCAGAGCGACGTGGTGGACGACTACCACGGCACTCGCGTGCCCGATCTGTACCGCGTGCTGGAAGATCCGGACGCGCCCGAGACGAGGGCCTGGATCGAGGCCGAGAACCGACTCACCGAGAGCTACCTGTCGCAGATCCCGGAGCGCGCAGCGATTCGCCAGCGACTGACCACGTTGTGGAACTATCCCAAGTACGGGACGCCGTTCCAGAAGGGCGGCCGGTACTTCTTTTTCAAGAACGACGGACTCCAGAACCAGTCGGTGCTCTACAAGCAGGCGACGCTGGCGGCGGAGCCCGTGGCGCTGCTCGACCCAAACCTCCTGTCGGAGGACGGGACGGTGGCGCTCTCGACGCTGGCGCTCTCCGAGGACGGGCGGCTCGCGGCCTACGGCACCTCGGCGAGCGGCTCCGACTGGGAGGAGTTCCGTGTGCGCGACGTCGCCACCGCGCGCGACCTTCCCGACCACCTCCGCTGGATCAAGTTCTCCGGCGCCGCTTGGACGCACGACGGCAAGGGGTTCTTCTACAGCCGGTACCCCGAGCCCGCCGGCAAGGGGGCCGACACGCTGACCGGCGTGAACCGGTTCCAGAGACTGTACTACCACCGTCTGGGGAGAGATCAGCGGGAAGACGTGCTCGTGTACGAGCGGCCCGACCAGCCGGACTGGGGCGTCAACGCCGAGGTAACCGACGACGGTCGTTACGCGATCCTGCACGTCTGGCTCGGCACCGATCGGCGTAACCGGGTTTACTATCTCGACCTGAGGGACGCCACGCGCCCCCGGGTGAAGGGCGAGGTGATCCGGCTGCTCGACGACTTCGACGCAAGCTACACCTTCGTGGGAAATGACGGATCGGTGTTCTATTTCCTCACCGATCTTGACGCCCCGCGGCGGCGGGTGATCGCGATCGATACCCGGAACACCGAGCGCGCGCGCTGGCGTCAAGTCATCCCTCAGCGCGACGACGTGCTCGAGAGCGTGCAGATCATCCACGACACCTTCGTGGCGAACTACATGCAAGACGCGCACTCGCGGCTGCGCTTGTTCGCGCTCGACGGGCGGTTCGAGAAGGATCTGGGGCTCCCGACGCTCGGCTCAGTAGCCTCAATCAGCGGCGACCGGAAGGACGACGAGATGTTCTATGCTTTCACCTCGTTCCTCTATCCTACGACGATCTTCCGCCACGACTTCAAGACCGGCGCGACGAGCGTCTTCAAGGCGCCCGCGATCGACTTCGATCCTTCCGGCTACGAGACGAGGCAGGTCTTCTACACGAGCAAGGACGGGACCCGGGTGCCGATGTTCCTCACCCACCGGCGGGGATTGAAGCTCGACGGCTCGAACCCCACGTACCTATACGGCTATGGCGGCTTCAACATCAGCCTCACGCCGAACTTTTCGGTGAGCGTGCTGGCATGGCTCGAGAGGGGGGGTGTGTATGCGGTGCCGAACCTCCGGGGCGGCGGCGAGTACGGCGAGGAGTGGCATCAGGCGGGGATGCACGAGAAGAAGCAGAACGTATTCGACGACTTCGTCGCGGCGGCGGAGTACTTGATCGCTCAGGGGTATACGTCGCCAGGGAGGCTCGGGATCGGGGGCGGCTCGAACGGCGGGTTGCTGGTCGGGGCGGCGATGGTCCAGCGCCCGGACCTGTTCGGCGCGGTGCTCCCGGCCGTCGGCGTGATGGACATGCTGCGGTTCCACAAGTTCACGATCGGCTGGGCCTGGGTGACCGAATACGGCTCGGCCGACAGCGTGCAGCAATTCCCGTATCTGTACAAGTACTCGCCCCTGCACAACATCAAACCGGGCACGCGCTATCCCGCCACGCTCGTCACCACGGCCGACCACGACGACCGTGTCGTTCCCGGCCACTCGTTCAAGTTCACGGCGATGCTCCAGGCTGCGCAGGCGGGGCCGAATCCCGTGCTCATCCAGATCGAGACCAAGGCCGGGCACGGCGCGGGGAAGCCGACGCGCAAGATCATCGAGGAGCAGGCAGACCGGTGGGCGTTTCTGGTCAAGACCCTGGGAGCGCCCTAGTCTACCAGATCTCCCAACAGCTGTCTCGCAATCACGATCCGCTGGATCTCGCTCGTGCCCTCGCCGATCTCGCAGATCTTCGCGTCCCGCATCATCCGCTCCACCGGGTACTCGGTCGTGTACCCGTAGCCGCCGTGCAGCTGCACTGCCTTGGTGGTGGCCCGCATGGCGAGCTCCGAGGCGTACAGCTTCGCCATTGCGGCCTCCTTCTTGAAAGGCTGCCCCATCTGCTTCAACCAGGCGGCGTGGTACACGAGGTGTTTCGCGGCCTCGATCTCGGTGGCGATGTCGGCAAGCGCGAAGTGGACGCCTTGAAAGCTCGCCACGGCCTTGCCGAACTGCTTCCGCGTCGCCGTGTACAGCACACACTCCGCGAGCGCTCCCTCGGCGAGCCCGAGGGCGAGCGCGCCCAGGCCGATCCGCCCGCCGTCCAGCGTGTGGAGGAACTGACGAAACCCGTTGTTCACCGGGCCGAGCACGTTCTCCTTGGGGACGACGGCGTCCTGGAAGACCAGCTCGCGCGTATCCGAGGCACGCCAGCCGAGCTTGTCCTCCTTCTTGCCCGTGAGCACGCCGGCACACTTCGGCAGTGACGGGTCGTGGCCGACCCCGACGCGGGTCGCTTCCCCGAGATCGCAGGTGTCCTTGGTGACAATGAACGCGGTGATACCGTGGGTCTTCTTCGCCGCCGGGTCGGTGCGGGCCGTGACGACGAAGATCTCACCCACCCCCGCATGGGTGATGAAGATCTTGGAACCGTTCAGGACGTAATGATCGCCTCTGTCGACGGCGGCAGTCTTGGTGCCACCCGCGTCCGAGCCCGCCCCGGGCTCCGTGAGTCCGAACCCGCCCAGCACGCTGCCGGTCGCGAGGCGGGGGACGTACTTCTCCTTCTGCTCGGTCGTGCCGAAGTCGACGATCGGCGACGTGCCGAGCGTCGTGTGGGCGCTGACGGTGATCGCATGGCTCGCGTCCACCTTGGCGAGCTCGTGAATCACGATGATGTAGGAGAGGTAGTCCATCCCCGACCCGCCGAGCTCCTCCGGCCAGGGGATACCGAAGAGGCCGAGCTCGGCCATCTGCTTCACGTTATCCCAGGGAAACCGGCTCTCGAGGTCGTACTGCCGGGCGCTCGGCCGAATCACCTGGGTGGCGAAGTCCCGCACCATGTCGCGGACCTGAAGGTGGTGCTCGGTGAAGTAGAGGGTGTCGTGCATGGGGAAGAAATATACGGCGGTAAGGGGCGGTAAGGACGGTAAGGGGCGGTAGGAGGCGGTAGGAGGCGGTCATGTTCCGGTTGCAGGCGATCCACCGGCGCGCACCGCCTCAGCCCGTCGTTCCGAAGCCCGCCGCGACGCAGTTGATCGAGAGCAGCAGCGCCGCGAGGTAGCCGTCCTGCGCCGGGCCGCCGGCCGCGGCGCGGTAACGCCGCAACAGCTCGACCTGCTGGCGGTTCACCTGGTTCAGCGTGGGGAGGCGGCTCGCGAGCCGCTGCCGGAACTGCGGGAATCGCTCGGCGATGGCGGCGCAATCGGTGATGCGCCGGACTGCGGCCACGGTCCGGTGGTACTCGTCAGCCACGAGGGAGAGGATCTCCTGACGCACCCACGGGTCGCCGGCCAGATCGGCGTACTCCCGTGCGATATCGAGATCGACATAGGCCAGCGTCTTCTCCACCTCGTCGATGATCAGGCGAAACAGGCGGAAGTCGGCGAACATCCGCTTGAGCAGCGCCTCGCCCCGAGCCCCGCGGACCTCCAGGAAGGTCGCCAGCCCGCTCCCCACCCCGTACCAGCCGGGGATGAAGTGACGGTTCTGGGTCCACGCGAACACCCATGGGATGGCGCGGAGGTCCGCGAGTGTCCGCGCCCCAAATCGTCGCGTGGGCCGGGACCCGATGTTGAGCAGGGCGATCTCTTCGAGCGGGCTCGCGGCTTGGAAGTACGCCACCAGGTGAGGATGCTCGATCAGGCGGCGGTACGCGGCGTGGGCGGCGCCGGAAAGCGCCTCCATCGCTTCGTCGAACTCGACCGTCGGGACGAGGGCATGCTCTCGCTCCGACTTGATCGAGTGCTCGAGCACGCTCGCCGCGAGCAGCTCGGTCTGATACGCCGCGGTTCCGCGGTTCGCGTACTTGAACGAGACGACTTCGCCCTGCTCGGTGATGCGCAACCGTCCCTGGATGGAGCCCGCGGGCTGCGCGGCGATGGCGCGCCCCGTCGGGGCCCCCCCCCGACTCACCGAGCCGCCCCGGCCGTGGAAGAAGGCGATCGGGACGCCGCACTCGCGCCCGAGCCGTGTGAGCCGGAGCTGCGTTTTCGCCAGCTCCCAGTTCGAGGTGAGGAACCCGCCGTCCTTGTTCGAGTCGGAATAGCCGATCATCACCTCGTACACGCCCCCTTGCGCCCGCACGCTGCGGCGGATCAGCGGTACCTGGAGGAGCTCGCGGACAATCTCCGGCGCGCGCCGCAGATCGTCGATCGACTCGAACAGGGGCACGATCGGGAGCGTGCAGCTCTCGGTCCCGGCCGCGTCCGCGAACAGGCCGGCCTGCTTGGCGAGGAGATACACGCCCAGGACGTCGTCCGCATGGTGCGTCATACTGAGGATGAAGCTGCCGATGGCTTCGCGGTCGAGCTGGTCCCGCATCTCGCCAATCAGGCGGAACAGGCCGACCGTCTCCGCCGCGTCCCTGGGCGGGCTCGGCGGCGGCCGGTCGGAGGGCAGCGGCCGCGCGAGCTCCGTGACCAGCCATGCTCGCCAGGCGGATGTCCCGGGCGCGGGAGGTTCCGCGTCCGTTCGGGACCGCCACCAGGCCCCGAGCGCCGTGTTGAGCCGCGGGGAGTTGTCGCGCACGTCGAGCCGGAAGGTGCTGAAACGAAACGCCTCCACCTCCCGCCGGACCGGCCGGACCAGCAGGTCCGCCGCGTCCCCGCAGTGGCTGTCGGTGAGCCCGGTCTCCATGGTGCGCAGGTCGGCGATCAGCTCGTCGGCCGTCCCGTACCTGGAGGCCTGCGAGGCGGGCTGCCCCCGCTCGGCGCAGCCGATGGTCACCTCGAGGCGTCGCTGCATGCACGCGACGTACTGGCGGAACAGCTCGCCGGGGTTGCGCGCTGCGATCCGCGTCCCGTCCCCGGAGAGCTCGAGCTGCCCGGCCAGCGCGGTTCGGAAGCTCTCCGGGATCGGCAGGGCCCGCTCCGTGACACTCAGCGCCCGTAGCAATTCCGCGAGCCGCTGCCGATAGCGCCGGAGGCTCGCGAGCCGGTTCTCGTTCAGGGCCTCGCGGGTGACGTCGTTCGTGACGAACGGATTCCCGTCCCGGTCGCCGCCGATCCACGACCCGAACTGAAAGAACGGGTGGAGCTCGAAGCGCTGGCCGGGATATGCCTGTCCCAGAGCGCGCTCGAGCTTCTCCACCAGCGTCGGGATGATGTCGAACAGGTTCTCGTTGACGAAGTAGAGGCCCCAGGCGAGCTCCTGGGCGACCGTCGGCTTCTCCAGCCGCAGCTCGCCCGTCAGCCAGAGGAGCTCGATCTCGGTGCGCAGACCCTGGATCAGAGCGCTGCGCTCGCGCGGCGTCCAGCGTGGCGCCTCGAGCTCGACGAGCCGACGATAGATCCGGCGGTGCTTCTCGAGCACCGTAACCCGCTTCGCCTCGGTGGGATGGGCGGTGATGACCGGCCGCACCCGCAGCGACGCGGTGACGGCGCGCATCTCATCCGCGACCATGCCCTGGGCTGCCGCGGCGCTGATCACCTGCGCGAAGGTGCCCCGCAGCTCGTAGCCGCGCTCCACTTCGGTCCGCCGCCGCTGCCGCATTGCGGCGTTCTGCTCGGCGATGGAGAGCAGCTGGAACCAGATCCCCTGCGCCTGGATGGTACGCGCGAGCAACTCGGGAGCCGCGCTCCAATCGACCGGCTCACCGCGCAGCACGGGCTCAATCTCCGGCTGATGGACGCGAATGACCTCGACGAACTGGCTGAACAGGAGCTCCGCCACCTCCTGGAGGTAATCGGAGGCACCGCCGGAGGACTGGCTCACACGACGCGATCGCGCGGTCCCGTCCCCGCGAAGAACGCCTTCAGGTTCTCCAGGGCCCGCAGGCCCATCGCCACCCGCGTCTCCTGAGTCGCGCTGCCGAGGTGGGGCAGCAGGACGACGTTCTCCATGGACACGAGTTCGCGGTGGACCTGCGGCTCCCGCTCGAACACGTCGAGCGCGGCTCCCGCGATGCGGTGGTCCTTCAGCGCCGTGACGAGAGCGGCTTCATCCACGATGTCCCCGCGGGCGGTGTTGATGAGGAACGCCGTGGGTTTCATCAGGGCGAGCCGTTGAGCGTTGATGAGGTGCCGGGTCTCCGGCGTCGCCGGGCAGTGGAGCGAGACGAAGTCCCCTTCGCGCAGCACCTCCTCCGCGCTGCGCTTCTGCTCCGCGGCGAGCTGCTGCACCACCTCGGGCGGCGGCGGATAGGGGTCGTGAAAGATCACCCGCATGCCGAACCCGTCATGGGCGCGCCTCGCGACGGCCTTGGCGATGCGGCCCATGCCGATGAGGCCGAGCGTCTTGCCGCTCACGCGCGTGCCGAGCATGTGAGTCGGGCGCCAGCCCGTCCAAGCGCCGCTGCGCACGTGCCGCTCTCCTTCTCCGGCGCGGCGCGCGACCATGAGCATCAACATGAGGGCGTCGTCGGCGGTGTCGTCGGTGAGCACGTCGGGCGTGTTCGTGACGACGATGCCGCGGGCCCTGGCCACCTCGACGTCGATGTGGTTATACCCCACCCCGAAATTCGCCAGGATCTTCGCGCGCAGCGGGTCGACCGCGAGCACGTCCGCGGTCACACGGTCGCTCACTGTGGGGATGACCGCGTCCGCGCTGCGCAGCGCCTCCCGCAGCTCAGCGGCCGTGAAGGGATGATCGTCCCGGTTCAGGCGGGCGTCGAAATCGCGCTGGAGTTGCTCCTCGACCGGCACCGGCAGCCGCCGCGTGACGACGACGCTCGGGCGAGCCGGACCGGGCCGGCTCACCGCTGGACCATCACCCTACGGGCCGGCCGGTGCGCGAGCGCTTGCGACGCGGTGGCCCCGAGCTCGGCCGGGCTAGGGGCGACGATCAGGCCCGCCGAACGCATGATTTCGGCCTTCTCGGCCGCGGTGTCGCCGAAGGCGGAGATGATGGCGCCCGCGTGGCCCATCCGGCGGCCTTTCGGGGCCGTGAGTCCCGCGACGTAGCCGACCACGGGCTTCGTCATGTGTTCCCGGACGAACATCGCGGCGTCGGCCTCCTGCGGGCCGCCGATTTCCCCGATCATCATCACGACGTCGGTCTCCGGGTCCTGCTCGAACAGGGCCAGCATGTCCACGAACGAGCTGCCGTTGATCGGGTCGCCCCCGATGCCCACACTGGTCGTGATGCCCACCCCCAGGGCCTTCATCTGCGACGCCGCCTCGTAGCCGAGCGTGCCCGAGCGCGTCACCACGCCGACGCCGCCGCGCTCGTAGATGTGCCCCGGCATGATTCCCATCATCGCCTTGCCGGCCGAGATCACACCCGCACAGTTGGGCCCGATAAGGCGGGTCCGCCGTTCCTTGGAGTAGCGCCACAAGTACCGCTTCACGGTCATCATGTCCTGCGCCGGCACGCCGTCGGTGATCGTCACGACGAGCTGAATACCCGCGTCCGCGGCTTCCATGATGGCGTCGGCGCAGAACGGCGCGGGGACGAGGATGAGGCTCGCGGTGGCGCCGGTGGCCGCGACCGCTTCCTTGGTCGTGTTGAACACCGGCCGCCCGAGGTGCGTCGCGCCGCCCTTCCCCGGCGTCACGCCGCCCACGACGTTCGTGCCGTAGGCGATCATCTCCTTCGCGTGGAAGGTGCCCTTGTCCCCGGTGAAGCCCTGGATGATGACCGGAGTCTTCTCGTCGAGGAGAATGCTCATGGCGCTCGGCCCGCCGCACGCGCCGCGACCACGCGCTCGGCGGCCTCCGACAGGGTGTCGGCGCTGACGATCGGCAGGCCGCTCTCCTTCAGAATGCGGCGTCCCTCCTGCACGTTCGTTCCCGCGAGGCGCACGACGATCGGCACAGGCACCTGCACGTCGCGCACCGCCTGCACGACGCCCTGCGCGACCCAGTCGCAGCGGTTGATCCCCGCAAACACGTTCACGAGGATCGCCTTGACGTTGCGGTCGGACAGGACCAGACGGAATGCGCGGGCCACGCGCTCGGGCGACGCGCCGCCGCCGATATCGAGGAAGTTGGCGGGCTCCCCCCCTGCGTGCTTGATCATGTCCATCGTCGCCATGGCGAGGCCGGCGCCATTGATGATGCAGCCGATGTCTCCGTCCAACGCCACGTAGTTGAGCCCGTGCTCTGCCGCCTCGCCCTCGCGCGGATCCTCCTGCGCGTAGTCGCGCAGCTCGGCGACATTGGGGCGCCGGAACATCGCGTTGTCGTCGAAGCTCATCTTCACGTCGAGCGCCAAGACCTGGCCGTCCCGCGTCACGACGAGCGGATTGATCTCCACCATCGTGGCGTCGAGCTCGCGAAACGCCCGGTACGCGCCGAGGATGATCGTCACCACCTGGTTGACCTGCGCGGGCGCGAGCCCGAGGCCGAAGGCCAACTCGCGCGCCTGGAACGCCTGCATCCCGACCGCCGGCTCGACCACCTCGCGGAGGATTGCCGCAGGCTCGCGCTGGGCGATTTCCTCGATCTCCATGCCGCCGTGCGGGTGCGCCACGACCACGATGCGCTCGCGCCGGCGATCGAGCACGAGGCCGATGTAGAGCTCCCGCTCGATCGGCAGGGCCTCTTCGATCAGCAGCCGGTGCACCGGGAGGCCTTCGGGTCCGGTCTGGAACGTGACCAGCGTCTTTCCCAGCAGGTCTTTCGCCGCCTGCCGCACATCGACGTCGCTCGAGCAGATCTTGATGCCGCCGGCCTTGCCGCGCGCGCCCGAGTGGATCTGCGCCTTCACCACCCAGCGGTTGCCTCCGATCTCGGCAGCGCGGTAGACGGCCTGGTCCGCGCTGTAGGCCACGCCGCCCTTGGGCACCCGGACGCCGAAGCCGGCGAGCAGTTCCTTCGCTTGGTATTCGTGAATGTCCACGCGCTACGCTCGAGAGGTGGCCATTGGGGAGAAGGAGCCGGTGCGCGCGGTGATCGCGGAGGCGATCTGGACGACGTTCTGTGCCATGCGAGCGGAGGCGGCATCGATCATCCGACCGTCCAGCTGAGCCGCCCCCCGGCCCTCGCGCGCCGCTTCGTCCAGCGCGGCCAGGATGCGCCGCGCCCGCTCGACCTCGGCCGGGGGCGGCGTGAACACCTCGTTCGCCAGGGCGATCTGCGACGGATGGATCGCCCACTTGCCCTCGTAGCCGAGCGCCGCGGCCCGGCGTGCGGCGGCGCGATATCCCTCGGGGTCCTTGAAATCGCCGTACGGGCCGTCGATGGGCCGCAGGCCGTACCCGCGGCAGGCGGTGACCATGCGGGAGAGCGCCGCGTGCCACTGGTCGCCCGGGTAGTCCGGGTTCAGCCCGCCAATGCTCACTGTTCGAGCGCGCAGGCTCGCGGCGAGATCCGCGACCCCGAAGTGCATCGCCTCGAGGCGCCGGCTGGCCTGCGCGATCGCCTCGACATTGGCCATGCCCAGGGCCGTTTCGATGAGGGCCTCGATGCCGATCCGGTGGGGGATCCGGCGCGCGACCTCGATCTGCGTCAGCAGCGCGTCCACGAGATAGAGATCCGCCGGGACGCCGACCTTCGGGACGAGGACGATGTCGAGGCGGTGCCCCGCCTGCTCCACCACGTCCACGACGTCCCGGTACATGTAGTGCGTGTCGATGCCGTTGATGCGGATGCAGATGGTCTTGCCGCGGCCCCGCCAGTCGTGCTCGAGCAGCCCGGCGACGACGTTCTTGCGAGCCTGTTCCTTGTCCGCGGGTGCGACGGCGTCCTCGAGATCGAGGAAGACGTAGTCGGCCTCGCTCTCGAGGGCCTTCCTGAACATCGCCGGCTGCGAGCCGGGCACGGCGAGCTCGCTGCGCTGCAGCCGGGGCGTGGCCGCGTCGTACCTGGTGAGACTCATGCCCTCGCGGCCACCCTGGGAGTCGTGGTCTTTCCGGCGCCGGGTTGCTGTTGCGCGTCCGGCGATTGCGCCGCGGACGGCCGCGCCGGGAGCGGCGGGACGGTGCTGCGGTAGTACTCGGCGGCGGCGGCGACGCCCGAGCCCGGCGCGACCTGGATGCCTACGTCGCGCATCGCCATCTCCGCCCCGGCGATCGCCCCCAGCAGCATCAGCTCGTTCAGGTCGCCGAGGTGTCCGATCCGGAAGAGTTTGCCCGCCATGCGCGCGAGCCCCGCCCCGAGGGCGAGGTTATATCGCCGGAAGGCGATGTCGATGACGTCCGCGCCGTTGAAGCCCTCGGGGACCATGATCGCGCTCACCGTGTCCGAGTGCCACTTCGGCGCCTTGGCGCAGAGCTTGAGCCCCCAGGCGCGCACCGCCGCCCGCGCACCCTCCGCGAGGCGGTGGTGGCGCGCGAAGATGGCGTCGAGGCCTTCCTCGAACATGATGGCGAGGGATTCCCGCAGGCCATAGAGCATCGGGAGCGACGGCGTGTAAGGGAAGTAGCCGCTAGCGTTGGCCCGGATCATGTCGCCGAAGTCGAAGAAGACGCGCGCACACTTCGCCTGCTCGCGCGCCGCGAGCGCCTTGGGGCTCGCACACACGATGCCGAGGCCCGCGGGCAGCATCAGCCCTTTTTGGGATCCGGTGATGGCGAGATCGACTTTCCATTCGTCCATGCGGAAATCGATCGAGCCGATCGAGCTCACGCCGTCCACGTAGAGCAACGCCGGATGCTTCGCGGCGTCCATCCCCCGGCGCACCGCGGCCACGTCGCTCGTGACGCCGGTCGCGGTCTCGTTGTGCACGACGAGCACGCCCTTGATCTCGTGTTGCCGGTCCTGGGTGAGGATCTCTTCGATCCGCTCGGCCGGCGCGCCCTCGCCCCACTCCACGTCGATGATGTCCACCCGCAGACCATGACGCTGCGCCAGGTCGATCCATAGGTGACTGAACTGCCCGTAGCGCGGTGCGATGACGCGGTCGCCCGGCGACAAGGTGTTCACGAGTGCGGCTTCCCAGCCGCCAGTGCCGGTGGCCGGGAAGACGAACGTTTGTCCGGTGGTCGTCTTGAAGACCTTCTTCAGGTCGCGGAACAATCCGGTCGAAAGCTCTGGGAAGGCGGAGGAGCGGTGGTCTTCCATGGCGCGATCCATCGCGCGCAGGACCCGCTCCGGAACGTTGGTCGGGCCGGGTACGAAGAGAAAGTTGCGGCCGGGCATTGCTGTCGTCCTCGAAACAGGGAGAAAAACAAAGCGAGAACCGCGGGCTCTCGCTCAAGATACTGCCGCAAACGTACTCCGCGACCCCGGTGGCGCAACCACACAAACGGGTAGGGCTTACCTGCCTGTCCCGGGGGCCGCTGGAGCGTCGGTTCCGCAGCAGTCGCATCCGCTGCACGACTCCGCCCGTTCGCCGAAGTAGCTGAGCAGCATGCGCCGCCGGCACGCCCGCGCCTCCACGTAGCGTCGCAGCTCCGGGGCGAGCTCGTGCCAGTCGAGGTCCTCGGGCTTCCACAGGATCAGGCATTCGGCCCGCCTTCCGTCGCGACCCGCTCGGCCGGCCTCCTGGTAGTAGGCCTCCAGCGTGCGCGGCGGGCCCCAGTGGATCACCCGACGCACATCCGGCTTGTCGATCCCCATCCCGAACGCGCTCGTCGCGACGACAACGGGCACGCGATCGCGCAGGAAATCGGCCAGCACGCGCCGTCTGGTCTCGGGGGTGAGTCCCGCGTGATACGGTGCGGCGCGGACGCCCATCCGCAGCAACGCGCGGGTGACGAGCTCGGTCAGTCGCCGGGCCGGGGTATAGACGATGGTGTGCCCTTCCGTGGCGCGAATGAACTCGCGCACCCGCGCGAAACGTGCGCGGTCGTCACGAACGCGCTCCGCCGCGAAAACGAGATTCGGCCGGTCGAAGGACATGAGCACGACCTCCGCTTGCGCCAGGCGGAGTACCCGCAGGATGTGGCCGCGCGTCGCCGCCGTGGCGCTGCCGGTGAGCGCGACCGTGACCGGGTCACCGAGCAGGTAGCGGTACTTGCCGAGCCGCCGGTAGACGGGACGGAATTCGTTCCCCCATTCCGCGATGCAGTGCGCTTCGTCCAGGGCGAGGAGAGACACCGCCCGCTCCGCGCGCGACAGCTGTCGCACGAGCGTGGGGAGACGCTCCGGTGCGCAATACAGGATCTTGAGCGCGCCGCGCAGTGCGGCGTCGAGGATCGTGCGCCGCTCTTCCGGACGAAGGAGGCTGTTGAGATAGGCCGCCGCGACACCGCGGCGCCGCAGCGTCGCGACCTGATCTTGCATCAGCGAGATCAGCGGCGACACCACGAGCGTGAGGCCGTCGGTCAACAGTGCGGGCAGTTGATAGCAGAGCGACTTCCCTGCACCCGTCGGGAGCACCGCGAGCACGCTCCGGCCCGCGAGCAGCGGACCGAGCACCCTGAGCTGGTGCACGCGGAAGCCGGCATGACCGAATCGCTGCGCAAGCAGCTCGCGGGCGCGGGCCAGCCCACCGGCGAACGGTGTGGAGGACACGGAGCAAAGAAAACGGACCCCGCACGCTTCGCCGGGGCCCAAAACACGCCAGTGGGAGCCCGCTTATGCAAGCGGTCGCTTACGCCTGGTCACTCCAATCGACGGGAAACGTCTTACCGCACTTGGGGCACCCTACCTCGCGGGGCTGGCCGGCGACGTGATGGCGGGTATGGCAGGCGGGGCAGACGAGGTGCATCCGGTGTAGCTCGTCGTTGGCGTGTCCGTGCTTCTTCGCTTCGATCGTTGCCTCCTCGGGACTGAGGCGCACGACGCTCCAGCCCTTCGGAGCGTAGCGCCGCACGAGGAGGTGCTCCTTGGTGATGCGGACCTGGACGTTGTTCACGTCGAGCACCAGCCAGCCAGCACCCTGGTCTTCCAGCACCTTGTACCACTCGCCGCGGCGCAGCCCCCGCTGCTCCGCGAAGCCCCCCGTGCCGCGCGCCCACCCGAGCTCGGCCTTCACGACCTAGTCCGGTTCTCCGGCCGGGCCCTCGCGCACCAACACGAGGATCGCCGCCTGGGGGACGACCAGATACTTCTTGCCCTCGAACGTGATCTCGACCGCGGCCTTGCGGAAGAACAGGGCGTAGTCGCCGACCCGCGCCTGCATCGGGAGGTATTTGACGTCCGGCCCGTGGATCTTCCACGGCTCGTCGTCCATGCTGGCCGGTTCGGTCATCGGGGTGCCGGGGCCCGTGGCCACGATGCGGCCGCCCTGGACCTGGCGGCTCTCGAGCGCGGTGGGCGGCAGGTACAGGCCCACGTTGGTCCGTTCCTCGCCCTCTTCGGGAGTGATCAGCACGCGGTCGCCGACGACGATCAGTCGCTTGGGGGACTCGTCCGGCATGGGCAGAGTATACTACTTCGCAGGACCGGGGTGCGAGCCCGTCTGAGGGCTCGCTGAGGTCACCGTGTGACCCAGATCACTCCTCTTGCGCGACCCGCGCCGTATACATCCCCCCTTGCCGCGACCCCCGCGGCAGCCACCCGCGTAGTCGCTACGAGCCGCGCCCCTCACGGCGACTGCCGACAGGGTCTCCCAGGAGGTGAGGACGATGCTTCCGTCCCTGCAACAGGTTTTTCCGGAAACGTGGCGAGAGACGTTCCAAATCCTCGCCGCCGGGTTCACGTGGATCATCGACTGGCAGACTGCCGTACTCGGCTTTGCCATCACGGGCGACAGCGTGGGCGAGATTGCGCTGAAGTCGGTGCTCATCCTCCTCCCCAGCGCCCTCCTCGTGGCCGGGATCTGGTGTACCATGGCGTCCTTGTACACGCTGCCGTTCCGGTCGGGGCGTGGCGGCTTCCTCACGGCGCTCGTGGTGTCGTGGTGGGACGCGGCCCGGATGATCTGGTTCTACTGGGCGGGGCTGATCCGTTTCGGCGTGGTCGTGGTGGGCTGGATCTGGAGCCTGCTGAAGCTCGGAGGCTCGCTCCTTTTGGGGCTCGTCAAGTTCGTGTTCACGCGACCCCTTGCCCTGCTCGACTGGGCGACGCACCAGTACTTCCGGCCGGGCGTTCCGTGGCTCGCGTTCATCATCATCCTGCTGTGGTCTGCCCTCGAAGCGACGATCTTCACGTTCACGCTGAAGCCGTTGATCACCGAGGTCCTGGCGGACCTGACGGGCACCGAGCTGTCGGGGTTTGCGGTGCTCGTGATTCTCTGGCCGTTCCTGTTCATCCTGATTTCCGGCAGCTTCGCGGCGATCCAGGCGCTGTCGGACGCGATCCGGACGAAGCAATGGTCGCAGATCGTTTCGATGGCGCTGGTCGAGGGGTTCGTCATGTTCTTCGAAGTGCTGTTCCTGTACCGCGAGCTGATCGCCGCGATCACGCCGTGGATCGCGCAGCAGACCGGCTACCAGCTGGGGTTCATCCCGACGCTCGTTTTCGCGTCCTTCGGTTGGGTCGGCGTGCGCGCGATGACATGGTTCCTGTTCGGGCGGTACGGGACGCCGGCCTTGCTCGGGATCCTCGCCCGCGAGAACATCGCTGGGGCCGGGGGCGGCGGTCCGACGGCGTCGCCGATCGAGCCGGACTTCTGGCGCGGCCCGATCCAGGCGCTCAAGGCCGAGGCGGAGTGGTTCAAGAAGGAAGCGCGCGAGGTGTTCGAGCTGCTCTCGCTGCCGGTGCTGCAGCTGCTCGCCGCCGCGGTGAACTTCGCCGTCGTCGTGATCCTTGGCCGGCCCACGTTCACCCTCCCGTTCCGAAACCTGGAGCAGGTGCTGGCGAGCACGCCGCTCGTCTCAGCGAGCGGCAAGCACGCCGTGCCGGGAGGGGCTACATGAGTGGCCGGCGGACCTGGCTCGTGACCCTGACCGCCGCGCTCACGATCGGCTGCCAGCCCACCGAGCAGTCGACGAAGCCTGCGTCGTGGACCATGGTCATCGGGATCGACGTGAGCGGGTCTTTCCGGGACTCGCGGCTGTACGACGACGCGGTCGAGTTCGCGTCGCTGTACATCTACGCCCATCTGAAGGGGCTCGGCGGGC
Organism: Gemmatimonadales bacterium; assembly: GCA_035763805.1. Classification (GTDB taxonomy): domain Bacteria; phylum Gemmatimonadota; class Gemmatimonadetes; order Gemmatimonadales; family GWC2-71-9; genus DASUAL01. The sequence goes on from DASUAL010000128.1 coordinate 109,702, forward strand.
TGCGCACCCCGACCGCGCTGTTCGTAAGCTCGGTGGGCGGCCTGCGCGCAGGCGAGACGAAGTCGTTCCATCCGATCAACGACTTCACCGGCCGGAGTCCGGCCCAGATCGCCGCCGACCTCCGTGCCTGGTTCCCCCAAACCGATCCGTACACGGACTACAACGCGTTCTTCCAGCGCGTGGCAGGGCTCGTCAAAGAGCGCGGGCTGGTCCTCGCTCCGTTGAACGTCGTGCTGCTCTCCGACGGCGTCTTCGACGCACCGGTCAGGGGGCGGCTCGCCGCCAACCAGAATCCGTATGCGCGCATCGACCTGAGCCCGCTCGAGTTCCTGTCGCGCAGCGTGACGGTGCGGGTGCTGTACGCGACTCCCACCGTCGGGGAAAACTGGAAGAGGCTCATCCAGCGCAAGCGGGTGCGCCTCTGGACCCAGGAGGCTCAGGTGATGGCCGGGTGGCACAAGCAATTCCGCCCCGGCGTGCCACTCGAGCGACAGGACGACTTATGGAAATGGGTGCAGGACAACGTCGACTTCAGGGCGAGAGGCGGCATGATGTTCTAGGCGAACGGCCGCGCACCAGAGCGACTCGGCCCGGGGCTCCCTCCGCGACAACAAAGCACAGTCGCTTCGGGAACCCCGGGCCGAGCCGCTTGGGCCGCGTGGTCGCGCTAGCAGTATCGCTCGAACGCCGCCGTCAGGTCCGCCGCGATGTCCTGCGCGCTCCGTCCCTCGATGTTCTTCCGCTCGAGCATGAATGCGAGCCTGCCGTCCTTGAACAATGCGATCTGCGGCGACGACGGGGCGTATCCCGTGAAGTAATGGCGGGCACGTGTGGTCGCCTCCGCGTCTTGCCCGGCGAAGACCGTGAGCAGCCTGCGGGGGCGCCGGGCATGCCGGATCGCGAGCGCGGCGGCCGGCCGCGCGTTGCGCGCGGCGCAGCCGCAGACGGAGTTCACCACTACGAGCGCCGTGTCCGTGGCAGCACCCAGCACGGCATCCACTTCGTCGGGTGTGCGGAGCTCCTGAAAGCCGAGGCTGGTCAGCTCGTCGCGCATCGGTTGCACGAGGCGCGGGTCGTAGAGGGGAATGTTGATACCCGCCATGGTTCCTCGAATCAGGGGTCAGGGGTCGTTGAGCCAATTATAGCGATGCACGCGGGCCGCGCGGAACCGATGGCGGACTAGGGTTCACGTGGCTTCCCCTCTGCGAACCGGAGCAGAAAGGCCACCAGCAGCAGGGCGGCCGCGATCCCCACCAGCCAGCGCCACGCCAGCGCCATGCCCAGGAGCCCGCAGGCGACCGCGATGCCGCCGAGCCAGGCCTTGAGGACAAAAAAGCGGCTCACTGCTTGAGGAACGCCTGGAGGGCGGCGCGGAAGTCGGGCGTCGTCCGGCTCACGGCGTTGACGTCGGCGCCCAAACGGATGCCGTCTTCGAAGCCGAGACCGTCCAGCTGGTAGAACTGCTGCTTCGTGAACGCGAGCGCCGAGGCGCTTGATGCCGCGAGGGCTCGCAGCACCTCGCCCACCTGCTCTTCGAAGTCGGAGTCCTCGTACACCCGGGAGATCAGGCCCAGCTGCGCCGCCTCGCTGGCGTCCAGCACACGGCCAGTGGCCGCGAGGTCGAACGCCAGCTTCTCTCCCACGAGTCGTCTGAGGATGGTCATGACGATCGCCGGCACGAAGCCGCGCTGCACCTCGGGATAGCTGAACTTGGCGGACTCGGCGGCGAGCACGAGGTCGCACGCCGTGGCCAGGCCGCAGCCACCCGCGAGAGCGCGCCCCTGCACCACCGCGACGATGGGCTTGGGAAGCCGGCGCATCCGTATGAACACCTCGCCGAAATGCAGAGCCGCCTGGCGATTCTGCTCGACCGATAGGTCGGCCGACGCGACCAGCTCGTTCAGATCCATCCCGGCGCAGAAGTCCGACCCCGCGCCCCGGATGGCCACGACGCGCGCCGCGGCGTCCAGGTCCGCGCGCTCGAGCATCTCGAGCAGGCCATCGATCATCGGGCCGTCAATCGCGTTCTTCTTCTCCGCCCGGTTCAGCGTGGCCGTGAGGACGCCGTGCTCCAAGGCGACACGCACTCGCTCGCTCCCGCTCACCGCGGCACCTCGATTTCCATCCGCAGCAGCGCTGTCGAGAACACCTTCCCCTGCGCGTCCGTCTTGAGGGAGATCGTCCCACCCCCGTCGAGCGCCCCATGCAGCAGGAAGTTGAGCGCGTGAAGGTTCGGCAGCTCATAGCGCTCGACCTTGTCCTTGATCATCCCGTCGAAGTGTCGGGCCACTCGCGCGGCGGTCACCTGCTTGACGAGCGTCGGGTAGTATTCGGGTTTCAGCGCGATGAGCCCGATGTTCGCCGTATCGCCCTTGTCCCCGGATCGGGCGTGCGCCAGTTCGAGCAGTCGCACTTTCCGGCGGCGTCCCCTGACCGCCCGACCGCCCGACCGCCTGACCCGCGTCGTTCTCACACCTCTACCAGCTCGACGCATGGCTCCACCACCTGCTTGTCGATCAGCGCGGGCCAATAGGCCACAATCTCCTCGGGCTTCGGCCGCCCGCCCGCGAAGCCCGTCACACTCGGCGGCCCGTTGAGAATCAGCGGCGCGAGCTCGCGCGTGAAACGCTCCACGGCGGCCCGATCGGGCGATCGGACCCCGATCCGCAGCTGGACCTCCGGCAGGTCTTCCACCCGGGTTTCCCGCAGCGCCAGCGGGCCGTGGGTTGCGTCCGCCCCCACGAACTCCGTCAGGATCGACTCGAACTTGAGGCCGAGGTCTTTGAGCCGCTGTCGCAGGACACGGTCGGCGGCCTTGGCCTTCGCATACGCGTCCGGCCATGCGTACACCAGCGTCCCGACCGCTTTGTAACCGTAGAAGTATGCGATCGACACCTTGAGCTTGTCCGTCGCCGGCCTGCCCCTGACTCCCGACACCTGAACCCTGTCTTTACCCGCCTGGCTGAGCCGGATGGTTGTGAAGTCGGCGACGCAGTCGGGGGTGATGTATTCGGCAGGATTGCCCATCTCGTAGACCAGCTGCTCGGTCACGCCCGCGACGGTGATGCGCCCGCCCGTGCCGGGATGCTTGGTGATCAGGAACGTCCCGTCGGGGTGCGCCTCGACGATGGGGTAGCCGACGTTCGCCAGGTCGGGAACGGTCTCCCACTCCACGAGGCAGTTCCCGCCCGAGCACTGGGCCCCGCACTCGATGGTGTGGCCGGCCACGGTCCCGGCGGCAAGCAGGTCCCACGCGTCGCGCGTCCATCCGAACGCGTGGATCATCGGCGCGAGCGTGAGGCCGGTATCGGTGACACGCCCGGTGATGACGATGTCCGCGCCCTGTCGCAGCGCCGCGGCGACCGGCCACGCGCCGAGGTAGGCGTTGGCGGAGAGCACGCGGTCGCGTACGTCGGAGAGCGGACGGCCCGTGTCGAGGTTGCGAAGCTCGTGCCCCCGGGCGAGCAGGGCGTCGAGCCGACGCAGCAGGTCGTCGCCGGTGACGACGCCGATCTTGAGGCTCCCGCCGAGCCTGAGGCGACGCGCCGTCTCGGCCACCGCCTGGGCGCAGGCCCGGGGGTTCACGCCCCCCGCGTTCGCCGTCACCCGGATCCGCCGTTCGACGAGCGTGGGGAGGATCCGCTCCATCAGCGGAATGAAGTCCTTGGCGTAGCCGAGCGAGGGGTCCCGCGACTTCTGTTTCTGCATGATGGACATCGTGACTTCGGCGAGATAATCCATCATGAGGTAGTCGACCGGACCTTGCGTCACCTGGCGGTAAGGAGCCTCCAGCCAGTCGCCCCAGAAGCCCTGGCCCGCGGCGATGCGAACCGTCGGGAGCGGGCCCGTCTGGCTCACGGGCGCACCACGACGCGCCGGACGGCGTCCGCCCCGACCCCGACGGGCGCCCGCACGCGCAGCTCGACAAGCGGCGCGAACCGCTCGGGGAGCACGAGCTCGGGCACCCTGCCCACGGTGAGTGCCGCCCGGCCCCCCGCGACGACGGAGACGTTGGATCCGCCGCCGAACGGCTGGCCCTCTCGCAGGAGGAAGCGCACCCGCACGGTGGCCCGCCAGGGATGCGCGCCCTCCAGCCGCGCGAACGCAGGGAACAGCTCGATGGTGAGCGGCTGGCCCTGCAACCCAACGGGGACACTGAAGCCGTGCCGCCCGAATGCGTAGTTCAGCGGCCCCTGGGAGATCTGCTGCCCGGTGGAGTCGAAGTCGGTCACGCCGAAGTCGGTGAATTCGTTCCATTGCTCGCGCGGCATCTCCACGTCGACAACCGCGCGCGTCGCCCACTGCGGGACCCGCACCACGAGGCTCTCGGCCGGCGCTCCCCGACCCGTCACCTCGAACGTCCCCTCGGCGCCCAGCAGTGTCGTGCTCAGCCGGCCGCCGGCACTCGCGGCCCCCGCGTTCCAGGCTTCGGCGTCCGCCAGCGCCAGCGTCGATAGTTCGGCGCGGACCGTCGCGGTCACTCCTGAGAGCGGGGGCGCAAACACGTCGAGCTCGTACACGCCTGGCACCACGTCCTCGGCGCGCACCACAAATTGCGCCGTGCCCGGGTCATCCCTGCCCATTGGGACATCGTCGGCGTCGCGAAACGGCTGCCCGGAAGGTTCGTACAACCGGGCCGTAGCGCTTTGCGTGGCGGAATCGGGAAGCGTGACGGTTGCCGCGAGGGTCGTCCCGGGCCGCGCGACCCGCAGGAAGTAGCGCCGCACGCGCGCGGGGCCGATGGCGCGACGCTCGTCGTACAGCGGCTTCGAGGCGAGATCGTAGGGCACGACCACCGTGTTCGGCAGCGTGAACAAAGGGCCGGCGAGCGTGTCGCTCGGGTTCCAGGCGGTCACGCTGCCGACATAGACCCCCGGCGCCGACAACGCGGCGCGGGAGTACGCCACCGGGATCTCGCTTTCGCGGGCCCCGGCCGGCATCAGGCCGGGGACCGAGAGCCACGGCGCGCTGCTGCGCAGCAGGAACTGGGCGGCGCGGAGCCCGCCGACGTGACGCACACGGAACACCTGCAGCGTATCGCTCGGGCTCGCGAGGCCATCCCGCCGGAAGGCGGCGGAAGCGCCGCCCGCGGTTCGCGCGACGTATTCGGAGCCCTGGTGGCCGCTCAGCAGCCAGCGGTACGCGGCTTCGAGCTGCGGCACGCCCGCGCCCTGGTCGATCACGGTCTCACCCGGGAGCCGCGTGGCCGAGACGCGCAGCGCCTGCGCCACCTCTGCGGCGCTCACGTTGCGGCCTTCCTGCAGCATGGCGGACACGAGACGCGCCACGAGCCCCGCCACGTGCGGCGCTGCGAAACTGGTGCCGGGTTTGATCTCGTGCCCCGTATCCCAGCGGGGGACCGAGGAGAACGCCCACCCCGGGGCGACCACGTCCGGCTTGGCCGCTTCGGCACCGCGCGAGCTGAACGACTCGAGCACGTCGCGGTCGACCTGGGGCGCATCCTGCTGCCGCAGCGGCGCGAGCGGGCCGGGGAGGGTCGCACCGACCGTCAGGGCCAGGTCCGCCGAGCCCGGGAACCCCAGGCTCGACAGGCCCGGGCCGTCGTTGCCGGCGCTGATGGTGAAGACCACGTCGGGATGCGCGACGAGGAAGGCGTTCACGATCGAGTCGATCACCGCCCGTCCCTCGAACTCGTTGCCCACGCCGAAGCTCAGGTTGAGCACCAACGGGAGATTCCGCTGGGCGGCGTAGCGGGCGGCGTACTCCATGGCGCGCTCCATGCTGCCGTTGACGGAAACGCCGCCGCGGGCGCTGTTCGCGATCTTGAGACCGATGATCTGCGCGCCCGGGGCCACGCCGTCGAAGCCCGTCACGGTGAACAGGTTGTGCCCCGCGGCGATCCCGGCGACGTGCGTCCCGTGCCCGCCGTTATCGAACACGAAATCGAGCGTGGGGATGCCCGTTGTCTCGCTGAAGTTGGCGACGATGGTGATGGGCTTCGTGCCGAGCGCGATCGTCTCGCGTCCCAGCCGGTAGTCATGCAGGGGCATTTCGTCTTCGAACGAGCCGTTCAGGTTCGAGTCGATGAAGGCGACCCACCCGTCGACGGCCCTCACGACGACGACGGGGAACACGTCGGTATTGGTACCGTCCCCGTTCAGGTCGGCGGCGGGCGGCTTGCCGAGCGGCCGCTCCGACAGCTGCCCTGCGTACCACGTCGTGGTGCCGGTGAGCCGCGCGATCCGGCCGGCGCCCGCCAGGCTGCGCTCCGCGACTGACACGGTCCCGTTGGCCGAGGGCGTGACCGGGGTCAACGCCACGCGTCCTTCGCCCGAAAAGTCGCGCAGGTCGACGACTTTGGGCGCACCGGTGCTCGTCGTGATCAGGCCCTCTACGCCAGGATCGAGGCCCGTATCGAGGATCCCGATGAGCACGCCGCGCCCGTCGTAGGTGGGGTGGCGCTCCCGGAACCGCTCCACGCCGGTGCTCTTGAGCGGCATCAATCCCGACATGAACGCCACGGCCGGCGGCAGGATCGGCTGGGCGCTTGCCGCCGCATCCCGCGCCGTGGCCGTGGGGGGGGCCGTAGCGGTGGGCGGCGCCTGGGCCGGCTCGGATCGCGTAACGGGCGGCGTCGAGCCGGCGCAGCCGGCCGCGAGCCCGGCCAGGAGCGGCGCGAGCAGGCGTGATCTCATCGCAGAGTCGGCAGCGCGAAAGGTCCGACGTGAGGGCCGATGAATTCGGTCGTGACCTCCAACAGAAATGCGAGCGTGTCGCGCGTTTCCTCGGGGAGAACGATGGCATCCACGAAGCCGCGCGCCCCCGCGAACTTGGCATCGAGCTGGTGTTCGTAATCGGCCCGCATCGCTTCCACGGCCGTGGCGTTCGAGGGGCTGGCGGCGTCGTTCCCGTATACGGCCTGCACGGCGGACTCGCCTTCCATGACGCCCATTCGGCCCGTGGGCCAGGAGAGAATGAAATCCGGGTCGAACCCCTGCCCTGCCATCGCATAGTAGCCCGCGCCCGACGCATGATTGACCGTCAGCACGAGCTTCGGCACGGTCGCCGTCGCCATCGCCTCGACGAAACGCGCGCCCGCGCGGATGATCCCCGAGTGTTCCGCCTCGGTGCCCACCATGAAGCCGGACACGTCCTGGACGAAGAGCAATGGGACGCGCTCACGGTCCGCGTTCTCGATAAAGTAGGCCACCTTCTCGGCACTCTCGGTGTAGATGATTCCGCCGATCTTCGGTGCCTCTCCTTTCTTGTTCCCCTTGATCACGCCGCGCGAGTTCGCGATGACGGCGACGGGCCGCCCTTCGACGGCGCCGTGGCCGCAGATCATCTCCGGGGCGATATCCGGCTGGAACTCGTCGAGCTTGCCCGCGTCCAGCAGGCACTCGAGCACCGCACGCATGTCGTAGCTCATGCGGTGGTCGGCCGGAAGGAAGTCGTACAGCTCCTTCGGGCTCCGCCGCGGCTTGCCGCCCGGCGCCGGCGGGCGCAAGGTGCGCGGCAGTCGGGCGACGTATTCGCGGATGCGCTGCAAGCAGTCGGCGTCATCTTTCGCCCGGTAGTGCGCCACGGCGCTCACGGCGGTATGCGTCGTCGCGCCGCCCAAGAGCTCGGCGTCTACCGTCTGCCCGGTGGCGCCCTTCACCAGGTTCGGGCCGCCGAGCCCCATGAACGACGTTCCTTCGACCATGAAAATGACGTCGGAGAGCGCCGGCAGGTACGCCCCGCCGGCGATGCACGGGCCCATCACGGCGGCGATCTGCGGCACTCTGAGGTAGCGGCGCATGATCGAGTTGTGGTAGAAGATCCGCGCCGCGCCGTACTGCCCCGGGAACACGCCCCCCTGGTAGGGAAGGTTCACGCCCGCCGAGTCCACGAGATAGACGATGGGGATCCGCTGCCGCATCGCGATCTCCTGAGCGCGGAGCATCTTTCTGATCGTTTCCGGCCACCACGAGCCCGCCTTCACGGTGGCGTCGTTCGCGACGACGACGACGGGACGCCCGGCAATCCGCCCGAGCCCCGTGACCACGCCCGCTGCGGGCGCCTGGCCGTCGTACTGGTCGTAGCCGACGAGCAGGCCGATCTCGAGCCATTCGGCGCCTTTGTCGAGCAGCGCCGCCACGCGCTCACGCGCCGTCAGCTTCCCCTGCTCGTGTTGCCGCCGGATCTTCTCGGGTCCGCCGCCCTGCTCGAGCCGGGCGCGCAGCGCCAGGTACTCCGCGGTCAGGGTCTTGAGCCGGCTCAACGGAGCGCAGGGGCGGCGGCGGAGGACCGGGGGCTAGGCCGACACATGCTCGGCCGCCCAGTCTTCGATGTACTTCACGAGCTCCGACGTCGGCGTGCCCGGGCCGAACAGCCTCCCGATCCCTTGCTTGCGGAGGGCATCCATGTCCTGCTGAGGGATGATCCCGCCGCCTGTCACGAGGATGTCGTCGCGGCCGGCGTCGTCGAGCAGCTTCTTGACGCGCGGGAAGAGCGTGAGGTGCGCTCCGGAAAGGATCGACAGTCCCACGACGTCGACGTCTTCCTGGATTGCCGCCTGGGCGATCATTTCCGGCGTCTGGTGCAGGCCGGTGTAGATGACCTCCATCCCCGCGTCCCGCAGGGCGGCAGCGACGACCTTGGCGCCGCGATCGTGGCCGTCCAGCCCGGGCTTCGCGACCAAGATGCGGATGGGCCGCTTCGGCCCCGGCATCAGCGGCGGAACCGCAGCAGCGCCGCCAGGCCATCGACTGCGCGGCGCGCCCCATCGTCGTACAGCACGTCCACCTGGGCGCGCTGGTGCAGCGTCTCTTCGATCGCGTCGTCGATCCGCGGGTCGTCGCTCTGCCCGTCGGCCAGGAGCGTGCGGACCTGGCCTTTCGCGAGCGCCCTGAGGGTGGCGTCGATGCCCCTGACCGCCCACCCCGTGCCCAGCCCTTCCTTCACCGCGGCGGCATGCGCCCGCTCCCACGCCCGCTGTCGCTGCTCCCGCAGGAACAGCGCCGCCTCACCCACCTCGGCGGGGCTCGCCTTCTTCGGGTTCAGCTTCACGACGCCGAGCAGCAGATCGTGGAGGTAGGTGTGGAGGTGCGGCACCAGCGCTGCCGCGTCCACGCCGATGCCCGCGACGACCAGCCCGGCGAGCGGCCGTTGCGTGTGGATCTGATAGATGTGGTCGGCCACATGGGCGTAATGTCGCTGTTTCTCCTCGCGGATCCGCATGTGGTAGTTATGCTCGCCATACCCGCCCGCCAGCACGCCGCCCTTCTTCGCCTGGCGCTCGCCGTGGAATTTGCCAGCCCGCGTCGCCTCGGCCGTCAGTCCGGGGAGCTCCGCGACCTCGAACGCGGTCACCTCGAAGAACCTCGCGCCGGTGCGGTCGCAGGCCGCGACGAGGATGGTCCCGAACTCCTGCTCCAGCGCGACGAGCTCCCGGACCAGGGGCGTCGGCTCCACGCGAAGGCGCGACCGGTACACATGCGGCAGCGGGACGACCTCGAACAGGTCCAACGCCTGGCACGCGAACAGCGCGATGCCGCGTGTGCGGGGCAGCCGGTCCGGCTCCTCGAAGTAGCGGCGCACTCGCTCCAGGTCTCCTGCCACCTGGTCGCGCACAGCGCGCTCCAAGCCCTGGCGCTCCAGGGCCGCAAGGGCCTCGCGGATCCGGTTCTTCATCTTGATGAGGTACTTGCCGCGGGTCTTGTCGCGAGGCTCGAGCTTCAAGTAGCACGACACGACCCGGTAGGCCCCGGGCTCGATGGCGGCGAGGCGCCGGACGACGTGGCGTACCGTGTGCACGGTGGGGGCAAGCGGTAGTGCGGTCATGGCGCTCAGAAGAAGACGGGTTCGCGGTACGCGCCGTAGACGCTCTCGAGGGCGTGCCGGATCTCGTAGAGTGTGCAGTAGGCCCGAGCGCAGTCGAGCATGGGCCCGAGTACGTTCTCCTCGTTCGACGCGGCCTGGCGTAGGGCGGCGAGCCGCTGCTGCACGAGCGCGTTGTCGCGCTCGGTCCGCAGCCGGGCGAGCCGCCGGCGCTGGCTCTCTTCGGCGTCGTTCGACATCTTGAGGATCTCGACGGGATGGTCGTCCTCGCTCGTGAACTCGTTCACGCCGACGATGATCGCCTGTCCCGACTCGACCCGGCGCTGGAACTGCTCCGCGGAGCGGGCGATCTGGCGCTGGAACCAGCCGCTCTCGATGCCCTTCACCACCCCGCCGATCGACTGGATCTCGGCGAACAGCGCCTCGGCCTCCCGCTCCAGCTGGTCCGTGAGGGACTCGAGGTAGTACGCTCCTCCGAGCGGGTCGATCACCTCGGAGACCCCCGTCTCGTGCGCGATGATCTGCTGGGTCCGGAGCGCGAGCCGTACCGCCTCCTCCGTCGGCAGCGCCAGCGTCTCGTCGAGCGAGTTCGTGTGCAGCGACTGTGTCCCACCGAGGACCGCAGCCAGCGCCTGGTAGGCGACCCGGACCACGTTGTTCATCGGCTGCTGGGCGGTGAGGGTCACCCCGGCCGTCTGGCAGTGAAACCGCATCATCCAAGAGCGCGGGGTCGTTGCCTGGTAGCGCTCGCGCATGTGGCGCGCCCAGATGCGCCGCGCGGCGCGCAGCTTCGCGATCTCCTCGAAGAAGTCGTTGTGAATGTCCCAGAAGAAGGACAGCCGCGGCGCGAACGCATCCACATCCAGCCCGCGCGCAATCCCCCGCTCCACATAGGTGAACCCGTTCGCGAGCGTGAACGCGAGCTCCTGCGCCGCCGTCGCCCCCGCTTCGCGGATGTGGTAGCCCGAGATCGAGATCGTGTTCCACAGCGGCGCGTGCTCGGCGCACCACGCGAACATGTCCACAATGATCTTGAGCGCAGGCTCGACGGGGTAGACCCAGGCGTGCTGCGCCATGTATTCCTTGAGGATGTCGTTCTGGACGGTGCCGCGGAGCTTGTGGGGGGGCACGCCCTGCTTCTCCGCCGCCGCCACGTAGAAGCAGAACAGCATCGCGGCGGGGCCATTGATCGTCATGGACGTCGATACCTGGTCGAGCGGAATGCCGGCGAACAGAACTTCCATGTCCGCGAGGGAGGAGATCGCGACGCCGCACTTCCCCACCTCGCCCTCCGCGCGCGGGTGGTCGGAGTCGTAGCCCATCAGCGTCGGGAAATCAAACGCGACCGAGAGACCGGTCTGTCCGTGGTCCAGCAGGAACTTGTACCGCCGGTTCGTGTCCTCGGCGG
>DASUAL010000129.1:0-9335 GCA_035763805.1 Gemmatimonadales bacterium
GGCGCTTCGCGTTGGTCTCCTTCAACACCAGCTTCCGATGGATCATCAACGCCTCCCTCCTTGCTGCGTGAGTCGCGTCGCGCTGGTGCGCGCGGCCGCAACAGGCCTTAAGCGCCGCAAGAACGGCGCCGCACGCCGCTCTCCCAGGGCGGCTGGTCCATCCATTTGCAGTCGTAGGGCTTATGAGAAATGCGCATCGCCACGCATGACCCGGCGGTGTGGTAGGCGCGTTACACAGCAGCGGCAGCCTCGCCGCATTACAGTAATCCCCCTCTCCTCAGCTTTCCCAACTGGTCGTAGCGCGTCTCGTGCGCCGCCAGCACCTCTGCGGGTGAGACCGTCGCAACGCCCAACTTCCCGACCTCGACTCCGGCGGCGTGGTTCGCCACCTGCGCCGCCTCACGCACCGACGCCCCAGCGGCGAGCGCCGCGCCCACCCACGCCGTCACGGTGTCACCTGCGCCCGAGACGTCGAACACCTCCCGCGCCATCGCGGCGATGCGGTAGATCCGCTTGTCCTTGGTGACGAGCACCATCCCGTCGGCGCCGAGCGTGAGCAGCATGTTGTCCACACCGACCTTGTCGAGCGCGGTGGGGAGCGCGTCCGGATGGTCGAGGTCGAGGGTCGCGCCCACCGCCTGCTCGAGCTCGCGCCGGTTGGGTTTGAACACGGTAGCCCCGCGGTAGGCGAAGAAGTTCTTGAACTTGGGGTCCACCACGACGGGGAGGCTGCGCTTCCGGGCGAGCGTCATGGCCAGCTCGATGACGACCGGCGTGAGCGTCCCCTTGTTGTAGTCCTCGATCAGGAGCGCGTCGGCGTCGGCCATCGCCCGCTGCAGCTCGGTCGCGAGCTGCTCTTCGGTGCGCGCCGCGATCGGGTCTTCCACCTCTTCGTCGATGCGCACCACCTGCTGGCCGCGCGCGGTGACGCGGGTCTTGGACGTGGTGGCGCGCGCCGCCGCGACCACGATGTGACTGTCGATCAACCGGTTCTGCGCCAGCTCGGCGCGCAGCGAGTCGCCGCGCGCGTCGTCCCCGATGACTGCCACGAGACGGCACTCCGCGCCGATCGCGGCGACGTTCGCGGCGACGTTCGCGGCGCCGCCCAGCGAGTAGCGCCGCGTGTGCACGACCACCACGGGGACCGGCGCCTCGGGAGAGATGCGCTCGGCGTCACCCGACAGGTAGATGTCGAGCATCGCGTCGCCCAGGACTACGATCCGCCGCTCGGCCATCCTCCCGAGCAGGCCTTCGAGATGATCGCGCGTGAGGCGGGGGTCGGACGGTCCGGTCACGGTCCGAAGCTCCCTGCTCCCGGTGTTTTCACGGCAGCTCCCCCGCGAACCGGAACCGGTAGCTCAGCGACAGCGACCCCACCCATCTCGTCTCGCGCGCCCCGCTGACGTGCCCCGCGTTGCGCACGAAATGTACGCCGCCGTTGCCGGCGAGGCCCCAGGCGCCGCGCTGCCAGCCCGCGTCGAGCGCGAGGCGCGCCGTGCGCTCGACGACCCCGGAGAGGAAGGTCGGCGTCGTCGCGTACGCGGAGGCCGGCGGATACGGCAGGCGGAAGTCGCCCTCTCCCTGGCGGAGCAGGGTTGCTTCGGGGGCGAGCAGCAGTTCCGGCGCGGCGAGCGCACTCGCGGTCAGCGTGAGTTGGTCGTAGTCCGAGAAACTGCGTGCCAGCCCGACGAAGCGGTGCTGCAGCGTCTCCGGGGGGTTCGAGGTGCGGTAGGTGAGATTGGCGACGCGGGTGTAGAAGGCGGTCCACGAGATGCCGTGTAGTGCGGTCTGGGCGCCCAGCGTGAGCCCGTACTGCGGCGGCTCGCGATCCGTCTGGGTGCGTCGGTCGATCTGGAAGTCGTCGAGGAGGAGCTGCCCGAACAGCTTCCCGCTCCCGAGACGGAACTCGACGTCGGCGCCGAGCAGGCTGTTGACGGCGACATTCTGGTCGTACTCGACGAGCAGGCCGAGGTTGAGGATGTTCGCGAACGACGGCTCGAGCGTGCGGGCCGGGCCCGCGATCACGTTGCCCTCCCACAGGGCGACCGTGGTGCGGCGGCCCGGCCGCACCAGCAGCCGGTGCACGATGAAGTAGCGGTGATTCGCCGTGCCGCTCGTGTCGTTCATGTCGTCGAGCTGGGTGAGCAGCGCCTGGAGCTCGACCCGCGACGTCCCGATCGTGAGGGCGAGGTGATCGTAGCTGTACGGGCTCGGCGACACGATCAGCCCCTGCAGCGCGGGCGGCCCCCAGTTGCGGTCCAGCGAGCCGAAGAACACGCCCCCGTAGCGCCAGCGGGCGTCGAGGTAGGCTTCCGCGTTGCGGCCGGCGATGAAGCGGTCTTTCTTGCCGAGGTAGTCGGGATCGTGCTTGAGCCGCGTATCGAAGTACGGATGCGTCACGGCGACCAGCGGACCGAGCCGGGCGTGCAGCGCGAGCCCACCCGTCGTGAAGCCGCGATCCTTGCCCTCCGCGCGCGGCGGCGCGCCCCGACCGATCTCGAGAGGGTCGCGCAGGGCGTGTGTCGCGGCCGCGGCTCCCGCCTCCCCGGTGACCGCGTAGCGCCGCTCGCCGGTCTCCCGGTCGAACTCGCGGAGCAGCTGGCGGACGACGCCCCGCACGGGCGCCGGCGCCGCGGCGGTGTCGGCAGCGCGCAGCGCCCGCACCAGCGCGCTCTCGCGGATCGGGCGCGTGAGCGGCGTCGGGTCGGCGATGACTCCGGTCGCGATCAGGTGCTCGACGACGGGCATCGCCCGGTGTTGCAGCGGCACGTAGGGCGATGCGTCCTGGGCCGCGAGCGTGACCCCGCCGGGAAGGGCGGGGACGGCGAGCGACCACGTCACCATGAGCGCGGTCAGGGTGCGCATGGAGCGCGCAATTTGGGCCGGGCAACCGGGTCTGGCAACGGCGCGGCTGACCCCGGGGCGGCGCCCCGGGCTCCCGAGCACCCAGCGGCTGGTTCCCGCTCACCCCGGGCCATCGGCCCCGGGTCAGCCGCACGGAACGAGTTTGGATTAAGTTCTCCGGCCGATGTCACCTCTGTTGGTGTTGATCCTGGCGGTGGCGGCCACGACGTACGCGGGCCCGATCGTGCGGTTCGCGACCGCCCCGGCGGTGGCGATCGGGTTCTGGCGACTCGCGCTGGTCCTCCCGGTGACGTTCGGACTGGCGACGCGGGAGCGCCCGGGGCGGGCGGTAGGCGCGGCGTTTCCGCTGATGCTCGGCTCGGGGCTCTTGTTGGCCGTCCACTTCTGGACCTGGATCGCGTCCCTGCGGTTCACCACCGTCGCGAGCTCGGTGGTGCTGGTGTCGCTCAAGCCGGTCTTCGCCTGGGTCATCGCGGCGCTGTGGCTGGGCGAGCAGCCGAGCCGCACCGAGCGGTGGGGTATCGTGGTCGCCGTGCTCGGCGCCACGTTGATCGGCCTGGGCGACGCCCGGGCTTCGCTCGGTGCCCTCGGCGGCGACGTCCTGGCGCTCGTCGGCGCGCTCACGGGAGCGGGCTACTACGTTATCGGCCGTCGGGTGCGCCAGACCGTCGGCGTCTGGAGCTACGCCTCCGCCGTCTACGCCGTGGCGGCGCTCGGGCTCGGATTCGCGGCGGCCCTGCGCGCGGAGCCGCTCACGGGTTTCGCGGGGAGTGACTGGGCGGTATTCGTCGCGATGGCCGCCGGCCCGATGCTCGTGGGCCACACGGGCATGAACTACGCGCTCCGGCATTTCCGCGCGACGACCGTGAACGTCGCGGCACTGGGCGAGCCGGTGGGCGCGACGGTGATCGCGTGGCTGGTCCCTGCTATCCATGAGGTGCCGCCGCTGACCGCGGTGGTCGGGGGGTTGCTGGTGCTCGCGGGGATCGCGGTGACCCTGGGGGCAGGGAGCAGGGAGCAGGGAGCGGTACCTTCTGGTGCATCGGAGGGTACTGCTCCCCGCTCCCTGCTCCCGGGAGGAGGCGGGAATCGGAAATGACGCTGCGAGTCGAACAGCTGCGGGGAGGGGTGGTCGAGGCCTGGCACGACGTCCACGTCGCCGTGGTGGACGCGGCGGGCCGCCTCGTCGCCCGGAGCGGCGATCCCGAGCTGGTCACGTACTGGCGCTCGGCGGCGAAGCCGTTCCAGGCGCTGCCGCTCGTCGCAGACGGGGTCGTGGATCGGTTCGGGATCACGAGCGCGGAGCTGGCGTTGTGCTGCGCGTCGCACTCGAGTGAGTCGGGACAGGTGGCCCTGGTGCGGGACTTCCTCGGGAAGATCGGGTGCGGCGAGCGCGACCTGCTGTGCGGGCCGCACCCGCCGCTGTCCGAGCGGGTGGCCCAGGACTACCAGACGCGCGGCGTGCGCGTCACCGCCGTGTACTCGAACTGCTCGGGGAAGCACACCGGGATGCTGGCGCTGGCGCGTCATCGCGGCTGGCCCACCGAGTTCTACACGCGGGTCGAGCATCCCGTCCAGCAGCGTTGCCTCGAGGAAGTCAGTCGCTGGACCGAGGTCCCGGTGCCGGAGATTCGCACCGCGGTGGACGGGTGCGGGGTGGTGTGCTATGGGCTGCCCCTCCGCAATATGGCGCTGGCGTACGCACGACTGTCCAATGCGGAATTCGGAATGCGGAATGTGGAGTTGACGGGACAGCTCGCTCGGGGCACGACGCTCCCCGACAGACTCCGCATTCCGCATTCCGCACTCCGCATTGTGGAAGCAATGCTCAGGCATCCCGAGCTGATCGCCGGCGAAGGCCGCCCCTGCACCGAGATGATGCGGGCGCATCCGGGCCGCGTGATCACCAAGGTGGGAGCGGAAGGCGTCTACTGCGCGCTGCTCACGACGGAAGGGCTGGGCGTGGCGCTCAAGGTCGCGGACGGCCACGGTGTGGCTGCGGCGCTCGCCCTGGCCGCGGTCCTCGACGAGCTGGGGCTCAGGCCGCGGCCCGCGTCGCTCGCGGCGCGGCCCAACGTGAACACGCGGGGCGAAACGGTGGGTGAGCTGCGCGTAAATGGGGGACTGGAGAAATGAAAGGATGGGGGAGCGGGGAGCGGAGAGGCGTACTATGAGCGGCAAACCCGGGCTCCTCGACGCCCCGACCGTCGCGCTCGTGCGGGTGGCTGCTGCCGTCGCCGAAGGGAAGATCGACGTGCTGCGCGAGCGCCTGGTCGCGGCCCGCACGGGGGGCGTGTCGGATGTCTGGATCGAGGAGCTGCTGTTGCAGAGTCTGCTCATCGTAGGGTATCCGCTGACGCTGGTCGCGTTCGGGGTGTGGCGCGAGGTCGCCGGGCCGCATGCCGGGCGCGGGAACGGAGCCACCGAGGAGCTCGCGCACGAGGATTGGGAGTCTTGGGCAGCGCGCGGCGCGGCGGTGTGCGCGGAGGTGTACGGTCGCGCGTACCACAAGCTGCTGCTCAATCTGCGCGCGCTGCACCCCGCGCTCGAGGACCTGGTGCTGGTGGACGCCTACGGAAAGGTGATCGCGCGGCCGGGCCTCGACCTCAAGCGGCGCGAGCTCTGCACCGTGGCGGCGGTAGCGATGCTTGGCACGGCGCAGCAGCTGCACTCGCACCTGCGGGGCGCGCTCAACACGGGCGCGACGCGCGCGGAGATCGAGGCGGTGCTCGGGTTGGTCGAGCCGGACCTCGATCCCGAGCATCGGCGCCGGGCTCACGAGCAGTGGGCGGATGTGAGGGAGAGGAAGTTGTGATTGCGGATTGCGGAAGAGCCAAAGTGCGGAATGCGGAGTGCGGAATGCGGAATGCGGAGTAGAAAGCTAAACTAGTGACGAGCCTCCGTCTGAAGGATCGCACCAAGGCATTTGCGCTGGGGGTCGTTCGCTTGGTGGAGGCCCTGCCTCGCAGCCGCAGCGCCGACGTTATCGGTAACCAATTGCTCCGTGCAGGCACTTCGGTCGCCGCAAACTACCGCGCCGCATCGCGCGCGCGCTCGCGGCGCGAGTTCATAGCGAAGCTGGGAATAGTCGAGGAGGAGGGCGATGAAGCCCTGTTCTGGATCGACATCGTCGTGGAGTGCGGTCTGGCAGATGGAGGCCGTGTGGCATCGCTTCGGGAGGAGGCGAACCAGATAGTGGCCATGGTGGTAGCGTCCATCAGAACGGCGCGCGGGCCTCGCATTGCCGCTCCGCACTCCGCATTCCGCA
Source organism: Gemmatimonadales bacterium (assembly GCA_035763805.1). GTDB lineage: Bacteria > Gemmatimonadota > Gemmatimonadetes > Gemmatimonadales > GWC2-71-9 > DASUAL01. The sequence goes on from DASUAL010000129.1 coordinate 6,134, forward strand.
CTCCGCATTAGGGGGTGGGATGTTCATCGATCGAGCGGTAGTGCACGTGGTCGGCGGTGCAGGGGGGGCTGGGGCGTGCAGCTTTCGCCGCGAAAAGTTCGTTCCCAAAGGCGGTCCCGACGGCGGGGACGGCGGGCCTGGGGGCTCCGTCTATGTGGGTGCCGACCCGAACCTCGCCACGCTGCTCGATTACCGCTATCGCACGCACTGGAAAGCGGAGCGCGGGCAGCACGGCAAGGGGAAGAACATGACCGGGAAGTCGGGCGCCGATCTCGTTCTGCCGGTCCCTGCAGGGACCGAGGTGCGCGACGCCGACTCGGGCGAGCTCCTGGCCGAGGTGCTCAACCCCGGCGACACGCTGCTGGTGGCGCGGGGCGGCCGCGGCGGCCGGGGCAACGCGCGCTTCGCGACCCCCACCCATCGCAGCCCGCGCGAGTGGGAGCCCGGCGAGTATGGCGAGGAACGGCGCCTCGAGCTCGTGCTCAAGCTGATCGCGGACGTGGGCCTGCTGGGCGAGCCCAACGCCGGCAAGAGCACCCTGCTGTCGGTGATCTCCGCGGCGCGACCGAAGATCGCGGACTACCCCTTCACGACCCTCGAGCCGCACCTCGGCGTGGTGAGACTCGCCGACGGGCGCTCGTTCGTGGTCGCGGATGTGCCGGGGATCATCGAGGGCGCGCACGCGGGGAAGGGGCTGGGCCTCAGGTTCCTGCAGCACGTCGAGCGCACGCGCCTCACCGCCGTGCTCGTGCCCGTGGACAGCCCCGACCCGCAGGCGACCTACGAGCGGCTGCGACGCGAGCTCGCGCTCTACTCGGCGGAGCTCGCCGAGAAGCCTCACGTGGTGGTGCTCACCAAGCTCGACCTGCTCCCTCCCGCCTCCCGCCTCCCGAGCATGGAGACGCACGTCGGCGCGCCGGTCGTCGCCATCTCTGCCGTCACGGGTGCCGGAGTGCCGCAGCTCCTCGAGACCCTGTGGCAGTCGCTTCGGGCCGGAGCCGCGACGAGTCCCGTTCCAACTCCCTCTGCGGGCCCCCGTCGGACGTCGGGGTAGCGTGGGGGCGTTGGAACGGGACGAGCTAGCGGCCTACCTGGCCCTCGCCGGGCTGCCGGGGATCGGCCCCGCGCGGCTGCGCACGCTCGTCGCCGCGTTCGAGAGCGCACAGGCGGCGCTGCGGGCGCCACACGGCGCCATCGCGGCGCTCCCCGGCTTCAGCCGGGCGGGGGCAACGGCCGTCCGTAGCTGCTCGCTCGAGACGGGGCGGGACATCCTCGATGGGCTGGCCCGCCTCGGCGCGATGCTGCTCGTGCCGGATGACGAGGCCTTCCCACCGCTGCTGCGCGAGATCCCCGAGGCGCCCGCGTGGCTGTATGTGTGGGGCGACGTCCGCTTGCTGAAGCGCCCCGCGGTGGGCATGGTGGGCAGCCGCAACCACACCGCGTACGGCGCCGCGGCAGCGCGCCTGCTCGCGGACGGCGTCGCGCGCTCCGGCGTCGCCGTGGTGAGCGGGATGGCGCGGGGTATCGACGCGATCGCGCACGCCGCGGCGCTCGACGCCGGCGGCGCGTCGGTCGGCGTGCTCGGCAACGGGTTCGGCGTGATCTATCCCGCCGCGAACCGCGCGCTGTACGAGCGGATGATCGCGCACGGCTGCCTCGTGACCGAGCTGCCGCCGGGCGAGCGACCGCACGCCGGGGCGTTCCCGCGGCGCAATCGCCTGATCTCGGGGCTCGCGGGCGTCACGATCGTGGTCGAGGCAGCGCCGACCTCGGGCGCCCTCATCACCGCCGACTTCGCGCTCGACCAGGGGCGCGCGGTCCTCGCTGTCCCCGGTCCCATCACCAGCCCGACCTCCCTCGGCTGCAACAAACTGATTCAGCAGGGCGCCAAGCCGGCGCTCGCCGCGGCGGATGTGCTGGAGGAGCTGGGACTGCCGGGCGCGGCGGAGGCCGCGGCTCCCGGGCCGCCGCCCGATCTCAGCGACTTGCAGCGCACTCTCTGGGACGCGCTCGTCGCCGAACCCAGGCACGTGGATGCGCTGGTCGCGGCAGCGGAAACGGACGCCGCAGCGGTGCTGACGGCGCTGACGGACCTGGAGCTGCGGGGGCTCGTGAAGCAGGAGCCGGGGATGCGGTTCGGGGTGGCGGACGGCGGGCGCCTCGGACCCTGACATGCCACAGGGCACCCGTTTGTCCTCAACCCCGGGGCACCGCCCCGGGGTCAGCCGCTCCTAGGAGTTTCGCGTACGCACAAAGCCTTCGGATTGTACGTTCACATCACGTGGCATACGTGGTTGGAAGGGCTGCCGAACGCTGTTCAGTGCATGTGCACGAGCAGGCAGTTCTCAGCGATCATGTCCATGTACTGGCAAGCTTTCGGCCCGACACGACGCTCGCGTCCTTCGTTCGCCACTGCAAGTCCGAGTCTGCACGCCGAATGAGACTAAACGGCAATTCGCTCTTTCGATGGGCGCGCGGCTACTTCGCGGAATCGCTGTCGCGGACTCACTTATCGGCGGCGTGCACATATGTCGCGCGGCAACACCGACGCCATCCCGACCGGATACCGGCCTAGGCGCGGCTGACCCCGGGCCGGCGGCCCGGGGTCTACCAACGACTCGCCACGGCTCTGTGCCGGTGGGTTAACCCCGGGGCCATGCCCCGGGGTTTAACGGACCTGGCCCCGGCCGAGTACCATGCCCCGGGAGTACCGAACCTGGCCCGTCCGGGCGCGGCTGACCCCGGGCCGGCGGCCCGGGGTCTACCAACGACTCACCACGGCTCTGTGCCGGTGGGCTAACCCCGGGGCCATGCCCCGGGGTTCAACGGACCTGGCCCCGGACTCACCACGGCTCTGTGCCGGTGGGCTAACCCCCGGGGCCATGCCCCCGGGGTTTAACGGACCTGGCCCCGGCCGAGTACTATGCCCCGGGAGTACCGAACCTGGCCCATCCGGGCGCGGCTGACCCCGGGCCGGTGGCCCGGGGTCTAACAAACGTGGGTTAACCCAGGTCCAGAAGCGTCCCAGCGCGAACGACCTTCCTGTTCAATTCCGCATTCCCCACTCCGCATTAGGTTCTCTCGATGCGCCACGTGTACCTCCACGTCCCCTTTTGCCATCGTCGCTGCTCGTATTGCGACTTCTCCATCGCGGTGCGCAGACGCATCCCGGCGCGCGAGTACGTCGACGCGGTTCTCAAGG
>DASUAL010000130.1:0-20873 GCA_035763805.1 Gemmatimonadales bacterium
CAGTTCGTGCTGTTCCAGACGTAGCCGCTCACGCCGGAATGCTTCGGATCCATACTGGACTTGGTGTGGCAAATCGTGCACACGAATGTCGAGTAGTCCGCCGAATTGGTGTGGCAATCGCTGCACGCGTCGGCGCCGTGATGCGGGATCGGGAACCACGTGTGGGTGAACCTCGCGCCCGTCCAGGTCGAGGTCGAGTGGCAATCCTGGCAGCTCGTCGGGAACCCCGCGGGCGCGTGGCTCGGGTTGGTCGTCCCGTCGTAATCCTGTTGGTGGCACGAGACGCACGCCGTGCTCTTGCCCGCGTATACATTGTCGCCGTGGCACTGCAGGCACGCGACGGTGCGGTGCGCGCCGGTGAGGGGACACCCCGTCCGCGAGTGGTCGAAGCTGGCCCCGCTCCAGCTGGTCGTGCTGTGGCAGTCCTGGCAGGTCGTGGGGAGTCCGCCAGTCGCGTGATTGGGGCTGGTCGTCCCGTCGTAGTCCGTCTGGTGGCAAGACACGCAGGCCGTGCTCTTGCTCGTGTAGGTGGTACCGTGGCACTGGGCGCAGGGAATCGCGCGGTGCGCGCCCGTCAGCGGGAAGCCGCTCGCGTCGTGATTGAACCGCGCGGCCGCCCAGATCGTCGGGGCGTGGCATTGATTGCAGTTCTGCGGGAACGCGCCCGCCACGTGGTCGGGGTTCTTGGCGAGCTGGTACTGGTCCCGGTGGCAGTCGACGCACTGCCCCGGAAGGCTGACGAACGCCAGCCGCCCCTGGGGCGCGGGCCTGTGGCACGCCTCGCAATCAACCGTGAGGTGGGCGCCGCTGAGCGCGAAACGCGTCATCTGGTGCGCCCGTGCCATGACCGAGCGGTCGAGGAAGCTGCGCGCCGTGTGGCAGCGGGAGCAGTCGTTGCCGAGCTCGCCCCGGTGGACGTCGCGGTGGCAGGAGAGGCACGCACTCGGCGCGCCGCGGAAGTCGAGCGACGCGTGACACGAGCGGCACGCCGCCTGGGCGTGCGCACCCGAGAGGGCGATGCCCCGCTTCGCGTGGTCAAACGTCGAGCTGATGCGCGCCGGCACCCAGGCCTCGGGCCGATGGCACACGGCGCATTCCTGCTGGAGCTTCCCGTGCGGATTGGTGGTATGCTGCTGCGTGGCCGCCGTGGCACACACGAAGAAGCTCAGGCCCGCGGTCAGGGCGAGGCTCGTCGGGTTCACGATCCTCTCCTCACGTTGTCGCCGTGACACGTCTCACACTTGCCTGACACGGGACGGTATACCACGACCGGTTTGCCGCCCGCACCCCGGATCGCGGGATGGCAGCGGCTGCAGGGCACGTTCTCGTGGGCGCCTTTCAGCGTGAACGTCGCGTCGCGATTGTGGTCGAAGCGCGTGGCCGGACGAAACGCGTCCAGGCCATGGCAGCTCTCGCACGCGCCCCGATCGGGACGCTTGGCGAACTGGGCGCCGTGCGGAGTCTCGTGGCAGCCCTCGCAGCCGCGCTTTGGGACGGCGAACAGCAGGGGCGCGCTGGACCAGCGCGCGAGGACCAGCGAGGACGCCGTCGCGGGATGTTTCATCTCCCTGTGACAGTCCACGCACGGGACGGCCGCGTGCGCGCCCTCGAGCCGGAAGTCGTAGCGCTTGTGGATGGCGACGTCGACGGTGGACGGGCGGAAGCGTCGGACCCCGTGGCAGTCGAGACAGCGGGGGAAGCGCCCGTCGTGGGGATCCACGTGGCACGACGCGCACTCGATTTCCTTCAACTTGAGCGCCACGCCCGCCCGGCCCAGCACCTCGGGACCCGGAAGCGCGGGCAGGCCTCGCCGGAACGGCCCGTGGCACGCACGACACTCGATCTCGGCGTGCCTGCCCTCGAGGGACAACCGCAGGCTCGCGTGCTGGGCCACCGTGTAAGTGCTCGGTTTCCAGCCGTCCACCCGGTGACAGGCGGCGCACGCGCCGCGGTCGGCGCGGGAGGCGAGCTGAGCGCCGTGATCGTCGGCGTGGCAGTCGCGGCACTGGCCCGCCACCGGCCGCATCCATACGCCCGAAGAGCCGAGCTGCGCCGCCGGCACCCCGGCCGGATTCTTCACGTGGCACGCGTTGCACTTCACCTGCTGGTGGCGCCCTTCGAGGGGGTACTTTGTCAGGCGGTGCTGCGCCACGGTGTACGTCGAGGGCCGGAAGCCCTGCACGTCGTGACATGGCGCGCAGTCGACGATCCGGCCCGCCAGGGTCGCGGTGCCCGCGTGCGGGTCCCGGTGACAGTCAGTGCACCTTGCGAAGGCGGGGTTGCGGACGACCTTCCCCGCGGAGAAGTCGTGGCACTTCTCGCACCCGACCTCGGCGTGCCGCCCGCGCAGCGGGTAGCGCGTGCGATCGTGATTGAACGATGCGGTGCTGACCTTGTTGAACCCCGTCGTCACGTGGCACTCGCTGCACGCGCCCCCGAGCCGCCCCCGATGCGGATCGGCGTGGCACGGCACGCACTCGCGGTGCGCGAGCGGCTTGTAGACCGGGACCGGATTGCCGCGGCGGTCCGTCGCGAGCCGCAACCGCGGGTCCAGGTGGCACGCGGCACACTTCACCTGTAGGTGCTCTCCGGTTAGAGGGTAGTCGGTCTTCGCGTGGTCGAACCGCGGCGCCGGCTTCCAGTGCTCGACGTCGTGACAGGCGAGGCAGTTGCGGGCAAGCGCCCCACGATGGACGTCGTCATGACACGACGTGCAGGCCCGCTCGAGTCCCACCCAACCCCACGCCGGCGCCCGGCGCGCGGACAGCCTCGCGGCGCGAGACACGCGAAACGCCGGCCGGTGACACTTGGCGCATTCCTGCCGCGCGTGGCTCCCCTCGAGCGGCCAGCCCGCGCGCGTGTGATCGAAGCGCTCCGGTGCGCCCTCAGGCCAGCTGATCAGCGCGAACTCGCGACCCGCGTGATCCGGGTGGCAGGTCGCGCAACGCTGCCGGCGCTCGCGGGCGTGCAGCCCCCGGTCCTGCTGAACGAGCCACGCGATCTCCTTGTGACAGTCGAGGCACAGTGCGGTCATCTGCTCCCCGCGTCCACCGCCGTGGCACTTGATGCATTGCCGCGTCCCCTCGAGCTGCTGGTGCGGCCGCGCGAGGGGTCCGGGCGAGATCTGGGCCGCGGCCCGGCCCCCCCAGCCGCCCAGGCACGCGACTAGCAGCGCCATACCCGCGAGCCGACTCCCGCCGCCCACCTTTTACCAGAGCCACGTGGCGCCGAGGGCGACGACGATGGCCACGTGGGCGAGCACCGCGACCAATGCCGCAATCGCGACGGGCCGGTGGAAGACGTGCCAGAAGCGGAACACCCGGTGGGTCGCATCGAGCATCCGCGCCTGCTGAGTCAAGGCCATCTCGTGGCGCGCGAGCCGCAGCACGGTCTCGATCGCCTCGCGGTTCTCCGCGCGCTCCCTCCGGCCCCGGGCTTTCCACAGGCGCCGCAGCCGCCGCGCAGCCCGACGGCGGGCGAGGTCGTCTGTAACCAGGCGTTTGAGTGTTCCCCAGATCCCCAGGCCGGTTGCGGGCCCGCCCCCGGCGGCGAGCGTCGTCTCGACCAGGGAGAGGTCGAGGCCGCTCTCCCGCGCGATCTGCTCGAGCAGCGCCTTCCGCCGCGCCCCGATCTCATCCATGGTGAGCTCGACGCCTTGTTTGCTGCGCGGGATGCGCGCGTAGAGGTAGCGACCCACGATGCCGCTCAGCCATACGACCATCATCGACCAGAAGCCCAGCCCAATGACGCCCGTAAAGCGCCATGCGGCGTGAACGGCTACGAGCAGCGGGAGCGAGAGAGCGGCGAGCACATGCACATCGAGCCAGCGGGCGATCGCCCCCGTGAAGGCAAGCCAGCGGAATTTTTTCCGGAGTGGGTACAGCCAAAGGAACACGAAGATCGCGAGCGCGAGGAGCCCCGCGCTCTGGCCGACGTATCCCGACGGCTTGAGCCAGGAATGCAAGGGATGCCGAACCCGTTGCACGATCGGCAGCACGTAGTAGGGCGCACCTGCGAGGCAGATGGCTCCGACCACCGCCATGAACAAGACCGGCCAGCGCCTCGTTCTGGAACGGTCGTCCTCCGTCCGGGCGGGCGGCTCGCGCCGCAGCGGCGGCCGGGGAGATTGCCGCGGGACCGCGGCGGGAACCGTGTTGGACGAAGGCATGGCTTCTCTTAACTCCCGGGGGCGCGGACAGGCCGTGACGCGCACCACGGTGAAACCGGCCGAGTGACGTACAAGATCTGTGTGGGTACGGAAGCTGCGACGCGCAAGAAGGGTACCGGCGCGTGACGGCGGCGGGCGCCGTCGTGGGTGCGGCGAAACGCTGCACATTGCCACCATTCGATACAGGCGACGCCTGACGGTTACGACCTTCATGAAGGTGGAAATGGAAAGTACGCTGATCTACGTCGCGTTCGGGACGATCCTGCTGCTCTCGCTCGTCTCGCACCTGCGCCGCATGCGGCGGAAGGAGGCGGCGGCCCGGGCGGCGGCGGAGCGAGGGAAGCTCTTCTCCGAGGGGCCCAGGGCCCAGCATCCGCACATCGACGCGACCTACTGCATCGGGTGCGGCGCGTGCGTCGATGCCTGCCCCGAAGGGGACGTGCTCGCGGTCATCGCCGGGAGGGCCGCGATCGTGAACGGGCACAAGTGCATCGGACACGGGCTGTGCGCGGAAGCCTGCCCGGTGGGCGCGATTACGATCGTCATGGCGAGCCCGAGCGTCGGGGCGGACATGCCGCAGCTCACTCCGCAACACGAGACGAACGTGCCGAACATGTTCATCGTGGGGGAGCTCGGCGGATTGGCCCTGATCAAGAACGCCGTCAACCAGGGCCGTGAGTGCGTGGACACGATTGCGGCGCGGCTCGCGCGCCTGACGCGCGGTCGGGCCGCGCCCGGCGTGTACGACGTCTGCGTCGTCGGCGCCGGGCCTGGCGGCATCAGCGCCTCGCTCCGCGCCATCGAGCGGAAGCTCAGCTACGTGACGCTGGAACAGGACGAGTTCGGCGGCACCGTGGCAAAGTACCCCCGCCAGAAGGTCGTCATGACGAGTCCCGTGGAGTTCCCCCTCCACGGCAGGTTCGGCAAGCTCAAGATCTCGAAGGAAGACCTCTTGCGATTCTGGCACAAGCTGCACCGGCAAGCCGGCCTCACGGTGAACACGTGCGAGAAGGTCGAGCACGTCGGCCGAGAGCCGGACGGGACATTCACGATCGAGACGGCGAAGAGCCGTTATCGGGCTTGGACGGTGATTCTGGCGCTCGGGCGCCGGGGCACGCCCCGCAAGCTCGGCGTCAAGGGAGAAGAGCTGTCGAAGGTCATGTACAGCTTGATCGAGACGGAGGCGTACACCGACGCGAAGATCCTCGTCGTGGGCGGCGGCGACAGCGCTGTGGAAGCCGCGATGGGGCTCGCACACCAGAAGGGCAATCGGGTCACGCTCTCCTACCGGAAGGAAGCATTCAGCCGCATCAAGGAGCGCAACGCGCAACGGGTGCGGGAGTCTACGAAGAACGGGAAACTGCAGGTGATCTTCAATTCCCAGCCTGTGGAAATCAGGGAGAAGTCGGTGCTGCTCGACGTGGCCGGCCAAGTGCGCGAAATCCCAAACGATTACGTCTGGGTGTTCGCCGGTGGGACGCCCCCCAATGAATTCCTGCAAAAGATCGGCGTTCAGGTGGGGCCGCGCGACTTGACCCTCGAGGCCGAGGCGGAAGCGAAGCTCGCGCGGCGGTCGGCGTGATGTCTAGCGGTACCCCGCCGCCTGCAGGCTGAACAGCTCCGAGTACAGGCCGCCCCGGGCCACCAGCTCCTCGTGCGTCCCCTGGTCCACCAGCTCGCCCCCCTGCAGCACGAGGATCCGGTCCGCCATCCGCACCGTCGAAAAGCGGTGCGAGATCAGCACGGCCATGCGTCCCTTGGTCAGCTCGGCGAACCGCAGGAACACCTCGTACTCCGCCCGGGCGTCGAGCGACGCCGTCGGCTCGTCGAGGATCAGCACTTGGGCATCCCGCATGTAGGCGCGCCCCAGCGCCACCTTCTGCCATTCGCCGCCCGACAGCTCGACCCCGCCGTCGAAACGGCGGCCCAGCATCTGCTCGTACCCCTTCTCGAGCCGTGTCGCGACGGAGTCGGCCAGGCTGCGGCGTGCTGCCTCCCGCACCCGCGCGTCGTCGTCCAGCGCCTCGACCTGGCTCACCCCGATGTTCTCCTTGAGGATGAAGTCGTAGCGCACGAAATCCTGAAAGATGACGCCGATGTTCTTGCGCAGGCTCTCGAGGTCGTACTCGCGCAGGTCCACGCCGTCGAGCAGGATCCGCCCCTCGTCCGGATCGTACAGCCGGGCGAGCAGCTTCACGAGCGTCGTCTTTCCCGCCCCGTTCTCCCCCACCAGCGCGATGCGCTCGCCGGGCTCGAACATGAACGTGAGGTGCCGCACCGCCCAGCGCTCCGAGCCGGGGTAGCGGAACCCGACGTCCTGGAACTCGAAACCCCGGCGGATCGGCATCGGCACGGGCCGCGCCCCTGCGCGCGAGACCACCCGCGGCTGGACGTCGAAGAACGTGAACAGGTCGGAGAGGTACAGGCTCTGCTCGAACACCTGCGATAGCGACAGCAAGATCCGCTGGATCAGGTCGCGGCTCTGCCGGAACGAGCCGGCGAGGAACGTCAGCGCGCCGATCGTGAAGCGGCCCAGCACGGTGAGGTAGATCGTGATCGCGTAGGCGCCGTAGTAACCCAGGGTGCCGATCGTGACGAACAGCGTCGAGACGAGGTTCCGCTTCACCGCGAGGCGCTTGTTCGCCTCGTAGAATTCGTCGGACAGCCTGGCGTAGCGCCCGACCAGAAAATCCGACAAGCCGAAGAGCTTCACCTCCTTCGCCATCTCGTCCGACGCCCCGACATAGCGCAGGTAGTCGAGCAGCCGCCGCTCGGGGGTCCATTGAAAGAGGAGCGAGTACCCGAGGGCGGCGAAGTGCGTCTCGCCGAGGAACGACGGCAGCACCGCGACGACCAGCAGAAGCAGGAGCCACGGCAAGTGCACCAGCAGGACGCCGGCGAGCGAGGCCAGCGTGACGATGTCCTGAGCCGTCGAGAGCAGCAGCGCGATGAGCCCGATCCGGCCCACCGTCTGGCGTCGCGCGCGCTCGAGGTGGTCGTAGGTTTCGGCGTCCTCGTACTGCGCGAGATCGAGCGTGGCCGCGTGCTGCATCAGCCGCACGCTGATGCGGTTCGAGAACAGATCGCCGAGCAGGCTCTCGAGCAAGGACGAGAGACGGGCCAGGCCTTCGCCAGCCACGGCGATGCCGAGCTCCAGCGCCACCAGCCCGCCGAGGTACCACCAGTCCACGGGCTCCCCCGCCGCGCGCGCCTGCACCGCCGCGATCACCCCATCGATGATCAGTTTCCCGATCCACAGCACTGCGAGCGGGACGAAAGAGCGGATCGCCCGCAGGGCGAGGATCGCGATGGTGTACCCGCGGTGCGTCTGGTAGACCAGTTTGAGGAGCGGTGGGACGTACTTTAGCGCCTGGAGGCGCTCGCCCCAGGTGGGCGGCTTGCCGTCGCCTCCCGAGAGCGGGCTCCTGGGGCGCGGGAGAATGCCGTGTGAGATGAATCGCGGTGCCGCCGTCACGCCTTAACTTCCCAGAGGGATAGGGGTCAATATAACCGCATGAAAAACCGGATCGTCGTCAGGTGCCTGGTGTTGAGCGGGGCGTCGCCCCTTGCAGGGGCGCAGCATGCGGCGCCATTACAATTCCCTCGCCCAACATCCGCGCCGGTCACGGACACGACGCGGCCTCGTGTGCTGGCCTCCCGTGATTCCGCGCTCCACGCCCTGAACCGTCTCGCCTACGGCCCCCGCCCGGGCGAGGTCGACCGCGTGGCCGCTCAGGGCGTGATGCACTGGATCGACCGGCAACTGAGCCCCGACGAGATCGATGACCGCCTGCTGGCGCAACGGGAGCGCGACTTCGCCATCCTGCAATACGACCGCAGGGAACTCGCGCGCCTGTTCGTCGAGACGCAGCGTGCGCGACGCGAGCGCACGCGCGAGGCGGTGCCCGAACCGGCGATGGGGCAGCAAGGCCGGCGCTTGGCCGGTCAGTTCCAGCAGCTGGCGGTGATGCGCGCCGCCCTGTCCGAGCGGCAGCTGTACGAAGTGATGGTAGACGTGTGGACCAACCACTTCCACGTGTTTTTCGGCAAAGGCGCCGATCGGTTCCTCACGCCGGACTACACCGAGCGCACGATCCGCCCGCGGGCACTGGGTCGGTTCGAAGATCTGCTGATCGCGACGGCGGAAAGCCCGGCGATGCTGTTCCACCTCGATAACTGGCAGAGCATCGCGCCGGGGGCTACGCCGCCACGGCTGCTGCGGCAGCGGGCGCTCGAGCGGATGCCCAAGGGAATCAACGAGAACTACGCACGCGAGCTGCTCGAGCTCCACACCCTCGGCGTGGACGGCGGGTACACGCAGCAGGACGTAATCAACGTCGCCCGGATCTTCACCGGCTGGAGCATCGCGCGGCCGCAGCGAGGGGCGGGCTTCGAGTTTCACGACTGGGCGCATGATGACGGGGAGAAGCAGGTTTTAGGTGTCAGGTTTCCGGCAGGTCGCGGACAAGATGAAGGCATCCGACTCCTCAAGCTCCTCGCCAACCATCCCGCCACGATGCAGCACGTGAGCCGCAAGCTGTGCCGGCGGTTCGTGAACGACGGCCCCCCCGATGGTTGCGTGGACGACGCCGCAGCCGCGTGGCAGCGCTCGCACGGCGACATCCGGGAAGTGCTGCGCGCCATCTTCCGCGGCCCGGACTTCTGGGCGGCCGAGAACATTCGCGCCAAGGTCAAGACGCCCCTCGAGTTCGTGGTGAGCGCGCTGCGCGCCGTGCGAGCGAACCCGGACACGGTACCCAGCCTCGCGCAGCTCGTAGCACAGCTCGGCCAGCCGCTCTATCTGCGCGTCACGCCCGACGGGTACGCGGAGCAGGAAGACGCCTGGGTGAACAGCGGCGCCCTGCTCGATCGGATGAACGCCGCGGTGGCGCTCGCCGCCGGCAAGCTCCCTGGCGTCACGAGCGATCTCGACGCGATCGTGCCCGCGACGACCGACCGCGACCACCTGCTCGCGTCGGTAGATCGCGAGGTTCTCGGCGCGACGATGTCGGAGAACACGAGGGACGTCATCGCGCGTCAAATCGCGGACATCAGCGACCCGGTCGCAGCTCGGGCCCTGGCCGTCGGATTGGCGCTGGGCGGACCGGAGTTTCAAATGCAGTGAGACGGTAGGAGGCGGTAACGGTAAGGGGCGGTAAGAGGCGGTAGGAGGCGGTAGCGGTAAGAGGGACTGCGATGACAATCTCGAGAAGGGTATTCGTGAAGTCTGGCGGCCTGGCACTTTTCAGCCTCGGTCTGGACCCTCTATTCCTGGCACGTGCGGCCTTCGCCTCTAACCGCCCCTTACCGCCCCTTACCGCCCCTGCCCGCCCCGTTTTGGTCTGCGTCTTCCAGCGCGGCGCGGTGGACGGGCTCAACATGATCGTCCCGCACGGCGACTCGCTCTATTACCGCGAGCGGCCGCGGATCGCGGTTCCGGAAAAGGACGTGGTCAACCTGGACGGCTACTTCGGGCTGCATCCCCGACTCGCCGCTCTGAAGCCGCTCTGGGACAACGGCAGTCTCGCGGCGATTCATGCAATCGGATCCCCCGACGCCACGCGCAGCCACTTCGACGCGCAGGACTACATGGAAACGGCGACGCCCGGCCGGAAGGCCACGCCGGACGGCTGGCTCAACCGGTACTGCCAGCACGATCGGGAGCACCAGCACACGCCATTCCGGGCGGTCGCGTTCGGGCCGCAGCTGCCGCGCACCCTGGCGGGCTCCGCGCCATCACTCGCGATCGAGAACCTCCAGACGTTCGGGCTGCGGGCACCGCGGCAGGCGGCGCGCGACCGGCTCACTCGGGCGTTCGAGGAGCTGTACGCGAGCTCGGCGACCGGGCTGCTCTCGTCCTCGTCGCAGGAAGCGTTCGAGGCCGTGCAATTACTCAGGCGGATGAACCCCACCCAGTACCAGCCCGCGCACGGAGCCGACTACCCGCGCGGCCGGTTCGGCCGGGCGCTGCTCCAGATCGCGCAGCTCATCAAGGCGAACGTCGGCCTGCGCGTGGCGTTCGCCGACGTGACCGGATGGGACACCCACGTGAACCAGGGTGCCAGCGAGGGTCAGCTGGCCACGCGGCTCTCGGAGTTCGGCCAGGCGCTCGCGGCATTCGCGCACGACCTCGGGGAGACCATGCGGGACGTCGTTGTGCTCACCATGTCCGAGTTCGGCCGCACCGTGCGGGAGAACGGCAACTCGGGCACCGACCACGGCCACGCCACCGCGATGCTGGTCATGGGCGGCCCCGTGAACGGCGGGAGGGTACTCGGGCGTTGGCCCGGGCTCCACCCCGCAAGCCGCTTCGAGGGTCGCGACGTCGCCGTTACGACCGACTTCCGAGATCTGTTCGCAGAGATCCTGGCGCGGCACCTCGGTGCGACCGATCTGGCGGCGATCTTCCCGGGGTTCACGCCGGATGCGGCACGGTTTCCCGGGACGATCAGAACCTGAAATCTTGCTCGACGAGCTATCGCTCGACGCCTCTTGATTCCTCCGGAACGATCCCGAGCTCCAGTTTCTCGGCGCTGCGCAGCACTGTGACCTTCGTGGCGACGCCGATCCCGTCCGCCGCCAGCGCCCGGTGCAGGTCGTCGATGCCGGTCACCGGCTTCCCGTCGAACCCCACGATGATGTCTCCCGCCCGGACGCCCGTGCGGGCGGCCGGGCTGTTCTCATCCACGCCCGTAACGAGCACGCCGGTCCTCGACTCGAGCCCGTGCGCCCGTACCGCGAGGCGCAGCAGCGACACGTTCTGCCCTGCGACCCCGATCCGGCCGCGGCGGATCTTGCCGTGGCGGATGAGCTGGCCGGTCACGAACTTTGCCGTGTTGACGCCCACCGCGAAGCAGATCCCTTGCGCCGGCAGGATGACGGCCGTGTTGACGCCGACCACCCGGCCCCTCGAGTCCACCAGCGGCCCCCCAGAGTTGCCGGGGTTGAGCGCGGCGTCGGTCTGGATGACGTCGTCGATCAGGCGCCCCGTCACCGAGCGGAACGACCGCCCGAGCGCGCTCACCACCCCGGCCGTGACAGTGCTCTGAAAGCCAAGCGGGTTGCCGATCGCGATAACGAGCTGGCCGACCCGGAGGCTCGCGGAATCACCGAGCTCCGCGACGGCGATCGAGACCGGATCGACGCGCAGCACGGCGAGGTCGGTGTCGGGATCGTCTCCGACGAGCTCGGCCCGCAGGCGGCGCCCGTCCGCGACTGCCGCCTCGATGCGCGTCGCGCCGTGCACCACATGACTGTTCGTGAGGATGAAGCCGTCCGGCGTGAACACGAACCCGGACCCGTGCCCGGGGAGCTCTCTCGCGGGACGGCCCCGGCGCTCGACCCGCTGCCGGACCTCCACGCTCACAACGGCGGACCCCACGTTCTCGGCCGCGCCGACGACCGCGCGGGAATAGGCATCGAGCAAGTCGGCGTCCGAAGGAGCTGCGGCCGGCGAACCGTTGACTGGCGCCTCGCCGGGATTTGGAGCAGCGAGAAATGCAAGTGTGGCGTTCATATTAAAAGGAACGCAGGCCGGTTCCCCACGGTTCTGCTCTATTCCTCTCCTCCACGCCTCTCCTCGACGTCTTTCGTATATTCTGGCCTATGGAGCTGGGAGGGTCGTTGGCCGTCGTCACCGGCGCGACCGAGGGGATCGGCCGCGCCATCGCCTTCACGCTCGGCCGGGCCGGCGCCCGGATCGGGCTCTGCGCCCGCACGGAACAGAACGTACTCGCTACGGTCCGGGAGCTGTGCGCCGCCGGGGTGGACGCCATCGGCGCGCCGTGCGATGTCTCCGATCCAGCGGCGGTGGATCGCTTCGCCTCCTTCGTGACGACCCAGCGCGGCGCTCCAAAGGTCCTCGTCAACAACGCCGGCATCGGCCGGTTCCGGCCGCTCGAGGAGCTGTCACTCGAAGACTGGGACCGGACGTTCGGGGTCAACGTCCGCTCGCTCTATCTCGTCACCCGCGCGTTCCTCTCGGGGATGAAGGCGTCCGGCGGCGCCACGATCGTGAACATCGCTTCCCTCGCCGGCCGGACCGGCTTCGAAGGCGGCACGGCCTATTGCGCGTCCAAGCACGCCGTGCTCGGCTTCTCGAAAGCACTGATGGCCGAGGTCCGCAGGCACAACGTTCGGGTCGTGGCGGTGTGTCCCGGGACGGTCGCCACGCCGTTCATGGACAAAGGCCCCCGCGCGGGGCGTACGAACCGCGACCGGGCGCTCATCCCGGAGGACGTGGCGCATGCGGTGCTCGCGACGCTCACGGTTGACGACCGGGCGATGGTGAGCGAGCTCGACATCCGACCCACAAACCCGTAAGCCGTTGAGGGGAGACGTCGAGGGACTGCGTCGAGGGGAGGCCTTGAGGAAAGGCGCAGGTGCGCTACCTGTCGGGCGGAGGCCGGTGATACAACCTCACGAGCATCTTGAGCACCAGCGCCGTCCTATTCTCAAGAGAGACCAGTTCGCCGTCACGCCCCAGGCCTGATCGCCGTGCGACCTGAAGGAGTGAAAGCACTTCCTGGGCCGACCCGCGAGCATAGAGGAGAAAGCGACGGAATTCGTTGATCGTCCCACGACCACAAGCTTCGGCAATGTTGGCGGGGATCGAGACCGCGGCCCGGACCAGTTGGTCGCCGAGGCCGAGCTTCGGAGGTCCGCGGAACCGCCCCACCTCTCGCATGACGTCAGTGGCTACGTCGGAGGCGATTTGGTGCACTCGGAGTCGGCCTGCAGTCGCGCGCAGTACCACGGCCGACTATAGGTGCCCGGACCCCGTCTTGCGGTACCCGACTTACGCAGTCCCTCCACGTATTCCCTCAACGCCGTCCCTCAACGACGTCCCTCGACGTAGTTCTCGTCCACACCGCCTCTCCACGTTTTTCCTCCACGTCGTCCATGATTGACCCCATCCGTCGTTTGCTGATCGAAGCCGGCCGCGCGAAGCAAACAAAGGTCTTCTGGCAGACGGCCAGCGGCATCCTGAGCGAGTGGGCGGGGGGGGCCCACGTCCAGCTCGTCTACAAAGGCCTCAACGAGTCGGGGACGGTGCGAGCCGGATCGCCCGGCACGGACGGCGAGACCTTCATCGCGGACTACCACGACGCGGACGGCCGCCATGTGGCGGCGACGTTCCACGGGCTGCCGCAAGGCTTCCCCGGCGAGGTCCTGCGCTCCGGCGTGGAGATCGCCACCCACCTCGCGGTAATGGTGGCGCGCCGGGCGGCGCTCGAACGGGAGCGGCGGCTCGGCACCTTCCTGGTGGAGCTGTCGCGCTGGCTGCTGGCGGCGCCCGAACGGGAGCTGTTGCTGCGCTATACGCTGCAGAGCGTGGTCAGCCTGACGGATGCGCAAGGCGCGTTCGTGGCGCTGCGGCAGCAGGGCGGCGACACACTGCGGGTGGCGGCGACGGTGGGCCGGTGCGTCGAGTTCGAGGGGTTCGAGGTCGGCGTAACGGCGAGCGTGATGGGCCGGGTGGTGCGCACCGGGGAGGCATTGCTCACCGACAACATCCTCGCCGAGCCCGACGCTCAACTGGCGCTCAACCCCGCAGGCACGGCGCGAGGGGCGATGATCGCGCCGCTCAAGACATCGAGCGGCGTGGCGGGCGCCGTGGGCGTGGTCCGGTATCTCCAGCCCGGCGTGGAAGATCCGCCCCACCCCTTCGGGCTCGTCGACCTGCAGTACCTCGCGGCGGTCGCGGCGTACATCGCTGGCGGGCTGGAGCTGTCCGAGGCCGTAACCGGTGCCCGGGCTGCGGCGGAGCGGGCGCACGCCATGGTGAACTCGAGCCCGCTCCCGCTCGCGCTCGTGGACCGCGAAGGCCGCGTCCAGCAGCTGAACCAGGCCGCGTGCCGCCTGTTCGGGATCGCCTCCGAGGCGCAGGCGCTCGGCGCCCACCTCGAGGCCCTGGGGCTCTCCCCGAGCGAGATCCCGTTGCGGCTCGCGCTGGCGCGGCCGCAGGTCGGCGAGCCGTGGCATGGCCGCGTGCTGGTCAGCCAGCCGTCGGGAGACCGGCGGATCTGCGACTGCACGGTCACCGGGCTATCGGGGGTGGGACCGGACAACCTGCTCGTCGCGCTGTATGACCGCACCGACGAGCTCCGCGCCCAGCGCGAGCTGATCGCTCGTGAGAAGCTCGCCACCGTCGGCGAGATCGCCAGCGGCGTGGCGCACGAGGTCAATAACCCGCTCGCGGCCATCCGCATGGAGGCGGAGCTGCTCGGCCGGGCGAGCAAGGATACCGAGACGAGCACGACCGCCGCGACCATACAGCGCGAAGTGGACCGCGCCGCCCGGATCGTGCGCAGCCTGCTCCGGCTGGCCCGCCGCGCCGACACCACGCCGACGCGGGTGCAGATCAACGATCTGGTGCACGACGTCGCCGAAATCCGCCAGCGCGTGCTGCGCGTGGAGAGCGTCGAGTTCCGCACGCGGCTCGACGACGCTGCGCCCGCCGTCCTCGGCCTGGGGCAGGAGCTGCAGCAGGTGGTGATCAACCTCGTGACCAACGCCGAGTACGTGGTGCGCGGGCGCAACCCCGCAGTCATTCAGCTCAGTACGCAGGCGCGGGAGGGTTGGGTCCGATTGGTGGTGGAGGACTCGGGGCCCGGGATCCCGCCCGAGATCCGCGCGCGGATCTTCGACCCGTTCTTCACGACCAAGGGCCCCGACGAGGGCACCGGCCTGGGACTCGCGATCTGCCAGCGCGTCGTGACTGAAGTGGGCGGCAAGATCTGGCTGGAGGACTCCGAGCTTGGCGGGGCGAAGTTCGTGGTGGAGCTGCCGGCCGCCCCCGAGAGCGTCGACACGTTCACGATCGGCTGAAACCGGCCGGTCAGTGCTCCAGGATGCGCTTGCGGTACAGCGCGAGCGTCACGAGACCGGAGGCACCCAGCGCGACGAGCAAGGTCGAGAGGCGCCAGTCGAGCCCCAACCACGCCGCCCCGACCAGCCCGGCGAGGAGCCAGCCGACGCTCGCGATCACGCCCAGCAGCACCACTTCCCTGCGCGCCATCAGGATGCCGAAGACGTAGCCCCAACTGAACCCGCACACCAGCAGGAACAGAATGCCCTGGGGGATCTTCACCGGGTCGATCAAGTTGAGCACGCCCGCGAAGACGCAGAACAGGCCGAGCACGGTGTAGCTCGCGAGGTGCAGAGAGAGCGGCAGTGGGACGGTGCCCATGCGGTTGAAGGTCATAGCGCTAAGATAGACGCCAAGATGCGAAGACGCCAAGTTGCATGAGGGTGACGGTGCGAGCGACGCGGACCTACCTCGAGCTGAAGGATCCGGGCCAATTCCAGCCTGCGTTCGGCGCCTTTCCCGACGTGGTCATCGAGCGTGTGACGCGTCCGACGGCCGACCTCTACCGCCACTGCTACCGCACCGTGGGCGAGGCGTACCACTGGCGGGATCGCTGGGACTGGACGGACGACGAGATCCGCGGCCATCTCGCGCAGCCTGGGATCTCGCTGCACGTGGCGACCCGAAAGGACACCCTCATGGGGTGGTACGAGTTGCGCCGCGTCCCGGACGACGACTCCGTCGAGATCGCGTATTTCGGCCTGGCGCCGGGCGCGATCGGCCGGGGCCTCGGCAAGCACGTCTTGTCGTGCGCGGTGCGCGATGCGTGGGCGCTACACCCGAAACGCGTGTGGTTGCACACCTGCACGCTCGACCACCCCGCCGCGCTCCCAAACTACCTGGCGCGCGGGTTCGTCGCCTACAAGACGGAAGAGTACGAGGTCCGGTAATGCGGAATGCGAAATTCGCAATGCGGATTGTATCGGCCGGAGGTCGAGCGCGACGGTCTGCCGCGGGGATCGAACACGCCCCTTAAACCCCGCATTCCGCACGCCGCATTCCGCATTAAGTTTTGAGCGTGAACTCCCACTTCACCCTGACCCGCAAGCACAAGCTCATCATCGCCGGCGTGCTTGTCGCGCCCCTCCTGCTCTTCGGTCTCTATACGTGGGTGGCCCTGACCTGGAGCTACTCGAGCGGCGAGCGCGCCGGGTACGTGCAGAAGTTCTCGAAGAAGGGCTGGATCTGTAAGACGTGGGAGGGCGAGCTGGCGATGGTGTCCATTCCGGGCACCATGTCGGAGAAGTTCTATTTTTCCGTACGGGATGACGCAGTGGCGGAGCGGGTCAACCAGACAATGGGTAAGCGCGTGGCATTGACGTACGAACAACACCTGGGCGTTCCGACGACCTGCTTCGGCGAGACGCAATACTTCGTCGTCAACGTCAAGGCGGTGGAATGACGACCTCGAACAGCTTCGGCAGCCGCGCCCGGCTCGCCGTCGGCCGGCGCAGCTTCGAGATCTTCCACCTCGACGCTCTCGAGCGGCGGGGATTCCCGGTCAGCCGTCTCCCCTATTCGCTCCGGATCCTCCTCGAGAACCTGCTGCGCCGCGAGGACGCCCAGACCGTCCGCGCGGACGAGATCGAGAAGCTCGCGCGCTGGGACCCGAAGAAGATCCCCAACGACGAGATCGCGTTCATGCCGGCGCGCGTGCTGATGCAGGACTTCACGGGCGTGCCGGCCGTCGTCGACCTCGCCGCGATGCGCGACGCGATGCGGGCGATGGGCGGCGACCCGAAGAAGGTGAACCCCCTCCTCGCCGCCGAGCTCGTCATCGACCACTCGGTGATCGTGGACGAGTTCGGCACGCCCACCGCGTTTCAGGTGAACGCCGATCTCGAGTTCCAGCGCAACCGCGAGCGCTACGCCCTGCTCCGCTGGGCACAGCAGGCGTTCGCGGGGTTCCGGGTCGTGCCGCCCGACACCGGCATCGTGCACCAGGTGAACCTCGAATATCTCGCGCGCGTGGTCTGCGCGACCGCGGGGGACGGGGCGACTCCACAGGCGTACCCCGACACGCTTGTGGGCACCGACTCGCACACCACGATGATCAACGGTTTGGGCGTGCTGGGCTGGGGCGTCGGCGGCATCGAGGCAGAGGCCGCCATGCTCGGCCAGCCGGTCTCGATGCTCATCCCCCAAGTCGTGGGCTTCCGGCTCACGGGAAAGCTCGCCGAAGGGGCGACCGCCACAGATCTCGTGCTCACCGTGACCGAGCTGCTCCGCAAGAAGGGTGTGGTCGGGAAGTTCGTCGAGTTCTACGGGCCCGGCATCACGACGTTGCCGCTCGCCGATCGAGCGACCATCGGCAACATGGCGCCCGAATATGGGGCCACCGTGGGGATCTTCCCCGTGGACCAGGAGACGCTGCGCTACCTCGAGTTCACCGGCCGCCCCAAGGAGCAGCTGCAGCTGGTCGAGGCCTACATGAAGGAGCAGGGCCTGTTCCATTCGGCGGGCGCGCCCGAGCCGCTGTACTCGGACACCCTGGCACTCGACCTCGGTACGGTCGAGCCGAGCCTCGCGGGCCCGCGCCGGCCGCAGGACCGGGTGCCGCTGCGCGACGTGGCACGCAGCTTCCACCTGGTCCTGCCGGCCCTCATGAAGCCGTCCTCGCCCGTGGCACCCTCCTCGAACATGGGGCGCTGGGAGGCCGAGGGAGGGGGGGGCGGCGTGGCGACCGCCGTCGAGGCTCCACCCCAACGCCGGACGCACGTCGACCTGACGCTCGAAGGCGCGACGCACCAGCTGCGGCATGGATCCGTGGTGATCGCCGCGATCACGAGTTGCACCAACACATCGAATCCGTCCGTGATGGTCGCGGCGGGCCTGCTCGCGAAGAAGGCCGTCGACAAGGGGCTCAGGTCGCAGCCGTGGGTGAAGACCAGCCTCGCCCCCGGATCGAAGGTCGTGACCGACTACCTCGCGCGGGCGGGGTTGACGCCGTACCTGGAGCAGCTGCGCTTTCACCTCGTCGGCTACGGCTGCACCACGTGTATCGGGAATTCGGGGCCGCTCCCGGAGCCCGTGTCGGCGGCGGTCGCAGAGGGCGAGCTGGTCGTGTGCTCGGTGCTCTCCGGCAACCGCAACTTCGAGGGCCGGATCCAGCAGGAGGTGCGCGCGAACTACCTTGCGTCGCCGCCGCTCGTCGTAGCCTACGCGCTCGCGGGGCGCATCGACCTCGACATGCACACCGAGCCGCTGGGCACCGGGAGAGACGGCAAGCCGGTCTATCTCCGTGAGATCTGGCCGTCGGCGCAGGAGGTGGACGCCGTGATCCGGTCGTCGGTCAAATCGTCCATGTTCAGCAAGCAGTACAGCGAGGTCTTCAAGGGGGATGAGCGCTGGAACGGCCTCCCCGTTCCGGCGGGCGATCGGTTCGTCTGGGAGCCGGACTCGACCTACATCCGCCGGGCGCCGTACTTCGACGGCATGCCGGAGACGCCCGGGCCGATCCCGGACATCCGCGGCGCGCGCGTGCTCTGCCTGCTGGGCGACAGCATCACCACCGATCACATCTCCCCCGCCGGCTCGATCCGCAAGACCAGCCCGGCCGGCCAGTACCTGCTCGAGCACGGCGTCGAGCCGAAGGACTTCAACTCCTACGGGTCGCGACGAGGCAACCACGAAGTGATGGTGCGCGGCACGTTCGCGAACATCCGCCTCAAGAACCTGCTCGCCCCCGGCAGCGAGGGCCCGGTCACGGTCCGTCTCCCGGACGGGCAGCAAATGACGATCTACGACGCCTCAGTGAAGTACCAGGCGGAAGGCGTGCCCCTGCTCGTGATCGCGGGAAAGGAGTACGGCTCGGGCTCCTCGCGCGACTGGGCTGCGAAAGGCCCGCGCCTGCTCGGCGTACGCGCGGTGATCGCCCAGAGTTACGAGCGGATCCACCGATCGAACCTCGTCGGCATGGGGATTCTGCCGCTGCAGTTCCTTCCCGAGCAAACGCCCGAGTCCCTGGGGCTCAGCGGCCAGGAGACCTACGAGATCAGCGGGCTCGCGGACATCCTCCGCGAGGGTTTCCCGCGCGGCAAGGAGCTGACCGTGCAGGCAATGCGCCCCGACGGGAAGACGATCACCTTCCGCACGACCCTGCGGATCGATACGCCGCAGGAGCTGCAGTACTACCGGCACGGCGGCATCCTCGAATACGTGCTGCGGCAGCTAGCGGGGAGGCCCTAGTCATTTCCTCCCGTTCGAGGCGCCATGAGAAGGAAACGGCGCCTCAGGTGTCGAAGACCCTGGGGCGCCGCTTCCGTGCTGGCGCGAATCACAGCGGGGGTCGCTAGGGCTTCAAGGTCCGGACATACGCCAGCACCTCACGGACCCTGTCGGGTTCCAGGATCGCCGCGAACGCCGGCATACCGCCGCGGCCGTTCGTGATGACCCGGAACAGTGAGTCGTCGCTGAACTTCGCCAGCCGTGCGGCGTCGGTGAGGTTTGCCGGCGGAGGGTTCAACGCCGCGGCAGCGGGACCGTTACCCTTGCCGCGTTCGCCGTGGCACACCATGCACTGCGACCTGAAGACCTCCCCGCCCTCAGCCCTGCCCTCAGCCGGGGTACAACACGATGAGGCGGCTGGAAAGTACGCCATCGCCCCCCTGCTTGCGAGCATTATCGGCGTCGGTTCCGTGCGAGCGGCCGCGGTCCCGCCGGGCCTCGCTTCGCGCCCCCGCGCTCCGCCCACGAGAAACTCCCGCACGGCCTGCGCTTCGTCCGGCGTGAGCCGCGCGACGAGCGTCATGTGGGCGACGACCGACTCCCACTGCCGCGCGTCGTACGCATCCACGGCGCGTGCGCGGTGACAACGGCTGCAGTTAGCGCCCCAGACCTCGGCGCCGCTCGGCTTCTGCCGCTGCGCCGCTCCCGGTGGGACGAGCAAGACGAGGAACAGCGCCCCGAGCCCCGTAAGGCGCGCCGGCGTGGAGACCCATTCTCGTAGTGCGAACATGCTCGTCTCCCTTCCTAGAACGCCACGGTAAACTGCGCCGTGAACAGGTTGTTGCGGGTCTCGGCCCTGCCAAGCTCCTCGTTGACCCGGTAAAACAGTCGCAGCGCCGCCAGGTCCGAGGGGTAGACGCTGAAGCCGGCGCTGTACTCCCGCACCTCGCCCGGGAAGTTCTTCTGAGACACGCGCACGGTGGGCTCGATCGTGCGGCGCGCGAGGTACGCCAACTGCCCATAGCCGCCCCGCTTCTTGATCTGGCCAGCAGTTGCGTCCTGGTTCGCCTGGACGAATTCGCCCCTGATCTCGAAGCCGCTGCGCTCGTATCTCGCGTCTGCCCCGAACAGGGTGATCGTCAGGTCGTTGGCCGAATCGTATCTGCCCGTGTTGATGGAGGCGCCGACGTCGAGCCCCATACGGGCGACGAAGCCAAGTCGGCCTCCCACGAACTTGTTCCGGTCCACATCGACGAGGTTGTCCCGCAGATCCCGCACGTCCGCACCGTCAGCGCCTGCCAAGCCATTGACCACCCAGACGTCGTACGTCACACGCGAGAGGTACCCGGCGGGCAAACCGCCCCGCAGCATCAGACCGATGTCCTCATATGTGGCGGGGAACACGTTGTCGAACCCGAACGGCCGGCCCGGGACCTTGCTGATCCACGCGGGGTGACTGACGTTGAAGTTGCCGAACGGCACGATGAACTTCCCGGCTACGATGTTCACGTAGCGCCACCGCGTGAACGCGAGATACGCGAACTCGAGAGCGATCTCCTCGCCCCCGTGCTCGTATTCCAGCTCCGCCGCCGCGAACAGATCGCCGCGCAGCTTACCCACGATGATCACGTTGAGGTTGTGCGCGTCGAAGGTCTGGATGCCGCCCTG
>DASUAL010000131.1:0-12860 GCA_035763805.1 Gemmatimonadales bacterium
AATTGGTAGGTGTGCCCGAGTAGCTCGTCCACGTTCGGGACCCGTCGCAGCGCGATCTGCGAGCCGGGGAGAAACGCGTCTACCCCCATCAGGTCCACCACGACCCCGCCCTTGATCTTCTTGACCAGCGATCCGTTGACCGGCTCGTCCTTCTCGTAGGCCTCGCGGATCCGCTCCCAGACCCGCATGAAGTCGGCCTTCTTCTTCGACAGGACGACCGCGCCTTCCTGGTCCTCGAGGTGCTCCAGGAACACCTCGACTTCGTCCCCTTCCTTGAGGGCGTGCGGGTCCTTGAACTCGTCGATCGGCACCGCCCCTTCGGACTTGAAGCCGACGTCCAGAATGACGGCGGTGTCGGTGACGCGGAGGACCTTCGATTTGACGATCTCCCCCTCTTCGATGTTGGAGAGCGTCCCCTCATACAGCTCCGTCATCTTCGCGATTTCGTCCGACGAGTACTCTTCGTGCAGATCGGCGCGAACGCGCAGGTGGGAATGAGCGGTCGGGGGAGGCGGGGAGGGGGGCGACGTTTCGAACTTCTCGTCCTGAGTATCCACCAGCATGCAGTACACCGGTTCGGTTGTGGGTTTGGGGTTTCACTGCCCCGGGGCACCGCCCGGGGTCAGCCGCGCGCGGCGCTCTTAGGAGCGGCTAACCCGGGCCGACGGCCCGGGGAAGGCGCGAAACCTAGCGGGGGAGCCATTGCCGCGCCAGCGCCACTACCCGCGAGACCTGGTCTTCCAGGGACAACTGCGTCGTGTCCAGCAGCATGGCGTCCGCCGCGGGACGCAGCGGAGCGACCGGCCGGGTCGAATCGGCCCGGTCCCGGGCGGCGAGCGCCTCCGCCTCGCGGCCCAGTTCCTCCCGATTGATCGTGTCCCCCCGCTGCGCGAGCCGGCGCCGGGCGCGCTCCTCCGGGCTCGCCGTGAGGAAGATCTTGAGGGGTGCGTCCGGGAACACGACCGTCCCGATGTCCCGGCCGTCCACGACCACCCCCCCGGCGTACGCCAGGACGGCTTCGCGCTGCCGGACGTTGACCCAGTGGCGCACTTCCGGAATGGCCGCGATCTCGGACACGTGCCGCGTCACGCGCTCCGACCTGATGGCCTCCCCTACGTCCACGCCCGCCACCTCCGGCCGGAATACGTCGCCCACGAGCACGAGACGGACCGGCAGGTCCTCCGCCAGCGCCACGATCCGCTGCGCGGACCAGGCGGGACCGCCTTCCGCTCCCTGTCCCCCGACGTGATCGAGCGCTGCCAGCGTCACCGCCCGGTACAGCGCCCCCGAATCGAGGTGCGCCCAGCCGAGCCGACGCGCGACGGCGGCCGCGGTCGACGACTTGCCCGATGCCGCCGGCCCGTCGATGGCGACGACCCGCGGTGTCACCCTTTCCCCTTCCCCTTTCCCCCTCCGCCGATCCGCTTCAAGTCGGCGAAGAACCGCGGGTAACTGATGGCCACCGAGGCTCGTTCCGAGAGCCGCACGCGAGCCCCCGGAATCGTGCCGAGCACCGCGAACGCCATCGCCAGGCGGTGATCCCGCGCGGTGTCCACCCGTCCGCGGGGCGGCTGCGCGGTCCCGCGCACGTGCAGGTCGTTCCCCTGCGTCTCCGCCGCGACGCCGACGCTGCGCAGGTTCGCGGCGATCAGCTCCAGCCGGTTGCTCTCCTTGACCCGCAGCTCCCCCACCTCGCGGAACACCGTCTCGCCCCCCCCGCCCCCGCTCCGCCCCGCGGCCCGGCTCGCCAGCACGGCGAGAACCGGCACTTCGTCCACGAGCGTCGGGATTTCGGCGGCGCTGATCTCGGTGGCGCAGAGCGGCGCGGGGCGGGCGATCAGGTCGGCGACCGGCTCGCCGCCCTCGTCGCGCAGGTTCACGCGCTCGACGTGCGCGCCCATCCGCTCGAGCACGACGAGGAACCCGGTGCGGGTGGGATTGACGCCCACGTTCTCGATGAGGAGCTCGCCACCGTCGGCCAGCACGGCGGTCGCGACCAGGAACGCCGCCGACGACGCGTCTCCCGGGACGGAAAGCCGGAACGTCGGAACCCTGACTGCCGACGGCTGAAAGCGGACGGCGCCGTTCTCGTAGCGCAGGTCGAGCCCGAGATGCAGCAGCAACCGCTCCGTGTGGTCGCGCGACAGGTACGGCTCGCGCACCGTGACCGCCACGCCTCCCGTGAGCCCGGCGAGGAGCAACGCACTCTTGACCTGCGCGCTCGCCACCGGAGTCGTGTACGTCAGCGGGTGCAGCCGGCCGCCGCGGATGGCGAGGGGCAGCATGTCACCGCGCTCTTCCTCTATATGGGCGCCCATCGCGCGCAGCGGCTCGGTCACGCGGCGCATCGGGCGCCGTCGCAGCGAGGCATCACCGGTTACGGTCGCCGCGAACCGCTGTCCGGCGAGAATACCGAGGATCAGGCGGGCAGTGGTTCCCGAATTGCCGCAGTCCAGTCGGGAGGCGGGATGCGTGATGCGAGATGCGTGCACCGTCACGACGTCACCGTCCCGGATGGGGGAGATGTCGACGCCGAGCTGGCGCAGCACGCGGGCCGTGCTCTTCACGTCCTCGCCGGTGAGCAGGCCGTGGAGCTCGCTCCGGCCGGGCGCCAGCGCGGCGAGCATGAGCGCGCGGTGAGAGATGCTCTTGTCGCCGGGCGGCCGCACGCGGCCCTGCACCTTCACGCGTCGAGCCTCCGCCGCCACTCCGCGGCGCGCGTGAGGCACGCCCGGAGGCCGCTCACGTCGCCCGCTTCGAGCGCCCGCTCGAGCTCGCCGAGGGGTTCTTCCAGGGAGCGGAGAGCGGGGAGCAGTTCGTCCCGGTTCATGAGGAAGATCTCCGTCCAGAGCGCCGGCTCACTGGCGGCGACCCGCGTCGTGTCCCGGGCGCCGGAACCGAGCGTCGCGCCCGGGGGCACCGCGCGCGCGAGGTAGCTCGCGAGCAGCGACGCCACGGCCTGGGGGAGGTGGCTCGTGAGCGCCACCTGCCGGTCGTGCTGGGCCGCGTCGATCACCACCGGACGCGCTCCGAGCACGGTCTCCCAGAAATGAGCGACCTCGCGGGCGGCTGCGTCCCCGCTGCGCGCCGGCGTCACATACACCACCGCCCCTGTGAACAGGTCGACACGCGCCGCCGCGAAGCCATGTTCGTGCGTTCCCGCCAGCGGGTGGGCGCCGGCGAAGCGGGGCGCGAGGCCGAGCGCTTCCGCCCGGGCGACGATCGCCCGCTTCACGGAGCCGACGTCGGTGATCACGGCCCCGGCGCCGAAGTGGGAGCGGAGCGCCTCAAGCAGCTCGAGGTTGGCCGCAGGCGGCGCCGCGAGCACCAGCAACTCGACCGCGCGCGCCACGTCCAGAGCCCGCGCCGGTGCGTCGTCGATGGCACCCTGTCGCGCCGCCGCCACCCGCTCCGCGGGCTGGGGCGACCAGCCGAGCACCGTCGCGACGCCGGCGCGCTTGGCGGCGAGCGCGAGCGACCCGCCGATCGCGCCGAGGCCGATGATGCCGAGCTTGGTGGGGCGCACGGGTAGTAAGGTAGCGCGCCCGCGCGGCCCGTAAAACGACGAGGGCGGCGCCTCGCGGCGCCGCCCCAGTTGCCTCAGTCCTCGACCTGTCTCCCGGCTACGGGCGGACGTTGAACTGGTTGGAAGTCGCCTCGTTAACCGGGACCCCCGGCCGCCCGGCCACTGTGGCCGTGGCCCGGAAGCGGTAGCCGCCAGTCTTGCTGATCGTGACAGACCCGAAGTTGGCCACGCCATTCGCGTCGGCCGGCGCGCTGCAGGTGTCGCCGCTACATGCGGCGAGCGTGGACGTGAGGCTGACGGTCGACCCGTTGTTGTCCGCCGCCTGCAGGGTGATCGTCGTGCTGGGCACGACGCCCGCGGCGCTCGTTTCCTGGACCTTGAGGCCGTCCGGAGGGCTGGTCGGGATCGGCTGGCCGACGGTCGCGTCCTGGGGTTGGCTGAGGAACCTCAGATCGACGACGACGTCCTGAGGCCCAAAGTCGCTCCTAATTGCCCCGGTGGAGCCCCCGAGGCCGCCTGGGTTCACCACGGTACCGGCCCAGAGGGGCCGGGGCGTGAACAACCCGGTACCCCATCGAGCCAGGCCACGGGCCACGCTGAATGTGCTCCAGCCTCCATTCAGCAGGGCCGTCGATGAGCACAGGCCCGGAAGCATGAAGCCCGCATCCACGAACGGGAGCAGACCGACGTTTTGTTCATGCAGCAGCGCAGCCGGAGCGGCGTTGGGATCCACGCACACGGCCACGATCAGGTCGGGGCTGAACTGCGCACTCGCTGGCACGACCTTCCAGGTGTAGACCTGCGGACCCTCGCCCGGCCGCCCGTAGATCAGCACGCGCCCACCGGGCACAATCGTCGTGGTGGACCACGACCCGCTCGACGGCGCGATGCCTGAGAAACCGGTACAGGGTGGCGAGACGGGGAGCGGACGACTGCAGACGGCGTCGGAAGCACCCGTCGAGCTTCGCGGAACCTCGTACGCGCCGTGCGCCAGCGGCGTCAAGGAGACCGTGAAGTTCTCCGGGAATGTGACCGGATAGGCGGCCGCCTCGAGCGTCGGGTCGAACATGCACAGTATGAGATGGTTGGTGAGATCGGACCCGCTCGTGGCCGTGCCCACCTGGCTGTTATGCACTGCGGCGGCGATCTCCGCCATGATGTCGAAGCCGTAGGCTTTCACTGTGGGACTGTAGTCGTCAGTCCCGAAGGCTTGTTTCATCTCGGTCACGAAGCGGCTGACCGTCTGCCTTTGCGACGAGTTTGTGAAGAACTGGTTGGCCAGTTTCTTGATATGGATGAAGTCGCACCCGGACGAGCTGCCGGTGACTATGTGAAATTCCGGGGCTGCGGGCAGTGATTCCCGCTGTTCGCCGCACGCGACCGCCATGAGGCCAGCGACCACCGCCAGCAGATTCATCCGGGGACGGGTCATGAACGCTCCTCTGGATATGGAGTGAACTTGGTGTGCGCAACAAGCATGCCCGTGGCCGCGGGACGCCACTGCCTGCTGTCACGCGTGGCCCAGCGGATCGCTGACGCGCCGAGCACACATCGCGTGTACCAGCGATGCATCAGCTATCCGGAGGGGGGAGCACGACGCGATCACGAAGCCCGGCCGCCGCTTCCCACGAGCCGCTGAAACCGCGGGTCGTCGCGCAAGCCCCGCCACCACCAGGTCTCGTCCTTGGCCATCGTGGCCCGGTCCTGGGGGTTGGTGGCCAGGTAGGTGCCCACCAGACTCAGCGCCTCGTCGCGATCCCCCAGCATGTTGCGGAGCATCGCCTCGATGTAGACCAGGTCCCGTGACGGGTCGATCGTGGCGTCGGCGCGCGCGCGCAGGGCCACGCGGCGCGCGCTGTCGGGCAGGCCGGCGCGCACCAATGTCATCGCCACGAGCATCTCGCCCCGCCGCCTCCGATACTCCCGCGCGTTGGGCGGATAGCGCTTCACGTTCTCGTCGAGCAACCGCCACATCCGCGGGGCGTCCGGTCGCCGACCGGGGAGTGCGTGCTGCGTGATCTGGCACTCCGTGAACTCCGGCTCCCTCGGGAAGCGGCGGTATCCCTCGTCGCACCAGCGGGCGGCCTCGACCCCGTCCTCCAGGTCGAGCGAGCTGGAATACAGGCGCCACAGCACGCTCGACGCATTGGCGAGGTACGGATCCGCTTCGTACGCGTGCAGGGCTGCGAGCTTGGCCTCGGCGGGCTGCGACTTACGCATGAGGAGGTGACTCAGCAGCGCCCAGGCCGCCGCCTGGTCCGGATTGGCCTCTACCGCTCCGCGCAGATCCCCTTCGGCGTCCGCGACCAACGCGCTCGCCGCCGGGCTACCCACCAGATGGAAGGCCCACTGATAGTAGCGCAGCGTGCCCCGCAGCTCCAGCGCGTCCGCATCACCGGCCTTCAGCTTGAGCCCCTCCTCGGCGTAGCCCAAGCCCCGCTCGATCCACCGGCTGTAGTACTCCTTGTCGAAGGTGCCGACGAGATCAAGTCGCTGGTGGGCTACCCACCCCCGCTCGATCACCGGGCGTGCCCACTTGCCGTCCAGCGCAGCGGCTCGCGAGAGCAGGGTATCGGCGCGCGCCAGCTGCCGGCCCGCCGCGGCGGTGTCGCCGGCGGCGAGCAGCAGCGTGACGTCCTTCCTCAGCTGCTTCGCCTGCTGCACCAGCTCCCAAGCCTCCGCGTTGCGCGTTTCCTCCTTCCCCTCCTGGAGCTGGATGGCTTCACCCATCCGCTGTCGCAAGAAGACCGCCACCTCGCTGGCGAGCTCGTCCTGGAGCTGGAAGATCTCGGTGCGGGGCCGCTCAAGAGTCTTGCTGCCGACCTGGGTCCCAGTCGTGGCGTTGACGAGCGAGACGCTGACCCTCAGCCGCCCGTCCGACTGCGCCACCGTGCCTTCAACCAGGGTCCCAACGTTGAGCGCGCGACCGACGCTGTCGGGCGACAGATCGGCCCCCTTGTACGGGCGTACGCCACTCCGGGACGTGACCTGCAGCGCGCCGACCTGGCCGAGCTGGTCGATCAGCGCCTCGGTGATGCCGTCAGCCAGGAAACCGAGTTGCTGCCCGGGGCTGAGGTCCCGAAAGTAGAGGACGGCGACACTGCGGGGATCGGGGCTGCGGGGCGCCGCCTTGCGGGCGGCGCCGGGCCACCACGTCGTCACTGCCCAGGCGCTCGCCACCGCGATCACGACCACTCCGGCCCCCAGGGCCCAGCGCCCGATCCGGCGCCGGGTACCTGCCCCGAGCGCCTGGGCGGCCGTCGCCCGGGTCGTCGTGGTCGGCGCGGAGGGCTGGGCCATGGCCTCGGCGAACAGCGCCGCCGTGGCGAACCGGTCGGCGGGCACCTTAGCCAGCGCTCGCATGACGGATTGCTCGACCGCAGCGGAGATGGTGTTGCGCACGATGGACGGCGGTGACGCGGTGGCGAGTGAGTGCCGGGCCATGACCGCCTGAGGCGTGGCGCCGGTGAAGGGCGGCTCGCCCACCAGCATCTCGTAGGCCACGCACGCTAGGCTGTACTGATCGCTGCGGCCGTCGATTTCCGAGCCGGTGGCCTGCTCCGGACTCATGTACGCCGGCGTGCCCACGACCGTACCGGTCTGGGTCAGAGCCTGGTCGCCGGCGACAGTGACCGCCCGGGCGATCCCGAAGTCGGCCACGACCGCGTGACCGCCGGAGATCATGACGTTCTCCGGCTTGATGTCTCGGTGCACCACTCCGTGGCTGTGCGCGTAGGTCAGGGCGCTCGCCACTTCGACAGTGATGCGCAGCGTGTCCTCGAGCGATAGCTGCTTCTCCCGATTGAGACGGTCGCGCAGCGACTCGCCTTCGACGTAGGGCATCACGTAGTAGAAGAAGCCGCCGGCTTCGCCGGAATCGTAGAGGGGGAGGATGTGGGGGTGTTGCAGCCGCGCGGCGATCTCGATCTCGCGCAGGAACCGGTCGGCACCCAGGCCGGCCGCGAACTCGGGATGCACCACCTTGACAGCGACCGGGCGATGGTGCTTAAGGTCCTGGGCGAGGAACACGGTCGCCATGCCGCCGCGGCCGAGCTCGCGCTCGACCGCGTAGCGGCCGGCGAGCGCGTCGCGCAGGGTGGTGAACAGATCGGACACGGGACCGAGGTCGCCTGGCGGAGTCGGAGCGTAGCATACGCAGGGTCGCTGACGCCCGCCAGACTTGCATCGCCGCGCGGCGCTCTTGTCCTCTGCGGGCAAACCCCTACTAATAGAGCGGCGTCATGACCGCACCACTGCCGCTCCCGACTCCCACGGCGCGCCCGCGCTCGACACCCAGCATCACGCGGGTGTTCACGGCCGCTTTCCTCGCCATCGCGGTCGGCGTGCTCACCGAGCGATTTGCGACCTGGCAGAGCGCCCGGCGCACGCAGGCTGCGATGGTCGAGCTGACCCACCGCATGGAGCAGCTCGAGCGTCCCCGTTCCTCGGCCGCGACTGCCGCCCGCGTCGCCGAGCTGCGCGACATGGCGGTCGAGGTGGGCGACGACGCGATCCAGGCGGCGATTCAGACGACGGTGCTGCTCGCGATCGTGCTCGTCGCGCTCGCGGTGGGCCTGTGGTACAACCGCCGGCGCTTCGCCGCGCCGGTCGCCCGCGTGGTGACGGCGCTCGAGCGCCTCGCCGCGGGCCATTACGCCGAGCGGCTCGACGAGAACCAACCCGAGGAGTTCGGGGTGATCGCCCGGGGCGTGAACCGCATGGCCGGGGGGCTGGCGTGGCGCGAGCGCACCCAGGAGCGCATGGCGCAGCTGCTCACGGCCCTGAACGCCCCGCCCGGCGAGCCCGGCGCCGGCGGAGGGGGAAGCTTCGGGCCGACGCTGGAGGTGCTCGCGGCGGCGACCAGCGCTGCGGCCCTGGCGCTGTATCAACCCCACTACGACGCCAACGAATGGGTCGCCACGGCGGTGCGGCGGGCCACTGCGCACCCGGTGTCCCGCGACGTCGTGCGTCGGCTGATCGGCGACGCGGAGCACTTGATCCACTACGCCGGAGCCGCGGCCGACCCCGTGCGCACCGAGCTCCGCCTGTCGGGCGGCGCCGCCTGCCGCGGCGATCTCGCCCTGGTGCCGCTGCGCTCCCGCAACCGGCTGGTGGGGTTCCTCGTCGTGCTGCTCGCGGCCGAGCTCGACGCCGACGCCCGCAGCGTACTCGAATACGCCGCACCCAACCTCGCGATCGCGTGCGAACGGGAGTCCGCCCACCAGCACACCCGCAAGCTCGCGGTCGAGGTCCGGCACGCGGCGCAGCGGCTCGAAGCGCAGAACGCCGAGCTCACGACGCTGAACGACAAGCTGGCCGAGCAACATCGCGAGCTGTCGCGCCTCAACACCGAGCTCGACCAGGCGAACAAGCTGAAGGATCAGTTTCTCGCCAACGTGTCGCACGAGCTGCGGACCCCGCTCAACAGCGTGATCGGGTTCAGCGATCTGCTGTTGACCCAGGAGATCGGTGGCGCGCCCCTCAATGACACGCAGCGCGACTACCTCGACACGATCTCCCGCAACGGCCGCCATCTGCTGCAGCTCATCAACGAGCTCCTGGACCTGTCGAAGATCGCCGCGGGGCGCATGGAGCTCCGGCCCGAGCCGGTCGCGCTCGACGAGCTGCTCGGCGAGACGGCCGACAGCGTGCGCGCGCAGGCCGACGCCCGGAAGCACCGGCTCACGATCGAGCCTCCGCCGCAACGGCTCACGGTCACCGCGGACCGCGGGCGGCTGCGCCAGGTGTTGCTCAACCTGCTCTCGAACGCGATCAAGTTCACGCCCGACGGCGGGCGCGTCACGCTATCGGCACGGCTCGAGGATGGGGCCCGATGGGTGCGCGTGACGGTGAGCGATACGGGCATCGGGATCGCCCCGCAGGACCAGCCGAAGCTGTTTCAGGAGTTCGTGCAGGTCGACGCGAGCCACGCCCGCCGGTACGAGGGGACCGGGCTGGGGCTCGCCCTCTCCAAGCGCCTCGTCGAGCTGCATGGCGGCGCGATCGGCCTGGAGAGCGCGCTGGGCAAGGGCAGCAACTTCTGGTTCACCCTCCCGTGCGCCACCTCCGGAGGAGCGTGATGGCGACGATCGTGGTCGTGGAGGACCAACCGGACAACCTGAAGCTCATCACGGCTCTGCTGACGATGAAGGGGCACCGCGTCGTCGGCCTGGAATCGGGCGAGCTGTTGGTGCCGAGGCTCCTCGCGGAGCGCCCCGGGCCTGCGCTCGTGCTGCTCGACATCCAGCTTCCGGGGCGCGATGGCTTCAGTGTGCTCGCCGACGTGAAAAAGATCGAGGGCGACCGCCCCTGGAAGGTGGTCGCCCTCACGGCCCACGCGATGCCGGGCGATCGGGAGAAGGCGCTCGCGGCAGGCTTTGACGGCTACATCGCGAAGCCGATCGACGTCCGGACGTTTCCCTCCGAGGTCGCCCGCTACCTCAGCTCGGCTCCGCCACCTTCCGCAGGTTGATGGCGCCGTTCACGGTCGTAATGTGCACCCTGCGCCCACCGGCGCCGATGGTGCCCTTGAGCCGTTTGCCGATCTTCCCGGTCACCGTGAGCGGGTAGTCGGTGTGGATCGCGCCGTTCACGGTGCTCGCCTCCACGTCGGCATCGAGCCGCGCGGGGAGCTCGGCGGACGCGGAGCCGTTCACGGTGAAGAGTGAGACGTCGCCGGTATCGCCGAACGCGCTCATCCGCGCCCGCACGCTTCCGTTCACCGAGACCGCCCGCACGGGTCCGGCGGCCGTCTCCGCGTCGATCTCCCCGTTCACCGTCGTCAGGACGAGGGGTCCGGACGCACGAGCGACGCGCACGGCGCCGTTGACGGTCGTCGCGGCCAGCCGCACCCGCTTGGGCAGGCGGACGGTGAAGGCAACCGCCACGTCGTTGCGGCGCAGCGCCGAGGGCTTGAAGTCCTCACCCGGACCGCAGCGCCCCCCGCCGTGCTCCCACAGGGCGCAGATCGCGATCCCCTCGGACGAGGAAGCCGTCTCGATGCGCACCGTGGCGGGATCGGACCGGTGGTGCGTCTTCACCGCCACCACCTCGAGCGAATCGCCCTTCGAGGCCTCCACCGTCACGGAGCCGTTCGTGTTCCCGATCCACACCCACTGCCGGGGCGCGATCTTCCCGCGATACGTCCACGTATCAGCCGTATCGCGCGGGCCGGCCGACGGATCGATGTCGAAGTGACCCTTCAGGTTCTTAAGCTCCTGCAAGTCTCCGAGGTTCCGGAGGGCGACAGGCAGGTTGTTGGCGACGCCGTCGCGCACGCGGGCGATCATGGACCGCACGACGAATCCGACCGCGATGACGCCAACGAACAGGACAGCGCCGCGGATGATCTCCTTCCGCCACGTCTGCCAGAACGAATCCATGGGAAACACCCCTTCCAGGCCCCACTGCATACTGGCGGGTCCTACGGCAATTCGCGAGGCGTTGTTTCGAGGGCGCGGGGGGGCCGGAAGCCGGCCCGGCGGGGGCGGGGGGGCAAGGGGGGGGCCGACGCCCCCCCCGGCGCCGGAGCTACAGAAGGGCCGAGTAACGCTGTTTCGGCTGCGCGCAGCGAGCGCCCGAGTGGTCGAGCAGCCAGCGCCGGGCAATCGCCGTCTTCGCCGGGGATTCGCCCCTAGCTTCGACGGTAACCGGATCGAGCACGCCGCCGTACCAGAGGCGCCCGGGTGCGCTGCGCTCCGCGATCCCCCGGGCCGGAGCCGCCTCCGCCGGGCGAGCACCGACGGACGTTACCGCCAGTTGCGCGGCGTAGCCGTAGCCGACCGTGAGCGCCAGCCCGAGCAACATTGGATATGCCCGCATCGTCGTAGCCTCCAGACGGCCTCTCGCCAGTGGTTGTGGCAGGCACCCTCCCTGGCTCTAGAGCTGCGCCCGTGTTTCGCCTACGTCTGACGGTGTAAGACGTGCCGAACCCCAGAAAGGTTGCACCGCGGGTGTCAGAGACAGGTCAGAGGACAGTTGCGCGAGAAACGATAAGGCGCGCGGCCAGACGCGCCGTGCGCGGGATCACGCAAACCGTGGTGGTCCGACTCGTCGTCCTGCTCGAGCGGATGCCGAGGGCAGGACTCGAACCTGCACGGGGATTGCTCCCCAAGGGATTTTAAGTCCCTTGCGTCTACCGATTTCGCCACCCCGGCTCCCTCAACTTACCGCACCCGCTCGACCCGCGCTCCACCCCCGGGTCGCACGGCGCTGATCGGCGGCTCACACCCGTACGCTTGCGCGAACGCGCGGCTGATGGCGGCGGCGACGCGGGGGGCGCGCTTCTGTTCGACCAGCACGAGCACGGCACCGCCCCATCCGGCGCCGGTCAGCCGGGCGCCGAGTGCACCCGCGCCCTTCGCCGCCGCGACCACGAAGTGCTTTCTTAAGACGCGCCAGCCAGGCGGCCGGCCAGGTGGCGAGCCAGATCAGCTCCGGCAGCTCCAGCCGCAAGCGCGCTACCGCGGCCTCGCACTCGGCGCGCCGCTGGTTCAGGGGACCGGCGGCGAGGTCGTGGCGGACGCCCGTGTCCACGAGTAGGAGCCGCCCCCGCCGCGGGAACGAAACGTGCCGCGTCGCTGCCGACGCGCACTCGATGAATAACGCGCGATGCGGCTTCGCGAGCGCCGCGATCGTCTGATCCATGATGCCGCAGCGCACGCCGACGTGATCGTGCTCGGCGCGAAACGCGATTCCTGCCAGCTGGCGCGCGGCGAGCGGCGCCCCCGTCCCCACCAGCGCGCTCAGCGCCTTGACGGTCGCCACCGTGAGCGCCGCTGAGGAGCCGAGCACCGCGCCTATAGGCACGGCGCCCGCCACCGCCACCTGGGCGCCGCCGCCGACGGGACCAGCGCCCGACGCGAGCAGCTCCCGCATCACTCCCGCGACGTACGCGCCCCATCCCTCGAGGTGCGTCGCCTCATAATCGATTCGTTGGCGCCGGCCGTCCCGCGTCGAAACGACCTCGAGCACACCAGCCTCCGCCGGCCCCACCGCCACCACGGCGCGTTGTTGGATCGCCACCGGCAGCACGGGACCGCCGTTGTAGTCGGTTTGCTCGCCGAGCAGGTTCACGCGCCCCGGCGCGGACGCGGCGGCGCGCGGTGCCACGCCGAACGTCGCGCGAAACAAGGCGGACGCGTTCACACGCACAGGTTTGACAAGGGTTGGGGCCAATGCTACCCTGTACCAACCGATTCCACCACGTCCCCCATTTCGCCTTTCCGGAGACAACTGTATGCGGCGGTACGCCTTGTCCGGACTGTTCCTGGTCGCCGCCCTGCCCGTCCTGCTCGGCGCGCAGGGATTCGGGATCTACGAGCAGGGCACGTGC
>DASUAL010000132.1:0-27147 GCA_035763805.1 Gemmatimonadales bacterium
CCCCTCCCGCCCCCCGTGAGACACTGTAGAAGATGGGCGAGCCGTAGAAGCACGCGCCGGCGAGGCGCGAGCCCTTCGCCGGGTTCGCGAACGGATCGAGCAACGTATCCGCCACCGCGATGGACACGCCGCCCATGCCGAGATTCTGAGACGGGTAGATGTTGAACTGGTCGCCCTGGGCGATCGGGACGGTCTTGATCGAGATGACTTGCGCCGACGCTGGGGCGGCGGTGGCCACGAGGAACGTGCAAAGAGTCGAGAGGCCGACGGAAGGCTTCGACATGGGGCACCTCGCTTGGAAGGATCTGTAACACCTATCGCGCGGGACGCGGGCGTCAAGTGTCTGAGCCGAGCGAGCGCCCGAGCCCACGGTCGCGAGATGCATCGACCGTGCCTCGAGGTATCGCGTTTGCGAACCACGGGCGTGTGTTGCGCGCGCGCAACGGCGCTGAACGTTATGCTTGACGGATGTCGAGACCCTTCGTCAAGGAGTTCTCACTCCCTACCGAGGTGCGCGCATGTTCGCCACACTCCTGTTGGTCGTCGCCCTGCAAGACTCGGCAGTCACCGAGCCCAACACCAACGTGTCGTTCCCCATAGAGCTTCAGACCGCTGCCGGCGTCCAGACGCTCACCGGCACCGGCGTGCGCACGCGCACCATGCTGAAGGTCAAGGTGTACGCCTTCGGTCTCTACGTGGACGGCGGCGCCGCCCGTGCCACCCTCGGCGCATGGCGAGGGAGGAGCGCGGCCGACCTGGCGCGCGACGCAACGCTCTACGCCGAGCTCCTGAAGGGTAGCTTTCCGATGACGCTGCGGCTGGTCATGACACGCAACGTCGGCGGCGGGCAGATGGCCGAGGCGTTCGACGGCGCCCTCGCTCCACGCGTGGCGCAAGCGGCGACGCGAGGAATGTCAGACGGCGCGGAGGCGCTGGCGCGCTTCCGCGGCTTCTTCACCGACCAGCTGGCGAGCGGGACCGAGCTGCTGTTCACCTGGGCGCCCGGCGACAAGCTCGTGGCTTCCATCGGCGGCCGGCAGGTCGGCGAGATCGAGAACGCCGCCCTTTGCTGGGCGCTGTTCGACGTGTACCTGGGCGACAAGCCGATCTCGTCCGACGGGAAGAAGACGGTCATTGCGAGGCTGCCGCAGATCCTCGGCGGCTGAGCCGGCGCATCGAGCAACGAGCGCGGGAGGACCGATGAGAATCGTAGCGCTGCTGTTGGTGATCGCGGCCTGCGGGGGCGGGGGGGGCGGATCACGTGGACTCACGCCCGGAGAGGGCCGCGTCGAAGTCGAGGGCGGCCGCGTCTGGTATCGCATCGTGGGTAGCGGCGCCCGCACGCCGCTTGTCGTGCTTCACGGCGGGCCGGGAGTGCCGAGCGACTACCTCAAGCCACTGTCGGCCCTGGCCGATGAGCGGCCCGTCGTCTTCTACGATCAGCTCGGCGCCGGTCGTTCCGATCACCCGACCGATACAAGGCTCTGGCGGGTCGAGCGCTTCGTGGACGAGCTGGCACGCGTGCGCCAGGCTCTCGGGGTGCGCGAGGTGCATCTGTACGGGCACTCCTGGGGCACCATGCTGGCGGTCGACTACATGCTCACCCGCCCGCAGGGCGTGCGGAGCCTGGTCTTGGCGGGTCCCGCCTTCAGCGCTCTCCGCTACAAACGCGATGACGACAGCCTGCGTGCGACGCTGCCCGAGTCGGTCCGGAGCACGCTCACCCGTCACGAGCGCGCGGGCACGTGCGATGCGCCGGAGTATCAGGCCGCGATGGGCGAGTATTACCGCCGCTTTTTCGCGCGCCGGCTACCCTGGTCGGCCGATCTCGACAGCACGGTCACCCGGATCGACCCGTCATCCGACCGGGTGATGGCGGGCGGATGCGGGAAGACCACCGGTCCCCTGATGAGCTACGATCGCACCGCCCGCCTCCGGGAGATCAGCGTGCCGGCACTCCTCGCGGTGGGTGGGTACGATCCTTCGACTCCGGCGGCGGCGCGCTGGTACCAGACTCTCCTGCCGGGATCCGAGCTCGTGGTCTTCGACTCGAGCGGGCACTTGCCCATGCACGACGAGCCCGAGCGCTACGTGCAGGTGCTGCGGGACTTCTTGCGCCGGGTGGAGAGCCGGTGAAGGGGTCGACGGGCTTACCGATCTCGCCCGCATCCTGTACTATCGCGAACGAGACAGCACGGACAGGCTTGCGACGATCGTTCTCCCGAGTGTTCGCGGCGGGTCTGCCCGTCGGGTTGGCCATCGCCGCCTGTAGCAGCGCCACCGGTGCGAGGCGCGCGCAGCCCGCTGCTGAGGCCAGTCGGTCGCCCGCAGCGCCGATCCGGGCCGACACCGGCCGGCCCCGCTACACGGCGGCGGACGTGCACTTCATGTCCGCGATGATCGTCCACCACGCGCAGGCGGTGCTGATCGCCGGCTGGGCGCCCACCCACGACGCGGGCCCCGCCGTGCGCGTGCTGTGCGAACGGATCGTGGTCGCCCAGAACGACGAGATCGCGTTCATCGAGCGCTGGCTCCGCGAGCGGCAGCAGCCCGTCCCGGGCGCCTCGCCCGACCACACTCCGCCCGGCACGGACCATCCGATGCCCGTGCCCGGCATGTTGACCGCCGCGCAGCTGGCGCACCTGGACGGCGCGCGAGGCCGGGCGTTCGACCGGCGGCTCCTCACCTTCATGATCCATCACCACCAGGGCGCGATCACCATGGTGCAGCAGCTGCTCGGCACCCAGGGCGCGGCGCAGGACGGGCTCGTGTTCCGGTTTGCCGCCGACGTCCACGCCGACCAGAGCGCCGAAATCGACCGGATGAGCCGCATGCTCGCGGCGTTGCCCTAAACCCTTCGAACGGAGTCCTTCGTGAACCCCAGCTCGTGCGTCCCGTCCCGGCCGCTCGTGGCCGTGTCGCTCGCGATCACGGCGCTTGCGCCCGCGTGCGCCACGTCCAAGCTCGACCTGTCCACCACGGTGCCCACCCCCGACCGGCGCGTGGGGCTCCGCGCGGGGTGGATGAACGCCGGCCAGGCTGCGTGGAATCTCCGGCTGGTCTCGACCACTCCCCCGTCGGCGCAATTCATCAACGACAGCAACCCGGGCGACGACGAGTTCATAAACTCCGACCTCGCGTTCGTGGGGCACTACGTGGTTCAGGGCAACTTCCACGGCTTTCAGGTGTGGGACATCTCGCAACCGAGGCACCCCACGCTCGTCGCGGCCTACGTCTGCCCGGGGTCGCAGAATGACGTCTCGGTCTATCGCCATCTGCTGTTCGCGTCCGGGGAGGCGCCGAACGGCCGGATCGACTGCGGCACGCAGGGCGTGCCCGATTCCGTGAGCAAGGACCGGTTGCGCGGCATCCGCATCTTCGACATCAGCGATGTCGCCCACCCGAAGTACCTGGCCAGTGTGCAGACGTGCCGCGGCTCGCACACACACACGGTGGCGACCGACCCGCACGACACCGCGAACGTGTACATCTATGTGTCGGGCTCCGCCCCGGTCCGCCCGCCGAGCGAGC
Source organism: Gemmatimonadales bacterium (assembly GCA_035763805.1). Classification (GTDB taxonomy): domain Bacteria; phylum Gemmatimonadota; class Gemmatimonadetes; order Gemmatimonadales; family GWC2-71-9; genus DASUAL01. The sequence continues at coordinate 3,532 of DASUAL010000132.1, forward strand.
TCGCGGGGTGCTCGGCGGCCCCGCTCGCGCAGGACTCGAGCTCGGCGCTGTTCCGCATCGAGGTCATCCAGGTGCCGCTGGCCGCGCCCGCGCGGGCGCGGATCGTGAGCTCGCCGCGCATCTTCGCCGGCCTGACGGAGCCGGCGACGCACCCCGAGGCGCCGGAGGATATCGCCGCCGCGGCGCGGGCGGCCGCGGCGGCGCGCGCCCAGGGCGCGTTCACGGCGACGGTCAGCGGCATGGAAATCGTCCTGTCGCCACGATTCGTCAGTCGGATGCTGGACAGCGTGGTCCAGGCACGGCAGGGGACCGGTGCGCCCACGGGCGCGGACAGCGCCGCGCTGCGAGCGGCCGCCCAGGGCATCGTGGACCGGCTGGTCGCGGGTCCCCCCGGTCAGAGCGGTCCGCGTCCCGGGCCGACCCAGTGCCATGACATCACGGTGTACTCGGCGGTCGGGCTCGCCGGCGGGGCGTGCGGGGGGTACGGGCTGCTGCTCGACATTCGCGACGTCAAGAACCCGCGCCGCATCGCCGCGGTGGCCGACTCGAACTTCGCTTTCTGGCACTCGGCGACCTTCAACAACGACGGCACGAAGATCCTGTTCACCGACGAGTGGGGCGGCGGCCTGCAGCCCCGCTGCCGCGTGACCGACAGGCCGGAGTGGGGCGCGAACGCCATCTTCACGCGGGTCGACAGCACACTCACGTTCAAGAGCTATTACAAGGTGCCGGCGCCGCAGACGCCGTTCGAGAATTGCGTCGCCCACAACGGCTCGGTGATCCCGGTCCCCGGGCGCGACATCATAGTCCAGGGTTGGTATCAGGGAGGCATCTCGGTGCTCGACTGGACCGATCCTACGCACCCGCACGAGGTCGCCTACTTCGACCGCGGTCCGATGGACTCAACCAAGCTGGTGGGCGCGGGCTCGTGGTCCGCCTACTGGTACAACGGCTACATCTACAGCTCCGAGATCGCCCGGGGGCTCGACGTGCTCGAGCTGGTGCCGAGCGGCTTCTTGTCGCAGAACGAGATCGACGCGGCGAACCTCGTGCGCTTCGACTACCTGAACGTCCAGGACCAGCCGCGGCTGGTGTGGCCGCGGAGCTTCGTGGTGGCGCACGCCTACCTCGACCAGCTCGCGCGGTCGAACGGCCTGGCCGCCGAGCGAGTGTCCGCTGCGCGAAAGGCGCTCGCACGAGCCGAACGACTGACGGGACAGGCGCGCGGGGATGCGTTAACCCGGCTGGCCGCCGAGCTGGAGCGCGACGCCGCCGGCGCCGCCGACCAGGCCAAGGTGCGGACGCTGGCCGCGGCGGTGAGAGACCTGGCGGACGCCGGGTGACACCTTAGGGATGTCGGTCATCTCGAAGACGGCCTTGGTGGAGTGCGCCGCGTAGTTCACGGGCCCGGCCGCCTGTACCCGGTAGCGGTCATCAGCCACTGCACCATTCTGGGGGCTACCGCGTGCTGGAGAATCGTCACCCGCATCATGAACGGGATCACGACATAGTGACGGTTATGTTCAATGCCACGGATGATCGCCGAGGCGACCTGCTCCGGCGTCAGCTCGGGAACCAGCTTCCCCATCTTGGGCACGCGCTCGCGGCTCCCGGGGTTGTGGTCCCAATACGGAGTCTTCACGACGCCGCATTCTAACAGCGTAATCCCGACACCCGTCCCTTTCAGGTCTGCGCGCAACGCTTCCGTGAACCCACGCACCGCCCAGCGCGCCGCAGTGTAGGCCGTGGCCCCCGGCCAGACGATGTGTGAGGCGACCGAACTGACATTCACGATGTGTCCGCTTCCACGGCGGATCATCTTCGGCAGAAACGCGTGGGTGATGCAAAAAGCCGCGAAATAGGGCACGGCCATCATCTGGATGGCCTCTTCCGGAGTTGTCTCATCGACGAACTTCCAGCGTCCCGCCCCCGCATTGTTCACGAGCACATCCGGCGTGCCGACCTCGGCCGTTATTCTGTCCGCCACGTCATCTACCGCTTTCGGATCGCTGAGGTCCACCGGATAGACTCGTGCATCGGCACCCGGCCCTAGTGAATCAGCGACTTGTCGAAGCTCGGCTTCGCGCCGGGCCAAGAGCAGTGGCCGGCCGCCGGCGTCAGCTACCGCCCGAGCCAGCGCAGCGCCGATACCGCTCGAGGCTCCCGTGATGAGAACGGACTTCCCTTGGATGTTCATGCGACCCCCGGGGCCGGCGACGTGTCAAATCGTGAGGTGGGACGTGGCAGCATTACTTCCTCAGTTTCCGTGTCTCGCGAGTCACACGGTGCGAGTGTCGGACGTCGCTCCCTCAAGCTTCAGTGGTCTCGACTGAGAATCCACCGGCGAGATCCAGGCCGCAGCCAACGGGATCCCGCCCTCGCAGCGGCGGGACGGCGGAGGCCCCAGCACCTGATGCCGAGCCCGGTTTTTGCCCGCCCGTTTCGCGGCGTAAAGGAGGTCGTCGGCCGAGCGGAGGAGCGCATCAACGCTCTCCGGGGCCTCGAGACAGGTCACGGCCCCGAGACTGACCGTTACGGCCCTCCCGTTCGCCTGCACCATCTCGCGTATGGCCCGCTGCAGCTTCCGGATCACGGTTTCGGAGGCCGCGGGCGTCGTTTCGTGTAGCAGGATCGCAAATTCGTCGCCGCCGAGGCGAGCGACGGCGTCGCTCGAGCGAATGGTTTTCCTCGCTGTGTCCGCCGCGACGCGAAGCACCGCGTCCCCGGCCGCGTGGCCGTATCGATCGTTCACCAGCTTGAACTCATCGATGTCGAAGTAGGCCACCGTAAAGGCCTTCCCGTAACGTGCGGCTCGCCTGATCTCCCGCTCTGTGAGTTCGTAGAACGCACGCCGGTTCTCGATCCCGGTGAGCTCATCGGTGCGCGCGAGCTCTCGCTCGCGCCGCAGCCCACGTCGCAGCGCAATCAGGCTCCACGCCAGAGCCAAGACGAGCCCTCCACTGAGGGCGTCATTCCAGGACGCGGCCAGAATGTCGTTCATCGTCCGTGGTGCGCTCCCTTCGTCCGTGGTGTGCTCCCTAAGAAGAGGGCGACCTAGGCCGCCCCCCCCGTCGCCGCCCCTAGTCCGAGCAGGCCTAGGCCATAGTCTGCGAGCGGCGATCTCGCCTTAGCTCTGAGCGGCGATCTTGTGGAAGGTCGAGTTGGCAACCTCGTAGGCCTGAACCTTCGGCGTTCCCTCAACCACCCGCGCCAGGTCCTTGAGCACTTGGGGGTAGGTGTCGCGGCTATACGCTTCCGCGTTCTCTTTCCGATCCCACAGGCTGATGGCGACTGCGTCCTGGCCGTCTGCGGCAAGGAACGTAAGCTCATCCGCGAAGCCGGTTTGTTTCCGCAGCAGGGGAAGGATGTCCTTCTCGATCGTCTTGGTAAACTCGTTGCGGGCATTCGTTTTGAGATGCATGGAGACTTCTCGGGCGTACATATGGACCCTCCTTTTGGCTGTGGCGGCTTGACGGGCTAGTTAACAACCTCAAGTTGACTCGATGCCAACATACGGCGATGTACTAGATGTGTCAAGTACATCAGCGATCTTGGCAAACTGACAAGGAGTAATTAACTTTCACCGATCAAGTGGTGCGAGTCCACCCCAGGAGGAAGACCCGTGGATGTTGCGTTTGTGATCCGGCGTCGGCTGGAGGAATTCGGGCTGGAGCAGCGAGATCTCGCGCAGGCCGCCCAGGTGACCGAGTCGTACATCTCCCAGTTGCTCACGGGGAAGCGGGCGCCCCCTGCCCCCAACCGCACGGACATCTATGACAAGATGGACAAGTTGCTGAAGCTTCCGACCGGGGAGCTTGCGAAGCTGGCGGACCACCAGCGGAAGGAGCAGCTGAAGAGAGAGCTGGGGGAGGAGCCCGCGCCGCTGTTTCGGGAAGTGCGCGAGTTGATCCTCCGCAAATGCAAGCCCGACACCGCACGACACATCCGCGCGGTGTTCGAGAAGCAGCCCTTCGGGGAGCTAGAGCGCCTGGTGACCCAGAAGCTGCTGGATGTGGTCAAGGGACTGGCCCAACAAGAATTGGAAAACGAATCCTGGCTCAGGACGGTGGCGGACCTCGGCGGCCGAAGCTATGAAGAGATGCGCGTTCTCGTGCTCGAGTTCCTCGATACGGACATCTTCCATGTGTCCATTGAGAACTGCGTTGCGTTCCTGGATCCGCTGATCGAATCCTGGGACATGGACCTTACGACGTTTGCTCTGGAGATCGTCTTAAACGACAGACTCGTCGCCGGGAACGTGAAGAAGTTCGAGTTTATCGAACTGGAATCCGACCAGCACTTCGTCGAAGAGCCTGGGCTCAAGGGATTCCTCCAGGATCCGTCCTTGAGCGGCACGGCGACCGCGGAGGAAGTCACGTTTCTCAGGCGACTCAAGTTCAAGGGCAAGCGGCCGACTCCCCTCTATTATTACCGGGAACTGCAGAACCTCAGAGACCCGCTCCATTTTTCGCACGCCAAAGACCGGAAGCATGAGGAGTGACATGACCATGGAGCCCAGCGACTTTCAGAGTCGGGTGCGCGTCCTCCTGGGACTGCAGGGCGCGGTTGTTACGGACGAGGAGTTGTCCCACATGGCGGACTGTTACCCACGGTGCCGGGGGACGGAGCACTGGGACGTGCGGCAGTACGTCCGGCGCACCGGAGTCGGGGCGCGCGAATACCGCGTGGTGCGGGGTAGCAGCATCGAAGATGTGTACCGCAGCGCCGAGCGAGTCTGCGCGACCGCCGTGGGGACGGCGCTCAACGAACTCGAGTCCCAGGAAAAGTCCCGAGAGGCTCCAGGAGGCCCGGCACTATCAGAGGCGGTCAGTGCCTCGTCGTCACGCCAACCCAAGCCGGTTGTGTAGGTGCGCTTCCACCGGGGCCGTGATGACGCCCCGCTTGAGCGCGTCCGCGAGCGCCGCTGTGGCGGCGGCTCGATCCGCGTCTAAGCCGCCTCGCTCCCGCAGTTCTCGGATGATTCGGGCGAGCCTGCCGTCGTAGTCCCGCGGTTTGAGCGTTCCCGCGTCCGTCTCTTGCTTCAGCTTGTCCAGTTCCTGGACGAAGCGCTGCACGGTGACCGGTGCCATCGGACCTTCCTCCTGGATCATCTGCCGGCGCACGTACGAACGAACCGGCTGGTGCTGCGGTAATCGCGAATCGACTTGATGGGCGACCACGAGGTCCCCGACGGCAACGCGTAGACGACGGGCAGGCGACACGCACAGAAGCCGTTGTGGGGCATTGCCAAGTGGGCGGGGTTCGAAGGGAACCGATACGATATGTGGCTCGGGTCGCTGATGAACCCGCCGCAGAGCTGACAGTGACTGTGCATCATGCTCCGGCCTCCTTCCACTGCCGCTGCTCGTCCTCGTGCTGCCGGCGCATGGCCGAGTCGCCCTCCTCCTGACGGCGCCGCCGCGCCGCGACGACTGCGCACTCCATCGCCGGATGGGGTTGCGTGATGAGACAATCGCGCGTCGCGATATGTGTGACCATGCCATTGACCATGCCATGCATAAGGCTGTGGTGGCTCCTCAACGATCCGGCGTCACTACGGAAGAGCCCCCTTCCCGTGAACAGACCGCTGGCTCCTACTGAGCCTTGGGCGGCCCTAGTTGCGCGCGGCGATCTTGTGGAACGTCGAGTTCGCAACCTCGTAGTTCTCAACCTTTGGCGTTCCCTCAACCACCTTCGCCAGGCTCTTCAGCACTTCGGGATACGTGTCGCGGCTGTAGGCGTCCGCGTTCTCTTTCCGATCCCAGAGACTGATGGCAACCGCTTGGGAGCGGTCTGGGGCGACGAACGTGATCTCATCCTTGAAACCGTTCTGCTTGCGCAGGATGGGCAGGACGTCCGTTTCCAGCGTCCGGGTGAACTCCGGGGCTGTATTGGCCTTGAGGTGCAGCGTGACATTTCGTGCGTACATATCGACTCCTTGGCAACCAAACATGAACCCGCGTGACTACCGGTGTGCTTTGGTGTCTCAACGTTACGTTACTTTACTCTATTTGTCAAGTACACACTCTGGCAGGCTTGCATACTTGACAAGTATAGTACACCATGGTATTCTTGTGGAAATTCAATGCCCGATGGTTGACGACGAACTGACTCACAACAAGCGAAATGAGGTCGATATGGTCGGCATGACGAAGAGGGACCCAATGCTGGATCTGTTATACCAGCTGGAGCACCGGATGGGCCGGATCTTCAACGAGCCGCTCCGCACGTTTGAGTGGCCCGTACCCGAGGCCGCGACGACCGCCTGGTTGCCGTTGGTGGACATCTTCGAGGAGCCCGATATCATCCGCCTGGTGGCGGAGGTGCCTGGGGTGAAGCCAGAGGAAGTGAAGATCTCGGTCGAGGGCAACCTGCTGACGATCAAGGGCACCAAGGAGCAGGTGGCGGAGGAGAAGGCCGAGAAGGTTCATCGCTATGAGCGGACCTATGGCGCATTCGAGCGGACCTTCAGGCTGTCGGGCTCGATCGATCAGAACAAGATCAAGGCGACCTACGACCTCGGCGTGCTCACGATCACGCTGCCGAAGGCGGAGACGGCCAAGCCTCATCTGATCGAGGTGCAGGTCATGCCAGAGAAGGCGCTGAAGGCCTGACCTTGCAAGGAGGAGGAGGGCGGCATGGCTGTTGTTGTGCGCCTTCCTTCTCGTCGCGAGGCTACATGCTTACGGAGCACACAGACACTATGGAAGGCCTGCTGACACACGTCGCCACGGCCGACTGTTTCATAACTCTACCTCATCCGACGCTGGAGTGCGGAATCGTCACGGCGTGGTGGCGGTCCCAGGTGCAGGGGGAGGGAGAGGGGGAGGGGGACGCGCCCATGCGGCGGCGGGAGAGCAACGGCAACCTCAGGAACGAGGATAGCGCCAGATCACCTGAAGGGGGCTAGAACATGGTCGACATTCACTGCCACAGCTGCGGCGGGTTCATCAGCGACCCGGCGCCGGTATCGTATCGGTTCCCTCCGAGCCCCGCACCCCTGGCAACACCCCACAGCGGTTTGTGCACGTGTACACCGCCGATCGTCTACGGGCCGCCGCCGGGGTACTTGTCGTCGCCGGGTGTGCCGAGTGCCGATTACCGCAGGAACTGACTGTGACTGATCGTACAGATTCCGCGCGGGAGCACCTGCCCCACGACGCCCGGGAATACCTGGCTCACCGACTCGACGGCGCTCGGGACCTCTACCTGTTAGCCCTGGCGCTGGGAGCGCGCGGGGACGGGTCGACCCTATTCGGCCGAATGATCCGGGAAGCCAGGATCCATTTCGCCGCCGTCATTGAAGAGTGCCGCATCGCCGGCCTGGACACGAGCGCCATCGCCGTGATGCTCGGCAAGATGAACAGAGAGCTGGTGGACAGCATCAGGCCCGAGATCTGGGAGCACTTGGAGAAACTCATGGCCCAGCGGGCTCGAGGTCACGCCGGGTGAGACCCTGTGGGTTCCCCCTTTGACTTCACGCTCCCATCCGACTAGCCTTCCAGCAGCGCTCGACACGCCCTCTGCGTGCCGGCACCAGCAAAAGTCAAGGCGGGACTTGGCCAATGCGCCGGTCCCGCCTTTGTCGTTCCGACGTCCTTCGCGGATGGAGTACCGCCATGCGTGTCACGGGCAAGGTGAAGTGGTTCGACGTGTCTCGAGGCTTCGGTCTGATCCGCCGGAACCGGGGCGAGACCGACTGCTTCGTGCACCACTCGGCGATGCGGGGAACCGTGTACAACGCGCTCGCCGCCGGCGATCCGGTCGAGTTCGACGTCATTCAGGATGGGGCAGGCGCCGTAGCGCGAGACGTGATCCGACTGGGTCGCTCGCTCGTCCCGGCGACGCTCGAGGGGGAGTGATGGCCAAGGAACAAGCGATAGAGATCGACGGCATCGTAAAGGACGTGCTGCCCAACAGCACCTTTCGCGTCCATTTGCCCAACGGCCACTACGTGCTCGCCACCATTGCGGGCAAGATGCGACGCTTCCGCATCCGCGTGCTCGCCGGCGACCGGGTCACTCTCGCCGTGTCCCCGTACGACCTCACGCGCGGTCGCATTACCTTCCGCCACAAGTGAACCGGTCGCGGCTGAGACTGGGACGAGCCAGGATGGTGACGGACGGCGGTCCACCACGCTGTGGGGGATGCAACCAGCCCCTGCACTTCGGCAGCGACCGCCAGGGCCGGACGACGGAGTCCTGCGCCTGCGGATACCACGGGTACATGAAGACGCGGTCTGGGCAGGTGGATTTCGCGGCTGCAGTGCCAGAGGTTCCCCGCTAGCGACCGACCCCGAAGCAGTAGAACAACCCGTTCCCGCCCGTGCCGCGCAGGTTCTCCCGACTGCAGCCCCGCGAGTTGTGGGCCGAGTTCCAGGACGTGGGGTGTTCGCCCCCGCCGACGCGGTCGTGATGTCCGACCCGGGCGCTCCCCTCGCCGCCGCTGTCGGACCAGTTGTCGCAATTGGTGTAGCCCTCGGCCGTGTACGCCGTCCCGTCCAGCTGTGATCCGGTCAGAATGTCGTGCATGTTGGGCTGGTCGCCTCGACCGTTGACGACGGTGCCTTTCTCGGTGAGCGAGTTCTCCTTCGACAGTCTGTTGTTGTCGCCGTGCAGGTCCGCGACGTTCTCGGCGACCTTGACGCCCTTCGCGTTGAACCAGGGGCCGCGGCCAATGCGGTCCCGCGCGTGCACGGCGGGCACGCCGCCTCGAGGGAGGGTACTGAGGTATGCGCGCCACTGGAGGTTGCTTTTCCCCGCTCCCACCGCATCAGCCAGCGCGTGGCAGTGGCGGTCCGCGCCGACCAGCCCGCCCAGATCCGCCCCATTGCCGGGGCCGACGCTCGTGATGAAGAAGGTCATGGACGAAGTCTGCCACGGCACCGGACGCGCGCCGAGCAGGAGGAGGCCAGCGAGCATTGCGAACGCCCGATTCATGGGTTGCTCCGTTGTGCGGGTTCATTCCGCCGCCTGGATCTGCACCTCCGCGGCCCCGGTGGCATCGTACCACAGCCGCACCTTCCACGGGCGGCAGCACACCTGGCAGTCCTCGACGTACTCCTGCGCCCGTCCGCCGGCCGGATCGAGGGCGACGCTCATCGTCTCCCCGCAGTGGGGGCAGGTGACGTCGGCCTCGGTGTCGAATGCCGCCGCGTCTCCTGGGCCGGCGTCCTCGAAGGACTCGGAGTCGCCGTTCCAAGCGTCGGTGCCGTCGGGGGGAGACATGGGTCGCGTGGCAATCTAGCGGACTGGCTCAGGCAGGGTGAAGGCGCGGGCGCTGCCCCGTCCGGAGTCATAGTGGGCGACGGAGCGGACGTGCGCACGTTGAGCAGTTGACTTTCCCCCGCCCCGAGTGGATCTTTCGCGCCGAGCGGAGGGCCACGGCAGGGTGCCGTGGGCTGAACACCAGCGACTGATCCGAGGACCTGGGCATCGCCTGAGGTCCTCGTTTTGTTCTTGGACCAGCACTCTCCCGGACAAGAGGAGAGGCCATCCGCTCGACGGCGCCGGAAGGACAAGGTAGCGGTTCGCCGCAAGGTGAAGGCCGCTCGGCGCCGGGAACCGTATTGAGTCAGGAGTAACATCAGATGGCACGTACCACCGGTACCGTGAAGTGGTTCAACGATGCGAAGGGGTTCGGCTTCATCACGCCCGAGAACGGCGAGAAGGACTGCTTCGTGCATCACACCGCCATTCAGGCGCAAGGCTTCAAGTCGTTGGCCGAAGGCGAGCGCGTCGAGTTCGACATCGTGCAGGGTCAGAAGGGCCCGGCGGCGCAGAACGTCGTCAAGCTGTAACCCACGCGCGGTACTTCCGAAGGGCACGGCGCCCGCCCGCAAGGGGGGCGCCGCGTTCGTTCTAACCGGTCGTCTGGAGAATCGGGACGGAGCGGACGCGCTGCAGGCTCCTCGGTCAACCAGGCTGCGAGGCTGAACGGCGGGTGGCGATCCGTCGCGAGCAAAGAACGCATAAGCCGCGACCCGGAGGCACCAGCGGAACACGCCGACGACGAAGTGGAACAGCGAGCGCGGATAGCGACCGGCGGCAGCCCGCGATTCAACTCGTGCGTCGCATCACGGTACGGGATGCCGAGATGAACGGCTTGCTCATCGTCTGTCGAGGGATACTCGTCGCGCAGCAGCGCGAGGCGATGGACGAATAGTCAGCCAGAGCAGCGTTGCCGGCACGGCGGCCGCCCCTACGAGTGCGGCGGAGAGTCTCGGGACAACGGGTCTCAGTGCCCACGAGATCGCGAGCAGGATCCGCGAAATCACGCCGCCCGAGACGGCGGCGGCCCACAGGGTGCCCTGTTGCAGGGCGAAGATCAGCACGCCAGCAACGGCGAACAGGGCGACGAGCGCGAGCGCCACCTGCCACTGCTGAGGGGTGTGCGTCATGGCACCGCTCGAAAGCGCCGCTCGGCCTCGGCTCGAAGCAGACGGATGGCTTGCCAGCGGATCAGCAGGATACCGGGTGAGAAGAAGGCCCAGTAGCGGCGAAACCGCGCCCGCGACGGGCCGTCGGTCGTCAGCGCCCGGGTTTCGGTGCGAAACCGAGACTCGGCCGGGCCCAGCGAGTCGACGGCCAGTGTCCAGGCGATCTTCACGTAGCCGGCGCTATCGAACGCGGCGAATGCCGCGGGCGCGAGGGGTCGAAACTGCACGTCGCGCCGCGAGGGCTGCGTGATCGCGCCAACCACGTGCTCGTGGCCGGGCCTTTCCGCGAGCAGGCCCCAGCCGATGGCCTGCAAGTCTCCCAGTGTGAGATGCGGCCGCGGCGGGTTGGTGTGCGAGAGCAGCAGGTGGCGACCCGCGAAGATGGCGTGCACCACCCCTGCGCGCTCGAGATCGAACGACCGGGCGGCCTCATAGGTGATGGCCGCCCGTGTCGCCACCCGGATCTCATGGCGTTCCGCGACCTCGTAGAAGGGCATGAACCGGTCGAGCACGGGATCGGATGCGCCGGTTGCGGCGGGGTGCCCGTATCGGAACCAGGCGATCGTGAACCACAAGCCCCATCCGATGACGACGGTCAGGAGAGCGCCCGCGGCCACCCATGGCAGAAATCGGACCGCACGCCAGCGAGCACGAGGGTGCGACGAGGTGTTCGCTTGCGGAGCGACGGTCGCAGTCATCCGTTCCCCTCAATCCCCTGCAATGGCCTGCTGCGATCAGGGTTGCAGCAGCGAACTGAGCGTCGCGCCAAGGTAGTACGGCCACAACACGACCGCGAGGACGCCCTTCCAAAAAGACAAGTGCAGAAAGCCGATGGTAAAGAGCCACGCTCCGAACCACAGCGTCCCCACAAAACTGTGCTGCTCGATTCTGATTCGTTCCATGTCAACGCCCTCCGCTGTCGTGCCGGGTGGCTGCCTCCGGCAAGACCGCCAGAGGCAGCGACGTCACTGGAGACACCCGGATTGCTCGATTACCGCAGATGATACGCGACGCCGAACGCCAGCCCGATGTCGTTGCGTGTCTTCGTGCCCGCTCCGGCGATCGGCGACCGGAAGCAGAACACGTTGTCGCGCGCCTCGATCCGCAGCGCCGTCCGCGCGAGCTGGAACTCCGTGCCCAGCGCGGCATAGCCGGTCGTGCATGTCTTGTCGGATAGCGTCGAGGCCTGGTACGCATACGTCCGCGCGCCGACACCGGCGCCGATGAAGGGCCGCAGCTCCCAACTCCCTCCGAGGGGCTGCACGAAGCCGAGCTCCAAGCCCACGTCGTACTTGAAGATGTTTACGTTGTCCTGAGCCACCGGGTACTTGTCCTGCGCCGGCACCCACGCGAAGGTGCCGACCACGTGCAGACTGGGTTTCAACTCGATCGCCGCCTGCACCCCCACCATCGGGGCGTCCCGGAACAGGTTCCGCTGGTCGCCGGTCGGGATGATGGCGCCCGCGAACGGGCGGATCTCCGGCTTGATCGCGGGTGCCTGTGCTGCGAGGGTCGTCGCTCCGACGAGTAGGGTAGCGAGGGCCAACACCATCCTCTTCATACAACCTCCTTGGTTTTTGAGCCTGGTCGGGAGTCCGTTCCCAACCGGGCAGCAAGTTGCCGAGGAGCGTGGCAATGGAGGGTGAAGAGGGCGTGAGGCTTTCTTTCGTGTTCGGAGGATCACGACGAGGGTCGCTACCAGCGGTGGTACGCCGGATGTCCGGGCTGCACCGCGACGAACGTCCCGCGGCAGGTCGCGCACACCTTCCCCTTCGCCACCAGCTCCGCCTCGATCACCGCGCGATCGTCCGTTGATTCCAGCACCCGCGCGACCAGCCTGATCGGCGCATCGGTCGGCGTCGGGCGCGTGAGCGTGACATGGTACTCCGCGGTGACGGTGCAAGGAGGGCGATCGGCCCCAGCGCGCTGCATCAGGTGCCACGCGGCGGTCCAGTTGGAGTGGCAGTCCAGCAGTGTGCCGATGATGCCGCCGTTCAGCACGCCGGGAAACGCCTCATGGTGCGGCTCGGGCCGCCACTCGGCGACCACCTGATCGCCCTCGACGAAGCTGCGGATGTGCAACCCGCGGGGATTCGCGGGGCCGCACCCGAAGCAGGCGTTCTGGGGCGCGTACCGTTCCTGCAGGCTTTTCTCTGTCATCGCCTGAACTTAACGCTGCACGCGCACCCGGTCGCATCCGCGTTCCCGTCCTGGTTTGGGTCCCTGGGCAGGGCTTGACGGCTGGTGCGGTGGCACTTATATAACCTATCAGTTATGCAAGCTTTCGCTCATGGGCGGATGACCCCTGATCATCTGGACGCGACGTTCGCGGCGCTCGCCGATCCTACGCGGCGGGCGATCCTCGCCCGGCTGGCCTCCGGTGAAGCGTCGGTGATGGAGCTGGCCGAGCCGTTCGCGATGAGCCAGCCCGCGATCTCCAAGCACCTCAAGGTCCTGGAGCGTGCCGGCCTGGTTTGGCGCGGCCGCGACGCGCAGCGTCGGCCCCGGTGGCTCGAGCCCCAGCCGCTCGCGGAGGCCACCGAGTGGCTCGAACGCTACCGCCGCATATGGGAGCGCAACTTCAAGCGCCTCGACGCTCTGCTCGATGAGCTGAAGACCACGCAGAAGAGGCAAGTCGACACACTGCTGGACGAGGTGAAGGCCAAGCGGAAGAAACGTGGACGCACCAGGCGATAGGTTTCCCACCAACCCCGACGGAGAGTGACCCATGTCAGGCAAGCAGAAGATCACAACCTACCTGTGGTTCGATGGAAAGGCCGAGGAGGCAGCGAACCACTACACGTCCATCTTCAAGAATTCGAAGATTCTGAGCGTGACGCGATACGGCGACGCGGGACCTGGACCCAAGGGAGCCGTCATGATCGTCAGGTTCCAGCTCGAGGGTCAGGAGTTCATCGCCCTGAACGGCGGCCCGCAGTTCAAGTTCACGGAAGCGATATCGTTGCTGGTGAATTGCGACACCCAGGAGGAGGTGGACGAATTGTGGAGCAAGCTCACCGCCGGCGGAGAGGAAAGCCAGTGCGGCTGGCTGAAGGACAAGTTCGGGCTGTCCTGGCAAATCATCCCTTCGGCGCTGATGACACTGATGCAGGATCGGGATCCCGAAAAGTCGAAGCGGGTCATGGAGGCGATGCTCCAAATGAAGAAGATCGATATCGCGGCGCTGCAGCGAGCCCGCGAGCAGCCGAGCCCCGCACGGGCCGCAGGGAGGAAATAACATGAAGAACACCGGCTCGTTGAAGGTGACGACGCCCACGGAGCGGGAGATCGTGATGACGCGGGTCTTCGACGCTCCGCGCGACCTGATCTTCGACGCCTTGACCAAGCCCGAGCTGGTCAAGCGTTGGTTGTTGGGACCACCCGGCTGGACGATGCCGGTGTGCGAGATCGATCTCAGAGTCGGCGGGGCCTATCGCTACGTGTGGCGCAAGGCCGGCGTACCCGACATGGGGATGGGCGGTGTCTACCACGAGATCGTGCGGCCCGAGCGCCTCGTCACGACGGAACTGTTCGACCAGGACTGGACCGGCGGCGAGACGGTCGTAACCACCACCTTGGTCGAGCACCGGGGCAAAACCACGCTCACGATCACCGTGCGCTACTCGTCTCGGGAGGCGCGCGATGGCGTCCTCAAGACCGGCATGGAGCAAGGTGTGGCTGCGAGCTACGACCGGCTTGCCGAGCTGTTGGCGTCGACACCGGCGCGGGGAGGCTGACGGGCTCGCGGAGATCCGCGCATGGACAAGACCGATGTACTCGCGTGGCTCAAACGGCGGGGGTCCCGGCGCAACGTCCTGGGGATGGCGCGCTACGGCATTCGCGCCGCTCGCGTGTTCGGTGTATCGGTGGGGACGCTGCAGTCCCTGGCGAAGCAACTGGGGAAGGACCACGCCCTGGCGACGGCGTTGTGGCGGAGCGGGTGGTACGAGGCGCGCCTGCTGGCCGCGCTGGTGGACGACGCGGAGCGCGTGACGCGCCGCCAGATGAATGCGTGGGCCGCCGGCTTCGAGAACTGGGCCGACTGCGACACGGTCTGTTTCCACCTGTTCGACCGCACGCCGTTCGCGTGGGAGAAGACCCGCCAGTGGGCGAAGTCACCTCGTGAGTTCGTGAAGCGCGCCGCCTTCGCCCTGATGGCGTGCCTGGCCCTCCACGACAAGGCCGCTCCTGACAAGCGCTTTCTGGCCATGCTGCCCCTGATCGAGAAGGGCGCGCGTGACGAGCGCAACTTCGTGAAGAAGGCCGTCAGCTGGGCGCTGCGCTCGATCGGGAGGCGGAATGTGGCGCTGAACGCGGCCGCCGTAGCCGTGGCCAAGCGCCTGGCGCTGTCGGAGGACTCCGCACCCCGCTGGATCGGCAGAGACGCGCTCCGCGAGCTGGCGAGTCCGAACGTGCGTTCGCAGTTGGCTCGGCAGGCGCGGGGAGCCCCGGCCACGAGGCGATAGCTCGCCTATGCACAACCGTTTCCGCCAGACCGGTGTCCCACACGTTGTGCACCATTCCACTCCTCCAGGCCGGGCCAATGACTGACTTCCGCCACGCACTTCGCGCCTTCCGCACCACCACCCTCGTCACCACCGTCGCGCTCGTCTCGCTCGCCCTCGGCGGGCGGCACGGAACGCAGGGGAGGGCGCGCGAGCTGGCAGGTTTGTGGGAAGCGAAGCTCCGCTTCGGCCCCGACATTCGGGGACCGCTGACGATCGAGCGTGCGGCCGGCGCGTGGCGCGCGGAGATCGCGGACGTGAGTGCCGAGGCCCGGATCGTGGGGGACACCCTCAGCTTCGAAACCCCCGACAGTCGCGGCGCGTTCCGCGGGGTGGTGGCGTCCGGGCGGCAGCGCATCGTCGGCCACTGGATCCAGCCGGCGACCGTGGCGAACGGGACGCCGTACGCGTCGCCGGTGACGCTCGGGCGGTTCGGCAACGCGGAGCGCTGGCGCGGCGAGGTGGATCCGCTTGCCGACGAGTTCACGATGTACTTGAAGGTGGAGCCGGACGCCAGTGGGTCGATGCGCGCGTTCCTCAAGAACCCCGAGCGGAACATCGGGCGGTGGACGCGTATCGCGACGCTCGAGCGCGAGGGAGACATCGTGCGCGTGCTCGCCGCGCCGGCGAATGGAACGAAGGGGCCGGTTCTCGCGGAAGGGGTGCTGCGCGACGGCGTGCTATCGGTCCCGCTGCGCGGGGGCACGTACGACTTTCGGCGCGTGGACGCGAATGCCGCGAGCGACTTCTATCCACGCTCGCGTCCGGGGGTCGGGGCCGCGTACGCCTACCGGGCGCCGATGCTGCTCGACGACGGCTGGCTCGTTGCGGCGCCGGAGGAGGTCGGCCTGTCGCGCGCCAGGCTGGAGACGTTCGTGCGGGCGATCATCGACATGCCCATCGACAGCGTGAGCTCGATGGAGATCCACGCCGTGCTGATCGTGCGGCACGGGAAGCTGGTGCTCGAGGAATACTTCCACGGCGAGCACCGCGACAAGCCGCACGATACGCGCTCAGCCGCAAAGAGCCTGACCGCCACGCTGCTCGGCGCGGCGATCCACGCGGGCGTGCCGCTGAGCGCAGGGTCGCCGGTCTATCAGGTGATGAACGGCGACAGGTTCCCGAACGGGCTCGAGCCGAGGAAGCGTGCGCTGACGCTGGAGCATCTGCTCACGATGAGCTCGGGGCTCGATTGCGACGACGCGGATCCGCGCTCGCCGGGACACGAAGACCGGGTCGCGGAGCAGACGGAGGAGCCGGACTGGTGGAAGCTTACGCTCGGTCTGAGAATGATCCGCCAGCCCGGGGAGCGCGCGGTCTATTGCAGCGTGAACCCAAATCTGATCGGCGGGGTGATGCAGAAGGCGGCGGGGCGCCCCCTGCCGGAGCTGTTCCACGAGCTCATCGCGGGGCCCCTCGGGATCCGCCGCTACTGGATGAACCTCACGCCGACGGGGGACGCGTACATGGGGGGCGGCGTGCGGTTCCTGCCGCGGGACTTCATGAAGCTCGGACAGCTGATGGTGAACGGCGGCACGTGGGGCGGGCGTCGAGTGGTGAGCGAGCAGTGGGCCAAGCGCGCGACGTCCCCCCTCGTGCCGCTGGGGCGCTCGCGGTACGGATATCTGTGGTGGGTGATGGAGTATCCGTATCAGGGGAGGACCATTCAGGCGTTCTACGCGGGCGGGAATGGGGGGCAGGTGGTGATGGGGATCCCGGAGCTGGATCTTGTCGTGGCGTTCTACGGTGGGAACTACAGCGATCCGGTGATGTTTCGGGTGCAGCAGCGGCTGGTCCCGGAGTATGTGTTGCCGGCGGTGGCGGGGCGGTGAACGACGCCCTGAACCCCATGCGAATCGCTCAGGGGCCGAGTTACGACACCGAGTAATCAGGCGAGGCTCTGGGCTCGGTGTCGCAGCAGCGGGCGCCAAGGTCCCAGCCGAATGCACAACGTGCGACGCGGTACTGCTCGGCAGCGTGGCGACCGAGAAGTACGCGGCCCCGCTCATGGAGGTGCTGGGCGACCGCCTGCTCTTCCCAGAAGCATTCGTCGGCCGGGGCGATATGAGCCGTGGCGGGCTGCTGTTGCGCTGCGCGCGCTCCGGAACGCCGCTCGATTACGTGCCCGTGCGGGACGCGGTGCGCCGGGGCCCCAGGCCGCCACGCCTCGAGGCTTTCACGTTCCCGCCGCAGTGAACGACTGGTCGAAGCCAATCCCTGAGACGTTCCTGAGACGGTGAAGCAGCAGTCCGGCAGGGAACCGCGGGTGAGGCGGGGCTCACAGGTCCAGCTCCCACGTCTGGCCGACGAGGTCCTGACCGAAGCTGTGATGCGGCTCCTCGCGAACGAGGCGGAAGCCGCTTCTTTCGTAAATACGCCGTGCCACATGCAGCACGTCGTTGGTCCACAGCATGATCTTGCGGTAGCCCACGTGTCGCGCGAACCGGATGCATTCGTCGACGAGCCGGGTGCCGATACTGAGCCCGCGCGCTTGCGGCTCGACCAAGAGCAAACGAAGCTGGGCCAAAGTCCTGGACCGCCTCACCAGAAACACGGAGCCGACGTTCTCGCCGTCCTTCTCGGCGATCCAGCAGCGCTCCCGCCTGGGGTCGAAGTGTTGAATGAACTTCGCGACGATCTCGGCCACGAGTGCCTCGAACTGCTCGTTCCAGCCGTATTCTTGCGCATACAGAACGCCGTGGCGCTGAACGACCCAGCCCATGTCGCCGGCCTGGTGGGGACGGAGGATGTAGGGCACCGGCACCTTGTGCTCAGGCGGGGCGCCCAGCACCGTCTCGATGGTGTGCATCGCCTGGACGAGCTGGTCCCGCTCGGCGGGGGGTAGCTTGGCCAGCATCGCGCCGATTTCATCGTGCGACCGCGCGTTGAGTTGCGCGAAGGCCTCCTGCCCTTTCTCGGTCAGCGACAAGAGCATCTGCCGACCATCGGTCTTGGACCGCGACTTCGAGGTCAGGCGGCGCTTGTGAAAGCTTCGGAGGAGGCGACTCAGGTAGCCGGCATCCAGCCTGAGCTCTTCGCGGAGCTCGGTCGCCGTAATCTGCTCGTGGTGCGCCAGCTCATAGATCACCCGTGCCTCGGTCAGGGAGAACGGGCTGTGTAGCAGATGCTCCTGCAGCGCGCCGATCTGCCGGGTGTAGAACCGATTGAAGCGGCGAATGGCTGCGACACGTTGATCGAAGTTGGGCTCTGCTGCCGCGGTCACCCCATCGCCGAGCCGTCGGTCAGGAGTTATGTGCTATTGTCACATTAAAAGTTGACTTTGTCAAGTATTAGAGAGGCGCTCGTCAGGGCCGGTGGTGGGATTCGAGACCGGCTCAGTCGTCGCGGCCATGTTTCTTCTCCTTCTTCTGTTGGAGTTCCGTCAGATAATCGTCGAGACGGTCCAACCGCTCCTCCCAGTGCCGGCGGTAGCGTTCCACCCAGTCGGCGACGTGGCGCAGGGGCTTCGCCTCGAGCCGGCAGGGTCGCTACTGCGCCTCGCGGCCGCGGGCGACCAGACCGGCCCGCTCCAGCACCTTGAGGTGTTTGGAAACGGCGGGGAGGCTCATCTCGAACGGCTCAGCCAGCTCCGTGACCGAAGCCTCACCTGAGGCCAGGCGCGCCAGGATGGCTCGCCGGGTGGGATCGGCGAGGGCGGCGAAGGTGGTGCTGAGGCGATCGTGTCAAGTTCCCCGGGGCGTGACCTGGGCGGGGTCAGGCAGCCTATTTTCTCGCTCGCCCCGGCGGCGTCAACGTCGCATTCTTATGGACGTTCACTGCGGCCTCCGAGGTGCTGGTTGGATGGTTTGCCACCCCCAGCTTCGCTCTTCGTGCCGCGGTGAACAACCTCATTCGGCAATCACAACTAGTGGCCTTCCACGCTGTCTGCCGAGTGAGACCGGAAATCACAAGAGATCCACAACGGAACTCCACGCTGGTGACTGCGCCCAAGTTGCTGAACGGGAGCATACTCATGGAACATCTGCTGAAAGCCACGGCCGAGCGCGCTTCGCGCTATCGCCAGCACCTGAACGACCGGAGCGTCGCGCCGACGCCGGAGGCAATCGCCAACCTGCGGCGGCTGGATGAGCCGCTCCCCGAACAGCCAACCGATCCGGATACGGTGATCGCCCTGCTGGACGAGGTCGGATCTCCGGCGACGATGGCCTCGGCGGGCGGGCGCTTCTTCGGATTCGTCGTCGGCAGTTCGCTTCCGGCGACCGTGGCGGCGAACTGGCTGGCCGGGGCGTGGGATCAGAACGCGGGCATCGTGGTCCTGTCGCCGATCGCCGCCAAGCTGGAAGAGGTCGCCATGCAATGGATGCTCGACCTGCTGGGGCTGCCGCCCGACTGCGGCGTGGGGTTCGTGACCTGCGCGACCCAGGCGAATTTCGCCGGCCTGGCGGCGGCTCGACACGCGCTGCTCGCTCGGCAGGGATGGCAGGTCGAGACCCAGGGCTTGTTCGGCGCGCCGCCCATCACCGTGGTCGTCGGTGAGGAAGTCCACGTGAGCGTCCTCAAGGCGCTGTCGCTGCTGGGCCTGGGGCGCGAGCGCGTGATCCGGGTTCCGGTGGATGCTCGCGGCAGAATGCGCGCCGACGCGTTGCCGCCGTTCGACGACCACACGATCGTGTGCCTTCAGGCGGGCGATGTCAACACCGGCGCATTTGACCCCGCCGAGGAGATCGTTCCTCGGGCGAAGGCGGCGGCCGCGTGGGTACACGTGGACGGGGCCTTCGGGCTGTGGGCGGCGGCCGCTCCCGCCCGCGCGCACTTGATGAAGGGCTTCGCCGATGCCGACTCGTGGGCGACCGACGCGCACAAGTGGCTCAACGTGCCGTACGACAGCGGCATCGCCTTCGTGCGCCGGCCCGAGCACCTGCACGCGGCCATGGCGGTGAATGCGCCCTACCTGGTGATCAGCGAGACCCGCGAGCCCGAGCACTACACGCCGGATTTCTCACGGCGGGCACGGGGGATCGAGGTATGGGCGGCGCTGCGTTCGCTGGGGCGGCAAGGCGTAGCCGACCTGATCGAGCGCACCTGCCGCCACGCGGCACGCTTTGCCGAAGGACTGCGCGCGGCGGGGTACGACATCCTCAACGACGTGACGGTCAATCAGGTGCTGGTCTCTTTCGGCGACGCCGACATCACCCGCCGCGTGATCGGCGCGATTCAGGCGGAGGGCACGTGCTGGGCGGGCGCGACCGTCTGGCAGGGCCACACCGCCATGCGCATCAGCGTTTCCTCCTGGGCAACCACCGACCAGGATGTGGAGCGCAGCCTGGAGGCCATGATCCGCGTGGCAGCCAAGACCCCGAGTGCAAGCGGTAGCAGCCCACGTCTGTCGGCTCAGTCACCACGGGCGGCTCGGCGCAGCGATCACGAACCCCGGCCACAAGGGCCTTGACAGCTCCGGCTGTCCAAATCGCGGAGGCTCGAGCGTCATGGGGCTGGCGGCGCACGTTGCCCGTCCACGACCCAGGAGGGAGACTCCCAATGAAATACATGCTGATGGACTATGTGGGCGAGGCCGGCTGGCCCCAATTGACGAGGGCCGAGCAAGAGCACTGGCTGGGAGCCTATAAGGCATACGTGGAGGCGATGACGAAGGCAGGCGTCCTGAGGAGCAGCACCGGCCTCCAGCCCACCTCGGCCGCAACGACCGTGCGGGTCGTCAATGGCAAGACCCAGGTGCTGGACGGCCCCTACGCCGACTCGAAGGAGCAGTTGGGTGGCTTTCATATCATCGACGTGGCCGATCTCGATGCCGCGATCTCGTGGGCAGCCCGCTGCCCGACCGCACTTCACGGTGTCGTCGAGGTGCGTCCACTCATGGACAAGAGCCTGGATGACCTGCTCCGCGAGCTTGCCGGCGTGAGCCGCCCATGAGTGCGCGCGTGGCACCTGCCCGACACCGGGATAAGAAAGGAGAGGCAAATGTGCGGAAGTTGGTCGTTTTCAATCAGGTGACGCTGGATGGCTACTTCGCCGACGTGCGCGGCGACATGAGCTGGGCCCACAAGGATGCCAACGATGCGGAGTGGAATGCATTCCTGGCGGAGAATGCGAGTGGCGGCGGCGTGCTCCTATTCGGCAGGATCACCTATGAGCTGATGGCAAGCTACTGGCCGACTCCGCAGGCGCTCACGAATGCCCCTGTCGTGGCCGAACGGATGAACGGCATGCAGAAGGTCGTCTTCTCGCGCACACTGGACAAGGCGTCGTGGCAGAACACGACGCTCGTGAACGGCGATATCGTGGCCGCCGTGCGCAGGATGAAGAACGAGCCGGGCCCAGGGATGGCGATCCTGGGAAGCGGCAGCATCGTTTCGCAATTGACACAGGTGGGTCTGATCGACGAGTACCAGCTCGTGGTGAATCCCATCGTTCTCGGCAAGGGGAAGTCGATGTTCGACGGCTTCACAGGGAGACTGCTCCTGAAGCTGACCCAGACGCGGACCTTCGGCAACGGAAATGTCTTGCTGTGCTACGAGCCGATGGCGTGAAGGAGGAGCGCGACGCGCGGGCGCGCAGCACGGCGGACGCGGTCGCGCGTCGCAGTTACGGCAAGCTCGTCGCGTTTCTCGCGGCCCGCACGCGGGATGTGGCGGCTGCCGAGGACGCCCTGTCGGAGGCATTCACGTCAGCGCTGGCTGATTGGCCGCTGAAGGGCTCTCCGTCGAACCCGGAAGCGTGGCTGCTGACCGTCGCCCGCCGCAAAATGATCGACGTCGCCCGACGACGCCTGAGGAGCAACGCTGCGACCGGGCAGTCGCAGCTGCTTGCGGAGGGGTTGGACGCCGCGGCGGCGGACGCCCACATCCCGGACCGTCGTCTCGCACTGATGTTCGCCTGCGCGCATCCGGCCATCGAGGCCGGCATCCGGGCGCCGTTGATGCTGCAGGTCGTGCTCGGGCTGGATGCGAAGACCATCGCCTCGGCGTTCCTCACGTCTCCGGGGGCCATGGGTAAACGACTCGTCCGTGCCAAGGACAAGATCCGGCAGGCCGGCATCCCATTTAGCGTCCCGGAGCGCGAGGAGCTTCCCGGCCGGCTTGCCACAGTACTCGACGCCATCTATGCCGCGTTTACAGAAGGTTGGACCGACCCTGGGGGGACCGATGTCGCCCGCCGCGATCTCACGGAGGAAGCCGTGTTTCTGGCCAGGCTCGTGACCGAGCTGCTGCCGGAGGAGCCGGAGGCGTTGGGGCTGCTGGCGCTCATGCTCCACGCGGAAGCCCGACGTCGCGCCCGGCGCAACGGGGACGGCGAATACGTGCCGCTTGCCGAGCAGGATCCGGCGCTGTGGGATTCGCAAATGATCGTTGAGGCCGAGGCGCTGCTCCGGCGCGCGAGCACTGTGGGCTCCATTGGCCGCTATCAGTTGGAAGGCGCGTTGCAGTCGGCGCACGTTTATCGCTGCCGCACGGGTCTCGCCAACTGGGCAGAGGTGGTGCAGCTATACGACGCACTGTTCGCGCTGGCTGGCTCACCGGTGGTCGCGATCAATCGGGCTCTGGCCGTCGCGGAGCTGCACGGTGCCGCCGCCGCGCTCGAGGCGATGCCGGACGTCGCCGCCGACGCGCGGCTCGGCGAATACCAACCGTATTGGGCAGCGCGCGCGGAGCTGCTCGCCAGGACCGGCGCCCATGGCGAAGCCCGCCGCGCCTACGAGATCGCGATCGGTCTCGAGCGCGAGCCAGCGGTGCGCCGCTTCCTCGAGCGGCGTCGGGCGGGGTTGTCGGCTTGACTCTCCCAGCTCGCGATACAGCGCCACCGGGGCACTCGTCACTCGAGATCCTTGTGCCCGCTCAAGACTTCACGCACCTCGATCCCGAAGTCGTACGGGGTGCCGCCACCAGCCGCTACCGGGCCGTGCGGCGCCGTCAACACCTCTGCGGCGATCTGATACGCGCGCTCCGGACTGTCGACGTCCACGATCCAGTAGCCCGCCAGGAACTCCTTGGACTCGGGAAACACGCCGTCGGTGATCGGCTTGCCGTCCCGCCCCGCGTGAACGCGCTTCGCCTGCAACGGCGATGCCAGTCCCTCCGTGCCCACGAGTTCGCCGGCGGCACTCAGCTTCCTGGTGAAGGCCTCCATGAAAGCGCCGTTCGCCTCGAGGATCTCCTTCGGCCAGCTCATATACTGGGCGTAGCCGTCGCGCGGAGTGTTCATGATCAGCATGTACTTCATGGCTGTGCTCCTTTTCATTGGGGTTCAGGTCCGCCTTTGCAGGTAAGTCGGAGCCGGGGGCCGGTTTTCGACATCTCCGCACTCCATATAACTCCAATGCCAAGTGCATGTTAGCTTGCCTCCTCGGTCCGGATTACGCAGTCTAGGCTCCTGCGACGTTCTCGTGCGAGATGAAGAGCGCGCCGCCGGCTCCGACTCCACGGCGAGCAGCGCCGACAACAACCATCAGAGGAGCGAGACCAGGATGCGCAAGGTGATTGTGAACGAGTGGATGACGCTCGACGGAGTCGTGCAGGGCCCGACCACCCCGAGCGAGGACTCAGGCGGCGGCTTCAAGCACGGCGGGTGGCACACGCGCCACTTTGGCGACGAGGTATTCCAGAGCTGGATGATGGACAGCTTCGCCGCGGCGGGCGGCTTTCTGTTCGGGCGCCGCACTTACGAGACGTTCGCCGCCTACTGGCCGAACGCACC
>DASUAL010000133.1:0-73217 GCA_035763805.1 Gemmatimonadales bacterium
TCGCACTGCGGCATTTCGGGATTGATCTCGTCCATCTCGGCGAGGGCCGTGTACGGGATGTTCGCTTCCGCGAGCAGCACGTTCATGTGGCCCGGCATCCGTCCGGCCACCGGGTGGATGGCGAACTTGACCGTGACGCCGCGCTTGGTCAGCTGGTCGTACAGCTCGCGCACCTTGTGCTGGGCCTGCGCCACCGCCATGCCGTATCCCGGGATGATCACCACGAGGCTCGCCTGCTCGAGCAGCTGCGCTGCGCCCTCCGGCGTCTCCTGCTTCCACACCTTCTGCTCGGCGATGGCCGCCTGTTTCTGCACCGTGCCGAAGGCCCCGAACAGCACGTTGGTGAACGAGCGGTTCATGGCCCGGCACATGATGATCGAGAGGATTAGGCCGCTCGAACCATCCAGGGCGCCCGCCGTCACGAGGAGCTTGTTGTTGAGCACGAAGCCCATCGCGACCGCCGCGAGGCCGGCATAGGAGTTCAGGATGGAAATGACCGTGGGCATGTCCGCGCCGCCGATCGGGATGATGAGCAGCACGCCGAACAGCACAGAGAGCCCCACGATCCCGTAGAAGGCGTTCGGCGACCACGCCGCGGTCGGGTGGAGGACGACGAGCACGCCCAGCGCCACCGCGATCGCCAGCACGCCGATGTTGACGACGTTCTGTCCCGGATAGGTGACCGGGCGCTGGGGGATCCACTTCACCTCCTGCAGCTTGCCCGCGGCCATGAGGCTCCCAGTGAACGTCAGGAACCCGAGGATCACTTCGGCGACGATGGCGCTCATCCGGAACGCGGTCAGCTCCGCCGGGTTCTCGGTCAACCCGAGGAAGTACTCGGCCGTACCGACCAACCCGGCGGCGAGGCCGCCGAACGCGTGGGAGAGGGCCGTCCGCTGCGGCACGGCGGTGAGCGGCACCAGCGACAGCGGCACCCCGACGACAAACCCCAGGATGATCGCCCCCACGATCCAGGCGTGGTGGATGATCTGCGGCTGGATCCAGGTCGCCACGACGGCGACCAGCATGCCGGTGACGCCCGCCATGACGCCGCGCCGGGCGGTCTTGGGGTCGTTCATCCAGTGCAGCGAGAAGATGAACAGCGCCGTCGCGAAGACGGCAGCGAACTGGGCGATGGCGTGCATCATTGCTTCTTGAACATCTTCAGCATCCGGTCCGTGATCAGGAACCCGCTGACGATGTTGGTCATGGAGGCGAACAGCGCGACGGCGCCGACGATGCGAATCGTCTGCGGGTAGTCGGCGCCGGTGACGACGATCGAGCCGACCACGGCGATGGCCGAGATCGCGTTCGTGAGCGACATGAGCGGCGTGTACAGCAGCCGGGAGACCCGCCGGATCACCCCCAGCCCGATGAACGTCGCCAGGACGAACACGAACAGCATGGACCAGTAGTCACCCGCCACGGACTCGGTCGGCGCGGCCTGGGCCGCCAGCAGACTGTCGATCATGTCTTGCGTACCTCCCCGGCGTGGGTGACGCACGTGTCGCGCGTGATTTCGTCCTCGAAGTCGAGGTGCAGCGCGCCGTCCTTCACGATGTGCAACACGAAGCTTGAGACGTTGCGCGCGTACATCTGGCTCGCGTGATACGGCAGGGTGCTCGGCAGGTTGAGCGGCCCGAGAATCCGGACGCCGTTGTGGACCACGTCGCTGCCGGGCTGCGACAGCTCGCAGTTGCCGCCCGTCTCGACCGCCAGATCCACGATCACGGATCCCAGCTTCATGCCGCTGACGGCGTCGGCGGTGATCAGGATCGGCGCCCGCTTCCCCGGGATCGCGGCCGTCGTGACCACGACGTCGGCGTCCTTCACGTGCTGCGCGATGAATGCGAGCTCCCGGCGGTGGGTCTCTTCGGACAGCTCCTTGGCGTACCCACCCGCCGTCTCGGCGTGCTCCTCGATCTGCATCTCCAGGAATTTCGCGCCGAGGCTCTCGACCTGCTCCTTCACCGCCGGACGCACGTCGAAGGCCCACACCACGGCGCCGAGACGGCGCGCGGTGGCGATCGCCTGAAGCCCCGCCACCCCCGCGCCCAGCACCAGCACGCGGGCCGGCGCCAGCGTCCCGGCCGCGGTCACGAGCATCGGGAAGAACCGCCCGGTCGCCGCGGCGGCGAGGAGGACCGCTTTGTAGCCCGCGACGGTCGCCTGCGACGACAGCACATCCATGGCCTGCGCGCGTGTGATGCGGGGGAGCAGGGCGAGGCTGAACGCGGTCACCTTGCGGGCCGCGAGCTGAGACACTACCTCCCGCTCGGCCGACGGCTGGAACAGCGCGACGAGCACGGCCCCCTCGCGGCACCGTCGGGCCTCTTCGATCGAGGGCGGCTGGACCTTGAGGACCACGTCGCTCTGCCCGAAGACGTCCGCCGCCGTCGCTCCCACGGTCGCCCCGGCGGTGCGGTAGGCCTCGTCACCGAACGACGCGGCCTCACCGGCGCCGCGCTCGACGAGGACTGCCAGACCAGACTTCACGAGCCGCCCGGCGATGTCCGGTGTCAAGGACACACGGCGCTCGTTGGCTGCGGTCTCCTTCGGGACCCCAAGCTTCATCCTGCCCCCGGCGTGTGACGATCGGTGAGATTGCGAGGAAACTGCGCTCAGAATCTGCACGAACAACCGGAAGAAATTACAAAGATATCATGAACTTCCCCATACCGGCCCCGGGCGCTATCCCTTCGGAAGGGGCCCCCGCTCGCGCGCCTGCGCCAGCAACCGCTCCGCGAAATCGAGGCGCTCGCCGAGCTCGCTCATATGCGACTCGAGCATCTGCACCCGGTCCTCCAGGTCGTTCACGCGGCGCTGGGACGGCGACGCGGCAAGGTCCTCCCCCGCGACCTCCCAGCGGGCCACGCGCAGGCCATCGCCATCCCGGAAGTCGCCTGCGGCGATCACCACGACGTCGTAGAGGTACCAGATGCCCGCCCCGCCGAGCGTAAGGCACATCCAGACCCCGCTCTGCGCCCGACCCGCGTAGAAGCGATGCAGGCCGAACACCCCGCCGATCACGGCGAGCGCCAGCGCCAGACCGCGGGAGCGCTCCGAGACGTTGCCCGCGGCGGCAGGACGCTCCCCGGAATCGTAGACCGCCGGCCCGCGGCCCGTCATGTCACGCGCGGGCGGCCGCCTCGACGAGAGCGGCGAGCTGCTGGCGGTTCAACACGCCCGCCTGACGCGCCGACTCCCGGCCGTCCCGGAAGACGATCAGCGTGGGGATGGCGCGGATGCCGAGTCGCTGAGTGGTCGCGGGGTTCCTGTCCGTGTCGAGCTTGATCACGAGCACCTCGCCAGCGCGGTCGCGCGCGAAGTCGTCGAGGATCGGCGCCATGATCTTGCAGGGCCCGCACCAGTCGGCGTAGCAGTCCATGACAACCGGCACGTCGGTGCCGGAGATCACCCGCTCGACGGTGGCGTCGCTGACGGCGATCGGGCGGTCGAGGAGGATGGGGCGCTTGCACTCGCCGCACCGCGGCCGGTCCGCCAGCCGCGACAGGTCCACGCGGTTGAGCGTGGCGCAGAACGGACAGGCGACGGTCGCATGCCGGCTGACGGCGGCGTCGGAGCCGCTGGTCCCATGAGTCGTCATGGCTGGTTGCTCGGTCCCTTTTATGCTAGCGCGTGGGGGCGTACCGCACCACCAGCCGCCGGCCTTCCTCGTCGTAGGTGACGAGCAACACGCGGCGCGCGGCGAGGGTGACTACGGTGTCGAGAACGAGCCGGGCGGGGGTGGTCGCTTCCTCCCGATCCTCCTCGCTGGGCCTGCGCGCTCCCGTGGGCGTCTCCCCGTCGCGGGCGAACCTCACCACCAGCACATGGCTTCCCGGCTCGAGCGTCAGCTCGCGGAACACATAGAGCGGCCGATCGTGGCGCGCCCCGGCGGCGCGCACAAGCTCGTCCACCGCGCGGACGCCGTCGAGGCTGACCCGAAGGCGGTACGGGGGGACCCGGCCCTCGCACCGCTCTTCCTGGCGCATGTGCACCGGGAGACGCTCGAGCTCTTCGGGAGTGAGGCGCCGGCATTCCTCCACCTGCTCGCCGCGCGCGCGCCAGGTCAGACGGAGCACCGCGTGCCGCGCACCGTCCGCCGTGTACGGCGCGCGCGAGAGCGCACCCAGGCCGAACAGCGCCGCCACGGCGATGCCGGCGCCGAGTGCGCGCCGCAGGACCGCGCTCACCGCGAGACCTCGCCCATGATCTTCTCGCACTCCCGTGACAAGTCGAAGTCGCTTTCCCGTGCAGCGGCTTCCAAGGCCGCGAGCGCGACGCGGAAATCCGCGAGCTCGCGCAGCACGCATGCCGTCTCGGCCTCTCCGGCGAACGCGAGGCGCACGCGCCGGCGGTCGACGCGGTCCCGCAGCTCGGCCTCGCGATCATGGTACATCCGCTGTTCGAGCCACTTCCCGCCCTCGCGGTTCCAGCAGTCGCGCGCCGGGCACGCGATGACCAGCACGCCGCCCGCGCCGGCGCGCAGCACGAACTCGATCACGGACGTGTGGAGGCTGCCAGCACACGCGACCGCGTATATGGGGGCGCCGTGGAACCAGGCCCGGGCCGCGATACCGCCGGCCCCGCGGTCGCATGCGATGATTACGATGTCCCCCGGGCCAGGCCACCGGGCCGCGACGAACGCCTTCACCGCCGAGAGCTGGTCGCGACCGGTGCGCCGCGGCGGGCCGACGCCCATCGGCGCGCACGACCCCGCGCAGATCCCGCAACTCACGCAGCGCGCGGGATCGACGCGGGCGACGAGATCACTCTGCTCAGGGCGCCGGTCGGCCCGCTCCACCATCCCGATCGCCTCGTACGGGCAGTCCTCATAGCACTGCTCGCATCCCGTGCAGAGCCGCTCGTCCACCGCCGACGGTAGCGGCCGTCGCTCGGGCGCCGGTCGCGTCCAGAGCGGCGCGAGCAGCGTGACGCCGGCGATCACGACCACCGCCCCCCAAACCACCCCGGACGAGAATGGGCGGGCGAGCGGGACCCAGAACGAGTAGAACCAATCGAACGGCGCCCGGCCGGGGAGCGCGAACAGGTCCGCAGGGGGAGCCATCCCGACCGGCCAGAAGACGGAGATTCCGAGGAGCAAACCGATCACGGCCCACATCAGCCCGCGCGGCGGCAGGAGGCCCGGCCGCGCGACGCGCGACACATGCAGCCAGACGAGCAAGCCCATGCCGATCGGCAGCGCGATGTGGGCGAACAGATTGAGGAAGAAGAACGCGCCCGGGATGGGGTGCTCACCGACGAAGGCCCGGCTGATGGGCTCCGACAAGATGGGGAGGACGTCGAGCAGGCGCGCCCCCTCTTGGGCGAGCACCTGCCCCTGAATGTCCCACACCATGACGTATCCGGTCCAGCCGCACAACAGCACGACAAACAGAAGGGTCAGGCCGCTGACCCAGGCGAGCGTCCGCGGCCCCCAGCTCCTCCCCTGGGCGAAGAGCCGAAGCGCGTGCACCAGGACCGCGACGACCGCTGCGTCCGATGCGTAGCGGTGCAACCCCCGGATCCAGCGACCGAACCACACCTGGTCGGTAATGCGGGCGACCGAGGCAAAGGGCGCGCCGATGCGGTAGAAGAAGAGGAGGTAGACCCCGGTGATCAGGACGACCAGCATCAGCGCGACGACCAGCGCCCCGCTGTGGTACAGCGGGTTGTAGCGCCAGCCGTAGAGCCGGTTCATCCAGGCGTCTGCGCGCGCCAGGACCCGGCGCGTCCCGCGCTGCAGGGCTGCCGCGATCGGCACGATCACGCCCGCCAGTGAGAGGGATCTTGCGGGGTCAATTTATCATATTATCATGATAAAAGGCACCTGGTCATGCTCTCCCAGACGGCGGAATACGCACTCCGGGCCGTGCTCTACCTCGGCGAGCACACCGGCCCGGTGCGCGTGGGCGACATGGCCCAGGCGCTGCAGATTCCCCGCAACTACCTCTCCAAGATACTGCACCTATTGGCTCGCACCGGCGTGCTTGCATCGGCGCGGGGCAAGACCGGCGGCTTTCAGCTCGCCGTGCCGGCCGACCGCTTGCGCCTCCACCACATCATCGCGCCGTTCGACCGGATCGACGAGCGGCGCCGCTGCCTGCTCGGCCGACCGCAGTGCAGCGACCGCACCGCCTGCGCGGCTCACACGCGATGGAAAGACGTCGCGGACACGGTCGCGTCGTTCTTCCGGGAGACTACCGTCGCGGAGCTGCTCAGCGGCGCCGAGGTCTCAGTGTGACTCCCACGACACCAGAGGAGGTTTCATGACGGAGCGACGCAACAACCCGGGTGAGGCCACGGAAGATCAGCTCCCCCTGATGCAGCGGCTGTACGACAGTCCGTTTCTGCTGCTCATCGCGGGCATCGTGGTGATGGTCGTGTTCTACACGGGGTGGGGTCTGTGGGAGATCCTGAGGCTCCCACCGGCGCCGCTCCCCTGACGCGGGAGGGCTTCCATGAACACGGGAATGCAATCGCCGCGCGGAATCTGGTGGAAGCCGGCGGACCGCACAGAGAAGCTCTGGGTCGGCATCGCATTCGGCTGGTGCATGGTCTTGTTCGCCATGATGCCGCTGTGGCATTTGAGGGGGGCCCAAAACCCGTCCGGTATTCGCCACCGCGTGGACCCGAGCGCCTACGCCCGGCGCGTGAACGAGTTCACCAAGCAGTACAAAGTCGGCGAGGAAGCAGGATTCGCGATCGTCGAGCCGCCACCGGGCAGCGACGTCTACCTGATGGGCCGCATGTGGGCGTGGGAGCCGATTCTCAAGCTGCAGAAGGGCGTGGAATACACGCTCCACCTCTCGTCGCTCGACCTGAACCACGGGTTCAGCCTGCAACCGGTGAACCTCAATTTCCAGGTCCTCCCCGGCTACGACTACGGACTGCGCGTCGTCCCCACCGAGGCGGGCGACTTCCGGATGGTCTGCAACGAGTTTTGCGGCATCGGTCACCATCTCATGGTCGGCCGCGTGATCGTGGTCGATAGCGCTGGAGGTGGGAAATGACGGCCACCGCGATCTTCCGCACGTGCCCCACCACGGGGCTCAAGGTCAACGCCCAGGCCGAAGCGCTCATCAAGGCGAACGCCGTGGCGGCGACAGTGTCGCTGCTGATCGGCGGGATCGCGGCGGTGCTGGTGCTGCTCACGCGCTGGCAGGTGGTACATCTGCTGTCGGCGGCGTGGTTCTACCGCATCCTCACGGTGCACGGGATGAGCATGCTGATCTTCTTCATCCTCTTCTTCGAGATGGCGGTGTTGTACTTCGCCAGCGCGGTCCTGCTGAACAGTCGCGTCGCGACCCCACGTCTCGCCTGGGCGTCGTTCGGGCTGATGATCCTGGGCGCGGTGCTCGTCGAATGGATGATGTGGGCGGGGCGCGCCGACGTGCTCTTCACCTCCTACGTCCCGCTCCGCGCCGACCCGCTCTTCTACCTCGGCGTCATCCTGTTCGCCGTGGGCGCCCTGATCGTGGTCGCCATCTTCTTCGGGACGCTCGTCGTGGCGAGGCGGGAGCGCACGTACCAGGGCTCGGTGCCGCTCGTAACGTTCGGCGCCGCGACGGCAGCCATCATCGCAGCCGTGACGCTCGGCCACGGCGCCGCCATCTACATCCCCACCTTCTTCTGGTCACTCGGGTGGATGAGGGTCGACCCCGAGATCTACCGCATGGTGTGGTGGGGCCTCGGTCATGCGTCCCAGCAGATCAACGTCTCCGCCATGGTGTCCATCTGGTACCTGCTCGGCGCGTTGACGATCGGCGCGATCGTGCTGAACGAAAAGGTGAGCCGCACCGCGTTCGTGCTCTACATCCTCTTCATCAACATCGCGTCGGCGCACCACTTGCTCGTGGACCCCGGCCTGCCGCCGGCGTGGAAGGTCTGGAACACGAGCTATGCGATGTACCTCGCCGTGCTCGCGAGCATGGTGCACGGCTTCACGGTGCCCGCCGGCATGGAAGCGGGCCAGCGGTTGCGCGGCTACACCAAGGGGCTGTTCGAGTGGCTGCGCAAGGCGCCGTGGGGTGACCCGGGGTTCAGCGCACTCGTGTTCTCCATCATCATCTTCGGCTTCGTGGGCGGCATCACGGGCGTCACCTTCGGGACGGAGCAGATCAACATCATCGCCCACAACACGCTGCGCATCCCGGGGCACTTCCACGCGACGGTCGTGGCCGGCACGGCGCTCGCGTTCATGGGCCTCACCTACTACGTGATCCCACTGATCTTCCGAAAGCAGGTCGCGTTCTGGAAGCTCGCGAAGATCCAGCCGTACCTGTTCGCGGGTGGGATGTTCATCTTCACGGTGTTCATGACGTTCGCCGGCACGTTCGGCGTGCCCCGGCGCCACTACGACATCAGCTTCTCGCGAGCGCCGTTCGGCGTGCAGTTCAACCCGGCCGTGGACCTCGTCATGGGGATCATGGCGCTGGGCGGGCTCGTCGCGGCGGTGGGCGGGGGGATGTACCTCCTTATCACCGTCTGGTCCGTGTTCTTCGGGAAGCCGCTCGAGGCCGGCGCCCCCACCGGGATGTTCGGGGTGCCGCAGGGAATCAAGACGCCGCCGAAGCCAATCCCTGAGACCGCCACGAAGCACGGGCCGACACCGGGCACGCTGGTGCTGGTGCTCGTGTTTCTCGCGGCGTTCGTGGCCTACTACTTCGTGAACTGGAAACTGCTCTCGGGCGTCTGGAGGGTGGGCTGATCCGGTGAGGCGGCTCCGGGAGACGACGGCGGTCGCGGGGCTCGCCGCGATCCTCGCGATCACCGCCTGCTGGTGGGCACTAGCTCTCTGGCCGCTGCCGCCGACCACACCCACGTGGCTGGTCCGCACTCGGGCGGTCTGTTTCGGCACGACGCCGAGCGGTCTGCCGGACGTTTCTGGATGGATGGCCCTCATCGGCCAGCCCGCGCTGATGCTCGGCACGCTGCTCCTGGTGTGGGGTGATGTGGTTCGCGCGGCGCTGCGGTCGCTCGCCGGCTCCGCCGCCGGCCGCGTCGCCCTCGGCGGCGCGGCCGCCTTCATGTTGGCGGGGACAGGAGCAGCTGGCGTGCGGGTGGCGAGCGCCGGAGCGGCGCAACAGCTCGCCGTCGCGCCCTCTTCCCCCGTCCCGGCGGAGTACCCGCGGCTCGACCGGCCTGCGCCGCCGCTCGAGCTGATCGACCAGCACGGCGAGCCGGTGACCCTGGCGCGTTTCCGCGGGCGGCCGGTGTTCGTCGCGTTCGCGTACGCACACTGCGAGACCGTGTGCCCGCTCCTCGTGCGCGAGGTGCTGCGCGCGCGCGAGCTCGCTGGCGACGTCGCGCCCGTGACGCTCGTCGTCACCCTGGACCCGTGGCGTGATACCCCGTCGCGGCTCCCGGCCATCGCCGAGCGCTGGGGGCTCCCTGGTGACGCCTTCGTTGCGGGCGGCGACAGCGCACTCGTGGCGGCCACCCTCGCGCACTGGAACGTGGCGCTCCAGCGCGACCTCCGCACCGGCGAGATCGCCCACGCGACACTCGTCTACCTCGTGGACCGCGATGGCCGGGTCGCCTACGCCGTCAGCGGCAGCTCCGGGGCCGCGGCACTCGCGGAGCTCGCACGGCGGCTCTAGCGTCCGCCTTCCCTGAGCCGGCGAAGCCCGGCATCACTTCCGCGGGTCGGCGCAAAGATGCGGTGTCGCTGCCGCTAGATTTCCGACAATCCCGACGCGCGCACGCGCGCCCAGATGTTGGCGGCAAACACGACGGCGGCCGCGACCTCGGCCAGCCGGCCGGCCACGGGCAAGATCGCCGCCCCCGCCCCCCGACCAACGATGGGCCCGACCCCGGCGAGCCACACGCCCGCATTGAGCAGTGCAAAAGCAACCCAGGCCGCCGTCTCGCTGCCGTACGGCGAGCGTCGCACGCCGAAGCGCGGGAAGATCCACGTCGCGACCCCCATCACCAGCTGGATCACCCACCCCGCGACCAGGAACTCGATGTGTGCCGGGACCAAGCGCGCTAGCGTCGAATCGATTGGCAGTCCTTTGTTCCAGAGCAGCAGGGCGCCCAGCGTGAAGCCAAGCGCAAGGTTGACGAGCGACGCGCGGATGAACCAGCGGCTCACGACGGGCACGGAGCCGCTACCGCTCCTTCACCCGCGCCCACGTGTTGACCACGAACGCCATCCCGCCGAGCCATTGCAGCGCCGCCGATACGCCGAGCAGCCAGCCAAGTCCGGCCGCGGGGTGCACCGTGTGCGCCGGCTCGCCGAAGACCCGCAGCAGCAGCCCGAGGTTGAGGAACCAGTAGGACGCGATGGCGAGCCGGTCGCTGCCCCGGGGCGTCTCCTTGGAATGCTTGGGGAACATCCAGTAGGCGACGCCGAGGATCATCTGCGTGATCCACCCCACGACGAGGAGGTGGACGTACACCGGACCCGCCGCGGCGAGCACAGCAGGGAGGCCGAGGGGCGCCTGCACCGCCTGGGCCACGCCGACGACGAGGGCCGTGACGAAGTAAACGAGCGCCGTCTTGATGAACCAGCGAGTGAGGATGGGCATGAAGGAACGGACCGCGGCTCAGGCGCCCACCACGGCGTCCGCTTCGATCTCCACGAGCATCTCGGGCTCCACCAGCCGACTCACCGCCACGAGCGTGCTGGCGGGACGGATGTCCCGGAAGAACTCCCCGTGGGCCCGGCCCACCTGTTCCCAGTCGGCGATGTTGGTCACGTACATGCGGGTGCGCACGACGTGCCGGAGCGACGCGCCTGCCTGCCCGAGGGCCCGTTCGATGTTCCGAAGCGCCTGGACGGCCTGGGCGTACGGGTCGCCGACGCCGACAATGTTGCCGTCCGGCCCGGTGGCAGTCGTCCCCGCCACGTGGATCGTGGCCCCCACGCGCACGGCGCGCGAGTACCCCACGATCGGCTCCCACGGCGCCCCGCTCGAGATGTTCTGACGCGGCATGGCGTCGCCTCCTCTGGGATCTTGGTCAGCCTTCCGTTTCCACGGTCGCGACGATCAGCACAAGGCCATCTGATCCGTGGGCCCTGCGGGATAGCACAGCCGTCCCCCCGGCAGCACCCGCGCGTGGGGCGACAGCCGATGGCGCTCCGGCTCTCCCGGGCCGATGATGTGGCGGACTTCGATGCCCCTTGCGACGAGAGCGTCGGCGAGCAGCTGGCGATGGCAGCGCCACGGCACCGCTTCAGCGCACAACACCGCGCTCGGTCGCCCGGCAGCCAGATCGATCAGGCGCCCCAGGGCCTGCGTGAACGCCGGCGTTTCCATGTAGTCGGCGTAGCCACGGAATGCGGCGTTGCGCCAGGCAGTGTTGGGCGAGCTCGCCTGCGCCGCGCGCCGCCCGCCGAGATCGGATTCGTGGCCGTACGCGATCCCCGCCGTCGCGAGGGCGACCGCGAGAGGGTCCTTCGCAAAGTGCGGATGGCGCCGTGACGCGGGATAGCGGCGCACGTCGACCACCTGGCCCACGCCGTGGGCCGCGAGCAGCGCTAGGAAGTCTTCGAGCGTGCGGGTGGAATGTCCAACCGTGTAGATCACGTTCCCGTATCCCAATATAGGGGCGCCTTGACGCCGCGCGGGCCGTGCCGAACTTCCCCGAAACGGTCGCGACCGCAGAGTTCCTGGATCGTGGCGGTCCGGAGGCGACGGCACGCCCCCCTCGGCCGACGAACCGTGGATGTAGGATTTGAGCGTCAAAAGCGGATAGATCGTGGTGCGGGGACGCGCTAAGTTCTCTGCGTGACCCGGGCCGCTGTCGTTACCGACCTGACCGCCGAGCT
The DNA here is from genome assembly GCA_035763805.1 of Gemmatimonadales bacterium. Taxonomy (GTDB): domain Bacteria; phylum Gemmatimonadota; class Gemmatimonadetes; order Gemmatimonadales; family GWC2-71-9; genus DASUAL01. The sequence continues at coordinate 11,780 of DASUAL010000133.1, forward strand.
CAGCTGGCGAGCCGTCCTGGCCCGCGACCGCCGCTACGACGGGGCGTTCGTGTATGCGGTGCGCTCGACTGGGATCTACTGCCGCCCCTCGTGCGCCAGCAGGAAGCCGCGACGCGAGTTGGTGGCGTTCTTCGGCGTGCCCGAGGCAGCCGAGCGGGCGGGGTTTCGCGCGTGCCGGCGCTGCCATCCGACACGGGTGAGCGCTGCCGACCCGCGCGTCCCGCTTGTGCGGGCGGTCTGCCGCCTGATCGATGCCCATCCGGACCGGCCCGCGAGCCTCGCGACCCTCAGCGGCCGGGTCGGCGCGACGCCGCACCGGCTGGTGCGTGCCTTCCGGGCCGTGCTTGGCCTCACGCCGCGCCAGTACCGGGACGAGCGCCGGCTGGACCGGTTCAAGACCCAGCTGAAGGAGAGACGAAAAGTGAGTCCCGCCCTGTACGAAGCCGGTTACGGCTCGACCAGCCGTGTGTACGAGCGCGCGAACGCCCAGCTCGGCATGACCCCTGCGACGTACAGCCGCGGCGGCGCGGGGATGCGCATCGCCTTCGCGATCGTCCCCTGCAGGCTCGGCCGCCTGCTCGTCGCCGCCACCGAGCGCGGCATCTCCCGCGTCGGTATCGGCGATGACGATCGTGTGCTGGAGCGCGGTCTGCGGACCGAATTCCCGGCGGCCTCGATCGCGCGCGATGACGCGAAGCTGCGATCCTGGGTCACGGAGCTGGTCGCGCATCTCGACGGCCGGCAGCCTCACCTCGACCTGCCGCTCGACGTGCGTGCCACGGCCTTCCAGCGGCGCGTGTGGGAGGCACTGCGGAAGATTCCCTACGGGAGCACGCGCACGTATTCCGAGATCGCGCGCGCCATCGGAAATGCCAAGGCGACGCGCGCGGTCGCCCGAGCGTGTGCCACGAATCCGGTGGCCGTGGTGGTACCGTGTCATCGGGTCGTGAGGGAAGGGGGAGAACTCGGTGGATACCGGTGGGGGATGGAGCGGAAGAGAGCGTTGCTCAAACAGGAAGCAGAAAGCAGAACAGGCAACAACAACTAGACGCACAGACGCACAGCGGTGAACGGCAGCGAGGGGTCAGATGACACTATCCCGACCCCTCGCTGTTTCAGAGGCGTGGGAACCCCGCGGCCTCGCGCACCTGTCTGGCCTGCCACACGTGGCGCCGCTCGTGGGCGAGCACGAAAGCGAAGTACGCGCCCAGAGGCATGCGCAGCAACGGCGTGACGGGCGAGACGACCCGGGCGCGCCTGAGGTCCAGCCCATCCGCCCGGCGCACCCGCTCCGCCAGCTGGTCGCGCACGCGCAGGAACTCGGGTAGCACCTGACCCGGCGAGTGAGTGGCCCCGGGCGGCACCTCGAAGATTTTGACCGTCCGCATGCGACGCTTCACCGGCGGCTCCATCGAGCGCACCATCCAATTCGCGAACCAGCCGTAACGAAAGCGGCCCTGCCCCATGAGCCCCCGCGTCCAGCCGCGCTCGATCCCCCGGTCGAACGCCGGCAGGGTCGTCGTCACCGCGACGTTCAGGTGCACCAAGCACTCGCCGATGGACCAGCGTCCCGGCCCGGGACGCGAGTTGAATTGCGCGTTTGACAACCCCGAAACGAGCGCCTGCGCGTCTCGCTTGACCGCCTCGATCTGTTGGAGATAGTCCTGCAGCTCCTCGTTCATTGAGGCCCTCCGGATGCGCGATCCAGTACACCACGCCGGAATCTAGGGAACGCCTGTCGTTTCCGCATTGCCGCTTCCTTCGCGGACCCCTAGGTTCCCGCGCATGCACCGGGTGTTCCGCGCCGTCGCGGCGACGGTCGTGCCCGAAGCCGCGCAGCTCGACGCGGCGGGCTGGGCCGAGGTCGAGAAAATCGTCGAGCGAGCGCTGGCCGATCGGCCCGTCGCGCTGCGACGCAAGCTCATGGCGTTCCTCGGCGTGGTGGAGTGGATGCCACTGCTACGATACGGGCGGCGCTTCAGCACGCTCGACAGCGCGCGCCGTGAACGGCTGCTTTCCGCTTTCGAGCGCGCTCCCCTGCTGCTCATCCGGCGCGGCTTCTGGGGGGTGCGCACGCTCGTGTTCATGGGCTACTACGGGAGGCCGGCGGCGGCCGCCGTGATCGGCTATCGCGCGGACCCGCGAGGTTGGGAAGCACGCCGATGAGCGATGTCATCGAGCGTGCGTGCGACGTGGTCGTGATCGGCTCCGGCGCGGGCGGAGGCACGGTCGCGCAGGAGCTGGCCCCCCTCGTGCGGGATGGCCTGCGGGTGCTCGTGCTCGAGAAGGGACCGCGCCTCGCGGACGACGAATTCACCGGTCGCGAACTCGAGATGGCGGCCGCGCTGTACGAGGCGTCGGGCGCCTTCCTGACCGCGGAGGGCACGATGACCCTGGCGTTCGCGTCCACCTACGGCGGCTCCACGGTCGTGTATACGGGCACGTCGCTCATCGCACCCGAGCGCGTGATCCGGGCGTGGAGCGTCCCGGGACTCCATCACGCAGACATCGCCCGACGCTCCCAGAAGTTCGCCGCCCAGAACCACGTTCATCTACTCGAGGAACCCCTCATCAACGACAACAACCGGCTGTTCGTCGAGGGAGCACGGAAAGCCGGATACCACGTCGAGCAGTTCCCCGTGAACGTCAACGGTTGTCGCGGCTCGAGCCTGTGCAACCTCGGCTGTCCCAACCAGGCAAAGCAGGGCACGAATCGCGTCCAGCTCCCGCGCGCGGAGCGGGCGGGTGTCGAAGTCGTGACGCGCGCCGAAGTCGTGCGTATCGAGCCCGACCGGACGTTGCTCGTGCACGTGGCGGAGCGGCGGCCGGGGACCAAGGGCCCGCCTTCGGAATGGTCCCCCGGAGACTACCGGGTGCGCGCGCGGGCCGTCGTGTGCGCCGCGGGAGCGATCGGGACGCCCGCGCTGCTCTTGCGGTCGGCGCTCCCAGCCCGCGTGCCGCGCCTCGGCGCGGGCTTCACCTGCCATCCGGCGCTCATTCTCGTCGCGGAGCACGCCCACGCAATCACAAACGACGTGGGCCACCCGAAGAGCTACTACGTGGACCGGGCGGCCGAGGAGCGCTTCGTGCTCGAGACGTGCATGTACTTCCCGTTCGTCACGGCGAAAAGTGTGACGGGGTTTGGTGCTCCGCACTCGGATGTCATGCGCGCCTTCCCGCGGCTCCAGATGATTCTGCTGCTCGCCTGCGACCGTGCGGTGTCCGGCAACCGGGTCACCGTCGATCGGGCCGGAAGGCCGGTCGTACACTATCGCTTCACGCCAGAGACAATGGAGGGCCTGGTGCGCGGCACGCGCGCGGCGGCGCGGATCTTCTTCGCCGCCGGCGCGCGATGCGTCCACGTACCGGCCGACCCACCGCTCGTCGACGCCACGGAGGTCCATCGTCTGGACGCGCGGATCGCGGGGCGGCACTTCCGGCTCGGCAGTATGTCGGTCACCGCGGCTCACCTCATGGGCGGCTGCGGCATGGGCCGGAGCGCCGCCGAATCGGTCACCGATTCCTGGGGGCGAGTGCACGGCGCACCCTGGCTGCGGGTGGCCGACGCGAGCCTCTTCCCGGATGCGCTCGAGATCAATCCGTATCTCACGATCATGGCGCTGGCCGACCGCGTCGCCGAGGGGATCCGCGCCGACGCGGCCGAGCTGATCGGATCGCGGGAGCAGACAGCCCATGCTTGAGCACGTCCCCGTGGTCGTTGCCGGCGCCGGGCCCGCCGGCCTCGCAACCTCCCAGCAGCTCACGGAACGCAATATCCCACACCGCGTGCTCGAGCGCGGCGACGCGGTCGGCCACACATGGGCGAACCTGTACGACAGCCTGACGCTCCACACGGGAAAGCACATGTCGAGCCTCCCCGGCATGCCCTTCCCCCGTGCCGCGCCGCTGTTCCTGCCGCGGCAGGAATTCTGGGAATACCTGCGGCGCTACACCAGCACGTTTCATCTGCCGGTGGAGACGCGTTGCGCGGTCGAGCGGGCCACGCGGACGAACGGCACGTGGCGTGTGGCAACGGCCCGCGGTGAGCTCGAGGCCGACGTGCTGGTGTTCGCCACCGGCATCGTCGCGAACCCGAAAATCCCGACCTTCCCAGGCCAGGAGCGCTTCGGCGGACGCGTGGTCCACAGCGTGCACTACCGTCGCCCCCAGCCGTACGTCGGCCGGCGGGTGCTGGTCGTCGGCGTCGGCAATTCGGGCGCCGAGATCGGGAGCGAGATCGCGCGCGCGGGCGGAAACGTGACGATCGCCGTGCGCTCGGGCGCCAACGTCGTGCCACTCACGCTCGCGGGACTCCCGATCCAGTACGTGTCCTATTGGGTGCGGAAGCTGCCACGCACCGTCCAGGAGGGAACGGTCGCGCTGGTGCGGCTCATGACCGAGCTGCGCCGCGGCAAGCCGGTGCTGCCGCGGCCGGCGCACAGCCCGCTCGACGCGATCCCGGTGATCGGGTTTCACCTGGTGGACGCGATCTGCGAAGGGCTGGTCGACGTGCGCGCCGGAGTCGCCGAGCTGACCGGGGACGGCGCGCGCTTCAGCGACGGCACGGAAAGCCGCTTCGACGACGTGATCCTCGCCACCGGCTTCAGCGCGGCGGTCGGGCCCCTGGGCGGGCTCATCCAGCTCGACCGGAAGGGCTTCGCGCGGCGCCGCGACCGGGTCGTGAGCTTGGACCAGCCACATCTCTATTTCGTGGGCCATAACTACGACGCCACGGGCGGGCTGTACAACATCAATCGCGACTCGAGGCTCGCGGCGAGATTGATCGCCGACCGGCACCGGAAGCGGTAGGAACGGCCCGACCGGGCTCGGGGCGCGAGTGGACAGCCGCGCCGGATCCCGGTTACTCTCCTCCGCCAAACGGACCTTCGGAGCGAGCACTATGTCGCGGTTAGCCGCGTTCCTGACTTTCATTCTCACCGCCGCGGCCTGTGGCATCGCCAGCGGCCAGCGCACACGGGCACTCCCGCACGACGTGGTCGCCCGCGCGGTCGCCGCAATGGGCGGCGAGCAAGCGCTGCGCGGCGTGCACAGCGTGACGACCGAGTTCTACAGCGCGACCTTCGCGCTCGGCCAGGAAGAAACGCCTGAGTCCCCTGCGCGGGCGGGCGTCGTGCAGGGACGCATCACCCTGGACTACGCCGGGAACCGCAAGCTGGGCGCCATCGAGGCGCGCCAGCCCACGGGGGCCGTGAACCGGCTGAGGCGCATCACCGCGGGCGGCATCGGGATGCTCGAGACGAACGGCCGCCTGACCCCGGACAACCCCGTCGTCGCCGCGGGTGAGGAGGCGTCGCTCCGCCGTGCGGCTGAGCGCTTGCTGCTCAACGCACTCGAGCACCCTGAGGCGCTGAGCTCGCTCCCGCCGCGCGCCTGGCGCGGCGACATGCACGACGGCGTCCGCTACACGCACGGGCTGGACACGCTGGATCTGTACTTCGACCGCGCCTCGGGCCTCCCCACCGTTACCGAAACCCTGACGGACGATCCGATTTTGGGCGATCGCCGCACGGCGAGCTGGCTCACGCGGTGGCAGGACGCGGGCGGCGTGCTCTTCCCGCGCCAGTACGACGTGTACGTGAACGGACGGCTACAGACGCATTCGGTGTTCACCGCCATCACGCCGAACCCGGAGACACCGGACTCCTTGTTCGCGATCCCGGACTCGATCGCCGCCCGTGCCCAGCGTGCGAGCCCGACACCGCCACCGGTGATAGTGAACCTGGTGGAGCTCGCGCCGGGGGTATGGCGCGCCGAGGGCGGATCGCACCACTCGCTGATCGTAGACCAGGGCGCGCGGCTAGTCGTGGTCGAAGCGCCGCAGAACGCGACCCGCTCCCGCGCCGTGCTCGACACGCTCGGAGCGCGGTTCCCGGGCAAGCCCGTCGGCCTGGTCGTGAACACCCACCACCACTGGGATCACGCAGGCGGGCTGCGCGCGTACCTCGCGGCCGGCATCCCGGTCGTGACCCACGCCCGGAACGTGGCCTTCGTGCGCGGGATCGCACTCACTCGGAAGACGGCCGCCCCGGATGCGCTGTCCCGCCGCCCGCGCCAGCCTGAGATCCGCACGGTGGAGGACAGTCTGGCGCTCGGCACCGGCGAGCGCCGCATCGTGCTGTACCACCTGCCCACGGCGCACGTGCAAGGCATGCTCGCAGCCTACGTGCCCGAGGCTCAGTTACTCTTCAACAGCGACGTGCTGTCACCGGGCACCATGCTGGCGCCGGTCGGAAGCCGGGAGATCGTGGCGCTCGTGAAGGCGAGAGGCGTCAGCGTGGCCCGGGTCGCGGGGGGGCACGGCGGAGTGGCGAACTGGCCCGACGTGGAGCGGGCGACGAGCCCCTAGGAGGCGGAGGGGACGGGGGGACGGGGGGGACGGGGGGCGGGGGGGTCTCGAACGCTGCCCGGGCTAGCGAGCGCCCGCGAGCAGGTCCGCGGCGTGCAACCGCCGCCGACTCCACCTCCTTGATGCGGCGACGACGCTTCGGGCCATCACACCTCCTACGGCGCTCCCACGGGGGGCGTGTGCTCCGCCACGGTCCGCTCGATGCGTTGGGCGAGTACGCGCGCGCCGGCGGGCGCCATCGCCCGCGCGTCGCCCTTGAGCTCGTATCCGTCGGTCAAGACCGGCCGACCGGTGGCGACGTCGAGCAGGTCCGCCGCGAGCACCCAGACGATGTTGCTCGTCTTGGTCACGGTCCCCTTGACGATCCACTGGGCGCCGAGCTGCCTCGCGACGACGAGGGCGCACGCGTTGCCGCACAAATTCCACCCGGCCTCGGCGGCAACCGCGTCTGCCACGCGCGCCGAATCCACCAGCGTGATGCGGTCCGACGCCCGCAGCGTAGCGAACAGCTTGCTCGTCGCCGACTGCACGATCGCGGTGTCGCCCGGCTCGAGCACGTTCGCGTACCGCCCCTCGAACCGCAGGTTGAGCACTGCAACGACCGGGCGGGCGGCGCCCGCGGTCGCCTGCGACGCGAGCGGCAGGACGGGACCAAGGAGCAATACAACGAGAACGACGCAACGCGAGATCACTAGGGCCTCCGGCTCGAGGGACGATACACGCCCGGAAATGTAGGGCTCACGCGCCCAGCTGCACAGTGAGGCCGCGTGCGGCACGCCGCGCCTTCTCGAACACCAGGGCCGCCGCCGCCACATCCTGCAGCGCCGTCCCCGTGCTGTCGAACACGATCGTCTCTCCGGCGGCGGTGCGGCCGGGCTTCTTTCCGGACACGATGTCGGCCAGCTCCGCGTGCACCTGGGCCCGCGTCATGGTTCCCTGCGCGAGGGCGTGATGCAGGTCGCCGATCGTAGCGCACTGGTCGAGGACGTCCACTACCACCGTGCTCGACGCCAGCAGCGCGGGGTCGAGCTCCTGTTTGTCCTCGTTGTCGGCGCCCACTCCGGCGACGAACGTCCCCGGGCGGATGTGCTCGCGCGTCAGGAAATACCGCCGCGCCGGTGTGCAGGTGACGACGATGTCGCTTTCTTTCACGGCGGCGTCCACGCTCGGCGCGGCGTGAATCTCGATCCCGAGCTCTGGCGACAGTTCCGCCGCGAACGCGCGGGCGCGCGCCGCGTCCGTATCGAACGCGGCGACCCGCTCGATGGGCCGCACCTGTTTCAGCGCCCGGAGCTGCACGCGTCCCTGGTTGCCGCAGCCGCAGATCGCGGCCACACGGGAATCCGGACGCGCCAGGTGCCTCGCGGCGACCGCAGTCGCCGCGCCGGTCCGCAGGGTCGTGATCTCGATCGAATCGAGCAGCGCGAGCACCGAGCCGTTCTCGGCATCGCACAGCACGATCACCCCCTGAATGTTCGCCAAGCCGAACCGCTCCCGATTGCGGAAGAAGTTGCCATTCACCTTTGCCGCGAAGTACGGCCGTCCGAGCTCGAGACCCGCGGCCTTCACGTGGAAGCCACCGTCGCGCGCCGGCACTCCCAGCACGCCCGGCGGCAGCGCCCGGCCCTCCGCGTGCAACCGGAAGGCCCGCTCGACAGCGTCGATGCACTCCGGGAGACGCAACAGCGCCACGACGTCCCGGCGGGTGAGGATGAGCGTGCCCTCGGGATCCACAGGCCACCTCGTGCGATTGGAGAACGTGTGCGAGCTACTCGGCCGCCTCGGTAAAGCTAGCGCCCGGGAGGAACCGCCGATGGACCGATCGGCGGCGGGAGTGGCGTTCGAGCGGAGCGTCGCCTAGCGTTACACCATGCCCACCTTCGTGAAAGCCACTCAAGCCTACCAGCAGGGCCAGCGCACGCTGCCCGGGCGCTATTACACCTCCGCCGAGATCTACGCCGAGGAGCGGGAGCGCATCTTCAGCCGGCGCTGGGTCGCCGTTGGCCGCGCCGACGAGATCAGCCACCCGGGGGACTACGTCCTGCGGACCATCGCGGGTGAGAGCGTGATCGTGGTCCGCGGTCGCGACCGCGCGTTGCGCGCGTTTTACAACGTCTGCCGTCACCGCGGCACGCGGCTGTGCGAAGAGCCGCTCGGCCGCTTCTCCGAGACGATCCAGTGCCCCTACCACGCCTGGACCTATACGATCGACGGTCAGCTGATCGGCGCGCCGCACATGAACGAAGTCGCGGGGTTCGACAAGCGCGACTTCCCGCTGCACCACGTGGCGCTGGAGGGGTGGGAGGGGTTCGCCTTCGCGAGCCTCGCGCGCGAGCCGGAGTCGTTCGCAGCAGCGTTCGCGCCCCTCGCGGGACGGTTCAGCCGGTTCAACCTCGTGAAGCTCCGTTCCGCGCGGCGGATCGACTACGACGTCGCGGCCAACTGGAAGCTCATCTTTCAGAATTACAGTGAATGCCTGCATTGCCCCGTCATCCACCCCGGGCTCGCCAGGCTCACGCCCTACACGAGCGGCGCGAACGACCTGATCGACGGGCCGTATCTGGGCGGCTACATGGTGATCACCCAGGACGGCGGCAGCCTCACCACGAGCGGCCGCGCCTGCGGGGCACCGGTGGGGGCGCTACCGGCCGAGGATCTCAACCGCGTCTATTTCTACTCGATCTTCCCGAACCTGCTCCTGAGCCTGCACCCGGATTACGTCATGTTCCACACCCTCTGGCCCGACGGCCCGGGCCGCACCCGCATCGCCTGTGAGTGGCTGTTCCACCCGGACTCGTTCGCGCAGTCGGGATTCGACCCGGACGACGCCGTGCGGTTCTGGGACGTGACGAACCGCCAGGACTGGCACATCTGCGAGCTGAGCCACGCGGGGATCGCATCGCGGGCCTACGAGCCGGGCCCGTACTCTCCCCGGGAGGGAATCTCCGCGGCGTGGGACCGGGAATTCCTGAGAGCGATCGGGCACGCCGCGCGAGGGCGCGAGTGAACTCGCGGATCGGCCCTGTCAGTGAACGGACGCCGCGAGGGCGAGCGACTCGGCGAGACACAGGCGCAGGATCACGCGAGGCCCCGGAGGTCTCTACGGCGCGATCCGGAAGTGCGGGTTCTCGATGATGCCGAACACGTTGCCGAAGGGGTCCCTCGCCGCCGCGACGCGGATCCCCTCCCCGACGTCCTGAACGGCGGCGTGCTGCCCCGCACCGAGCCCGAGCAGGCGGGCGAGCGCCTGATCCGCGTCCTTCACGCCCCGGTAGGCGACCACGCCGCCGACCCCGGGACCCACGTTCGACGTATCGGGATCGAGCCCGAGCTCGAAGCCGCCCACGCTGAAGCCCACGTAGAAAGGCTCGTCGAAGTACGGGTCGATGCCGAGGACCGTGGCGTACCACCCCTTCGCTCGCGCGAGGTCGGAGACCTTGTAGATGACGGTGCGCAAGCCGAGGAACATGACGGAGCTCCCTGGAAAGTGAGATTCAAGCGCCGGCGGCCGCGGTACGCGGCTTGCGTCTTGACTGCACGGGCGCCGGTGGCCGAGTCGCCGTCGCGCCTACGCGGCAACCAGGCGTTCCTAGAGCGCGCAGGAGAGCTGGCGATGGACGAGCCACGATGTGACTTCTACGACTGGGCAAGCCGCCGGTCGTGCGATGAGCCCGCGGCGTGGGTGACACGACAGTTCTCCGCCAAGACCGCGCGCTCCGTGCGCTACTATTGCGACACGCACCGGCCGCCACGTGCCCAGCCGCTCGGGCCCCGCCGGCGGGTGGCCCCAAAGAAGCGGCACCGGTCCTCCTCGAAGTAATCAGCCCAGCGAACCATATTACCCGAGAACTCTATGCGGCGTGTCACCGGCGTGGGCGGCATCCTGGTGCTCGTATGGCTGGCCGCCGGGTGCTCCGGAGGGTCGGCCGTGCGCGACCGGCTCGTGCTCCTGCCCCACCCGCCGGACCGCCTGCTGGGCGAGCAGCTCATCGAGGCGCGCTATGTCGTCGCGGGGACGCTCGTGAAGCTGGAGGACGCCGACGCGTACGAGCCCCGCGCCGGCTGGCTGATGCGCGCGCTCCTGAGTGAAGAGCGCCCGCCGGAAGCCTACGAAGCCACCATCGCCGTCGATTCGGTGCTGAAGGGGAACGGGCGCCCGAAGCGCCTGTACGTGATGTTCTTTGCGCCTCAAGGCAACCTGATCCCGAGTCCAGGGACGAACGCCATCTGGTTCGCGCACCGCCGCCAGTTGTGGCGGCTCGCCCAGTCCACATACTACGGCACGCCCTACGATGTCGGACTAGCGTTCGATTCCGACGACGACATCCGACCGCTCGGTGAGTGGCCGCGGCTGCGCGACATCGCGCGGAGGCTCGAGCCGCCGCAAGAGCCGTGAGCAGGCGTCAGGCGCTCAGCGCCCGGTCCCGACGTCGGCCGTCGGCAGGAACGTCGGCGAGCGCCGCCGCTTCGTCGCCTGCTCGTAGGCATACGTGAGCTTCACGAGCGTGGGCTCGCTGAACGGCGCGCCGACGAACGAGACGCCCACCGGAAGCCCGAACACATAGCCCGCCGGCACGGTGATGTGCGGAAACCCCGCCACCGCCGCCGGCGTCGAGCTCCCGCCGAGGAAGTGATCGCCGTTCACGAGATCGATCGGCCATGCCGGATTGCCGGTGGGCGCGACCAGCGCATCCAGGCGCTGCTGCTCGAGCACCGCCTTGAGCCCCTCGTCGCGGGCGAGTTTGCGACACCGGGCGAGTGCGTCGAGATACGCTTGGTCCGTGAGCGGCCCCTTCTCCTGCGCCTTGAGAAAGAGATCCTGTCCGAAGTAGGGCATTTCCCGGTCCCGGTGGTGCTCGTTGAAGGCGATGATCTGCTGGAGCGTTTTCACGGGAGCGCCGGGCGCGAAGTCGGCGAGGTAGCGGGTCAGATCCGCCTTGAATTCGTACAACAGCACCGTGAGCTCGGCATCCTCGTATTCGCCGAGGTGAGGAATGTCCGCCGGGTCCACGATCACCGCGCCGAGCCGGCGCATCACATCGATCGCCTGGTCGACGAGCCCGTCGGTCGCCGCATGATAGCCGAACAACTTGGTGCGGGCGATGCCGATGCGCGCGCCCTTGAGCCCGTTGGGGTCGAGGAAGGGGGTGTAGTCGGTGACGGGGGCCGGCGCCGCAGCGGTCGCGGGATCCCCTGGGTCTTCGCCTGCAAGCGCGGCCAGGAGGACCGCGGCGTCGCGCACGGTACGCGCCATCGGGCCCGCGACGTCCTGACTATGCGCGATCGGCACGATGCCGGTCCGCGACACCACCCCCATCGTCGGCTTGATGCCGACGAGCGAGCACGCCGCCGAAGGACACACGATCGAACCGTCGGTCTCCGTGCCCACGCCGGCGGCCGCGAAGTTGGCGGCGATCGCCGCGCCGGTACCCGAGCTCGAGCCGCAGGGGCTGCGATCCAGCACGTATGGGTTCAGGCACTGGCCGCCCCGCGCGCTCCAGCCGCTCGACGAGGTGCTCGAACGGAAGTTCGCCCACTCCGACAGGTTCGTTTTCCCGATGATCACCGCTCCGGCGTCGTGCAGCTTGCGCGCGACGAACGCGTCCGCGGGCGGCTTCGCGCCCACGAGCGCCAGCGATCCCGCAGTGGTAGCCATGCGGTCCGCGGTCGCGATGTTGTCCTTGATGAGTACGGGGATGCCGTGGAGCGGCCCGCGTGGGCCCCGCGCCCGGCGCTCCGCGTCGAGCTGCTCGGCGATGTCGAGGGCGTCGGGGTTGGTCTCGATCACCGACCGGAGCGCGGGGCCGCGCTGGTCCAGGTCCTCGATGCGCCCGAGGTAGTACTCGCACAACGAGCGGGCACTGTACCTACCGCGGCCCATCCCCTCCTGCAAATCCGCGATCGTCGCCTCTTCCAGCTCGAATGGCAGGATGGGGGTCGGCCGCCCGTTCCGGGTGGGGGCAGGCGCGGCCGCCCGGCAGCTCACGCCCGCCGCGGCGGCGAGCCCGGCGCCGGCGCCGAGCTCCAGGAACGTGCGACGAGTGATCTCCGAACCGTGCGGCATGCGATCCTCTCGGGATGGACGCAGGCCAAAGGTGCAGCGCATGATGAAGGCTGGCAAACATGCACCCGCCGCGCGTTCTCATCGCATCCGCAGACCAACGCTCCCGCACGTTGCTGCGCGCCGAGCTGCGCGAACTGGGTTACGACGCGATCGGGGCGAGCAGCCTCGCGAGCGGGCTCCGCCACCCGGCCGTGGAGGGAGACCGCGGTCCGGTGCGATTGGTGATTGCGGACGACCGCACGGCGGCCGTGCCGGCGCTGCTCGAGCGGGCACGCGCTCAATACGCCGGGAGCCGCTTCCTCCTGATCCAGCGCGGAGCGGGTGCGCCGCCTCCCGGTAGTTGGGACAAAGTGTTGCGGCGCCCGGTTACGATCGGCGAGATCGTGGCCGCCGTGCGCGAGCTCGCACCGCTACCGCCTGAGCTCCGGGGGCCGATCGACCGCTGAGCGCCGGCGGGTTACTCGTGCCTGAGCGAGTCGGCCGGCGTCGCCTTCTGGAAGGGTGCCAGATACTTCTCGTACCCCTCCGCCTTGAGCCGTTCGAGGGGGACGAACCGCAGCGCCGCTGAGTTGATGCAGTAGCGGAGGCCCGTCGGGCGCGGTCCGTCGTCGAAAACATGGCCGAGGTGGGAGTCGGCGCGCGCCGAGCGAACCTCGACCCGCACCATGAAGAGCGATCGATCCGTTCGCTCGCGGACGTTCGCCGGCTCGAGCGGCCGCGTGAAGCTCGGCCAGCCAGTGCCCGAATCGAACTTGTCCAGCGAGCTGAACAGCGGCTCGCCGGACACCACGTCCACGTAGAGGCCGGGGCGATGGTGGTCCCAGTACTCGTTGCGGAACGGCGGCTCGGTCGCGTCCCGCTGGGTGACCTCGTACTGCAGCGGTGTGAGTGAGCGGCGCAGCGACGCGTCGCTCGGTTTCTGGTAGTCCATCGTCTGCTCCTCCGCCTGCGGCGCGCCTGCGCCCCAGATCTCCCGGAGCCGCCGGTCACGGCCGCAACCCACGCGGTACAGCTTGTAGCGCACCGGATTCCGGCGCGCATAGTCCTGATGGTACTCCTCCGCGGGATAGAATTCCCCGGCCATCAGGATCGTCGTTACGATCGGCTGCTTGAACCGCCCGGAGGCCTCGAGTCTCCGCTTCGACTCCTCCGCCAGCCGGCGCTGCGTCGAGTCGTGGAAGAAGATCGCGGTGCGGTACTGAGGCCCGTGATCGCAGAACTGCGCGTTCGGCGTGACCGGATCGATATGGTGCCAGAAGACGTCGAGCAGCTTCTCGTAGCTGACCCTCCGAGGATCGTAAGCGATCTCCACTGCCTCGGCGTGCCCGGTCGACCCTGCCGAAACCTGCGCGTATGTCGGGCTCTTGACGCGCCCGCCGGTATAGCCCGACGTTGCCGAGATCACGCCATCGAGCGCATCGAACGCCAGCTCCACGGACCAGAAGCAGCCTCCCGCCAAGGTGGCCTTCGCGGTCGCCGGGGAGGGGGCCCGGTCGCCCGCTCGGGGCGGGGCTTGAGCCCTGCCCTGCCCCGCGAGAAGCAGCAAGACCAACAGAGTCTGGGTGTTTGCCAGCATGTCACGCCTCCCGAGGCAATCCGGCGATTCCCGCCGCCCAAATGTACGCCGGGAAGGCTGGTTCCGGTTGGCTCATCGCCCTCCGGAGTGGCGTAAGCCGCAAGGCCTCACTAGCTTCGCGACTGACGCTGCCCCGTCCAAGGCGGAGGCCAACCTTTGAGCACTTGGGAACAGACCGTATCGAAGCCGCTCCGCGCACTCGGGCTTGAGAGCATCCGCAACAAGCTCCTCGCCTTCGCCGTCCTGGCTACGGTCATCCCCTCCTGGTCCACGGCCTGGATCTCGTACGCCCACAACAAGCGATCGCTCACCGAAAAGATCACCGGCGAGCAGCTGAGCGCCAGCTCGCAGACCGCCCGGGAGCTGGATCTGTGGCTCAAGGAGCGCCTTTATGACCTGCGGGTATTCGCCAGCTCCTACGAGGTCACGGAGAACCTCGAGCGCATGCCCGGGGCCCGCGGGGCGCTCGCTCGCGAGGGTCAGCCGCACCGCCGAGTCAACGACTTCCTCAACTCGGTGCGTGAGCGCTTCGTCGACTACGAAGCGTTGATCGTCGTCGACGAGCAGGGCCGCGCGGTCGCGACCGGAGCGGCAACGGCCCGCGCCGTCCCGCTGCCGCCGGATTGGCGCACCGCGCTCCGGACCGAGCACGCGGTCGTCGGCGCTCCATATCGCGATGACGACGCCCAGCGCCAGCCGGTCATGACCGTGGCCGTCCCGATCTACGCGGCCGGCGGCCGCCTGATCGGGGCGCTGACCGCGAAGCTGAACCTGCGCACGGTCCAGCAGGTCCTCAAGCGCTTCTCGACCGGCGCCTCGGGCGGCCTGTATGTCATGACGACCGACGGCACTTTGATCGCCCGCTCCCGGTCGGGCCCGGCCGAGCCGATGACCACGCAGCTCGCCCCGGAGGTCGCCCGAACCCTGTTGGCGGGTGCGGGCAGCGCGCGCCAGTACCGCGGCTTCGACGGGGAGGAGGTCATCGGCACGCTCGCGACCGTTCCCGGCCTGGAGTGGGCGATCGTGATCGAGATCCCGGCGGCCGACGCGTTCCGCCAGGTGACCCGACTCCGCAACGTCACCATCGCGATCGTCACCGCCCTGCTCCTGGGCATCGGGCTGCTCGCGTACCTGCTGGGCGTGCTGATCGTTCGCCCGCTCGATCGCCTGACAGCCGGGGCCGCGAAGGTGGCGGCGGGCGATCTGGCCGTCGATCTGCCCGTCGTGAGCGGCGGCGAGGTGGGCTCACTGACCGAAGTGTTCAACGACATGGTGGCGCGCTTGCGAAGCGGGCGCGAGGAGCTCCAGCGCCTGTCTCTCACCGACGATCTCACCGGGCTCTACAACCGCAGATACCTCATGGAGACGCTCGCGACCGAGGTGCGGCGCTCACGCCGACTGCAGCACTCCTTCGCCATCCTGATCGCGGACATCGATCACTTCAAGGAGTACAACGACACGGTCGGCCACCTTGCTGGAGACGAGATGCTGAGGCGGGTAGCACGCATCTTGCGCGAATCGACTCGCGAGGTCGACTGCGTGGCGCGCTACGGCGGTGAGGAGTTCGTCGTCATGCTCCCGGAGACCGGAGCCGACGAGGCCGCGGAGACGGCGGAGCGAATTCGGGACCGCGTCGCGCGGGAAGCGCTGGCGGGCGGCACTATTACCCTGAGCGTCGGCGTCGCCGAATTCCCGACGCACGGCGACACACCAGAATCTGTGATCTCCAGCGCGGACTCGGCCCTGTACCAGGCCAAACGCGAGGGACGCAACCGGATGGTTCGCGCCGGCGCGCCGGCGCGCCGCCCCGAAATGACGGGCTAGCGCCGTAGCAGCATGTGGGACGATTGAGGGGGAGTCTGGGGGAGCAGGCTGGAACAGGGCTAGCGCGCGCCGTCCTGCCGCCGGCCGACCAGGGTCTGAAAAATCCAGCCGCTCCGCCCAGCCTTGTCGGCAACACGAACCCAGTTGTCCGCGTACGCATAGCCGATGAGCGGAGCCCCGGCCTCCGCTGTGAACAGCACGGGGTATTCGGCGCCCGGTCCTTCTCGCACATTGCTGCGACTCGTCGCCTGAAGGCGCAGCGGCAGCACGAACAGCACCTCGCCGGTTCGCAGGGACCCTCGGGTCCCGCTCGCCAGACGTTCGCGACCCGTGCTGACGGCGGCCTTCGCCTGGCTCGCCAGGTAGAGGGCGCCGCCGTGATTCTGCTTGTTGAATTCCGCCGTCGCGAGCTGCAACAGCTGGGCGGCCTGGGCGATTTCGGCAGCCGCCTGCTGCCCGGCCGCGGCTTTCAGGGACTGCAGCGCGATCTCCGCCTCCGCCATGGCCGAGGCGGCCTCCGCCCGACTGGCTGAGGTCTGCAACTTCGCCATCGCCCGCACGACCTCGCGCCGGGCCTGGTCGAGCCTGGCCTCGAGTTCCTCGACCTGTGCGTCCCGCTCGAGCAAGCGCAGCTCAAGTCGCGCCACTCGTTGCTCCAGTTGAGGATCCCTCACGGTCACGGTTTCCGGCACCGCCCGAACAGCCACCGAAGCACTGTCCGGCCGCAGCGTCCCCGGCGCCGTCCGGCAGGCGCCGACCGCGGCGAGCGCCGCCGAGGCGAGGAACAGGGTGACCGCCAGCGTGCCTACGGGCATGGTGCTCAACATGGCATTCTAAATTCGCCCAATCAACCGTCCGCCTTAGACTACTCACCATGCCGGAGTTGCCGGACATCGTCGTTTACTTGGAGGCACTCCAGCCGAGGATCGTGACACGGCGGCTCGAGCGCATCCGGATCGGCAGCCCGTTCGTGCTGCGGTCGGCGGACCCCCCGGCGGCCGAACTCGAGGGCCGTGTGGTGAGCGGCGTGCGCCGGCTGGGCAAGCGCATCGTGATCCAGCTGGAGGGTGAGCGGTTCCTCGTCCTCCATCTGATGATCGCGGGGCGGCTGCACTGGAGGCTGCCAGGGGCGCCGCTGCGCGGGAGGAGCGGGCTCGCGGCGATCGACTTCACGAGCGGTACGCTGCTGTTCACCGAAGCCGGCACGAAGCACCGTGCCTCGCTTCACGTCGTGCGGGGCGCCGCTGCACTCGCCGCTCACGACCCCGGCGGGCTGGAACCGCTCGAGACGAGTCTGGCGGCGTTTCGCGCGGCGCTGACGCGCGAGAATCACACGCTCAAGCGAGCACTGACCGACCCCCGCCTCTTCAGTGGGATCGGTAACGCTTACTCGGACGAGATCCTGCATGCGGCCCGGCTCTCACCGCTCGCCCTCACGTCGCGGCTCACCGGCGCCGACGTCGGCCGGCTGCATCAGGCCGTGCGCGCCACCCTGGCCACGTGGATCGAGCGGCTGCGTGCCCAGCTCGGGGGCGGGTTCCCCGAGAAGGTCACGGCATTCCGGCCGGAGATGGCGGTGCACGGCCGCTACCGTAAGCCGTGCCCGGTGTGCGGGGCGCCGGTGCAGCGCATTCGCTACGCCGACAACGAGGTGAACTACTGCGCGCACTGCCAGACGGACGGCAAGGTGCTCGCAGACCGCGCCATGTCACGGCTGCTCAAGGAGGACTGGCCCCGCTCCCTCGACGACTGGGAGGCCCGGTTCGCGCCCTGACCTCGAAGCCCGCTTCGACGCCGTCCACGGAGCTCCCGCCGACGAGCACCCGAAACCTTCCGGGCTCGACGACGAACTTCATGTCCTGACCGTAGAAGCCGAGCTCCTGGGGCGTCAGCGTGAGCTCGACGATGCGCGCTTCGCCCGGCTGCAGGGAGACGCGCTGGAATCCCGCGAGCGAGCGGACCGGCCGCGTGACGCTCGCGACCTCGTCGTGCACATACAGCTGGACGACCTCGGCACCCTCGCGCGCGCCGGTGTTCGTGACGGTCACGGAAACCGTGAGCGTCCCGCCGGGCGCGATGCTCGGCGCGCCGAGCAGCAGGTCGCGGTACGTGAAAGTGGTGTAGCTCAGCCCATGGCCGAATGGGAACAGCGGGGTCACGGGAGCATCGATGTACTTGGACGTATACCTGTCCGCCGACGGCGGGCGGCCCGTGTTCTTGTGGTTGTAGTACAAAGGCACCTGACCGACGGTCCGGGGGATGGTGACCGGGAGCTTGCCGCTCGGGCTCACGTCGCCGAACAGGACGTCCGCCAGCGCCGGCCCGGTCTCGAGGCCCAAGAACCACGCCTGGACGATCGTGGGCACATGGTCCGCAGCCCACTGGACCGCCAGCGGCCGGCCGCTCATGAGCACGAGGACCATGGGGGTGCCGGTCCCATGCACGGCCTCGAGCAGCCGCTGCTGGGCGCCGGGAAGCGCGAGGCTCGCGCGACTCGCCGCCTCGCCGCTCATGTCTCCCGCCTCGCCGAGCACGAGCAGCGCGAGATCGGCCTGCCGCGCGACCGCAACGGCTTCGGCGAAGCCCGCCGTCGAGGTGTCGGTGATGCCTGAACCGCGGGTGTAGAGTACCCGCGTGCTCCCGGCGCGGGCCTTGACCCCCGCGAGCGGCGTCACGGCATCGGTAGCCTCGCCGCGGCCCGGCCAGGAGCCGAGGGTCGCGGCTTGGTCGTCCGCGAGCGGCCCGATCACGGCCAGCGTGCGCACGCGGGGGCCGAGCGGCAGGAGCGACCCGTCGTTCTTGAGCAGCACGATCGCTTCCCGCCCGACGCGACGGGCGAGCTCGCGGTGCTCGGGCGCGAGCTGCACGGCTCGCTCGCGCTCGACGCTCGCGCCGCGGTACGGATCCTCGAACAGTCCGAGGCTGGCTTTGGCCCGAAGCACGCGTCGGACTGCCGTGTTCACGACGGCGCCGGGGATGCGCCGCGCCCGCACGAGCGCCGGGAGGTCGTCGAGGTAGATCCGGCTCTGCATGTCCATGTCCGTGCCGGCCTCGAGCGCGAGCTTCCCGGCATCCGCGCGCGATGCCGCGACCCCGTGGAGCTGGAGCTCCTCGACCGAAGTCCAGTCACTCACCACGAAACCCCGGAATCCCCATTCGCGTCGCAGCAGCGTCGCGAGGAGCCAGCGGTTCGCCGTGCTCGGGACGCCGGCGATCTCGTTGAACGAGGTCATGATGCTGCCTGCGCCGGCCTCGATCGCGGCTTGGAAAGGCGGCAGGTAGACCTCTCGCAGGCTACGCTCCGACACGTCTACCGTGTTGTAGTCTCTGCCGCCCTCGGCTCCGCCGTAGGCGGCGAAGTGCTTCACGGTGGCCATGACGGCGTCAGGCGCGCGCAGGTCTGCGCCCTGAAAGCCGCGCACCCGCGCCGCGGCCATTGCCGATCCGAGGTACGGATCCTCGCCGGCACCCTCCGCGATCCTGCCCCAGCGCGGATCCCGGGCGATGTCCACCATGGGGGCGAAGGTCCAATGGAGGCCCGCGGCGGCGGCTTCGCGAGCTGCCACGCGGGCGGCGGCCTCGACCGCTTCCGGGTCCCAGGAGGCCGCTTCGGCGAGCGGGATCGGGAAGATCGTCCGGTAGCCGTGGATCACGTCGTGGCCGAAGATCAGGGGGATCTGGAGCCGCGACTCCGTGACCGCTATACGCTGGATCTCCCTGGTCACCGCGGCGCCAGTCAGGTTGAAGAACCCACCGACCCTGCCCTGGCGAACCAGGTCCAGCTGTTCGTCGCTCACGCGGTTGTCGCTGACGGAGAGCAGGTTCAGCTGGCCGAGCTTCTCTTCGAGCGTCATGCGGGCGAGGAGCGAGTCGATCGCACGTTCGGTAGGGCTCTGTGCCGAGGCAGGGGCTGCGGCGAGCAGAGTCAGCGCAGCCGGGAGCACGGCGAGCAAGCTGTTGCGTGGGCGCATCAGGGGCATGTGTGATCGCGAGTGGTTGTGAACGTTCCGGAATGCGGCGTCCCAATTTAGGCGCTCGGGAGTACTTGACAAAGGCCCCAGCGCGCGTGATAACGACTTGTCGTACACTCACCGGAGATGCATCCATGAGCCGCAACCTCTCGTTCGCACGGCTCGCCGGCGGGTTCCTCGCGGGCCTCGCCCTCGCGGTCGCCAGCGCAGCCACGGCAGTCTCACAAACCAGCACCGGCAGCATTCGCGGTTACGTAACAGATCAGAGCGGCGCACCGCTCGGCGAAGGTCGCGTCGTGGCCGTGAGCGTGCTGACCGGAGGGCCGCGCGAGGCGACCACCCAGAGCAGCGGGTTCTACGCGCTGACGGGCTTGGTGCCAGGCGAGTACGACGTCACCGTGCGTCGCATCGGGATGGCGCCGCAGGCGCGTCGAGTGCGCGTACTGATCGGTGAGGTGCTGACCCTCGATTTCCAGCTGGGCACATCGGCCGTGGAGGTCGAAGCGGTGACCGTTGTCGCGGAACGGACCGTCGAGACGCGGACGTCCGAGGTGGCGACGAACGTCACGCAAGAGCAGATCAACAATCTCCCGACCTCCAGTCGGAACTTCCTCGATCTCGCGAGCCTAGCTCCAGGCACCACGATAGAAAACGACCGACTGGACGGCACCGCGCGGAAGTTCGGCGCCGGAGCACAGTCATCGGATCAGATCAACGTGTTCATCGACGGGGCGAGCTACAAGAACGATCTCATTCATGGCGGTGTCGTTGGCCAGGATCGCAGCCGGGGAAACCCGTTCCCTCGGAACGCGGTTCAGGAATTCCGGATCCTGACTCAGAACTACAAGGCGGAGTACCAGAAGTCCTCGAGCGCCATCCTTACAGCGACGACGAAGTCCGGCGGCAACGCGTGGAGCGGGAACGCCTTCGTGGGTTTCCAGGATCAAGGGCTCGTAGCCCTCGACAGCTTTGCCGTCGCGCGCAAGGCCGGTGACCCGGCCAACTTTCGCGAGCCGGACTACAAGCGGTGGCTACTCGGCTTGAGCGCTGGGGGCCCTATCATGCGCGACCGCCTGCGGTTCTTCGGCTCGTACGAGGGCAACTATCAAGACCGTTCGAACTTGGTGAACATCGTTCCGCCCCCCGGCTTCCCCGCCCTCGATACAGTCGACTTCGCCTCGCGCAATGGCCTCTTCGGCTCGCCGTTTCGGTCGACGCTCTTCTTCGGCAAGCTCAGCTACGCCGCGGGCCAGAACTCGTCGCTCGAGCTGAGCTATAACCACCGGCACGAAACCGACACGCGGAACTTTGGAGCCCCTGATGACCTGAAACGGCCCTTCGAGTCGGGCGTGCGGTTCCGCAATGACGTCAACACCGGCATCCTGAAACACACCTATTACCCGGGCTCCTGGCTGAACCAAGTGACCGTGACGTATCAGCGAGCCCGCGACAACCCGAGTCCGGTGCCCGGTACGGAGACAGTGAACCGCTTCTACGGCGGCGCCTTCTGTTGCGCGCAGATCGGACCGGACATCACCATCCAGGACTTTACGCAGAAGCGCCTTGCGGTGCGGAACGACCTGACCTACTCGGGACTGGAATGGAGCGGGCAGCATGTGCTGAAGGGCGGTGTCAGCGTCGACTTTTTGAACTACAGGATCCTGAAGCAAAACGCGGTGATTCCGCGCTTCGTCTATGAAGAAATCGGCCATGATGCCAGCCGCCCCGACAGTTTCAAGTTCCCCGACCGGGTGGAGTTCCGCGGGGGCAATCCAAACTTCCTGCAGGACAACACCCAGTTCGGCGCCTATGTGCAAGACGACTGGAGCCCAGCGCCGCGCCTGATCCTGAACCTCGGCATCCGGTGGGACTATGAAACCGACATGATGAACTACAACTACGTCACGCCGCAAGACATCGTGGACTCCCTGACGAAGTACGCGGATTCATTGTTCATCCCGATCGACCCGTCGCGCTACTTTACCAACGGAACTCAGCGCTCGCGCTTCAAGGGCGCGTTCCAGCCGCGCCTCGGGTTCTCCTACGGTCTCGACGACGCCGGGAAGACCACGCTGTTCGGTGGATTTGGTATCTTCTACGACCGGACGCTCTTCGACCAGGCGGTCGAGGAGCAGTTCGCCCAGCAGCAGCCCAATATCATCATTCGGTTCCGCCAGCCGGGCGACCCGGCTGCTGGTCGCGTTGACTGGGACAACCGGTACCTCACGGGCCGAGCGGTGCTCGATTCGCTGCGGATCGCAAATCCGCAGGCCGGCGCGCCCGAGGTGAAGCTCCTCCCCAACGACCTGCGTCCGCCCAAGTCCCGGCAGTTCAGCGTCGGCGTCCGCCGGCTGCTGGGCGACTTCGCCGTCGAGGCGGCCTATACCGGCGTGCGCAGCTCGAATGTGTTCACGTTCTATTGGGCGAACGAGAACTTCACGTGCCCGCAGCGATCTTTCGGAGTGGCAGGCTGTTTCGTGAGCAGGAGGATTCCCGGCTACCGCGTCATCTTGCTGGCGACCAACGCGGGCAAGACCTGGTATGACGCGCTTCAAGTGAAGGTCGATCGACCGTACCGTCGATCAGGCGCTTGGGGCTGGGGAGCAGGACTCGCCTACACACTCGCCGAGCGCGAAACGGCGGGTTTCAACGACGACTTCAGCTTCCCGAATCCGGTGGACTACCCCCGGCAGGTGCGCAACGACGAGAGTCATCGGTTGGTGGTGAATGGCATCGTGGATCTGCCCTACGCCTACGGCATCCAGCTCGGCGGCCTGCTGACCATCGGCAGCGGGGCCAAGTTGGACGTTGGGGACCGGTTCAACAACGAGCTGAATCCCACGCAGCGACTCTTCGTGCCCGGCGGCTTCGAGACGCCGACCTTCAAGAACCTGGACCTGCGGCTGCGCAAGGACTTCCCGTCCGTGCGCGGGAACGCGATTGCCGTGGCGCTCGACCTGTTCAATGTGTTCAATTGGCAGAACCTCGGGTGCTACAACAATCGGAATGCCGCGGTAGGCGACCCCGCCTTCGACGACGCCGGGTGCGTGATCAGTGACCCGCGGCGGCTCCAAGTCGGCACGGAAGTGACCTTCTGAGCCGGATGTCGCGCCCCAATGCGGCGAGCGCAGTCGTCTTCGCGCTCGCCGCCTGCGCCGCGAATTCCACCAGCAGCCCGCCGCCACCCGACCCCGCGCGCGTCGTCGCGTTTCTCGACACCCTCGAGGAACGCACGTTCCACTACTTCTGGGACCTCACCAACCCCCAGAACGGGCTCACCCCGGACCGCGCGCCCAGCCCGTCGTTCTCGAGCATTGCGGCCGTCGGGTTCGCGCTCACTGCTTACCCGATCGGGGTCGAGCGCGGCTACGTCACCCGCGGCCAGGCCGCCGAGCGGACCCTCACCACGCTCCGGTTCTTCTGGACGGCACCCCAAGGACCGGGCGCATCAGGCGTGACCGGCTATCAGGGCTTCTTCTACCACTTCCTCGACATGCAGACGGGCCACCGGTTTCAGACGGTCGAGTTGTCGACCATCGACACCGCGCTACTGCTCGCGGGCGTGCTGTTCTCGCAGTCGTACTTCGACGGCAGTGACTCGATCGAAACGGCGATCCGCGCTGTGGCGGACTCGATCTACTCCCGGGTCGATTGGAACTGGGCGCAGGCGCGTCCTCCCGCCGTAAGCATGGGGTGGCACCCCGAGACGGGGTTCATCCGGAATGATTGGCTCGGCTACAACGAGGCGATGATCCTCTACATTCTCGCCCTGGGCTCTCCCACCCACCCTGTCGAGCCGGCAGCCTGGGACGCGTGGGTGGGGACGTATCAGTGGGGCTCGTGGTACGGCTTGCCGCAGGTCGGCTTCGGCCCGCTGTTCGGGCACCAGTATTCCCACGTGTGGATCGATTTCCGAGGGCTACGGGACGCCTACATGCGGGGGCACGGCATCGATTACTTCGAGAACTCGCGCCGCGCGACCTACGCGCAGCGCCGCTATGCGGAGGCCAACCCCGACCGATGGAAGGGATACAGTGCGTCCGTCTGGGGACTCACCGCGTGCGATGGCCCGGCCAATGCGACACTCCTGCTGGATGGGCGCACGCGCCAGTTCCACACCTACTGGGCGCGCGGGGCCTCGTTCACCGAGATCACGGACGACGGCACGATCGCTCCCACCGCGGCCGGCGGTGCGGTGCCCTTCGCGCCCGAGATCGCCATCCCCGCGCTGATCACGATGCGCGAGACGTACGGGTCGCATCTGTTCTCGACCTACGGGTTTCGAGACGCGTTCAATCCGACGTTCACCGCCACCAGCGCGCCGGTGGAACGGGGGACGGTCGATCCGGTGCTCGGCTGGTTCGACGTCGACTACCTCGGCATCGACCAGGGGCCGATCCTTGCGATGGTGGAGAACCATCGTACCGGGCTCGTGTGGCGCATCATGCAGCGCAATCCGGCAATCGTCCGGGGCTTGCAGCGGGCGGGGTTCACGGGTGGGTGGCTGAAGGGAGCGCGGGGCGGGCGGAAGGAGGACTGAGAGGCGTGGTAGCGTCGTATGGACGTAGCGTCGTAGCGTTGTAGCGACGGTCAGCGCGCGAACAGCGTATCGAAGGTCGCGGCCACGCGCCGGCGCACCGCGTCCGCAGCCGCGAGCGGGGTTCGCGACGGCGCGCTCACCGGCTCGACGATGCGCGACACCGTCCCGCGCACGGCGTCGATGATCTGGAGCTGGAACCGAACCGAGTCCCCGTCTCTGTAATAGGACCCGGAGACCACCGTGCCCGCGCCCGTGCGCGCGGTGAGCTCCTGGATCCCGGCGGCATCGAGATGACCACCGATGGCTGCCGGCACGACCTCCACCGCCCCGCCCCGCGCCAGCCCCTGCGTGACCCAGTCGGCGGCCAGGTGGCCAAGGGGCGCCAGCGCTGCATCCCCGGAGAGGTCTTCGAAGCCGGCCACCACGACGCGCCGTGGATCGAGCGCCGGTTCGCGGGTCATGAGGAACGCCGCTCCGGCCGCGGCGATCAGCAGGACGGCCAACCCTCCGATCGTCGCCGCCTTCCAGCTGATCTTCGGCAACCAGGCGGCGCTGCCACGGCGGTCCACGACGTCACGCAAGCAGGCAACGAAGTCGTCCACACTCGCGAACCGGTCCGCGGGCGATGCAGCCAGCGCGCGGCCGATGACCTCCTTCAGGAACCGCGCCGTTCGGTGATCCACACCCTGCTCCCGGAGGAAGGCCTCCAGTGCCGCCCGGCCGGGGGCCGAACCGTGGGCGAGATGGAGAAGCGGCGGCTCGCCGACCAGCATCTCGTAGAGCACACACCCCAGGCTGTAAATGTCGGTGCGAGCGTCGATCGCCCGGCTGCCGGCGAGCTGCTCCGGGCTCATGTAGGCCGGCGATCCGACGGCCTGGCCCACGCCGGTCAGCGTGGGGACGCCGGCCGCACTGACCGCGCGCGCGATCCCGAAGTCCGCGACGTAGGCGTGGTCGTCCTTGGAGAGGAGGATGTTCTCGGGCTTCACGTCGCGGTGCACGACGCCGTGGGCGTGCGCGTAGCTCAACGCGTCGGCCACCTCGAGCGTGAGGCGGAGCGCCTCGGCGAGCGGGAGCCGCTGCTCTCGGTCGAGGCGGACGCGCAGCGACTCGCCCTCGATGTAGGGCATCACGTAGTAGCACAGCCCGTCCGGCCCGTCGGGAACGAACAGGCACTCGTCGGCCGCTAGGATCGGCACGATGTGCGGGTGGCTGAGCTTGGAGGTGACCTCGACCTCGCGGATGAAGCGCTCCCGGAAGCTGGCGGTGCTGAGCTCGGGGTTCATCACCTTGATCGCCACCCGACGTGGCGGATGCCGCTCGGCGGCAAGGTAGACGCGCGCCATGCCCCCGGCGTCGATTTCGCGGTCCACGGTATAGTGCGGAGCCAGGCCCTCGCGCAGGGCGTGCAGGATGTCCATCATCGGCTGCAAAGTATCGCTCGGCCTCTCATGCGGCGACGCCGAGGGTCAGCGCGGGTCGTTCCATTTCTCGAGCCTCTGGCCCGCCTGATGCCAGGCCCGGATGCCGCCCAACAACACCGCTACCCGCTCCCCGTCGACACCCCCTGCCATCAGCCTTCGCGCCGCCCGGACGCTTGTGGCTTCGTCCACTCAGGCACAGTAGAGGATGAGCAGGCGATCCGGCGGCACCGAATCCGGCAGTAGCTGCCCCTTCGCCGCCTCTATTGCCGACAGGGGGAGCGAGACCGCGCCGGCGGCGTGGGCGTTGTCGTACAGGCGGCGGTCGCGGGTGTCGACCAACACCGCGCGGCCCGCTGTGACGAGCGCCTGGGCCTCGGCAACCGAGATTCGCCGAACGGCCGGCAGCTCGGTCGGGACGACGTCGGGATCCTTCGGCTCCGGGGTCATGAGCGCGCTCCTGTAAACCGCCGGGGGGACGATAAGGTTCGGGCGGGCCATCCGGAAGCTATTGACAAATAATTTTGTCCAATATAGGGTTTTCCGGAGCTACTCTGCGGGAGCGACGTCATGGGCACCTCGGCAGCCGTTCACGTCATTGACGACGCCGACCGCGCAGCAACCGTGCTGCATCCGTTACGCCTCAGGATTCTCGCCGAGCTCGATCGACCCGATTCGGCGGCGGGCCTGGCGCGGCGGCTCGGCCTGCCGCGCCAGAAGCTCAACTACCACCTCCGTCAGCTCGAGCGACAGGGCCTCGTCGAAGCCGTCGGCCAGCAGCAGAAGCGGGGCTGTACCGAGCGCCTACTCCGGGCGGTGGCGCAGTCCTATTTGATCAGCCCGGCCACGCTCGGAGACCTCGCGGTCGATCCGGCACGCGTCCAGGACCACGTCTCCAGCGCGTACCTCGTGGCGGTCGCCGCCCAGGTGATTCGCGAGGTCGCCGCGCTGCGAGACCGTGCCCAGCGCGCCAACAAGGGAGTGCCGACGCTGACCCTCCAGGCCGACGTCCGCTTTGCCTCCGCCAAGGCGCAGCACGCCTTCGCCCAGGAGCTCTCGCGGCAGGTGGCACGCCTCGTCGCCAAGTACCATGACGACCGCGCATCCGGCGGTCGCCGGTTCCGGTTCGTCGCCGGGGCCTACCCCGCCCCCGCCCCGCCCCCCGCGCACGATGCAATCCCGGAGGCCACGGAACACCAGGAGGACACATGAGCAAGCAACGAGACGAGCGGGTGGTCGAGCGCGAGGTCGCCCTCGACGCGCCCACCGCCGTGGTCTGGAAGGCACTCACCGACGCCGGGGAGCTGATGCGTTGGTTCCGGCTGGAGGCCCGTGTATCGCCGGGCATGGGCGGCACCGTGTGGATGCGGTGGGACGACGCGTACGACGCGGAGTCCGCCATCGAGATCTGGGAGCCCGAGCGACACCTCCGGATCCGCTTCCCCCGCGAGCGGGCGATGCACCTCGCGACCGACTACTACCTCGAGGGCCGGGCGGCGGGACGGTGTTGCGCGTGGTAACGTCGGGCTTCGGCGCCGGCGACGACTGGGACACCCTGTACGACGGTGTCCGGCGCGGTTGGAACTTCGAGCTGCTCGCGTTGCGCCACTACCTCGAGCGTCATCGCGGGCGCGATCGCGTGGTTGCCTGGGGGCGGGTCCCCTGTCGCTCGAGCCACCGGGACGCATGGAGCCGGCTCACCGGGCCGGGCGGCTGGTTCGGGGCCGGCGGACTGGGCACCGTCGCTGTCGACGCCCGCTACACCGCCCGGACGACGACCGGGCACGTCCTCACCGGTGTGGTGCAGCTGTGGCAGCCGCCGCTGCTCTTCGCTGGCACGGTCGAAGGCTGCAACGACGCGCTGTTCCGACGGGAGCTGCAGGGCAAGGACGGCGCGGGCGAACTGTGGTTTTGGCTTGCCACGTACGGCGTCCCCGCCGCCGAAGCTCTTCGAAGAGCCGGCGGCCCAGCCACCGTAAGGTCCCGCGTCAGACGCGTCCGACTCGGAGCGCGAGCGGCCAGCGGATCGGACGCAGCGTCGCCTCCGAGCCCCACGCGCGGGCAAGATCGCGCCGGAAGGCCTCGAACGGGGCACGGCCCTGCGCGCGCTCCATGGCGCGCACGGCTGACCAGGTCTCCACGTACCCGACCGCGTCCTCAAGCGTCCACTGGGCACGCATCTCGAGCGGCGGCGCCGGGAACTCGGTGAAGGGGAACGGCAACGACCGGTAGCCGTCCTCTGTGTGTCGGCGCTCCGGCGGCCAATACGGCGCCAGCGCGTCCCTGTAGAAGCGCCGGAGGACCGGATCTACTGTGTCGTCGATGTGCATGACGGCGTAGCACACGAGGGCGACAACGGCACCGGGCCGCGCGACGCGTCGGACCTCGGCGTAATAACCGCTGATCTCGAACCAGTGCGCGGCCTGGGCGGCGACGGCGAGGTCGACGACGCCATCCGGCAGACCGCTCGCTTCCGCGGGAGCTCGAGCATATTCGATCCTCGAATGCGGTGCGGCGTGCGCGATCTGCTCGGCGCTCGCGTCCGTGGCGATCACCCGCTCGAAGCGGTCGGCCAGCAGCACCGCCAGCTGCCCCGACCCGCAGCCGCAATCCCAGGCGACGCCCCGGCGCGGGGCGGCCTGAGCAAGGAATTCGGCGAGAGCGACCGGGTA
The DNA here is from genome assembly GCA_035763805.1 of Gemmatimonadales bacterium. Taxonomy (GTDB): domain Bacteria; phylum Gemmatimonadota; class Gemmatimonadetes; order Gemmatimonadales; family GWC2-71-9; genus DASUAL01. The sequence continues at coordinate 40,215 of DASUAL010000133.1, forward strand.
TCGGGGCCGATGCGCCGCGTAGGCGGCGGCGCCATCGGAGAAGTGATCCTTGAAGGTCGTCAGAGCCGGGCGGGCGGGGTCAGCGGAGGAGCTTCCACCGGCGTTTCGGGCTCCGGCGTGAAGTCTTCCCCGGGGTTGATGAAGAGGTCCTCCTCGAACCGGTACTGCTTGTCGTACAGCTGCCGGTAGCGTCCGCCCTTGGCGAGCAGCGTGGCGTGGGTGCCGCGCTCGACGATCTCGCCGCCTTCGATCACGAGGATCTGATCCGCGCTGCGGATGGTCGAGAGACGGTGCGCGATCACGAAGGTCGTGCGGCCGCACCGCAGCGTGCGGAGCCCGTCCTGGATGGCCGCCTCACTCTCCGAGTCGAGGTTCGACGTCGCCTCGTCGAGGATCAGGATCCGCGGATCCGCCAGGATTGCCCGCGCGATCGAGACCCGCTGGCGCTCGCCGCCCGACAGCTTCACGCCCCGCTCGCCGACCACCGTGTCGTAACCCCTCTCGAAGCGGCGGACGAACTCGTCGCAGTGGGCGATGCGGGCCGCGCCCTCGATCTCCTGCCGGGTCGCGTGGGGTCGGGCGAAGGCGATGTTCTCGGCGATCGTGCCGTCGAACAGGAAGTTGTCTTGCAGGACGACGCCCAGATGCCGGCGGTAGTCGGCGAGGCGCAGCGCCGCAAGGTCCCGCCCGTCCACGAGGATGCGCCCGACTTTGGGGCGGTTGAACGCCAGCACCAGACTGATCAGCGTGCTCTTCCCCGCCCCCGACGACCCGACGAGCGCCGTCGTCGAGCCCGGCGGCGCACGGAACGAGACGCGCTTCAGCACCTCGACCCCGGGCACGTACTCGAAGCTCACGTCCTCGAAAGCCACGTCGCCCGCCACGGCGGCGACTGCGGCCCGGGCCGGGTCCTCGGCGTCTTCCGTCACGACCCGGCGGATCTCGCGGATCCGGTCGAGACCCGCGAACGCCTCGGTGATCTGGGTGCCGATCGACGCGATGTTGATCAGCGGCAGGGCGACGAGACCGAGGAAGACCCCGTACATGAAAAAGTCGCCGAGCGTCATCGCGCCCGAGAGGATCGCGCGCCCGCCCTCGAGAATCATGAGGATCCCGATGGCGCCGACGATGATCGTGGCGAACGAGCCTACCGCGGAGATGCCCGTCATCGTGGCGGCGATGTTGCGGAACAACGTGTGCGCGCCGCGCGCGAATACGAGCCGCTCGCTCCGCTCCGCGCGATACGCCTTGACGATGCGGATGCCGCCCAGCGTCTCGGCGAGCCGCCCCGTCACGTCGGCGTTGATCTTGCCCCGCTCCCGGAACAGCGGGCGCAGCTTCGTGAATGCGTACGCCAGCCCGCCGCCGAAGCAGGCCATGATCAAGATCGCGATCAGGGTGAGACGCCAGTTGAGGTAGAAGAGCACACCGAGGGCGATCGCCCCCGTGACGAGCCCCCCGACGAGCTGCACGAGTCCCGTGCCGACCAAATTTCGGATGCCCTCGGCGTCGGTCATGATCCGGGAGATCAGGATGCCGCTCTTCGTGGAGTCGAAATACGCGACGGGGAGCCGAAGCGCGTAGGCCTGCACCGCCCGGCGCATGTCGGTGATGGCACGCTGCGCCGCAACGCCGAGGAGCTGCGACAGAGCGAATCCCGTGAGCGCCTGCACGAGCGTGGCCGCGCCCGCGGCTGCTGCGAGCGGCAGCAGCAGCTCCGCTTGACGCTGGGTAATGACGTGATCGATCACCCACTTGGACGAGGCCGGCAGCACCAGGCCCGCCAGCCGGTTGATGAGCAACAGCGCGAGCCCCAGCGCCAGCCGGCCCCGGTGGGCGGCGATCAGCGCCCGGGCTTCCTGCCAGGCGCCGGGCGTGAAGGCTTTCTTTGGCTGGCGGGTTGCGTCGTCGGCCATGGACGCCGCAATCTAAGCGTGTCGCAGGCCGAGTGCGTATCCCACGGCCGCGCCCGATCACTTCGCGCTTCCCCGGAGGACTCTGTGCCAGGCAACTTCTGCGAGAAGTATTACGACCTCACGCTCAACGCGCTCCGCATCATGGCCGGCTCCCTCTTCATGACGCACGGCGGCCAGAAGTTGTTTGGCTGGTTCGGCGCTGAGGGTCCGTTCACCGCGTTCTGGCCGGTCGGTGTCGCGGGCGTGCTGGAATTCTTCGGGGGGGCGGCCATCGCCCTCGGTCTGTTCACGCGGTACGTGGCGTTCGTCGTGGCCGGCGAGATGGCCGTCGCCTACTTCTGGCGCCACGTCGCGATGCGCGGCAGCGTGTGGCCGTGGGAGAACCGCGGCGAGCTGGCGGCGCTGTACTGCTTCCTCTGGCTCTTCATCTGGGCCTCGGGCGGAGGGCGCTGGACGCTCGAGGCGTGGCTCAAGCGCCGGACGACTTGAGGCTAGCGGCCCGAGCCGTTCTCAGCGGCCCCGGGCCTCGGCGAGCTTCGTCTGCTGCTCGGGCGTGAGCGTGTTCTTGATCCGGATGAGCAGCGAAAGGTGCGCGCGCTTGACCTCGCGTTCGACGCCGAGCACCTCGTCGACTTGCGCCAGCGCTGCCGCCTGATCGACCGACGGCTTGCCCAGTAGCGCGGCGAGCCGCTGGCTCTGCTCCTGCATGCGCCACTGCAGGTCCACGACCTTCGTTTGGAACTCCTGGATCGCCCTGGTGATCGCGTTGCGCTGCTCGGGCCGCAGGTCGATGTCGGCCTGATGTTGCATGACCAGCTCGGGCGGAAACAGCACCCGCGCGAGGGGATCCTCACCGGGCTGCTGGGCCCGCGCGGCCGGGCCCAGGGCGAGCACAAGGGCGACGAACAGACCAAGGACCAAGCGATGCGTCATCACGGATTCCTCCAGTCGGTGAACGCGCCGGCGTCGAGCCTCGGCACCGTGCGCAGGTAGTCGGCGCCGGGCAGCCGCAGCAGGAAGTCTGTAGGGCCGCGCCAGCGCGTCGCCGCGAGATCGACGCGTGGGTCGCGTGGCCCGAGCCGGAGGTCGAGGATGACCGCCGCCACGACGACCGTCGCGACCGCGATCGCCGCGGCCGCGACGCGGTGCACGGACGGACCCCGCCGGGCGCGGCGCCGCCCCGCCCCGGCGAGCGTCGCCCGAAAGGACGGCCCGCCGGCCGCGTCCTCACGCCGCAGGCGCTCGAACCGCTCGCGCAGCTCCTGCTCACCGCAGTCGTTCATGCTGGGTCCTCCTCCAACCGCTGTCGCAGCGCGGCCTTGCCGCGCTCGTAGTGGGTGCGCGCCGTCCCGAGCCTCACACCCAGCACCTCGGCCGCCTCGGCGATCGTGAGCTCCTGGTAGAACACCAGGTGCAGCACCTCGCGTTGCCGGCCCGTGAGGCCGGCCAGCGCCCGCTCGAGCCGTCGCGTCAGCTCCGCGCGCGCCAGCGCGGTCTCAGGATCCGGCCGACCGTCCGCGGGCTCGGATCCCGGCGCCAGCCAGTACAGCGGGAGCCAGCGCCGCAGGCGCGCGCGACGCCGTTCTTCCGCCGCCGTGCGCCGCACCACGCCGAACACCCACGTCCGGAAGCTCGAGCGACCCTCGAAGCGGGCCCGTCCGTCCAGGATCTTGAGGTAACTCACCTGGAGGACGTCTTCGGCTGCCGCGCGATCCCCGGCGCAGCAGCTCAGCGCCCAGCCGAAGGCGGCCGCGTGCAGGCGCTCGAGCTCCCCTTCCAGGTCCGGGCGCGGCATGTCGGCCTCGGCGATGTCGGGAGTGAGTGTCGTGAGCGGTCGATCCATATGACGCGGGAAGCTTCGAGATCGCGATCGTGCGAAAGGCCACGAGCGGACGCCGAGGAGCGGCACGCGCTCCACGGGATCCTCCGGCTCACGAGTCAGGTGTCTGAGTTGTTAAACGACCTGATGCATTTGGGCTACCAGGTCGCCGCCCGCCGGCGCCGCTCGCTCCTGCTCCGCCGGTCCCGGTCATTGCGCCGCTTCGTGGGCTGCCGGCGCTCGGCTACCCGGCGTTCGACGAGCGTCGTGGCGAGTATCAGCGCCCGGCGCTCGGCGGTGCGGCGCTCGAGGCCGGTACGGCGGTTGGCGGTGCTGCGGCGTCGGGTCATGCGGCGATCCGGAGCTAGCGTGTCCCACATCGGGCGCGTGACTGCCTGCGGCCCCACCGCTCGTACGAGGGCCCGCTCCCGCCCGCCCTGTGCCACTCGAGGATAGGCCTCATCCCAGGCCACCGCGAACACTTGGTTGCACCGCGGGCAGCGGGCGGTCGCAACGCGGGCGTCGGGCAGCGGGTCCCGATGGCGACAGTTCGGGCACACGACGTACCCCCCGCGGGCACCAGCGGGCACCCGAGCGGCATTCAGCGGCCCACGCACCACAGTCCACTCGCACGGCGGCGCGACGCGCAACTCGAGGAGGGATCGGGGCAGTTTCGCCACCTGCCCGTGCACCCTCACGTGCGCTTCCCGAGCCGCCAGGACGACGACCGGATACCACGCACCTAGCCGCAGCCCGCAGCTTGCGGAGCTCTGCAACCGGGCCCACTGGACGACACGCATTTGTCCGCTGCGAGGGTATACGTTGCTTCGCGAATGACCACTTGTCAAATGAGGCTGCGGCGCCCCATCGGGGGCTTCTTACAGCCTCATCTTCTCGAGCAGCGCGTGAAACCTCGGCTCGGCGCGCAGCGGATCCATGACTGGATTCACCTTGAGATATGCCAGCCACCCGCGTCGCTCCTCGTGCGCGCGCTCGGTCCACTGGAGCGCCCGGTCGTATTGCCCGAGCCCGATGTGCAGGATGGCGAATGCCACGGGTGAGATGTAGCCGCGCTCGCCCTTCGCCTCGAGCTCGCCCAGCAACTCTTCGGCTTGAACCCGCTTGCCGCCTCGCGCCAGCACGTAGCCCAGCGCCGCCGTCGTGTACGCTCCCGCGGCAGGAAGCGTCATCGCCTCGCGGAGCACCCGTTCCGCCTCCTCCCACTGGCCTTGCTGCCCGACGGCCAAGCCCAGCACGCGATAGGTTTCCGCCGCTGTGGGGTTCATGGCGATGGCCCGGGACAGGTGATGGCGGGCCTGCTCGTAGCGCCGCGCATAGTAGTAGACCCAGCCCACGGTCCGCCGGATCGAGACCGACGCCGGATCGAGTTCCAGCGCCGTGTGCGCTTCGACCAGTGCTTCGTCGAGCCGGCTCTTGGCGGCGAAGTAGAACGCGTACCACTGGTGCGCCGTCGCGTACCGCGGGTCCAGCTCGATCGCTCGGCGGAACTCGCGCGCCGCCCCGTCCCAATCCCAGTCATAGATGAACAGGCTCCACCCGAGCGACGCGTGCGCTTCGGCCACCGTCTCGTCCAGCTCGAGCGCTTTCCTGGCGTACGCCTTGGCGTGCGCAAACCCCTCGGCTACGGGGACGCTGCGGTAGTCCAGCTGCAGCGCGTAGGAGTCCGCGAGGCCGGCGTACGCCGGCGCGTAGCCCGGGTCCTCGGCGACCGCCTGCTCGAAGAAATGAATCGCCTCGGTCGCCCCTTCGTGCGTACGCTTGTTCCAGGCGTACCTGCCCTTCAGGTACAGGCCGTACGCCGTGACGTTCTCCGTGTAGCGCTTGCGGAGCGGCTGGGCGAGGACGGCGAACGAGGTCGCCCGCAGCGTGTCCACGATGGTGCGCGCGAGCTCCTCCTGGATCGCGAACACGTCCTCGTGCGTGCGGTCGTAGCGCTGCGACCAGAGGAGCCGGCCGTCCTCCGTGGACGTGAGTTGCGCCGTGATCCGCAACCGATCCCCCGCCCGGCGCACCGTCCCCTCCAGGACCCATGCGGCGCCGAGCAGGGCGCCGATCGCACGCACGTCCTGTGGCTTTCCCTTGAGCGCGAACACCGAAGTGCGCGAGGCCACCCGCAGCCCCTCCACCTTGGCGAGCGCGTCGATCAGCTCGTCTGTGATGCCGTCGCTCAAGTACTCGTTCTCGGGATCGGGGCTCGCGTTGACGAACGGGAGCACGGCGATGCCGCGGCCCGCCGCCGTGGCCGTACCTCCCGGCCCCGCGTCCGCTCCCTGCAGCGCGGTGAGGAACTCGGTGACCGTCGCGAAGCGGTCTTCGGGATTCTTCGCAAGGGCCCGAGCGATCGCCCGCTCCGCGGCGGCGGGGGCCTCCGGTCGCTGCGTGCGCAGCGGCGGAGGCGTTTCCGTCACCTGCTTGGCCATCGTGGACCGGGCGCCGTCGCCGCGGAGCGGCGGCGCGCCGGCCAGCATCTCGTAGATGACGCACGCCAGGCTGTAGAGGTCGCTCCGTCCCCCCAGGTCCTGTTCGCCGGTCGCCTGCTCCGGGCTCATGTACTCGGGCGTGCCCAAGGCGAGCCCGACCTCGGTCACGGCGTCGATCCCGGCGGCGCAAAACGCGCGCGCGATGCCGAAGTCCGCCAGGACGGCGTGGCCGTCGGCGAACAGAATGTTCTCGGGCTTCACGTCGCGGTGGATGAAGCCCTGGCGGTGGGCATAATCGAGCGCCCCGCCCACGTCCCGAGCGATTTGGATCGCCTCCGGGAGGGGCACGCGTCCGTCGCGCTGCAGGCGCTCGCGCAGCGAGCCGTCGGGCACGTGCGGCGTGACGTAGTAGAGCACACCCGTCGCCTCGCCCGAGTCGATGAAGGGCAGGATGTGGGGATGCGTGAGGCGCGCGGCGATTTGGATCTCCCGCAGGAACCGTTCGGCGCCCAGCGACGCCGCGAGCTCGGGCCTGAGCACCTTGATCGCGACCTTGCGGCCGTGCTTCTGGTCGAGGGCGAGGTAAACGGTCGCCATGCCGCCCCGGCCGAGCTCGCGCTCGATGGCGTAGCGGTCGGAGAGGGTGGAGGCGATGGAAGCGGGCGCGCCGGCCATCACTTGCGAATATGCCCGAGCGGCGCGGGTTTGCACCAGGGCTCGCGCCGCGAGGAAGCCTGCGAGTCCGGGCAGCAGCATCCGCGCGGCAGGACGAGGAGTATCATGAGACAGGACGGTGTTTCTGCGGTCGGTGGAACTCGGAGGTCAAGATGCGCCTAGCCTGTGCTCCTGCGCACGTGCTGGCCGTGGCCGCAGCCATCGCGTCGTCGTTGTCGCGTCCGTGTGCGGGGCAGGCACCCCCTGGCCGGCTCGAAGAGCGCGTCTCCAGTGTGACCGACACGTCACAGACGTACGCGCTCTATCTCCCGCCCGGCTACGGGACCGAGCAACGCTGGCCCGTCCTGTTCGTGCTCGACCCGCGAGGGCGGGCCTTGCTCGGGCTCGAGCTGTTTCGAGCCGCCGCCGCCCGGCTCGGCTACGTCATCCTGAGCTCCTACAACACGCTGAGCGACGGCCCACCTGAGCCGAACCTCGTGGCCATGAACGCCATGCTGACGTCGGCCCAGGCGCGCTTGTCCATCGACCCGTCGCGGCTGTACCTCGCGGGGTTCTCAGGCACTGCGCGGTTGGCCTTGCGGTTCGCGGTCGAGCTCCGCGGGCACGTGGCCGGGGTGATCGCGGCGGGCGGGGCGCTGGGGTTCGAGCTCGGGGGCCCCGAAACCACGTTTGCGGGCGATTCGAGGTTCGCGTACTTCGGTGCAGCAGGGACACGGGACTTCAACTATGAAGAGGTCCGCGCGATGGGCGATCGGTTTCGCACGACGCGCGTGCCGTTTCGGGTTGTGGCGTTCGACGGGCCGCACAGCTGGCCGCCGGTGGACGTCTGCAGCGAGGCGCTCGAGTGGCTCGAGCTGCGCGCGATGCTCGGCACCCTGCGGGCGATGGATTCGAGCTGGGTGCGGACGCGCCTCGCGGGCGAGCTGGCCCGTGCATCGGAGCTCGAGCAGCTGGGCCGCTGGGACGAGGCAGCGCGCCTCAATGAGGCGATTGGGCGCGACTACGCTGGCTGGCCCGACGCGCGCGGCGCCGCCGCACGGGCGGCCACGTTGCGCAGCAGTCCGGTCATGATCCGGTACGAGACCGAGGCGCGTCGCCTCGGCGATCGCGATCAACGCCAGGGGTTGGACCTGCCGAAGATCCTGACGTGGGCCAGAGCGCAGCACGACCCCCCCGCGGTGCGGGACCTGGCGCACAGGCTTCGCATCCCGGAGCTGCAGAGGACCGTGGAGCGCGGAGACAGCCTGGAGGCGGCGAGCGCGCGCCGGTTGCTCGCGCGGATTCTCGTCCATCTCGCGTTCTACGAGCCGCGCACGTACCTCGCGGGGAACTCACCCGATCGCGCGCTGCGAATGTTCGAAACCGCGATCGCCATCGGTCCGATACAGGGGGAGGCGTGCGCGCTGCTCCGTCAGGCGCTCGGTGCCGCGACCGAGGACCAGCGAAAGCGGCTCGCGGAGCAATGCGTACCCCCTTCAACGGGTGAGCCGGAGTAGCCCTTACCGGGCGGCGGCGTCAGCGGATCGCCTGGACCACGGGCACGCGGGCGGCCCGCCGCGCCGGGAAGAACCCGCCCAGCACTCCCATCACCACGGCGAAGAGCAGGCCCGCGAGCAGCAGCCCCGGAGTCACGCGGAAGCTGAACGCGATCTCGCTGAAGCTCGCCCAGTTGGTCGTGCTCGTGACGATCCCATTGATGGGCAGCGCGAGCAGGCACCCCACCGCCCCGCCGATTCCAGCGATGATCGCGGACTCGAGGAGGAAGCTCGCGAGCACGTTCCGGGGATGGAAACCGAGCGTGAGCAGCACGGCGATCTCGGGCGCGCGCGCGGCCACGGCCGCGTACATCGTGTTCACCGCGCCGAACACCGCTCCGACCGCCATGATGCTGGTGATCAGGATCGCGAGGATCCGGAGGATGCGGCCCAGGAGCTGCGATTGCTGCACGTAGAACGCCGACTCCCGGTGGGCGTCCACAGTGATGCGCTTGTCGTCTTCGAGGGAACGCTTCGCTTCCTCGAAGGCGGCGGGATCCCGCAGGCGGAACGTGACGGACTGGAACACCTGGCCGCGGAACACCGGCATGAACTGCTCATTCTCACCCCAGATTTCCGACTCGAACGCGGATCCGGCGGCCGTGAAGTGGCACACGACGGCCCAGTCGCGACCCGCAAAGCGCAACGATTCGCCGATGCCGGTGTTGGGGAAGCGGAGGACGATCCGGGTACCGAGGCAGATCTCCGAGCGGCCCGATTGGGGCTTTCGCCCCGCGACGACCTGCACGTTGGAGCGTACGCTCCACGCCTGGTCGCTGATCCCGCGGACGACCACGTTCGCCACCTGGGTTGTGTCGAACCGCTTGGGCAGCGGGATCAGAACGTACACTTCGGGGCTCACGAGCGGGCGCCCGTCGGCTCCGGCGGCGACGTGCGGCGACGCGGTGAGAATGCGCGCGGCCTCGCGGCCAAGGCCGCTCGAGAGCTCCGAGTCAGCGCCTTTGCGGAGGACGAGCACGTTCCCATCGGAGCCTGTGCGGGCGAGCGCCGCGCGGAACCCGTTGGCCAGTGCCAACATCCCGATGAAGACCGCGACCACGAGCGCGACGCCCAGCGCCGTGAGCGCCGTGGACACGGGCCGCTGCAGCACACTGCGGACGTTGTAGAGGATGGGGATCTTCATTCGACCCGCCGCAGTGCCTGCACGACGGGGAGGCGCGCCGCCCGGACGGCGGGGACCAGCCCGCTCGCGAGCATGAGCAACAGCGCGATGGCGCCGCCCAGCGCGAGCGTGGCGCCCGTCACATCGAAGCCCGGCAGAAATCCGGCGGCGTTGAAGTTGGTCGCCTTGTAGAGCAGCTTCGCCCCGCCGAGTCCGAGCGCGGCACCGGTGACGGTGATGAGGCCCGCCTCGAGCATCACCAACCCGAACAGCCGGCGGTCCGAGAAGCCGATGGTCTTGAGCACGGCCACCTCACTCATGCGCTCGCGCGCGCTCATCATCATCGCGTTCGCGGTGACCAAGAGGATCGCGAACACCACCGCCATGCCGATCGTGTTCATGAGCAGGCTCACGTTGCCCCACATGGTCGCGAAGCTCGCGTTGAACGCCTGCTCCGTCCCCGTCTTGGTCGCCGCGCTCGAGTTCTTGAACTGGTCGTCGATGGTCCTGGCAATCGGTGCGGCGTTGTTGGGGTCGTCGATCCGCAAGATGTACCAGCCGGCGATACCCGCGCGTCCAAGGCGCTCGTCGAGCAACTGGTGGTGAAACATCAACGCGTCGTCATTGATCACCGGATCCGTGGGCGTGTAGACGCCGCGAATCGTGAACGTCCAGTCGCCCGGGAAGATCGTGCCCTGGATGGTGACGTTCTGGCCCACGCGCCAGCCGAAGACGTCCAGCAGCCTGACCCCGATGAGCGCGCCCGAGCGATCCTGAAGGAACGCCTCACGCTGGTCGGCGGGGACCGACATCTCCGGGTACAGGTCCAGGTATGACTCCGCGTCCACCGCGAAATTCGCGAAGAAGCGCTTGCCGTCGCCGTAGCGACCGCCGAACCAGTTGGCCCAGGTCACTCCCTCCACACCGGGCACCGTCCGCAGCCGATTCGCGTAGCTGAGCGGGAGCGGGAACACGATGCCCGTTGCGTTGGTCACAACCAGGCGCCGAGCGCTGCCGAACTGGGCCGCGAGACCGATCGTCGTCACGACGGTGCGGAGCGACGCGAACAGGAACAGCGCCAGGGCCACGCTCGCGATCGTGAGGAACGTGCGCCGCTTGTGGCGGCCCAGATTCGCCAGCACCAGCGGCAGGTATTTCACGGCACCGCCTCCAGCACGCCCTTGTCCAGGTGGAGCACCGTCTTGGCTCGATCCGCCGCGTGGGCGTCGTGCGTCACGATGACGATGGTCTTGCCGAACTCGGCGTTCAGCCGCTGCAGCAGGGCGAGGACTTCCTGGGAGCTCTTGGCGTCGAGCTGTCCGGTCGGCTCGTCCAGGAGGATGAGAGTCGGGTCGCCCACGATGGCGCGCGCGATGGCCGTGCGTTGCTCCTGACCGCCGGAGAGCTGGCGCGGATAGTGATGCATCCGGTCCTCGAGCCCCACGACCCCGAGCGCGATGCGCACACGTTCATCGCGCTCCTTCTTGGAGAGGCGCGTAAGCAGGAGCGGCAGCTCCACATTCTGATAGGCCGTAAGCACCGGCAACAGGTTGAACTGCTGGAACACGAAGCCGATGTGGCGGGAGCGCCAGGGCGCGAGCGCCGTCGCGCTCATCGCGCTCACCTCTGCGCCCGCCACCCGCACGGTGCCGCTGCTCGGCTTATCGAGCCCGGCGATCAGGTTGAGCAGGGTCGACTTGCCCGAGCCGGACGGCCCCATGAGGGCCGTGAAGCTGCCCTCCGGAACGTCGAGGGACAGCCCGGTGAACACGTCGATCCGCTGGGAATCGCGTTGGAACGCTTTGTACAGGTCGCGGATCTCGACCAATGCCATGAGTCGCTCGCGAGTGAGAGGTTACGGATTGGTTAGCAGTACGCGCATTCCAGCCCGCGGGGTTTCGACCCCGCCGACCAGCACCAGCTCGCCGCCCGCCAGGCCGGAGCGAATCTCCCGAAAGCCCCCGCTCACCGGGCCCGCCTCCACGGATCGAGTCTCGAGCCGGCCTTGCCGGATCAGCCAGACCACCGTCCGCCCGTCCTGCTCCCGCACAGCCGCGGCGGGCACCCGGATCCGCGGCGCCGCGACCACCGCGGGTCGCCCGGAGGCCGTGTCCGGCTCCAAGAAGTCCACCCGCGCGCCCATCTCCGGAAGGATGCGCGGATCGTGGTCCAAGATGCTCACCTTGACCTGCACCGTCGCCCGCTGCCGGTCGGCGGTGGGCACGACCTGGCGCACGGTGCCACGGAACGCCGTGTCGGGGTAGGCGTCGAGCGTGATCCGGGCGGTCTGGCCGCGCCGCACGCGGGCGATGTACGCCTCGTTCACGTCCACCTCGACCTCGAGCGTGGTCAAGTCGGCCATCGTCACGACCGCGCCCCGGGTGAGGCCGCCGCCGACCGAGGGTGCCACCACCTCCCCCACCTCCGCCTCCTTGCGGAGCACGGTTCCGGTGAACGGGGCGAGCACCAGCGTGTTCTCGAGGCTGGCCTGGGCGAAGCGGAGCCCCGCCTCCGCCGCTTCAATCCGCGCCTGAGCCGATCGGGCCCGCGCGTCGGCCTGCGCCGCACGGCTCTCAGCCGCGTCGACATCCTGTGGCGACACGAGCTGGGCGTTACGGGCGCGAATGTCCTGCAGGCGGCGCGCCTCGCGCTGCAGCTGGTCGCGGTCGGCCTCCGCCTCGATGAGCTGGGCGCGCGCGCTCGCCACGTTGGCCTCGGCCTGCGACACCTGCGCCTGATAGTCGGCGTTCTCGAGGCGTGCGATCACCTCGCCCCGGCGCACGTACGACCCTTCGCTGACGCCCAGGTAGGCGAGCCGGCCCGCCACCTTGGCCGATACGGAGGCGCGTGTGCGCGCCACGACATACCCGTTGGCCGTGACCGCAGTCGCGCCCGCCCCGCTCCCTCCGCCACCCGGCCCGGCGTCGAGCGCCGTCGCCACGACCGCCTGGACGGGCACACCTGAGCCCCGTCGCGCCACGACGACCGCCACGCCGATGATGACGACAGCGGCGACCGCCAGCAGGACATTGCGGCGTAGCGCCCGGCGCAGCGCGGGCGACGGCGCGTCGCGGTCGATGCGCAGCCTCGAGAGGTCGTGACCAGCCGTGGTCATGCGCGGGAATGTAAGACCGAGGGCCGTGTTGACACCAGGAATAGAGCGCGGCACCACGGCGACCTGGAGGCGCCCTAGCGGCCCCGCAGCCGAGGCATCATGGTTCACCCGATGCCTGGGCGGCGTACAATCCCTTCCTCGTTGCCCTCTCGGCGCTGATCGCCGTTTGGGCATCCTATGATGCCTTGCAGCTGGCCGGCCGCGCGAGCGTGGCCACTGCCCGTGCCTACCCTATTGGGCTGACCGCTGGCTCGCTCGCGATGGGAATGGGGATCTGGAGCATGCATTTCGTGGCGATGCTCGCCCTGCGACGTCCGGTGTCGGTGAGGTACAGCGTGGCGCTGGTCACGCTGTCCGTCGTCGTGGCCGGCTGCGTCGTCCGTGGCGTTCGTGCTCGTCACCAGAGAGGCCATGGGCCACCCCTTGTTCTGGGCAGGCTGCGTGGGAATGGGCCTGGCGATCTCCGGAATGCACTACTCGGTCGCGATCGCCATCGTCGCATCGTTCGCCGCGCTGCGGCCTCGCGACGGTCGTCGCCCTGGGTACGGCCGCCATGCTCGGGATGGCGCAGCTCGGGGTGATTGTCAGTCGGCGCGAAGAGCAGTCCGGCAGAGCGACGAGCGACTTCAGTTGCCGGTCGATCGAGTCCAACAGTATGCGATCCTCATGCTCGATCCTGAGGGACGCGTGAGCAGCTGGAACGGCGGCGCGCAGCGGATCAAGGGATACGAAGCGAAGGAAATCGTCGGTCAGCACTTCTCGCGCTTCTATAACCGCTGAAGATGTCGCCGAGGGCAAACCGCAACGAGCGCTTGAGACGGCCGCGGTGCGAGGCTGGTTCGAAGACGAGGGCTGGCGCATCCGGAAGGGCGGCTCGCGTTTTTGGGCCACCGTCCTGATTACCACGATTCGCGACTCCACGGGCGCCCTCGTCGGGTTCTCGAAGGTCACGCGCGACATCACCGAGTGCAGACGGCAAGGGCCACAAGGAGATCGCCGCCGCCTTGTCCGTCAGTCCGAAGACCATCGGTACCTATGATCTCATTCGGTACGCCGTGGAACACGACCTCAAGCCATAGGTCGATTCCCGACACGCGCAGGGAATCGCGCACACCGGCAGTTCGAGCTTGCGGACAGCGGAAGCGAATCAGCGTGAAAGCCGTCGAGCTCCACCGCAGCGAGCCGATGAAGCGGCTCGGGATCGCCCACGTGGCCGGCCTCGTGCGCTACGCCGTGCGGGCGGGGCTCGTTTCGCAAGCGAGCTGAGCGGCCGCGCGCTCAACCCCGCAGGCCCGCGAACAGGGCGACGACCGCGATCACGACCCCCAACGCCATCTTGGCCGCTGCCGCCGCCGCCCGGCCGAGCACGGCGCCCCACCCGGCTCCAACGGCGGCGTCCGCTCGCTGGGCCCGCGAGTACTCGAACACCGCCGCGCCCACGAACGACCCGACGAACCCCCCTAGCACCGACCCGAGGACCGGCACGGGGACGCCGACCACGGCACCGACCAGGCCGCCGAGCAGCGCTCCCCAACCGGCCCGGCTCGATCCCCCGTAACGCCGCGCGACGCGGAACCCCGCCCACGTCTCGACGATCTCGCCGAGCAGCGCCAGCGCCATCACGAGCGCAATGATCCCCGGGGTAACCGATCGGAAGCCCGTGAGCCAGCCATGGGCCAGGACGCCGAGCGCCATGACCCACAGTCCGGGGAGTCCCAAGGGCACGAGTAGCAGGCCGGCGACCGTGCAGGCGACGAGGATCAGAACGGCCGCGACGTCACCCACCGCCGGGAACGTCCTGCGACTCGCCGCCCCGCTGCCGCGGAATCGGCAGCTCCAGGGTAAAGGCACTGCCCGCGCCCACGGCGAGGCCCATCCCGGAGCCCGAGCCGGGCGGCTTCGTCGTAAACCCTGCTTCGAAGATCCGATCGAGATGCTCGGGCGCGATCCCCACGCCTCGGTCGCGAACCGTCAGACGGAGCGTGTCGCCGGCTTGGTCGAGCGTGACCTCGACCCTCTCACGGCCTCTCGAAGCATCCACGGCGTTGCGGATGAGATTCGTGACGACCTGATAGAGCGCACTCGGCTCCCCGTAGAGAAAGGCCGAGTCGACGGCGGTTTCCCATTTGAGGGCCACGCCGCTCTTCCGGGCGAGCGGGCGCTCGAGCGTCAGGGGAGCCCCACTGCCAGAGGGTGGCTTCAAGATCGAGTTTCGTGGCGTGAGGAGGCGGATTGGGCAGACCGCTCACGAGCGGGGTGACGCCTGTCGTGGCGGACACCTCCCACAGCGTGACGACGCGACCCTGCAGCGCGGCGCCCGCCTGCCGTAGCACTTCGCGCTGGTGCTGCTCCCGGGCACTCACCGCCGTTTCCTTTGCTCCGATTCGACGGCCGCTGAACATGCAGGTCCACGTGGAATCCGGCTAGGACCTGCTATGCCTCCGCCGCCGCGTCTCCGAGGGGCGCGTCGAGCACCTCGCGAACCCTCGTGATGAGCTGCCGGCTGGTGAACGGTTTCCCCAGGAACGCCGTGGAAGGCTCGACGATCTCGTTCTGGAACACGGCTTCGGCCGCCAGCGCGGACGCCCGTGAAGCGGGGCCCGGGCTTCGCGGTGCCACTCAGCGAGCGACGGCTTTGCGTTCCCGCACCAGCAACGCAGCGTCGAGCCAGGCCGCGAGCTGCTCGACGCGGAAGGGTTTGCGGAAGACGGTGCAGCGCTGGAGCTCGAGCCAGGGCCGGACGTCGGGCGCGTCGGCATCCCCCGTCATCACGGCAATCCGCCCCTCGAGCTGCGGCCAGCGGTGCACGATGGCGAGGTATAGGGCGAGTCCCGACATCGTCGGCAGGCGCACATCCAGCAGCACCGCGTCCACGGGCCCGCCGGCGAGGAGCGCATAGGCCGTGTCCGCCTCCGCGGCGGTGAGGACGCGACACCCCATGGCGACAAGGGCGCTCTGGAGCGCGCCTCGGAGCGTGAAGTCGTCATCCACGATCAGCACGGTGCTGCGCGGTGTGGCCTTCATACTTCTGACGATGGCGGCGGCTGGGCCAAAAGGACGTGAGGCAGGTCACACAGCATCGCGGGCCGTGCACACAACCGCTCGCAAGGGCTCGCGCAAATGCCACGGAGGAAACGGGTTTCGCACGCCGGCCCCGCGGCCGGAACGACCTGGTCCCGAGCGGCCGGGACCGCGAAATTGCGTTGTCTCCTCGCTTCGGAGGCCAGCCGTATGGACCTGAAACGATTGAGCGGGTTGGTCGCCTGCGTCGGGGGACTCGGCGTGGCCGCGCCCGCGCCCGGACAGCAGCCCCCGGCCACGCTGACGGAATTCCTGCAACGTCGCATCGGCCTCGACTCGGCGCAGCTCGCCGCGGTGGCCCGAGGCCGGGCCGTGGCGAAGGTCCTCGACACCCAGGACAAGCGAGACGTCGCGGTGTTCGCGATCATCACCGCCCGCGTGCCGCGCGACGTCTACGTCCGACGTGTGCAGGACTTCCCGACCTCGCTGCGCACGCCCACCCGCACCCAGTTCGGCATCTTCAGCGACCCGGCGACCGCGGCCGACCTCGCGGCCTTGACCGTCGACAGCCGCGATATCGCGGATCTGAAGGACTGCCGGCCCGGGAACTGTAAGGTCAAGCTGCCGGCGACCGAGATGCGACGGATCCGAGAGGAGATCGATTGGAAGGCGGGCGACGTGCAGGCGCAGGTGGACGCCTATGCGCGGCGGCGCCTGCTGGAGTACGTCACCGACTACCGCGCGCGCGGGGACACGGCGATGGTAGTGTACGACGACCGCGGCAACGTCCGCGCGAGCGATGCCTTCGCCGCACTGCTGGGGCAGTCACCATACGTGTACGAGTACGCCCCCTCCTTCCATAAGTACCTCGCGACGTATCCGCACGGGAAGCTCGACGGCCTCACCGAGGTGCTGTTCTGGTCGGACGAGGCGCTGCCCCGCCTGAAGCCGATTCTCAGCATCACTCACCTGGCGGTGTACGCGCCGCCTGAGCTGCCCGGGGCGACCCTCGTGGCGGCCAAGCAGATCTACGCGGATCACTACTTCGAGGCCGCCTTCGAGCTCTTGACCGTCATCGACCGGCCCACCTCGGCAGGAGAGGCGGGGATTTATCTGGTGCTGCTGCGGCGGTTTCGCTTCGACGACCTCCCGAGCGGCGGGCTCATCAACATCCGGGGCAAGGTCGTCGGAAAGCTGCGCGATCAGGCGCGCGCCGACCTGGAGCGAGCGACACAGGATCCGGCAGCCCCGGTCCCTGACTAGGGCTGCCCGCCTCCGAGCGTTGCCTGCAGCTGGCGCAACGCGTCCCCCAACCGGGACAGCTCCTCGCCGTACCGTGCCCAGTCGCCGGCGCGCTGCGCCTCCACGGCGCGCCGATACGACTCGGCCGCTTGGCGGGCGAGTTCGGCGGCGCGGCCGTCGCCGGGACGCCCGGCGCTGGGCGCGGCTGCCACCGCCGGCGGCCCGGCCACGCCGCCGAACAGCCGCGCCAGGCCAGCCTCGAGCGTTTCTTCCATCACGACCCGGTTCTGGTGGGCGACGACCACGCGCTTGAGCTCGGGGATGCGCCCGCCCTCGGCTCGCAGGTACAGCGGCTGCACGTAGATCAGTGACTCCTCGATCGGGATGACCAACAGGTTGCCCCGGATCACCTCGGACCCGCGCTGGTCCCACAGCGAGACCTGGCGGGCGATCTCGGTGTCCTGGTTGATTCGGTTGACGATCTGGGCCGGTCCGAAGACCAGGCTCTGCTTGGGGAAGCGGTACACGATGAGCTGGCCGTAGTGCTCCCCGTCGTTACGGGCCACCATCCACGAGGCGAGGTTGTCCTTGCCGCGGGGCGTGAACGGTACCATGAAGATGAACTCCCCCTGCCGCTCCTCGGGCAGCCGCATCACCATGTGGCGCAGGAAGGGATCCTTCGCCTCGCCCGTCCGCGACAACACCGGCTT
Source organism: Gemmatimonadales bacterium (assembly GCA_035763805.1). Classification (GTDB taxonomy): domain Bacteria; phylum Gemmatimonadota; class Gemmatimonadetes; order Gemmatimonadales; family GWC2-71-9; genus DASUAL01. The sequence goes on from DASUAL010000133.1 coordinate 57,812, forward strand.
TTGCCATTGGTCTTCGCGGTGGTAGAAGATCTCCGGTTCGGCCATGTGGTAGGTCGCGTACATGTCGGTCTGCACGCGGAACAGGTCCTCGGGATAGCGTAGATGCACGCGCAGATCCGCCGGCATCGCGTCGAGCGGTTGGAAGATCCCGGGGAACACCTTCGCCAGGGTGCGCACCAGCGGGTCGGCCGGGTCGGCGAGGTACGCCGTGACGGTGCCGTTGTACGCGTCGATCACCACTTTCACGCTGTTGCGCAGGTAGTTCACGCCGTTGGGGAGGGGCTGCGCGTACGGGTAGCGAGTCGTCGCGGTGTAGGCGTCGAGGATCCAGTGGAGCCGTCCCGAATCATCCAAGACCATGTACGGGTCGCCGTCGAACAACAGGAACGGGAGCGCCGTGCGCGCCCGTTGCCGGATGTTGCGGATGTACATCGCGCGGCTGTCGTTGGTGATGTCGCTCGACAGCAGGACCTTGAGAGACCGGAAATACGTCGCGAGCACCAGGCGACGCAGCCACGAAGCGACCCGGACGCCCCCCGTTCCCTGGTACGTGGTGAAGATGTTTTCGTCCCCCGACGGATAGTCGAACTCCCGCTGCCGGGTCCGAGCGAACACCCACGGATCGGTCAGCTCGCCGAAGTAGATCTCCGGCCGCGTCACGCGCAGCGAGACACTGGACACGGGTGGCACGTCCTTGATGAACAGGACCGGCAGTCCTTCCTCGGTCACCTGGTTCACGGGCCCGAGCGTGAGTCCCATTCCGTGCGTGAAGGTGAGCCGCTCGTTGATGAAGGTCCGCGTCGGCAGCGAGGCCGCGTTCAGCTCGCGCGGCGAGAGCATCACCTGGCGGTACCGGCCGTCGATCCAGTAGCGGTCGTCGTCCACCGAGACGAAGTCGTAGTAGGTGCGGATCTCCTGCAGCTGCCCGAACGTCTGGAGCAGCGGGTCGCGATCCCACAGACGGACGTTGTCGATGGTAGGCCGATTGGCTCGGATGTCCCGCTCGGTGAGCCGGGCCTCGCCGGTGAGATCGCGCGTCACGACGCCGTCCAGCCCCCAGGCGCGCCGCGTCGCCGCGATATGGTGGGCGAGCTGGGGCGTTTCCTTCACCAACTCGTTGGGCGCCACGACCAGCCTCTGAATGATCGCCGGGTACAGGACGATGCCCAGGAGCGACACGCCGAAGTACAGCCCGGCCGCGAGCAGCGTGTTGCGGGCCAGACGGTGGTTGCGGGCTCCCCACAGAACCATTGCTCCAGCAGCCACTGCGGCGAGCCCTACGACCCGCAGGCCGGCGAGCTTGGCGTGCAGATCAGCGAAGCTCGCTCCCACCAGGGGCCCGGTGGTCGAGTACAACAAGCCCGGGAGCCGGACGAAGTACACTCGCAGCGCCTCCCACAGGAACAGCAGGGCGATCAGCACGGCGAGGTGCAGCCGGGCCGACGGCTCCACCGTGACGTGACGCTGGAACACGACGACGTCCCGGCGCAGCACGTACAGCACCACGGTCGCCAGCAGTGCGAACATCGTGAGGGTGGTGCCGACCCCGATCGCGCCCGCGACGACCGGCATCGTGAACACGTAATAGCCCAGATCGCGGCCGAACACGGGATCGCTCGCGTCGAACGGGGTCCGGTGCAGGAACTGGAGCACGCTCAGCCAGCCACCCCAGGCCCCGATGGCGAACAGCAGCGCCAGTCCGAGCGCCGCCGGGAGCGCGAGGCGGCGCAGCAACCGAGGCACATCGACCGCCGAGGCCCCGGCGTTGAACGTGAGTACCAGCGGGTTCGGGACGAGTCCGCGCTGGGCGAGCCGCAGGTTGGCGTAGAGAAACGCGAAGGCGACGGCGCCGACCACGCCGCCCAGCAGCAGTCGGGCCCCGAGCCGGGTCGTGAATACGCGCTCGTAGCCCAGGGCTCCGAACCACAGCCACTCGGCCGCGAGCTGCACCAGAGTGGGCGCGACCAGGAAGACCACCACCACGAGCACCAGCACGACGGCGTTGAACCGACGCGCTCGCCGAGGCGGGAGCCGGCGCATCTGTGGCGGAGCGGTCATCGAGGTAAACTAGCGCACGCGGTCATGGCCGCTACCCGATAGCACCGACCCCTTCCGGGGGGGCCACCGTTGTCCCCTTGACAATCACATAACGCAGTTATATTACTTAACACGGTTATGAACGCCAGATCTACTGCCAGCCTGGAGCGCCGCGAGCGCGAGCGCGCTGAAACCCGCCGCAAAATCCTCGAGGCGGCGAGGCGGACGTTCGTGCAGCAGGGCTACGAACGTACGACCATGCGCGCCATCGCCGCCAAGATCGGCTACACGCCCACGGCCATCTACCATCACTTCAAGGACAAGGACGCGCTGGTCGCCGAGCTGTCCGCGCTCGATTTCCGCGCGCTCTCACAGGCGCTGCGGCAGACTGGTTCCGTAGCCGATCCCGTGGAGCGCCTCGAGAAGATCGGGCAAGCGTACGTCGAGTTCGCCTTGACGCACCCGATGCCGTACCAATTCTTGTTCATGACACGCCGTCCAACGGACGCCGGGCAGGAGGCCATGCCCGGCGACCCTGGCGAGGATGCCTACGGCTTCCTGCGCCAGACGTGCGCCGACGTGATCGCGACCGGGCGGCTGCGGCCCGAGTTCACCGACGCCGATGAGCTCGCACAGATGGCGTGGGGCTCGCTGCACGGGCTGGTCGCGCTGCAGATCGCCAAGGGCAATCACCCAGCTTTCCGTTGGCGCGATGTGCGGCAGACGGCGGCGAAGATCCGGGATGTGACGATTCGGGGCACCCTGCGGGAACCCACACGGTGAGTTTTTTTGTTCATGTAGTTAACAGCGTTATGCTAGATGACAGTGTTAAAACACCCATGCGAAAGGAGCGGTACAGCGATGCTTTCAATCCTTCACACCTCAGCCCGGGCGGCGCTCGTGGCAGGCCTCGTCGGCGCGTTCGCCCTGGCGGTCCCCGTGGCCGCGCGCGCGCAGTCGGTCACTTCGGAGCGGGCGCTCTTGAACAGGCTTGACGCAACGCCCCGCGGCACGGTTGCCGCCTTCACTCAGGTTCCAGCGGCCGCCGCCCCCGTTGAACAGGGATTTCTCGACGGCGAGCGGGCGCTACTCAACCGGTCCCGCACGGCCGCTGGCGAGCTCGCTGAGCAGCCCGAAATCGCCCAGCCGGGCCTCGCCGGCGCGCCGTACGCGCACGGAGTCAGGGCGCTCCTAAACCGGTCGAGCTTGTGAACCCCTGCCGCACCGCGCCGCCACCTTGCCCCTGGGACTCAGCATATCCGAAGGGTCGGGGCGGCGGCGCCGCGGCAAACGGGAGATCCAGGACAGGAGGAACACGACCATGGACAGGACAATACTCACGCTTCTGGTCGGCTTGACCGGGATTGCGACTGCGGCGCCGGCCAGGGCGCAGGACGCCGCCGTTCCCGAGGCTCCTGCCGTGCTGATCCTGTCTGGCCAGGCGCTGCGGTTTCTGGCGCTGCAGTACCGGTCGTATCCGACCGAATTCATGGGCTGCATGGTTGGGGAGGTTCGGGGCGATACGGTTGTGATCGAGCGGATCGCGCCTGCAGACGTGGATCCTTCGGAATCAACAGCGACGTGGGTCGTGCCGCAGCAGACCTGCGAGGCGGCGGGGTGGACATCCACTGTCGGCCTGATTCACAGTCATCCCACCGGTGAGCGGTGCTGGTATTTCTTCCCAGGCACCGCGGTGCCTACCTCCGATGGGTACTCCTTCCTGCGCAGTGAGTATCCCGTAGACGCCATCATGTGTGGCGATCGCGTGGTGTGGATCAGTCGCGGTCAAATGCAGCAGGAGGTCGCACTCGTTGCGAGCCACGCTCCCTCGACGGGTGAGGGGCGAGTCGTGTCCGCTGCTCCCTGAGCGGGGCGAGGAAGCAGGGCGACTTGAAGTCTTTCAAGGAATGGAGCGTGCAAATGGACAAGACCAATGCCGGCCAGCTCACCACCCTGATCACAGGCGCCTCCGGAGGCATCGGATACGAGCTGGCCAAGCTCTTCGCCCGGGACCGGGGCCAACTGGTGCTCGTGGCCCGGAACGGAGACAGACTCGCGACCGTCGCACAGGAACTGCGCTCGCTGGGAGCGCCAGGGGTAGAGGTCATCGTGGCCGACCTGGCTGGTGCGCACGCGGTGCCGCCGCTGCTTCGAGAGTTGAGCGCCCGGGGTCTGGAAGTCGACGTCTTGGTCAACAACGCGGGCTACGGACTGTCGGGGAGCTTCACGACGACGGACCAGGCGACCGAGCTGGGGATGATCCAGCTCAACGTCGGCGCCCTGACCGCACTCACCAAGGGGGTCCTGCCCGGAATGCTGGCTCGGGGCCAGGGCAGGATCCTGAACGTCGCCTCGACCGCAGGCTTCCAGCCGGGACCCTTCGCGGCGGTCTATTCCGCGACGAAGGCCTACGTGGTGTCGTTCTCCGAGGCTCTCGCGGAAGAGCTCACCGGCACGGGGGTCACCGTTACGACTCTGTGTCCCGGTCCGACGGCTACCGGGTTCGCTTTCCGGGCGAACATGCAGCGGTCCCGGCTCTTCCGGGCCGGCGCGACCATGACCGCGCGGGCAGTCGCTGCCGCAGGGTATTCGGCGCTGAAGCGCGGCCAGCGGCTCGTCGTCCCGGGCTTGTTCAACAAGATCCAGTTGCAGTCGCTGCGGATCTCACCGCGGCACTGGGTGCTGAAGGTCGCCCGCGCCCTGATCTCATCGTGAAGCTTCCACGCCTCCTTCGCGCGACGTTGGCGGGCCTGTTCGTCGCCAATGCCCCCGCCGCCCTCGGGGCCCAGCGGCCGGACCCGCTCGGGCACCTCGTTGCCGAGGCGCTGCGCTCGAACCTCGGGCTTGAAGCGGAGCGGTTCGCCGAGCGCCGCACCGCGGCCGACGTGCGTGCCGCACGCGGGCTGTTCTTCCCCACCCTCGGCCTCGCCTCGCGGTACTCGCGCCTGGGTGGTGTGCCGAACCTCGGCGACCTGGTGAACCCCGCGTACGCGACGCTCAACCAGCTCACGGGGACGAACCGGTTTCCGACCGACGTCGACATGACCTTCCCGCAGCGGCATGAGTCGCGCCTGCAGCTCGTCCAGCCGGTCTTCAACGCGGAGATCTTCGCCAACTACTCGGCGGCGCGCGCGCGCCGGGACGGCCAGCGGATGCAGCTCGCGGCCGCGGCGCGGCAACTCGCCGCCGACGTGCAGCTCGCCTACCTCCAGCAGGCCTCGGCGTGGCGCGTGGTCCAGATCCACGAGGCGGCGCTGGCGTTGGTGCGGGAGAACGAGCGCGTAGCGGAGCGCCTGCTCGCCGCGGGGCGCGCGACGCCCGAGGCCGTGCATCGCGCGCGCGCCGAGCGCGCCGACGTGGAGCAACAGCTCGCCGAGGCCCAGGAGCGACGGGTCGCGGCCGCCCGGGCGCTGAACCAGATCCTGCGGCGGCCGCTCGACGCGGCCGTCGAAGTGATCCCCGACAGCGCATTCGATCTCCCGCTCGACGTCAGCCCCGACAGCGCCGTCACGCGTGCGCTCGCCGCGCGGGAGGAGCTGCGTCAGGTCGATGCCGGGGTGCGCGGCGCCCAGGCGGCTGGCCGCGCCGCGACCGCGGCGTTCCTCCCTAGCGTGTCGCTGGCGCTGGACTACGGCTTTCAGGGTCCGGACTTCGCGTTCCGCCGGAGCGACGACTACTGGGTCGCCTCGCTCGTGGTGTCGTGGAATCTCTTCAACGGAGGCCGTGACGCCGCAGCGCGGTCCGCGGCCGGCTATGAGGAGGATCGGGCACGGGCGCTCAGGCAGGACCTGGCGGAGCGCATCGCGCTCCAGGTTCGAACCGCGTACGAGGCCGCTGGCGTGGCGCGCGCGGCGATCGCCACGGCCGACACGCGCCTCGAAGCGGCGCGCCGGACCTTCGAGCTGGTGCGAAGGCGCTCCGAGGAGGGTGTCGCGAGCCCGATCGAGTTCGTGGACGCCCGCTCCGCGTACACGAGCGCGCAGCTCAACCGCGCCCTCACCGCGCACCGCTACGCCATGCGATACGTCGAGCTGGAGCGTGCCGCCGCATTGCGCCGCCTCGACACCCTTGAGGAGACGAGCCGATGACTATTCGACATTCGATCGTGGTGGCCGGGCTGATCGCCGGGACCGCTTTCACCGCCGCGGCCTGCAGCCGGAGCCAGGGGGCGGCGACCTCAAGGCCCGAGGCTGCAGACGTTCGGGTGACCCCGATCGCCGTCGATACTCTGTCGCAACCGGTGACGGCGACGGGCACCCTGCGCCCAAAAGAGGAAGTCGCACTCAGCTTCAAGATCAGCGGGGTCGTCGCGAGCGTGACCGTGGACGAAGGGACTGCCGTCCACGCGGGCGACACGCTCGCCAAGCTCGACCTGCGCGAGATCGACGCGGCGGTGGCGCGCGCGCAAAGCGTCGCCGACAAGGCGGAGCGGGATGTCGCGCGGGTGCGCCGCCTCCAGGCCGACAGCGTGGCGACACTGTCCCAGCTACAGGACGGCGAGACGGCGGCCGACGTAGCGCGGGCCGACCTCGAGACCGCCCGATTCAATCGCCGCTTCGCCGTGATCGTGGCGCCGGCCGCCGGCGTGATCCTGCAGCGTCGGGTGGAGCCCGGCGAGCTGGTCGCGCCGGGCCACACTGTCCTGCTGCTTGGCAGCCACGGCCGGGGGGAGGTCGTCCGAGTCGCGCTCGCCGATCGCGACGTGGTGCGGGTGCGCCAAGGAGATCCCGCCGCAGTCCGGTTCGACGCGCTGGCGGAGCGGCGCTTCGCGGGCAGGGTGAGCGAGGTGGCCCCCAGCGCCGATCCCGCGACCGGGACCTACATGGTCGAAATCGCCCTGCCCGACGCGGCCGGACTCCCGAGCGGGCTCATTGCGGCCGTCGTCATCCGCCCCGGGCGCGGCCGGCCGACGACCGTGGTGCCGGTGGAGGCGATCCTGGAAGCCGACGGGGAGCAGGCGACCGTCTTCGTGCTGTCCGCCGACGGCCGGACCGCCGAACGGCGCCGGGTGACCCTCGCGTTTCTCGCGGGCGACCGAGTGGCTGTTCGGGATGGGCTGGCGGACGCGCAGGCCGTGATCACCGACGGGGCGGCCTACCTGGCCGACGGCGACGCAGTGAGGGTGCGCCCGTGAACCTCGCCGCCTTTTCGGTCAAGAACTACCAGTTCACAGTCGTCCTCTTCGTCATGCTCGTGGCGCTCGGGCTCAGCTCGTGGCTCAGCATCCCGCGCAGCGAGGACCCGCCGCTCGACTTCCCGACGTTGACGGTTGTCGCCGTGTACCCGGGCGCGAGCCCTACGGACCTGGAGCGCCTCGTGGTGCGCGAGGCCGAAAAGCGGCTCCAGGAGCTCGAGAACGTGAAGCGGATCCAGAGCCGCATGGTCGACGGGCTGGCGACGGTCCAGGCGGAGTTCCACGCCGACCAGGATCCCGAGAAGAAGTACGACGAGGTGGTGCGCGAGATGAACGCCCTTCGGCCGGAGCTGCCGGCCGAGCTCACCCGCTTGACGGTCGAGAAAGCCACAACGCTCGACGTGGCGATCGCGCAGATCGCGCTCGTCGGGCCCACCACACCGTATCGTGTCCTGGACCGGTTGGCGGAGGACCTCACCGATCGGCTGAGCGTCGTGCCGGGGGTCCGAACCGCCGAGCGATGGGGCGCGCCGGAGCGTCAGGTGGACGTGGAACTCGACCTTGGGCGGCTCAGCCGGATGCGCCTCCCACCCGGCCTCGCACTCCAGGCGATTGCGGGCGAGAGCGGCGATATCCCGAGCGGCAGCGTGGAGGCGGGCGCCCGGCGGTTCAACGTCAAAGCCAGCGGCAGCTACGCAACGCTGGACCAGATCCGCCAGACGGTAGTCCGCGGCGCACGCGACCGGCTGGTCCGCGTCGCCGACGTCGCGCAGGTGACGTGGGGGTACGCCGACTCCTCGTATCGCGCGCGCTACAACGGACAGCGCGCCATGTTCGTCACCGTTACGCAACAGAAGGGCGAGAACGTGGCCACGGTGCGCGACCGAGTCTGGACGGCGCTGGACGCGTTCCAGACGGGCCTTCCCCCAGGCGTGCGGATCGAGCGCGGCTTCGACCAGGCTCGGAACGTGTCCGCGCGGCTCGCCCGGCTGGGCGAGGACTTCCTCATCGCCATCGGCCTCGTGCTGATCACCTTGCTGCCCCTGGGGGTGCGCGCGGCGACGATCGTGATGGTGTCGATCCCGCTGTCGCTCGCGATCAGCGTCACCCTGCTCCACTGGACCGGCTTCACGATCAACCAGCTCTCGATCGTCGGTGCCGTCATCGCGCTGGGCCTGCTCGTGGACGATTCGATCGTCGTGGTCGAGAACATCACGCGATTCCTGCGTGCGGGACGCTCGCGGCGCGACGCGGCGATCGAGGCGACGAGGCAGATCACCGTCGCCGTCCTGGGCGCCACGGCGACACTGGTGTTCGCCTTCGTGCCCCTGCTGTTCCTCCCGGGCGGGCCGGGCATGTACATCCGGTCGCTTCCGGTGGCGGTGATCTCCACCGTGCTGGCGTCGCTGGTAGTGTCGCTCACCATCATCCCCTGGCTCGCGAGCTTGATCCTCAAGGACCACGGCCCAGCCGAGGGGAACCGTTTTCTGCGGGCGTTCGAGCGGGCGATCCACGGCGGCTACGCCCCGCTGCTGGACCGCGCTCTCCGCCGGCCGGTCCCGACGCTCGGTGCCGCCGCTCTGTTCGTCGCCCTCAGCGCCTCGCTCATTCCCGTCGTGGGATTCTCGCTCTTTCCCAAGGCCGAGACACCGCAGTTCCAAGTGCGTGTCACGGCCCCCGAAGGGGCGAGCATCGCGGCCACCGACAGCGCCGCCCGATACGCCGAGCGGGTGATCGGGCGGCGGCCCGAGGTGCGCGCCGTCTTCACGTCGGTCGGGCGGGACAATCCGCGGATCTACTACAACGTGGCCCCACGCAACGAGACCCCGCTGGCGGGGCAGCTGTTCGTGGTGCTGGACCGCTTCGATCAGCACCGCACCCCGGTGTTGCTCGACACGTTGCGAGCCGAGCTGGCGCGCTACCCGGCAGCGAAAGTCGAGCTGCGAGAATTCGAGAACGGGCCGCCGATCGACGCGCCCATCGCGCTGCGCGTGCAGGGGCCGGACCTGGACACGCTGCGCAGCATTGCCGGGCGGGTCGAGACGATTCTCGGGCGCACGCCGGGCACCCGCAACGTCACGAATCCCGTCCGCCTCGAGCGCACGGACCTGCGGGTCGCGATCGATCGCGGGCGCGCCGGGCTCGGCGATTTCCCCATCCTCGACATCGACCGGACGCTCCGGCTTGGCATCAGCGGCGTGGAGGCCGGGACGCTGCGCGAGGAGACCGGGGACGCCCGTCCCGTGGTGGTACGCCTCGCGGGCGAAGACCGGCCGACCCCGGCGACGCTCGACCGCATCTACGTGGCGTCACCCGCCGGCGGGTTCGCACCGCTCCGTCAGGTGGCCGACGTCCAGTTTGAAAGCTCGGTCCCGGAAATCCAGCGCGTGGACCGCGAGCGGGCGGTGACGGTGACGAGCTTCGTCGGCACGGGTTTCAACACCAATCGGGTGACGCGGCGGGTGCTCGCCGAGCTCGATTCGCTGCGGCTGCCGCGCGGGTACCGGATCGTGGCCGCGGGCGAGATCGAGAGCCAGCAGGAGAGCTTCGGCGGCATGGGCAGCGCAATCCTCGTCGCGACGTTCATGATCCTGGCGATTCTCGTCCTCGAGTTCCGCACCTTCCGCGGCACCCTGATCGTGGCGTCGGTCATCCCGCTGGGCATCGTGGGCGGGATCCTCGCGCTGTTCCTGACCGGCAACACGCTGTCGTTCACCGCAGCGATCGGATTCGTCGCGCTGATCGGGATCGAGATCAAGACCTCGATCCTCCTGGTGGACCTCACGAATCAGCTGCGGGCCCAGGGCATGGGCTTGGAGGAGGCGATCCGCAGGGCGGGCGAAGTCCGGTTCCTGCCGATCGTGCTCACGAGCTTGACGGCGATCGGCGGGCTCCTGCCGCTCGCGATCCAGGGCCATGCCCTGTACGCACCGCTCGCGTGGGTCATCATCGGCGGGCTGGTCTCGAGCACGCTGCTGGCGCGGATCGTGACCCCGGTGATGTACAAGCTCTTGGCGCCGAACGCCGAGGCGGTGGCGTGACCATTGTCGAGGAGGACTCATGGGCCGAACGGTGCTCCTCATCGTGACGGCAGTTCTTGCGGCGGTCGTCATCCTCTGGATCGGTCTGATCCGAAGAAGGTCGCTGCCGCCTGTCAGCGCTTCCGTCCCGGCGACGGACGGCGCCCCGCGCGTCGACCGCCGCTTCGCCAATCGTGCCGAGCGGGTGGAGTGGGCGCCGCTCAGCATGGGAGCGGGGCTGTGGGCGCGGAAGATCTGGACGTCGGTCGTGCCACGATCCGGCGCCGCGCTGCGCGCGGCCTACGACAGCGCCGCCATCGCGCGGAACCCGAGCCTCACCTGGATCGGGCACGCGACGTTCCTGGTGCGGATGGACGGCGTCACCTTCCTCACCGATCCGATGTTCTCCGACCGCGCGGGCCCGGTTCGATTTGTCGGGCCGCGGCGCGCGGTTCCACCCGGCGTACCGCTGGACGCGCTGCCGGCGGTGGACTTCGCCCTGTTATCGCACGATCACTACGATCACGCGGACTTCGCGAGCGTGAAGCGGTTGGCGAAGCGCCGGGTCTGCGTTGTGGTTCCCCTGGGGCTGGGCGAATGGGTGCGCCGCGCCGGAGGAGAGGCCATCGAGCTCGACTGGTGGCAACACATCGACTTGCAGGGGGTGCGCATCTACAGCGTCCCGGCACAGCACTTCTCAGGGCGCTCGCCGCAGGATCAGGACCGCCGCCTGTGGGCAGGGTGGATCGTCGCCGGGCCGACGCGGCGCTTCTACCACGCGGGAGACACCGGCTACTCGGCAGACTTCGCCGCGATTGGGGAGCGATTGGGACCCGTGGACGTGGCCACGGTGCCGATCGGCGCCTATCGGCCCGCGGAGCTGATGCGCTTCGTGCACACGACTCCGGAGGAGGCGCTCCGCATCGGCCTGGACGTCCGTGCGCGACGCATCGTCGCCATGCACTACGGGACGTTCGATCTGGCGGACGAGCCGCTCGACGAACCGCCGCAACGGTTTCGGGCCGAAGCGGAACGCCTGGGGCTCGAGCCAGATCGGGCGTGGATCCTGAACATCGGCGAGACGCGCGAGTGGTAGATGGTCCCGGACGTTGAGCTCCGATCACCGACCATGGCGCGCGGGGGGGAACGGCGTGCGTGCGGCGTCGGCTTACGGCCGATAGGGCCGGGCGAAGGTCCCATCCCAAACCGCCAGCGCCGGCTTGGGGTTGAACGCGCTGTCGGCGAGACCCACGTGGGTGAACAAGGGGAGGATGGAGCCGGGGGGCAGAAAGACGCCCGTGAGATCGAGGTCGTAGAACGTGAGCTGGAACACGCCGCGTGCATCCACCCGGTCCAGCAGCTCGACCTGACGAGCGATGTAGCGCGCCTGCTCGGCCGGCGTCGACACGAGCGTGTCGAGCGAGACGGAGGACCAGCCACCCTCGACGACCAGCACGGGCAGCGCGGTCCCCTCGACCAGGCGGCTGTAGTAGTCGAGCGGTACGCTCTTCGGGTCCGCGAAGCCGCCGAGGTACGGGTAGCTCGAGAGGCCGACGGCGTCCACGAATGGAAAGTCGGCCAAGTCTTGCGCGATGCCCACGTACGGGCCCGCCGGTGTCCGGCCCCACGCCGTTTCGACCTGCACGCTCACATAGAGCTCGAGGGTAAGCCCCGCGGCGCCGATTTGCGCGGCGAGCGCGTTAGCCATGGTCACGAGCGCCTGGTACACCGAGTCCGGCGCTGCGACCCGGATCAGGTTGGTTTCTGCGATGAGGCCCAGGTACTCGGGCTCGAGCTTCGCCGCCACGGCGAATACCCATTCGCGGTACAGCCGCTGGATCGCCGTGTCGGCGACGCTCCGGCCCAGCGCGACGAGCTCCAGCGCCTCGGTGCTCCGATTGAGCCCGTCGGTCGCGTCCACCGTGAAGACGAGCGCCAGCCCCTTCGCCCGGAAGTAGTTGGACAGCGGGACCTGCACGCTGTCAACGGCGGCGGCTGGCGAGACCCCGGCGACGAGCGCGGCCCAGGGGGGCGAGGCATGAATGATCGCCGCGTCGGCCCGCGTCGCCCAGTAGTTGATCGCCGGCACGACGATCGCCGGATCCGCACGCGGCGGAATGGCGGAGAACCCCATCCGGTACGTACGCGGCGGGCCCGCGGGACCCGAACCGTCTCCCGCACACGCGAGCACGGCCCCGACCACCACGGGCAGAACCCCCATTCGGGGCTTCACATGGCGAATCTAGCCGGATCAAACGAGCCGTCGCCACCAGCTCGCCGCCCGTTAGGGCCGCTACTTAGAACGAGGTTTCGAGTGCTTCGTCGAGGTTCGTGTCGATCGGATCGCCGGGGAAGTACTCACGGGCCTCTTCGACATCGTCGCCCTGCTCAAACGGGTACTCGCGGTCCGGACCCAGGTCGGAGAAACGGGGGGCGTGTGTCACTGCCGGGCGGGGGCCTGTGTTATAGAGCTCGCGCGCGCGCGCAGGCGCTCCACGGCGGCCATCCGCGTGATGTCCGAAAGCCAGCGACTTACCGGATAATGGCTGGGGCTGAAGTGGCGCGCCTGCCACTGGACTTCGCTGAATGCCGAGCCGACGATCTGCTCGGCTTCCGTGGAGTCGGAGAGGATACCGTACGCCAGGGCGTAGAGGGTCGCATGATGGCGAGCGACCAGCTCTGCGAGCGCGTGCGTGTCGCCGGCGGCGGCAGACTCCAGGAGCTCGCTGTCGCGCATTGGCGGAGCCGCCGGCCCGCCTGATTCCCTGTAAGGCCCTTCGCTCACGGCTGTCCGAGTCTCACGTGTCGTCGAGGGGATTCTGGGTCACTAGTGAAGAGCCAACTGGCTGCCCGCCGGTAACGCCGCGTTTTCGGGGTCGATTCGGTCACGGGGAGGGATGAGGGATCTTGCCGTCCGCGCCCGGATGATGCATGCTGGGGGCGCGGGCGGGGATCCACGCCCAACCTCTACGACTCTCCCCCAGCGAGGGCCCTCGAGAGGCAAAGGGGGGCACACTCCCGGATCGGCATCGCTCAACGCCTTTGCGTCGCCGCGGGGCGTCGCCGCTGGGGGGCGTCCAGCCCGTGGCCCGACCAAAGGACGGATACGATGCCGACCAACAAGGATTTCAAGCACCTCGTGCGCGCTCGCATGCACAAGACGGGCGAGTCCTATACCGCCGCCCGCTCGCACCTCCTCAAAAAGAAGCAGGCTCCCGCCCCGCTCGACTACGCGAAGCTCGCCGGCATGAGCGATGCCACGGTCAAAGCGAAGACGGGGTGCACGTGGGAGCGGTGGGTCCGGGCGCTCGATCGCGTCGCGGCGCACACGTGGCCGCACCGACAAATCGCCGACTACGTGCACGAGAAGTACAAGGTGCCTGGTTGGTGGACCCAAACTGTCACCGTGGGCTACGAGCGCATCAAGGGCCTGCGAGTCGTCGGCCAGCGCCGCGACGGCGGGTTCGAAGCCATGAAGAGCAAGGTGTTCGCAGTGCCGCTCGCCCGGCTGTATCGGGCGTGGAGCGACACGAGCACGCGGGCGCGGTGGCTGCCTGGAGTGGACCTCACGATCCGCACCGCGACGCGCGGGAAGTCCATGCGCATCACCTGGCCGGACCAGACGTCGGTCGAGCTCTACTTCATGGGCAAGAGCGCCGTGAAGAGCCAGGTGCACGTCCAGCACCGCAAGCTGCCGGACCGCTCAGCGGCGATCCGGATGAAGCAGTTCTGGGGGGAGCGCCTGGCTGCGCTCGGAAACGTGCTGGCGCCGGCGGGTCCGTAGGGGTCCGTAGGGGCAGCTGCGACGCCTGGAGGAACGCGGAGGGGCCGGCTCGAGTCGGGCCGGCCTCTCCTGCCTCGCGGCCGCCGCTACTTGGGCCACAGCCAGCCGAACACGCCGGCCGTCAGGAGCCCGTACACGAGTCCATCGAAGCAGTTCTTGGCCGTCACCGTCCACGACTGCCCACGCCAAATCGAGGCGGCGGGCTGGTACCCTGCATACGCGAGGAACGCGACAGTGCCCGCGATCCGGAAGACGGGCAGGTAGCCCGCGCCCGGGCCCATCGTCCGGCCGGCCACGTAGGCGACGAACACCCCGACGACCACGCAGAAAGCAAACCACTGCGCGAGATGCTTCGCCATCACCGGCGGCCCGCTCGGGAGCACGGTGAGGATCCCGATCGGACCCCGCTTGAATTTCTCGATCATCTCCGGCGAGCTCATCTCTTTGGGGGTCGGCGCGTGGGGAAACATGTACTCGCCCGGACTCAGATTCTCCGTCCGCAGGGCGCCGAGCAGCCGGTCTTCGTTTGGCAACTTCCGGTAATCGGTGCGGTGGTAGGTCAGCACCATGTGGATCAGCGAGCTGGCGACGAACACGATCACCGCCGACAGCAGGATCGGCAGCCACAGCGCTGGAAAGGCGACCATGGAGGCTCCTCGGCTGGAGGAATTAGACGGGCATGTCGGCGGAGAATGTCGCGTCGAAACCGGTCCCGCGCCACCGGCGGAGGCCAGCGAGCCATCTTGCGTTGGCCGCTGCGGGATCGGGGCCCCGACTCCGCCCGCCTATTTCACTTCCCGTACCTCGATCTTGTTCTCCATGAAAATGGGAATCAGCACCACCGCACGCTTGGCGTCGTATCCGATGTCGGCCGGCGAGGGCACACTGTCCACCGCCGTCGTGTACGTCCCGCCGCTCAGGCGGTAGATGGCCTGGCCTTCCCAACTCGATATCAGGAAGCTCCCATCCGCCAGACGCTCGACGCCGTCCAGCTGCCCCTTGGGTGGCTTGGGGAGATCGGTGCGCCGGCCCTTCCCATGCGCGACCGCGACGGCCCTTCCGCCGGGCCCGAACTGGTACAGCGCGTCGGTCCCCGCCTCGGCGAACCCGCCGGGCGGGGGTCCCGCCTTGATGCCGGTGTCAGTGACGTAGACCGTGCCGTCTGGCCCCACACACATGTCGTTCAAGAACGACGCGCCCGGCGCATGGACGGGACTCCTGGAGGAGGACGGGACGGGAGAAGTCAGGCGGCCAGACGCTAGACGGCCCGCGAGCTTCGTGACCACAAGCCGGCCCCGCGCGAGCGGGATTGACTCGGGCACGCCGTCCGCGCGACCCTCCCTAGACTTCGGGGCACGGAGGTGGCTCATGAATCGGGTCTGGCTCGGACTCGGCCTGCTCGGCCAGGCCGCGTTCTCCGCTCGCTTTGCC
>DASUAL010000134.1:0-18045 GCA_035763805.1 Gemmatimonadales bacterium
GTGCCCGCCAGCGTGCCGCCGGCGGGGTTCGCCCCGAGCGCGACGGTGATCTCGCCGGTGTAGCCGGGCGCGGGGTTGCCGAGCGCATCGCGCGCGACGACCCGGACGGCGGGCGTGATCGGTGCGCCGGCGGTGGTGCTGGTGGGTTGGACCGTGAACACCAGCGGTCCCACCAGGCCGGGGGACAGCGGTTGCTCGCAGCTTCCGAGCAGCGCAGCGAGGCCTCCCAGCACAACGGCGAGGCCAAGGACCAGGGCGCCCGGGGCACGACGGGCGCTTTTCAGCGGCGTGTGGGCACGCATGCCCGAGCGAGGGGGGCACGAAATGTGCCGTAGGCAAAGAAGTTAGGTCGTCAATGCGTTGTCTTGCTGTCCCCGCGGATCGATTGCGATCGTAGCGGTGTGCTGGCAAAATTGTGGCACTCCTACTTCACGTTCGTACGGCGTGCCACTTCACCGCTGCGCCACGAGCACCAACCCTGCGAAGACACAGCCCGAGCGTGCGCACCCACGCGGCGAGCGCCCGGCCGCCGGTGGACGCGTGCGGCGCCCCGGCCATTGCTCGGGTCTGGTGTGCGGGGAGGCTAGTGCCCCGTGAGCGCGACGCCGAGCTGCGCTAGAATCACCGTCGCCTGGTCCAGGATGTCGGCGCCGTTGAACTTCACGCCCCCACCTAGCGAGCCGTACGCCACGTTGAAGTACGGTGCGAGAAACAGGTTCCGGGCGATGGGCAGCTCGTAGCCGATCCCCAGCTGAGGCCCGAGACCCGTGGAGGTGATCACGTCCGTGCCGTCCTCGGCCCGGTGTGTCAGCACGCCTATGCCGCCCTTCAGATACAGCGGGCTGCGGCGGCTGGGGTACCAGTAGGCGGCCGCGCTGAACGCTGCGAGCGTCTGGTCCACGCCGTTCGCGCTCGTTCGCCACCCCGCCATCTCCGCGCCGACCAGCGTGCTGCGGCTGAGACCGCCGCCGAGCCGAATGTGAGCGGAGAGCCCCGCTCGGTGGTCCGCTTTGCAGATGTCGCACGACACGCGGGCCCACCCGTTGCCGAGGCCGAATGCGTACCAGAAGCCGGTTCGGGTTTGGGGCCGCTGCGCCGACAGCTCGCTGGCGAGCATCAGCGCCGCCGCATACCAGAGGACGATGGCGAGACGAGGCATAAGTGCCAAGTCATTGCTAAGGCGACGCGCCCCGGGATGAGGTGACAGCAGTCACAGCCCCCGTGCCCAGGGATGACCAAAGCTCTGGCCAGGACTATGACGCAGCCACCGCGCATCCTGGGGCGTTCGCGCCGTTTGCTCGTCGTGCTGCCCGCGGTCGTCGTGCTCGCGTGTCGCGACACGCCGGTCACGCCGGGGGGCGGCACGCCGACCGGGTTCGCCCGGGCGTACGGCATCTGGACGCCCGGTGCGGGCGACGATTGCAGTGCGGCAGTGCACGACGGCTACTCGGTCGTCGGCCCGGACGGGAAGCTCTACCCCACGTGGCATCCGCCCGTCGATGTCGCGACGGGGTGTTCCTTCGGGCACGATCACGGCCGGGATCCGCGCGGCTCGGCGCTGTACGCGCAGGTCGGCCCGATCCCCTTCGGGTACGCCAACGAACAGCTCGACATCTACGATCCGGCGAATCCGCGGCACGAAGACCACGTCGGTCACAAGGTCGAGTGGGAGGACGGCGTGCGTCTGCATTTCGGGAGCGCGGCGGCCGACGAGCTGTTCGAGATCCGCTGTGACGTGCTGACGAAGCTGCACCAGGGGACCCACTCGAAGGACGCTTTCACGAACAACCTGCACGAGCTCGTCTATCACATCCGTTGCACCGACCGCACCGAGCTTCACGTGACGATCCTCGCGGCCATCGGGGACCCGGGCCGGTTCACGCGCTCGTGCGACGGTGCGGAGGTATTCGTCGGGCAGGCGGTGCCGGCGAGCTCACCCGCTGGCGGCGGCCATCGGCGGATCGCCGACCGCTTCTGCGTCGACCAAGACATCCTCGTCCCGCTCGGCCAGCGCTCGAACTTCGGCACCCTGCACGAGAGCTGGGAGACGTCGAACACCATCCGGCGTGAGGACGGCCACGGCCTGGCGCACTTCAACCCCTACTTCCAGGTGTCCCGGCCGAGCCGCTTTTACGATCCCGCGAGTGCCACTCTCGTGGGCCGGCCCATCGACGTGTGCTACGAGGTTACGCCGAGCGGCGAGCGGGCGCAGGGGAGCGGGGGCGCGTGTGACGTCTCCACCGCCGGTGGAATCCTCAGCGGCCTGACGTTCGACGATCCACGCTCGGTGTTCGACGGCGTCGACCGGGTCGTGGACGTCAACTCGAACATCATCGACAACGCGGGGGGGCCGGCGGTCTGGCACACCGACCCATTCGGGCGGCACGGCCGCACCGAGCCGTTCCCTGGTTCGATCCGGCAGATCATCGCGCGCATGGACAACACGCGCGGTGGGCTCGACGCGTCGGGGCCGACGCTGGGTCGTGAGCGCGACTATGGGGGCCCGCGGGTGCATGCGCCAAATTAGAGGGGCGGTAGGAGGCGGTAAGGGGCGGGAGGACGCGGTAAGAGGACCGATGCGCTACCGCCCCCTACCGCCCCCTACCGCCTCTTACCGCCTATTTTTTTTCAGTCACCTGCCCGATCGCCGCGATCAGATCGTTGAAGTCGTAGGGCTTCGTGACGGACGGCTGGCCGCACTCGTCCAGGAAGCGGCGGGTCTCGTCGCGTGCCCGGTCGCCCGTGACGAACACGAACCGCTCGGCGAGCTGGGGGCGCTGCTCCTGCAGCTGTTCGTACAGGGCGCGCCCGCCGAGCCGCGGCATCTGCAGGTCGGTGACGACCGCGTCGAAGCGGTTGCTCGCCGGCCCGAGGCGTTCGATCGCTTCGAGGCCGTTCTCCACCGCCACGACATCGTGGCCCTCGCGTTCGAGCAGCAGGCGCATCGCCTGCCGGTTCACCGCGTCGTCGTCCACGACCAGAATGCGCAGCTTGGGCAGCGCCCGGGTGGACGGGGTCGCGCGCGCCAGCGGTGCGAGCACGCTCTTCGGAAGCGTCACGACGACCTCCGCCCCTTCGCCGCTCCGCGGCCGCAGCCGCAGGGTGCCACCGGACGACTGCGCCAGGGCGCGGGCCAGCGCGAACTCGATCTCTCCACCTCCCGCGCTCTGCGTGAACCGGAACGGCGTCACCAAGCGCTGTTCCGCCTCGACCGACAGCGGGGTGCCCGAGTCCCACAGCGAGATAGTCAACGAGGGTCCGCTCTCACTCAGCGCAACCCGCAGCTCGCGTGGCGGCTGGCTGTCGCGCAGCCGCCGCAACGCGAAGTCGAGCAGCTTCATGAGCATCTCGGTGAGCTGGGCCATCGGGCAGGCGACCATCGACAGGTCGTGGGGGATACTCCGCACCAGCTTCACCCCGAGCTCTTTGAGCGTGCCCTCGCGCTCGGCGAGCACGCCGTTCAGCACGATCGACGCGTCCGAAGGCTCGGCCGCCCCGATCGGATGCTGGGCGAGCTCCAGGAAGTGTTGCGTGATCTCGGCGGCGCGCCGGACTTCGCCGTGCAGCATCATCAGCGCGCGGGCGCGTTCCGGATCGAGCGGGCTGCCGTGCAGCAGATCTGCGAGGGCCCCGATCGCCGCGAGCCGATTGTTGAGCGCGTTCAACACGTTTGCCGAGCCCTCGTCCAGCACCACGTGTTGGACCGACGGCGGCGGGGCCGGCCTCGGCGCCGGCACGGGGCCGGGGTAGTGCGCGGCCGCCCGATGACGGCCCACGAGCACGCCGACGAACACCCCGACGAGCGCTCCGAACGCGAACGGGACCCAAAGTTCCATGACTCTAAAGTATGCTGCGCGGTTTCCGGGGCAAAATGCTCCGGATCACACTGCTTGATAACGGGCGGGCGCAGTCCTAGCTTTCTGCCTCCCGCCCTGGTGGTGAAACTGGTAGACACGCTGTCTTGAGGGGGCAGTGCCGCAAGGCGTCCCGGTTCGAATCCGGGCCAGGGCATCCGGACACCGCCGCTCGGTGGTGCAGCTCTCGCCTTTCTCGTCGCTGCCGGCCAGCGCGCACCAGCGCTGGCCGTGGTGTTTCAGCGACGCGGTCAGGATCGGTGCCGTGCGTTGCGCAGCGCCTCCTCGACCATCAGCAGCTCACCCAGGTTGTCCGTCGTGACCAGGCCCACGAGCTGGCCATTGTGGACGACCGGAAGCGTGTGACAGTCGCGCCGTTGCAGCCGAGACAGCACACCCTCCAGCATCTCCAGCGGTTCGGCGGTTTCAATGTCCCGCCGCATCACCTCGCCAACCCGCGCCTCCTGGCCGCGCCGCGCCAGGGCGCTCAGCAGGTCGGCGCGCGTCAACACACCCGCCACCCGTCCTTGCTCGACCACGGGGAAGTCCTGCTGGAAGCCGGCCAAGACGTGGTCCACCGCCCGGGCCAGCGGATCCTGCGGGGCGAGGGCGCGGAAGTCGGTGATCATCGCCTTCTGAACGGGGATGCCTCCCAGCGCGGAGCGCATCTGCACCATCGAGGCCTCCCCGGCCGCCCCCAGCCAGATGAAGAGCGCGATGAACACGAGGAAGGGGTTGGTGAACAGGCCGACGAAACCGAACAGGACGGCCATCGCCTGGCCGATCCCCGCCGCGATCTGCGTGGCCCGGACGTGTTCCATCCGCATGGCCAGCAGGGCCCGTAAGACGCGCCCACCGTCCATCGGGAAGGCGGGGAGCAGGTTGAACGCCGCGAGACTCACGTTGACCCAGAGCAGCTGATCGAGGAATCTGCCACCGACCCGCATTACCTCCCCGAAGGGTGCCAGCCCCGCGCCCAGCTCGAGCACCAGAAAGAGGATGGCCGCCAGCCCCACGTTCACCGCCGGCCCCGCCAGGGCCACCAAAAGCTCCTGTCTCGGGTCTTCGGGCATGCGCTCCAGCCGCGCGACCCCCCCGATTGGCAGGAGCGTGATGTCCCGCGTGGAGATGCCGAACCGCCTGGCCGTCAGCGCGTGTCCGAGCTCGTGGAGCACGACGATGGCGAACAGCGAGAGAATGAACCCGACCCCCATCAGCGCATCAGCGCCGCTCCGCCGCGCCAGGTAGTGGCTGAGCGCCACCCAGCCCACCAGGATCAGGAACGTGACGTGCACGTACAGATCGATCCCGGCGATCCGACCGACTCGCCATGACCACTTCATGGTCGACCTCCTTGGCCGGCAAACGTACGCGCCTCCAAGGGTCCGTAGCAAGACGCCGGAACGCTACCCAAGAACTTCATCGACATGGCGGGGTATGGCGCCATCAGCGTTGGGAGGCGACATGGCGGAAATGAGTCGGCGTGACGCGCTGCGGCTCATCGGCGCGGGCGTGGCGGGTCTGGCGACGGCCGTTTCGGGCGCCGGGGCGACGCACCAGGCTCCGGCAGCACCCATTCTGACCCGGCGCATCTCCTCCTCCGGCGAGACCGTCTCCGTGATCGGGCTCGGGACCTGGCAGACCTTCGACGTCGGCCCGACGCCCGCCGAGCGCGCGCCGCTCGAGGAGGTGCTCGGCACGTTCGTGACGCTGGGCGGCAAGGTCGTCGACTCGTCGCCGATGTACGGGAGGTCCGAGGACGTGGTCGGCGACCTCGCGGCCAAGCTCGGGTTGCGCTCGAAGCTGTTCCTCGCCACCAAGGTGTGGACGTCGGGGAAAACGCGTGGCATCGAGCAGATGGAAGAGTCGATGCGGAAGCTGCGGACCCGAGTCGTCGATCTGATGCAGGTGCATAACCTGGTCGACGCCCGCACGCACCTCGATACGCTGCGCGAGTGGAAGCACGAGGGCCGCGTGCGCTACCTCGGGGTGACACACTACACGGCCGGCAGCCACGATGACGTGGCGCGAGTCGTCGCCGACCAGCCGCTCGATTTTGTCCAGATCAACTATTCCGTCGGCGAGCGCGAGGCCGAGCGCCGTTTCCTGCCGCTGGCGCTCGAGCGCGGTGTGGCGGTGATCGCCAACAGGCCGTTCGCTGGGGGTGAGCTGTTCCGCCGGCTGCGGAGCAGGGCGGTTCCGGCCTGGGCCGGCGAGATCGACTGCGACAGCTGGGCGCAGCTGCTGCTCAAGTTCATCGTCTCCCATCCGGCAATCACCTGCGCGATTCCTGCCACGTCGAAGGTGGCGCACCTGCGCGACAACATGAAGGCGGGCTACGGCCGTTTGCCTGACGAGAAACTCAGAGCTGTGATTGCCAAGGCGGTTGTTCACTGAGGCACGAGGAGCGGAGCTGGGAGTACGAACGTACCGTGTGGACCGTCACGGTCGCTCACTCCTCTTCCAGGACGGACAGGATGTTGCCCGCGGGGTCTTTGAACCACGCGATGACCGGACCCCCGCCGCGGAAGACGCCCCGTTGGTCGGTTTTCAGAGCGTCGTCGTTATAGATCTCGAAGCGCACGCCGCGCCTCGTGAGCTCGTCCACCGCCTTGTCGACGCTGTCCACTGGGAAATTGAGAATGGTGAACGTCGCCGGCGTGTGATTGGGCTTGGGATACACGAGGACCGTGGCGCCACCCGCAAGGTGCAGATGCAGAAAGCCGTGATCCTCAGAGACCTTCAGGCCGAGGGTCCGGCCGTAGAACTCCTTCGCCTTTTGGATGTCGTCTACCGAGAATCCGGAAAACGCCTTGGAGTCCTTGAACATCGTCGTATCTCCTTAGTGGCGCGTCGTCACGGCCGAGCACTCGCGACCGACGCATCCGGCTCCCGGTCCGGTGGCGGTTCGGGCTCGGATACCGAGCGCACGTGTCGCAGCAAGACTACCACGAGGATGGCCATGCCGATCACGATGAGAGCGCTGGTGAGAGCGGTGACTTGCAGCCCGGACGTGAATGCCTTCCGAGCGGTGTCGAGCAGCGCGGTGCCGAGTCCGGGCAACTGCCCGGCCACGGCCAAAGCACCACCGAGCGTGTCCCGCGCGGCATCCGCTGCTTCGTCCGGAATACCATCGAGGACGGAACCTGCCATGGCTCTCCGATAGATAGCCGTCCCGATGCTGCCGAGGATCGCGATGCCGAGCGCTCCGCCGAACTCCGAGCAAGTCTCCGAGATCCCTGCCGCCGCCCCGGCCCGCTCGGGTGGGACAGCCCCAATGATGATGTCGTTGGCGAGGGTGAAGACCGGAGCAAGACCGAGGGAGAAGACGACAGTGCTGGCCACGAGGACAGGGAGTCCGGAAGTCCCGCCGACCTGCGTAAGCGCCACGAAGCCAACGGCCGCAATTACGAGACCGATACCCATCATGAAGGCCGGACGAACACGGCGCGCGATGATCGGGGACAACATGGACCCGACCACGAACCCCGCAGCGAAGGGCATCGACCACAGACCTGCCTGCAACGGCGAGAGACCGAGCACCAATTGCAGATACTGGGCGACGAACACATAGGGCCCGAACACTGCGAAGGTGGCGAGCATATACGTGGCAAGCGATGCGCTGAAGGCCGGTGCTCGGAACAGCCGGAGGTCGATCAACGGGTCAGCCAGCGTCTGCTGCCTGCGGACGAACACAACGCCGACTGCCAACCCCGTTGCGATCGAGAGCACCGACATCCCTCCCACGCCGTGCGCGGCGATCTGCTTGAGGCCGTAGATGACCCCGAGTACCGCCGCCACAGACAGGACCGCGCTGAGCACCTCAGGCCGCCCCGCCGCGGGATCCCGGAACTCGGGCAGCAGGATCGGCGCCACGACCAGCAGGAGCACCATGATCGGGACGCTCACGAGGAACACCGAGCCCCACCAGAAGTACTCCAGCAGGAACCCCCCGAGCGGCGGGCCGATCACGGCGCCGGCCGAATAACTGGAGATCCACACCCCGATGGCGATCGACCGCTGGTGCGGGTCCAGGAACATGTTGCGGATGAGGGACATGGTGGACGGCGCCAGGGTCGCCCCCGCGAGGCCCAGCGCCGCGCGCGTCGCGATCAGCATCTGGGCGCTGGTCGAGAACGCGGCAAGCACCGAGGCGACGCCGAACGCAGCGGCGCCGATCATCAGAAGCCGGCGGCGGCCGATCCGGTCGCCCAGGGTGCCCATGGTGATCAGCGACCCGGCGACCAGGAAGCCGTAGATGTCGATCATCCACAGCAGCTGCGTGCTGCTGGGCTTCAAGTCCGCACTGAGCGACGGAACCGCGAGGTTCAGCACGGTCAGGTCCATGGAGTAGAGCACGCACGGCAGGGCAATTACCGCGAGCCCGATCCACTCGCGGCGCCCGGCCCGGGCGGCTGCGCTCACCTGAGGTGGCTCACTTTGCAAGCTTGGCGTCCAGGCTCCACGGCCCCGCGCCGGCGGCCGATAGGTAGAGGAAGAAAGAGCAGTACAAGACGGCTGGCGCGCCTTGATTGAGCACGGGCCAGAAACCGTGCAGCGCCTCCGAACGTCTCCAGAATACCGGCGACGCCGGGCAGCGACGCGAGGGGCGCCGTGCCGCCGGCCGGCATGATGGCGGCCGGGAAGGCGAACAGCTTCGCCGTCCCGACCTGCATCAACAGAAAGGCGGTGACGATTCTGAGGATGCTCAGCCGCTGCGGCGCCCAGGAGCGCCAGCGGGCCAGAACACCGGAATCGTTCACAGAACCCTCCACGGAATCAGTCGGCGCATCACTGTCTCCGCTCGGTCTGGTGTTTGTCAGGCGGGCGTTGAGCCGCCTGTACACGCGCGAGCGCGCCCGAGCAGCAGCGTGCGCTCCCGCGTGTTGCGCGTGAGTGACGCCGCGCGCTCGAACTCCGCTCGCGCGTCGTCGAAGCGGCCGAGCTTGAAGAGAAAGTCGCCGCGCACGCTCGGCAGGAGGTGGTAGCTCGCGAGGGCGGACTCGGAGGTCAGCGCATCGGCGATCTCGAGACCGGCGGCCGGACCGAAGGCCATGGCGTACGCCACGGCGCGGTTCAACTCCACGACGGGTGAGTGCGTCAGCTGGGCGAGGGCATCGTACAGCGCCGTGATGCGCGTCCAGTCCGTCTCCTCCGCCGTGCGCGCTCGCGCGTGACAGGCGGCGATCGCCGCCTGGAGCGCGTAGGGACCGAGGGCGCCGCCCAGCTGCTCGGCGCGCTCGAGCGCCCCGAGGCCGCGGCGGACGAGGAGCTGATCCCAGCGGCCGCGATCCTGGTCGAGGAGCAGGATCGGCTCACCCGCCGGACTTACCCGCGCCTTGAGCCGCGACGCCTGGATCTCCATCAGCGCGACGAGGCCGTGGACCTCCGGGTCCCCGGGGGGCGGCGCGAGCTCGGCCAGGATCCGGCCGAGCCGAAGGGCGTCTTCGCACAGCGCCGGCCGCACCCAGTCGTCGCCCGCGGTCGCCGAGTAGCCCTCGTTGAAAATGAGGTAGACGACCTCGAGCACCGACGACAGCCGGGTAGCGAGCTCGGCGCCGCGGGGAACCTCGAAGGGGACGCGCGCTTCGCGCAGGGTCCGCTTGGCCCGGACGATGCGCTGGGCAATGGTCGGCTCTGGGACGAGGAAGGCCCGCGCGATCTCGTCGGTCGTCAGGCCACCGAGCAGGCGCAGCGTGAGCGCAACGCGCGCCTCGGGCGAAAGCACCGGATGGCAGGTCGTGAAGATCAAGCCCAGCCGGTCGTCACCGACGGGATCGTCGATTGCGGCGTCGAGGTCCCGCTCGGGGCTCTGTTGGCGGGCCAGGAGCTCGTGCCCGAGCTCTTCGTGCTTGCGCTCGAGCAGCTTGCCGCGGCGAAAGAGGTCGATGGCACGACGCTTCGCGGTGGTCATCAGCCAGGCACCCGGGTTCTCCGGGACGCCCGCCTCGGGCCAGCGCTCGAGCGCCGCGACGAGCGCGTCCTGCGCGAGATCTTCCGCCAGGCCGACGTCGCCCGTCATTCGCGTGAGCCCGGCGATGAGCTTGGCCGACTCGATCCGCCACACCGCGTCGATCGCGCGGTGGGTATCGGACGCCGTCACCGCCTGGCCTCGTTCTGCGCGATCCGCGCCTTGACGAGCTTCCGCACCAGCGCCGCGGGGAGGGGCTTGTCCGCGGTAAAGTGGATGGTGCCCTTGGAGGTGTCGTACGACGCGAGCTCTTTCTTGAGCGCCTTCGTGAGGGAAGTACTCATGAAGAGGCTGCAGTGATCCTTGAACGCGGCGTAGCCCACCAGCATTCCGTGGTGCTTGAACATCGGGATCCCGTAGCTGATGACCTCGGTCGCCTCGGGCGCCGCGGCCTTGATCGTCTTGCGAAGCCTCTGGAGAGCGGCGCGCGGGGCGCGTGGGACCGCTCGGAGGTAGGCGGCCACCGAGGCAAATTTTTTCATGACGCGAAGAACTCCTTCAGGACGGGGACGAGGGCCTCCGCCGCTACGTTGTGGGTCTGACGCGCCAGCGTGCGGAGCTGCGCGCCGGGGATGAATTCCGCGAGCCGCCGTGCTGCCTCGCGCAGCACCGGCATGCTCTTGTCACCGCTGATCACGAGCGTGGGCATCGTGACGGAGGCCGCCCGCCTGGTCGGTAACGAGAAGTCTCCCATGATTGCCGAGTCGTAGGGGAGTGAGTGGGCCACCGCCTTGAGCTTGGACCACATCGGCAGGAAGCGGAATACCGTCACGAGCAGACCGGGCATGCCGATGATGTCTTTCATGTAAAACGTGACCGCGTCGCTGCGGCGACCCTCCGCGACGAGCCGAACGAGCTGCGCGTGGTGGTCCACAGGGGGCAGGTGCGCAGGGTTACCGACCATGAACGGTGGCTCGTACAGGGCGAGCTTCTTGATGCTGAGGCCGCTCGCGGCCGCCTCCAGGGCGAGGGCCGCCCCGGAGGAGATGGCGTACACGAACGCCGATCCCCCCGCCTGGCGGATCAAGGCGTCGAGATCATCGATCTCCCGCTCGACCGCGTACGGCGCCGTGTCGCCACTGTCGCCGCGACCCCGGCGATCGTAGGCGAACACCGTGAAGTCCCGCGCCAGATGCGGCGCCAGCTTCGGCATCGGTCCGAACGATCGGCTGCAGAAGGCGCCGTCGACCAGGATGACGGGCTGTCCCTCGCCCAGCGGATCGTACGCGATTGTGGTGCCGTCGCGCGAGCGTGCCTGTCTCATCCGACGTCCATCCTACGAAAGCGGTCCACGGCCTCGCTCGGCCCAAAGTCGTCCAGCTCGAACAGTTGGCGCACTTCGATCTCCCCTTCCTTGCCGTCCAGGGCGGGATTGGGGAAGCGCCGCGCCCATTCCATCGCCTCTTCCTTCGATTTCACCTGGATCATCGTGTAGCCGGCGATGAGCTCCTTCGCTTCGGTGAAGGGACCGTCGACCACCGTGCGCTTCTGCCCCGAGTACTGGATGCGCCAGCCCTTGGAGCTCGCCTGCAGCCCGGAGGCATCGAGCAGCACGCCGGCCTTCTGCAGCTCTTCGTGGTACTTCGCCATCTCCGTGAGGATCTTCTCGTGCGGCATGACGCCCGCTTCCGAGTCCTTGGTGGCCTTCACAATGATCATGAATCGCATGGCCGTATCTCCGTCTGGTGTCGGGTTTAGCCTCGGTTCCTACCCACACGACGAACGCGGGATCGCGCAATCGACATGGCCGCTCAGACGTCCTCTTGGTCTTGCCGCCCTGGTGGGAGACTCACCCCAGCACCTTCAGAGGCCCATGACTGCCGGCGTTCTGTCAAGGCGCGCACTACGAGGGCCGCGCTCGGGAAAGGGGCGTCGAAATAGAGTCCCGTCGGCTCGCCGGAGCAGTCGCTGAGACTCGCGAACCGGACGACTTCGCCGGCGACCCGCTCGGGCCGCCCGTTATGCCGGACTGCCCAGATGTCGCCCGGGCCGTTGTCCTCGATGATATACAGCGTGCCCTGGTTGTCGATGGCGAGGTTGTCCGGATTGTCCAGCCCCGGTCGAGTGGAACCCAGACGGCCTCGCCGGTCCGACTGGCGGCGTCCAGGACGTTGAGAGCGTAGAGCCGGCCGCTGCTCAAGTCACCCCGGCGGTCCGGCACGAACTTGAAGATGGCACCCGATTGGGTGGTTCCATTGGGAGTCGACTCGGAGATCCCGTAGAGATTGCCGCGCGGGTCGAAGCGGAGCCCCTCGTGGGAACGAACGCCGACGGCGGGCAGCGGGCGGGTCGTCCGCGTCACGGGGCTCCATTCGTAGACGAGCCCGCCAACCGCGTTCGGAACGCGCGGATCCTTCAGGTTCGCGACGATACGCTCTTCGGCGAAGAGCAGCGTGTTCCAGGGCGACCAGACGATTCCGTCGATGGCCTCGTAGTGTGGCTGCTGGTCCACGAGCGACACGGTCCCGGTGATCCGGTCGTATACGGTCACCGCCCTTGAAGCACCGTATCCAGCTGCTTGCCGCTAACTCCGGCCACACTACCGTAGCTCAGTGGTAGAGCTGTCGATTCGTAATCCCGCACGGCCAGCGCCAGCCAGCGCTGGCCGTTGTGTTTGTGCGCCCAGCCTACCCCCTATTCCGATCCTCCACACGCGCTCGCTGCGTCAGGGCCCGGGGTCCGCGCTCGCGCTTTCGCGCGAGCCAAACCGCTTCGCGGCGCGTTCGCGCGCCTTGCGAGCCTCCTCCTGCCGATTCCGGGGTGCCGCGGTGGTCCTCAGCGAATGGATCAGCCGGCGGGCGGCCGCGGTCACCTCGGCGACCGCGGCATGGAACGCGGCCTCGTTGGCGCGCGACGGGTGCGTCGTGCCGCTGAGCTTGCGGACGAACTGGAGGGCCGACGCGCGAATCTCGTCGTCGGTCGCGGGCGGCTCGAAATTGAACAGCGTCTTGATGTTCCTGCACATGGACGTGTCACCTCGAAATCGACAAACCGCAACGGGACGGCCGGTCGCACCAATATATCGGGTCGTCAGCCCGACCTCGCGGCTCCCAGGCGGCGCGCCCGTTCCCACAGGGCCGCCGCTTCGAACCGCTCCGCCACGCGCTCGAACCGGGCCGTCGGCCCGCGCCAGCGCAGCTCGTCGACCTCGTCGAAGACGCGAACGTCGGTTCGCAGCGTCGCGAGCCTGCGAAACAGCAGTGCTAGCTCGTGGTTCTGCTCGAGCGCTGCGGCGAGGCGCGCCGCCCCTCGCACCGCCACCTGCCACGTCGTGGCGTCGCCCGGGATGGCCTCGAGATGGCGATAGTGCGCGAGCACCAGGGACGACGCTTTCTCGCCCCAGCCCGGCACTCCGGGAAAGCCGTCGGAGGCGTCGCCCACGAGCGCGAGATAGTCCGGAATCGAGGCCGGCCCCACGCCGAACCGCTCCACGACACCCGCCTCGTTGCGCAGCTCGCGCCGGCGGCGGTCGAGCTGCACCACATGCTCACCCTCGACGCACTGGCTCAGGTCCTTGTCGGGCGTGCAAATGAGAACCTGCTCGACGGCGGCGTCCTGTGCCGCCCGCCGAGCGGCCGACGCGAGCGCGTCGTCGGCCTCGAACTCCTCCATGGGCCAGACCACGACGCCCATCGCGCGGAGCGCGTCCTCCAGCGGATGGAACTGGGCCCAGAGCTCGGGGTCGATCCCGGCGCCAGTCTTGTAGCCCGGCCACAAGTCGTTGCGAAACGACTCGATGACGTGATCGGTCGCCACGCCGATGTGGGTGGCGCCGCCTTCCAGCATGCCGAGCACCGACCCCAACACCCCCACGATGGCGGCGACTTCGTGACCGTCGCGATCGACCTGTCGCGGCAACGCGTAGAAGTGCCGGAACAGCTCGTAGGTTCCATCGAGCAGGTGCACGCGCATCGCGCGGACCCCTCCTCCTAGGCGCGCGCCGGGTGACCGATGTCCACCGCGATCGTTCGCCACTTCCCCTGATTGAACCGCACCACGCTCAGCGCGCACCGCGTGGCGTGACCGAGGAGGATCGCAATCCAGATGTGGATCGGCTGGAGCTGGCCGGCCTGCTGGACGACAAAGCAGATGCCGAGCGGCACGACGATCTGAGACACGATCGAGATGTAGAGCGGACTCTTGGTGTCGCCAGTGCCCTGGAGGCCGCCGGTGTACGCCAGCGCGACGGTGACGAGCAGTCCCGACAGGCTCAACACGCGTAGCAGCAGCACGCCGATCTCGACGACGGCGGGCTCGTTCATCCCGAAGATGGCGAGCACCTGGCGCGGGAAGAACAGGAAGAAGAAGCCGATGAGCGCTGCTCCGGCCAATCCGAAGCGCGCGGCGACGTGCACCGCCGTGTCGGCCCGTTCCGGGCGGCCCGCCCCGAGGTTCTGGCCCGCGACGGCTGCGGCCGCGCCCATCAGCCCGACCGAGGTCCAGGTGATCAGCGAGAACAGTTGCGAATACGACACGGCGAACGCCGCCTGGGCCTCCGCGCTCTGCGCCAGGGAACCGATGAACGCCAGCAGCAGCACGCCGCCGACGTTCATAGCGATGCCTTGAAACCCCGCCGGAAGACCGAACCGGAACAGGGACTTGATGATCGTCCAGTCCGGGCCGAGGCCGCGGCCGCGAGGGAACGACACCACCCAGCCTCCGTGCCAGAGCTTCCACAGGGCGTACAGGGCGACCAGACCGGACGCGATCGACGTGCCGATCGCCGAGCCCGCGGTGCCGAACGCGGGGATCGGCCCGAGGCCGGGGATCAGGATCACGTTCAGCACGAGGTTCAGCACCGTCATCACGATGCCGAGGGTCATTGGTGTGCGGGCATCGCCGGCGGAGCGCAACGCGCCGCTGAACATAAAGAAGACGAGCATGCCGCTCGAGAAGAGAAACAGGATCCGCAAGAAGGGCAGCGCTTCCGCCTTCACGGCGGGCGTCGCGTTCACCAGGTCGAGCAGAGACGGGGAGAGGAAATAGCCGACCGGCGCCATGATGCCGAGCGAGAGGAAGATCGCCGTCAGGAACGCCTGGTAAACCGTACGATCGACCTTGTCCGGCTCCCCGGCGCCCGCGAAGCGCGCGACCAGCACGCTCATCCCGGTGAACAGCGACGCGATGAACACGATGACGATGATGAAGATCTGGTAGCTCACCCCGATCGCCGCGTTGGCCGTGTACCCGACGAAATTGCCGACCAGCGCGTGATCCACGATGCCCTGAAGGCCGCCGATGATGTTCGCGAGCATCGTCGGCCACGCGATCTTCCACACCGCGCGACGCAGCGGCCCCTCGACGATGGATCGGTCGTAGCGCGGCTTGTCGGGATGCGCCGCAGGCGCTGGCGGCTCGGAGACGTCGGTCATGGGACCCTTAAGGATAGTCGGTCCGTCGGCGCGCGCCGGCGACCCGCGTTCTATCTTTTTGACGAACGAGGCTCCCCAAAATCGACGCTGGAGCGTCATTTCACTGCGTAGTTCAACAGCACCGTCCCCGTCTTCTCGTAAATTCGGTGTTTCGTGAGCTCGAGATTCGCGAGCTTGGCCGGGTTCGCCAGCATCGGCACCCCGCCACCGAGCAGCACCGGGACGAGCCCGATCTCAACCGCGTCGACCAATCCAGGGTCGAGCAGGCTGCGGAACAACTCGCCGCCGCCGAAGAGCCAGATGTCCTTTCCCTTCTGCTGCTTCAGGGCGGTGACGGTGTCCTTGGGGTTATCGGAAACGGTCGCGTCCGGGCAGTCTTTCTGGCGGAGCGTGCGCGAAAACACGTAGGCCTTGATGCCCCGCATTCCGCCGCCCCCCTGCTTGCGCGCTGCGTCGTAGGACTTCCGGCCCATCAGAACCGTGTCGAAGTCCTTGAACATTGCTCCGAAGTCGATGTCCGGATCAATGGGGATCCAGTCGTACTCGCCTTTCGGCCCGGCGATGTAGCCGTCGAGACTCATGGCCACCGAGTAGCGCACCCGTCGCATGGGGGTCTCCTGGGAGAAGCACCGAAGCTACACGAATGGACGTCAGACAACAGACAGTCAGCGTGATGACCGCTGGCCCACGGGGACTCTCGAGGAGGCTGGCATCGATACGGCGGCGGTCGATCGCGCGTAGCGGTTCGTCACGGGCGAGGTCCGTAGGAATGAGACACACGTGTACGCTCCAGGAGACAGGGTGGCCACCAGCACGGGCGAAGCCGGGGCGAGCCGTCGCACATCATGACGGCCCGGCCCGAGCACGGTTCTTGACCAGCGAGTGGAGGTCCGCTAACGCCGACGCCTTCGTGACGTCCAATGCACGTATTTCGTTTCGCCCGTACCGGTCGCAGGGTGCCCCTGAGGTGTCAACGCCCATGACCCACGCCGTTCGATTGCTGCTCGTGGTGGCTGCCGCGGTCCTGCTCGCTGCGCCGACGGTCGAGGCGCAGTACTTCGGCCGCAACAAGGTTCAGTACGAGACCTTCGAGTTCCAAGTGCTCACGACCGAGCACTTCAAGGTCTACTTTTATCCCGCGGAGCGGGACGCCGCCGAGCAGGCGGCGCGGATGGCCGAGCGATGGTATGCCCGGTTGTCGACGTTGTTGAAGCATGAGCTGCGCGGCAAGCAGCCGCTCATCCTCTACGCCGACCACCCGGACTTCGAGCAGACGAACGTCGTCTCCGATCAGCCGAGCGAGGCGACGGGGGGTGTGACGGAGAGCCTCAAGCGCCGGATCATCCTGCCGCTCGGCGCGTCGCTCCCTGAAACCGACCATGTGCTGGGGCACGAGCTGGTGCACGCGTTCCAGTACGACATCACCGGACAGGGGGGCGGCGGGAGCCGGGTGGTGCCGGGCGTAACCCGGCTCCCACTCTGGTTCGTCGAGGGCATGGCGGAGTACCTGTCGCTCGGACCTGAGGATGCACACACCGCCATGTGGATGCGGGACGCGGTGCGCCGGAACAAGCTGCCCAGCCTGTCGGACCTCGCGGGCCGCGAGTATTTCCCCTACCGCTACGGCCACGCGTTCTGGGCGTACCTCGGCGGCACGTATGGCGACGACATCGTGGGGAATGCGCTTCGCGTCGCGGGGAAGTCGGGCGACGTGCGGGTCGCCCTGCGGCAGGTGACGGGGCGCGGGGCGGACAGCCTGGTCGCCGACTGGCACGGCGCGCTGCGCGGCGCGGCGGAGCCCGTGGCCCTGGCGACGGGCGTGCGGCTCACCGCCCCCGCGGCTGGGGAACGCCCGGCCCGCGCTCCCGATTCCGCCGTCACGGCCGCGCGGCGCCTCGTGGGTGGGGCCGGGGACACGCGGCTGAACCTCGCGCCCGCGCTCAGCCCCGACGGTCGCCACCTGGTGTATCTGTCCGAGGCGAGCCTGTTCTCGATCGACGTCTACCTGGCCGACGCCGAGACGGGCGAGACGATCCGCAAGCTCTTCTCGCAAACACGCGATCCGCATTACGAGAGCCTTCAGTTCATCAACTCGGCGGGCGCCTGGGATGCATCGGGCCGGCGGTTCGCGTTCGGCGCGGTGGCGCGCGGGCAGCCGGTGCTCACGATCATCGACGCGGCGACGGGGCGCGTCGAGCGCGAGATCCCGTTCCCCGAGCTCGGCGAGATCTTCAATCCGACGTGGGCGCCGAACGGCGGCGCTATCGCGTTCAGCGCCCAGGTGGCGGGCTTCACCGACCTCTTCGTCTATGACCTGGAGCTCGGCCGCCTGCGCCGCCTGACCGAAGATGCCTTCGCCGACCTTCAGCCCGCCTGGTCACCGCAGGGCGGCGAGATCGCGTTCGTTACCGACCGGTTCGGCACCTCGCTCGCGACCCTCGCTTACGGCAACTACCAACTCGCCGTCGCCGACGCCGGGACGGGCCGCGTGCGGGCCCTGCCCGCGCTGGGGGGGGGCGACGCCAAGCACATCAATCCGCAGTGGAGCCCCGACGGGCGGAGCCTGTATTTCCTGGCGGACCGCGGCGGCATCACCAACGTGTACCGCCTGTCGCTCGGCGACGGCAGGTTCACGCAGCTGACCAATCTGTACACCGGTGTCAGCGGCATCACGGCCCTGAGCCCCGCGCTCTCGGTGGCGCAGCGCAGCGGGCGCGTCGTGTTCGGCAGATACGCGGAGGATGGTTACGAGCTCCACGTCATGGACGACCGGACGGCACTCGCCGGCGGGCCGCTCGCCGCGCCCGCCGTGCGCGGGGCCGTGCTGCCACCGGCTACGCGCGCGGCC
>DASUAL010000135.1:0-61535 GCA_035763805.1 Gemmatimonadales bacterium
CAGGGGGATTCGTGTTCAACGCTGCGAACGCCGCGCAGATGCTGGTGCAGCACCTCGAAGCGCGACCAGTGCCGCCATCTCACCGGACGGAGCTTGTGGTGCCCCCGGAGCTCGACGCGCTCATCCTGGCCTGTCTTGCCAAGCGACCCGGAGACCGGCCCGCCAGTGCGCACGACTTCGCTGCCCGCCTCGCCGGGTGCCCGGTGCGGCGGCCGTGGACCGAGGCGCTCGCTGCCGAGTGGTGGCACGAGCACCTCCCGGTCGGCAACCACGTGAAGCGTGTCGAGGCATCAGATCTGCACGTGGACTTCGGAGCGGTGACGAGGGCGAGCGAGTAGTCGGCGGCCTACTCGTACCGCAGCGACTCCACCGGATCCACGGCCGCCGCGCGGCGCGCGGGCAGGATACCGGCAATGAGCCCCACGCCCATCAGGATGCTGACGCAGATCAGGGCGATGGGCCACGAAAGTGTCGGGTTCAGGATGTACTGCATCGCCGGGTTGTCTTCCGATGGGATCGCGTCGACCCCGATCACAATGAGCGCCGCCGTCGCGAGTCCCACCAGCCCGCCGGACACGGCGATCGTCATGGCCTCGAACAGGAATTGCGTCATGATGTGTCGCCGGCGGGCACCGAGCGCGAGCTTGACGCCGATCTCCTGCGTCCGTTCCTTCACCACGACGTACATGATGTTCGCGACACCGACGCCGGCGATGAGCAGAGTGAAGGCCCCTACGAGCCCCATGAAGATCTGGATGCCGAGCCCAACCGCGAGGTTTTCCTTCTCGCTCTCGATGAAGTCCCACATGCCCAGGGCCCGCTCATCCTTGGGGTCGAAGCGGTACTTCTGCCCCAGTACTCGGAAGAGCTCCGCCTTCACGAAGGGCCCCAGCGATGCGTCGCGCGGCTGCACGATGAGGTGGTTCACGAACAGGTTTCCATAGATGGTGCGAAACGTCGAGTACGGGATGACACCGCGGTTCGCGTCCGGTCCGTTGTTGCTCGAGTCCTGGAACTTCTTCTGCAGCACCCCGACCACAGTGAAGGGCAAGCCATCGATGACGACGCGCTTGCCGATTGGGTCCACGCCTTTGCCGAAGATCCGCTCTGCCAACTCGTTACCGAGGAACAGCACGCGCCGCTTCTGCGCGACGTCTGTGGCGTTGATAAACCGCCCGTCCTGCGCCGCCTCCATGTGGCGCATGCTCTCGTGATCGGGACCCACGCCTTCCAGGAACGCGTTGGTGCGGGTCCTTCCCATCTGGTACGAGGTGCCCCACCGCCCGTACGAGATACTCCCCCGGTCGACGTCGGGGATCGCATTCATGATGAGCTCGAGATCCTCCGCCACCAGCCGGATTCGCCTCCCCTGTCCTAATCCGGCGAAGGACTTGCTGGTCTCACCGCCGTAAACCATGAAGATGCGTTCGCCCGCGCCCAGCAGGCCCTCGCGGATGGTGCGCTTCAGTCCTTCACCGAACGCTAGCAGCAGCACGACGGCGAGCGTTCCCCAGGTCACCGCAAAGAAGGTAAGGAAGGCACGGGTGCGCTGCGCTTTCAGGTCGCCGATGAATTCCTGGAGGAGGATGAAGAACATGGGCGAAGTCTTCCGGCCGCCTAGCTTCTCAACGCTTCCACCGGATCGAGCGCCGCTGCGCGCCGCGCCGGCATCAGACCTGCCGCAAAGGCCACCAGCGCGAGTAATGCAAGCGTCGCGGCCAGCACCGTCGGGGAGATGGTCGGGACGCCGACGAACTCCTTGATCGGCAACCCGCCCAGCGCGATCACGAGCCCGAGCGAGAGCAGCAGACCGAGCGTCGCCCCCATCAACACGATCATCAGGGCCTCGGCGAAGAACTGGCGCATGATGTCGGACCGCGTGGCACCCACGGCGCGCCGGATGCCTACCTCGCGCGTCCGTTCCCGCACCACGATGTACATGATGTTCGCCACCCCGATGCCACCGACGAGCAGGGTGAAGCTCCCGACGATGGCGAAGAAGATGTGAAAGGCGACGAACATCTTGCCGAACCGCGTTTCCCACTCGCTGGTGTCCCAGAAGGCCAGCGCGTCCTTGTCCTTCGGATCAAACTTGTACCGGCGACCCATCGTCTCGTACACCCGCTGCTCGGCCCGCTTGGTGAGCTCCGAGGTTTTTGCGCGGTAGACGATGTTGTTCAGGAAGCGGTCGCCGAACAGTGCGTAGTGCGTCGTCGCGGGAATGAAGATCCGGTCCTTGTCCCGCTGCTGGTAGGACGAGTTCTGCAGCTTGGGGCGCATCACACCCACGATCGTGAAGGGCGCGTCGCCCAAGAACACCTGCTGCCCAACCGGCAACCCGTCACCGAACAACAGCTTGGCCAGCTCGTCGCCCAGCACAGCGACCCGCCTCCGCTCGGCGACATCGCGCTCGTTGATGAAGCGGCCGCCCGCCTCGGCGATGATGTTGCGCATGAGGCCGTACGCGGGGAGGATGCCGGTGACGGCGGGCGACGCCGCCTTGACGCCGCGCCGCACGCGGGCGTTCCGCGTGATGAACTCCGGGCTGATGTGCTCGATCTCGGTGACCTCGCGTGCGATGATCGGCACGTCATCCGGCCGCAGGCGGATCGGGCGGCCGTCTCCGAAGCCGGCGAACGGCTTCGTGGTCCGTCCGCCGAAGAGGATGACGATCCGGTCGCCCAATCCGTGAAAGCGCTTCCTGGTCTGCCGCTCCAGGCCGACCCCGAACGCCAGCAGCACCACCACCGCCACCGTGCCCCACGCAATGCCGAGGACGGTGAGGGAGGTGCGGAGCTTCTGCGTCCGCAGGTCCGCGAAGAACTCGCGCCACACGTCAGGTGATCTCGCGCGGGGGCGGCGCCACGAGCGAGTCGCCCTCCTGCAAGCCCTCCAGCACCTCGACATTGATGGCGTCGGAGAGACCGGTCTTGATGCTGCGCTCCTCAGCCTTGCCGACGGCATTGCGGACAGTCACGAAGCTCGAGTCGTTGCGCTGGGTAATGAGCCGTTCCGGTATGTACAGCACGCTATCGCGGCGAGCGATGATCACCTCCGCGTTGGCCGAATAGCCCGCGCGCAGCGCGGCACCTTCCACCTCGGTCAGGACAATCTCGATCGGGAAGACCGTCGCCTGCTCCTGCTTGTGCGCCTTGAGCCAGATCTTCTCGACCTGGCCCTTCACGCTCGCGTTGGGCAGCGCGCCGATCTTTATCGTCACCGGCATGCCCTCCTTGAGCCGGCCGACGTCGATCTCGTCCACGGTTCCCCGGAAGATCAGATCCCGCATGGCCGCCATGCGCATCAGCACCGTGCCTCCCTGGTACGGGGTGAGCGGCGTCACGGGATCGCCGATCTCGATGGAATCCTCGAGGATGTAGCCGTCGATGGGTGCACGGACCACGGTCTCGACCTGTTTGCCGCCGGTCATCACCTTGCCGCCTTCCTGTAACGCGAGCCGCTCCTGCGCCAGCGACAGCTGGGTGCGCGACTCGTCCACGCGCCGCTGAGCAGTCTCGAGATCGGCGGGGGAAATCAGGTTCCTGTCGCGCAGCTCCTGCTGGCGGGCCAGCTCGCGCTCCAGATTCTTGAGCTCGATCTCGCGCAGCTCCACGTTGCGGCTGAGCTCCACGATTTCCAGCGGGGTGGGGTTGGGTGAGATCTCCAGCAGCGGCTGGCCCCGCTTGACGAACTCACCGACTTCCGCGAACCGCTGTCGAACCACGCCGGCAAGGATCGATTTGACGCTGACCTCGACACGGGGCTGGATGGTGCCGACGGCGATCGCCTTGTCGACCAGGGACCCACGGACCACCGCCACCATCTTCGGCCCGTCCTTCTTCTTGCCGCCGAGCCTCCCGGTGGCAGCCATGGCGCCCAGGCCCAGGACGGCGACCACGACAGCGGGGATGATGATCGTGCGGCGCTTCATCTTAGGACGGCTCCGGTCAGGTGCGTAGGACGGGATTCGCCTTCTCTACGGGGTTTGGCGCCGATTGGTTCCGGTTTGAGCGGGCGCGCGACAGGCCCCGCCTCCCTTCGGTGAGATGGTCTGGAGTGAGAAAGCGTTGCGCAGGACATCCCGCGTTCGCGGCCGTGCCCTAATCCGCCGCCTGCCGCTCCGGCGGTTGCGCGTCCTCCGCCAGCAGCCGGAACGACTTCACGGCGCTCGTGAGCCGGTCCGAGGCCTCGGCCAGCTGATTGGCCGAGGACGCGATCTCCTGAGTAGAGGCGCTTTGCTCCTCGCTGGACGCGGCGATCTCTTCGGCGGAGGCGAGCAGGCTCTCCGTCCCCTGCGTCACCGAGCCGAGCCGCGCGCTGATCTCTTCCACCAGAGCCTTCATCTCGACCGCCATCTTGGCGATCTCGCGGCTCCAGATATCGCTCGCCCGCGCCTCGGCGGCGACGGTGCCAAGCCCCTGAGCCGCCGTCTGGGCCGCTTCGCGCGCTGCGGCGCCGCCCCGCGCCAGCTGTGCCAAGCGCTCCCGCGTCGCCTCGACGCGCGTTAGCACTCCGCGCACCGTGTCTGCGGTGTCCCCGGCGGCCGCGGCCGCCACCGAGGCGAGCTTGCGCACTTCGTCGGCCACCACGGCGAAGCCACGGCCCTGCGGGCCCGCCCGCGCGGCCTCGATCGCGGCGTTCAACGCCAGCATGTTCGTCTGGGTCGCGATCGCCTTGGTCTGCGACACGAATTTCTGGATCTCGGCCGCCGCCTTGGCGAGTGCGTCCGCCTCGCGCGACCCGCGCTCGACTTCCTCGGCCAGCTTCGCAAGCTGCGCCGTGCTCTGGTCGAGCACTTCTTTGTGCTTCCGCGCCACGTCGGCCACGGCCGTATTGCGGCGCACCGAATCCTCCGCCCCGGCCGCGAGCACGGTCGCCATCTGCAGAATCTTGGCGGCGTCGTCGGCGGCGGCGCGCACGAGCTGGGCCTGTTCCGCCGCGCGCTTGGTGAGGTCCTGGCAGGTGGCCGTCATCTCCTCGGTCGACGCGCTCATCTCCTCGGTCGACGCGGAGATCTCGGTCGCCATGGCGGCGGCCTCGTCGGCGGCCGTGCGGATCGCGCCCACCAACCGGCGCAGCGCCACGACCATGGAGTGCACCGCCGAGAGCAGCTCCCCCACCTCGGTCGACTCGGCCCGGTGCGTGACCACCGTGACCGAGAGATCGCCCCCGGCCACACGGCTGGCGATCGCCCCCGCCGCCTTCACGGGCCCCGTCACCCGCCGGTCGAGCCAGCCGGTGAGGCGCCACAGAACCAGCACGGTCACGAGGAACGCCACCACCGCGCCGATGCGGATCGCGCGCTCGGTGCTCACCGCCGCCGCGTAGGCGAGGCTCGCGGGCTGCCGGAACAGCACCCACCATTTCCCCCGGTTCGCGGGCGTGGAAACGACCAGCTCCGAGCCGCGCCCGGTCGCCACGACGGCGGTCACCGGCCGGTCCTCCCGGGGCACGGCGGCGCCCTCGGGCAGGGGTTGCAGCAGCTGCGAGGCGTCCGGCGTCACGACCAGCCGGCCCTGGGCGTCGACGACCTGCAGGTAGGCGCTCTCGCCCAGATCCGTGACGGCGAGCAGCGCGCCGAGTCTGTCGAGCGCCAGCGTCGCGTGGAGCGCGCCCACCGGCTGGGCCACGCGCGGCGCCCGCACGGCCACGGCGTACTCGACGGTCACGGCGGCCGCGGCGGAGTCGTATCTCGGCTCGCCTTCGAACCCGCCGCTACGCACCGCGCTCTGCCAGGCGCCTTCGTCGGCGTGCACCAATCTGGCCGCACGCGGCGCGGCGATCACCGTGTACCCACGACTCTCCGTGAAGAACAGCCTGGCAATGTCGGAGCGCTGCGTGTAGTCGCGCAGGTAGGCCTGGAGATCCTGGTCCCCGCCCAACTGTCGGCTCCCGGCGAAGAGACGCTCCAGCGTGGCGGCGGGGATCTGGTTCAGCTGGCGCTGGGAGACCTGCTGGGCCGCTTGCCGCGTCGCCGCAAGGATGGCCGGTGAGCTCGCGAGCGCATCCACCTCCCGCCGCCGCTCGTTCATGTAGCTCGACGCCAGGGCGGCCACCCGGCTTCCCACCTCCAGCCCCCGCAGGTTTGCCAGGCGCTCGAGGCTCGAGCGAGCGCTCGCGCCCGCGAACGCGGCCAGCCCGATCTCGAGCGCCAGCACGGCAGCGGCCCCGGTGATGAGGAACGTGCGCTGAAGTCGCCGGGATTGGCTCGCCATGGCAGGTTGGAAGGCAAGGTATGGCGGGTTTCACAGCGGGGCAAGTCTGTTTAGTTTCAGGCACTTATGACTCAAGCGCCGAATTACGACCCGCAGGCGATCGAGAAGAAATGGCAGGAGCGCTGGGCGCGGGATCGCGTCAACGAGCCCGATCTCGACCATCCCCGGCGGCCGTTCTACAACCTCATGATGTTCCCATATCCCTCGGCTGAGGGATTGCACGTGGGGAACATGTTCGCGTTCACGGGCACGGACATCTACGGCCGCTTCAAGCGGCTCCAGGGTCACGATGTGTTCGAGCCGATCGGGTTCGACGCGTTCGGCATCCACTCCGAGAACTACGCGCTCTCGGTCGGCACCCATCCGGCGAAGCTCATCCCCGAGAACATCGAGACTTTCCGCCGGCAGCTGAAGCGCTTCGGCGGCATGTATGACTGGCGGCACGAGCTCTCGACTACCGATCCCCGCTACTACAAGTGGACGCAGTGGATCTTCCTCCAACTCTTCAAGGCGGGGCTCGCGTTCCGGAAGCAGGCGGCGGTCAACTGGTGCCCGAAGGACATGAGCGTCGTCGCGAACGAGCAGGTGATCAACGGCTACTGTGAGCGCCATCCGGACACGAGGGTCGAGCAGCGCTTCCTCGAGCAGTGGTTTTTCGCGATCACGAAGTACGCCGAGCGGCTGCTCAGGAACCTCGACCGGCTCGACTGGTCCGACTCGACGCGGATGCTGCAGCGCAACTGGATCGGGCGGAGCGAGGGGGCGGAGCTCGTGTTCGACACGCCCAGCGGCGCGAGGATCACCGTGTTCACGACCCGGCCCGACACGGTGTTCGGCGCGACCTACATGGTGCTCGCCCCCGAGCATCCGCTCGTCGATACCCTCACCGCCGAGGAGCGGCGCCCCGCGGTCAATGCCTACCGGCGCGAGGTGCAGGCGAAGGACATCGTGTCGCGCAGGGTGGGCGAGAGGACCAAGACCGGCGTCTTCCTCGGCTCCTACGCCCGCAACCCCGCGACTGGCGAGGCGATACCCCTCTGGATCGCCGACTACGTGCTCATGGAATACGGCACGGGTGCCATCATGGCCGTGCCGGCGCACGACAAGCGCGACTTCGAGTTCGCGACGGCTTTCCAGCTCTCGATCCGCCGCGTGGTGCAGTCGGACGAACCGCCCCCCAGCGTGACCGAGGACGGCGTGATGGTCAACTCCGGGCAGTTCGACGGCCTGCCGTGCCGTGGGGCGCAGAAGAAGATCGTGGCGTGGCTCAGGGAGCGGGGGCTCGCCACGTCGCAGGTGCAGTATCGGCTGCACGACTGGTGCATCTCGCGCCAGCGCTACTGGGGGCCGCCGATCCCGATCATTTACTGCGACCGCTGCGGGCCCGTCGGCGTTCCGGAGCGCGACCTCCCGGTCGTGCTCCCGCTCATCGAGGACTTCCGCCCGGACGCCTCGGGCGTGAGCCCCCTCGCCCGTCACCAGGAGTGGTACTTCGTGAAGTGCCCTCAGTGCGGAGCACGGGGGCGGCGCGAGACGGACGTTTCCGACACGTTTCTCGACTCGGCGTGGTACTTCCTGCGGTATCCGTCCACCGAGTTCGACGACCGTCCCTGGGACACGAAACGCACGAAGACTTGGCTCCCCGTGACGTCATACATCGGCGGCAACGAGCACGCCGTGCTCCATCTCCTGTATTCCCGGTTCGTGACGATGGCGCTGCAGGAGCTCGGCCACGTGCATTTCGAAGAGCCGTTCCCCAAGTTCCGGGCGCACGGGTTGATCATCAAGGACGGCGCCAAGATGTCGAAGTCGCGCGGCAATGTGGTGATCCCCGACGCCTACATTCAGAAATGGGGCGCGGATACGTTCCGGATGTACCTGATGTTCCTCGGCCCCTTCCACGAAGGCGGCGACTTCCGGGAGGAAGGCATCACGGGGATCCGGCGCTTCCTCGACAAGGTATGGCAACTCGCGCACGAGGCGACGCTGACCCCGGCCGCGAGCCCGGCGCTCCCCGCCACCGTCGAGCGGAAGCTCCACCAGACCATCCGCAAAGTCACGGCGGACACGGAGAGCCTCGACTACAACACCGCGATTGCGGCGATGATGGAGTACGTGAACCTGGTGCGGGAGCAGGGAGCAGGAGGCAGGCAGGCCGTCGAGCCCTTGCTCGTCTTGCTCGCGCCGTACGCGCCGCACTTGAGCGAGGAGCTGTGGGAGGCGCTCGGCCACGATCGCTCGATCTTCCACGCGCCGTGGCCGAGCTACGACGAGCGGCTGGCCGCGGCGGGAGACGTGGAGATCGTGGTGCAGGTGAACGGCAAGGTGCGCGGGCGGCTCACGGTGTCGCGCGGGGCC
Source organism: Gemmatimonadales bacterium (assembly GCA_035763805.1). Lineage (GTDB taxonomy): Bacteria > Gemmatimonadota > Gemmatimonadetes > Gemmatimonadales > GWC2-71-9 > DASUAL01. The sequence goes on from DASUAL010000135.1 coordinate 8,574, forward strand.
ACCGAGGCTCAGGTCGTCGCGTTGGCCCTGAAGGACGAATCGGTGAGGAAGTTCGTGGACGGCCAGCCGGTCCGGAAGACGGTCTATGTGCAGGACCGGTTGCTGAACCTCGTGGTGTAGGTGACGGGAGCGGGAGCGGGGAGCGGTACCCTCCCGATGTACCGCAGGGTACCGCTCCCTGCTCCCGTGTTTAGAGGATCTTCAGCAGCCGGTCGCCGACGACGTACCCCACGACGGCCACCCCGAGTCCCACGACGAACATGTCGATCCCGCTGCGAATCACGCCCCGGCCGGTGAAAAAGCTGCGCGCCGCGCCGACCGCGAAGTGCGACAGCATGGCGATCGTGAAGGACATCCAGGCGGCTGCTGGTCCGCTGAGCACGAAGAACGGGGCCACAGGGATGAGCGCCCCGACAGCCGTGGCGGTCCCGGTCACCCACCCTTCCTTGAACGGCGTGGCGTGCGCTTCGCCGATCTTCAGCTCCTCGCGCACCTGCTCGCCCAGGGCCCGCTGCGGGTCACGCATCACCTCTGCCGCCAGCTGGCGCGCCATCCCCGGCTCGATCCCCTTCGCTTGGTAGACCAGCGCGAGCTCGTCCTGCTCTATCTCGGGCATCAGGCGGATCTCTTCCTGCTCCATCGCGATCTCGTGGGCGTACACCTCCTGCTCGCTCTTCGCCGCGAGATACCCCGAAGCGCCCATCGAGAGCGCGTCGGCAATCATCCCGGCGAATCCCGACACCATCACGATCTGCGGTGTCACTTCGGCGCCGAGCACTCCCGCTACGAGCCCGAAGTTCGCCGTAAGGCCGTCGTTGAACCCGTACACGACGTTGCGGAGAAAGCCCCCGGACCCGGTCTTGTGCCAGGGCTCGCTTCCCCGGCCGGCGAGGTCCGCCAGCGTCTCGGCGTGCGCCGCGGATTCCTTGGCCAGCTGCAGCGACACTTCGCGCGCGTCGTCGAGGCGGGACTGCTTGTGGAGGTCCATATAACCCTTGACCTCCTGCCCTTCCTCCCGCAGCAACAGCGGCAACAGGTAACGGGGTCCGAACCGGCGCCCGACCCACGCCCGCAGACGCGCGTTCAGGGAGGGCCGCGGCCGCCGCGTCACGGGGTGCCCGTGCTCGGCGAGGAGCTTCTCCCACATCTGCGTGTGGCGCTCCTCCACACCCGCGAGCTTGACGTAGATGTCTTTCTTCTTCGGGTCGGGTTCCTGGCCCGCCAGGACCAGGTACAGGTAGGCGGCGTCGAATTCATCCTGCCAGTGGTGCAGCCACGAGCGGAGGGTGGTGTTGTCGACAGTTGTCATGGGCGTGAAAGATACCGCTCGACGCGGCAACCCAAAAGGTGGCAAGTACTTAACGGCGTGGAGTGGTGTGTGGTTGGCGACGGTGAAGCGCGACGCCTCGACGACCGGAACCACGTACCACGTACCACGCAGTTCGTCGTGCGACCCTGCACGTCCCCACGCGCATCATAACTTGCAGGAGATGACCATCTCGCTCGCCGTTCCCGACGTCGTGGTCGCGCGCGCCCGCTCGGGTGACCTGGAAGCGCTGGAGGCCCTGTACCGCGCGTTCGAGACGCCGGTGCACAACCTCGCGCTCCGCATCCTCCGGAATCCCGAAGACGCCGAGGATGTGCTCCAGGAGACGTTCCTCGAAGTTGTGCGCAGCATCAAGCAGTACCGGGGGGAGGGGCACCTGTGGGGCTGGGTCCGGCGCATCGCCGCCTCGAAGGCGCTGATGCGGATCCGCCGCAACCAGGTGCGGGCAACCGAGGAGCTCCACGAGGAGGCGGCTGGTGACTCCCGATTGGGCGGCGCAGTGCCCGCACGTATCGACCTGGAGCGCGCATTCGAGCAGCTGAGTGAGACTGCGCGGGCGGTGGTGTGGTTGCACGATGTCGAGGGTTACACCCATGAGGAGATTGCGGAACTGATGGGTAAGACGGTGAGCTTTTCGAAATCGCAGTTGGCGCGCGCGCACACGCGGCTGCGAAGGATGCTGGACCACGAAGGGGCAGTACCATGATGCACTGCACGATGGACGATCTGCTGGCGCTGCAGGCTAACGAAGGGTCCGTGTGGGCGAAGCGGCATGCCGAGACGTGCCCGGCGTGCCGGGCGGAGCTCGAGGCGCTGTACCAGCGCATCGCGCAGCTCAAGGCCCTGCCGGTGCGCCGGCCGGCCCGCGATCGCTGGCCTGCCGTGCGCGGGGCGATTCGCGCCCAACAGCAGCGCCGGCGGCGCCGCTGGGGTGCGTGGAGCATCGCCGCGGCCGCCGGCGTCGCCGCGTTGCTCGTGTTCCGGCCATTCTGGTCCGGTAGCGTGGACGCCGCCGAGCTCGCGCAGGTCAAGCAGCAGTCGGCGACGCTCGAAGCAGAGCTCCAGCGCTACGACCCCGATAGCCGGGTCATGAGCGGCCGGTCGGCGGCGCTCGCGGCCGTTCTGGAGGATCGGATTGCTGTGATCGACGGCGAGCTGGCACAGCTGGGCGCGATGGCGGCCCAGGCGCACGCCGCCCAACTCGTGAAACTCTGGCAACAGCGGGTGGACCTGATGCAGCAGCTGATGAGCGTTCGCGTCACCCGCGCCAGTTACGTGGGGCTGTGATGCCCCGGAGGAGCTTGCTGTGATGCAGCGGACGTGGATCACGATCGCGGCGGTGGTGCTCGCCGCATGGCCGGCGACCCTCAGTGCGCAGCGGACCCCGCGTCCGCCGCGGGAGCCCCGGGAGGCGCGGGCGTGGGCCTACACGCTGAACGACAACCGCGGCCGGATCGGCGTAGTCGTCAAGACCGATCGCGACCCCGAGACGGACAAGATCGGGGCCAAGATCGAAGGGGTGACGCCCGGTGGTCCGGCGGCCAAGGCAGGGCTCAAGGCGGGCGACATCATCACGACGTTCAATGGCACGTCGCTCGCGGGCGTCAAGCCGGGTGACGAAGACGAGTCCGGCCCCGGCACCAAGCTGGTGGAGCTCGCGCACCGGCTCGAGCCGGGCGACACGGTGCGGCTCGAGTACCGCAGGGGCGGCGTGAGCGGCGACACCAAGCACGTGACGCTCGTGGCCGAGGATCTCGGTGGCGCGTTCAGCTTCGCGATGCCGCGGATGCCCGAGGCCTTGCCGCACATCGAGCACGAACTGATCGAGCCGCGGATCGGCTTCTGCTTCGGCGACAGCTGGTGCGATCTCGACCTCGTCACCCTCAACCCCGACCTGGGCGAGTACTTCGGTACCAAGGAGGGGGTGCTCGTAGTGAAGGCGCCGGCGGACTCAGGGCTGGCGCTGAAGGCCGGCGACGTGATCCTCTCCATCGGCGGTCGCAAGCCGACATCGCCCTCGCACGCGATGCGGATCCTGCGCTCGTACGAAACGGGCGAGTCGGTAACGATCGACATCCTGCGGAAGCAGAAGCGTACGACCATCGCGTGGAACGTGCCGGAGCGAGAGGAGCGCCGCTTGCGGCGGCAGCGCGCACCGGAGCGCGAGGAGCGGATGGAGTTCCGCCGCCGCGTGCACAGCGGCGCGCACGGTCAGCGCGTCTAGCCCAACTCCCCTGGTTCTCCACCACCGCCCACGCCGTTCCTTTGAGCAGCCGCTCCGTGTTGTCGGGCCACGCGAACCCCGATAGGGTGAGCGAGTCGCCGACGAACGCGACGGGGTTCGCCCCGCCCTTGGACGGCTTCCAGAAAGTCGCGCCCTCGACGTAGACCGGGAGCCGGTCCGTCTCGTACCCGAGCGTCAGCCAGTGCGTCCGATCAAGCGTGGCCCGAAAATGGATCCGGGGATCCCCTCCGGCTTGTCGCGCGACGGCGCGGTGGGCGACCGGACCGGTGGCTCCGTGCCGGGTCTCCGGCGTCTCGCCCCAGCGTTCGACGCGCACGCGGTCCGAAGCCGTTGCCGCCAGCGTATCGAGGTAGCGCTGCAGCACCGCGTCGCGACGGGGCACCGCCGGGCGGTACGGCCCTCGATCGTAGAAGTCGAATGGCGGACTCGACTGCGCGCTCGAGGCCGAAGGGCAGACGAGGAGCACGACCAGCAGGAGTCTCGATCGCATACGCGGAATGGGGTTGTGTTAAGGCGGGAGAATCTACGACAGCTGGAGACGCGCTGACAGATGCCGGGCGGCGACGGAGGCCGCGCTACGGCCGGGGCCGTGCGATAATTAGGACGCACGCCGCGCGGGCAGCACCTGATCGAACGCGGTGAACTCGAACGGCTTCGGCACGCAGGGCCTGCCGGTGGAGGACAGGAAGCTGCGCACACTGTCGTCCACCAGCTGACCGGTGGTGAAGATCACCCGCTCGGCATAGGAGGGGTCGCGGGCCCTGAGCTCCTGAAACAGCTGTTCCCCTGAGAGGTCGGGCATGCGCATGTCGATGATCACCGCGTCAAAGGCGTCCTCGCGCATCCGGGCGAGGGCTTCCTTGCCGCTGGCCGTCGTTTCGACCTCGTGGCCGCGGCTCGAGAGGTACCGCTGCAACGCGACCCGCACGGAAGCCTCGTCGTCCACCACCAGGACGTGCAGCCGATCGGTGATGGGCACGACCAGCGGCGCGGCGGGGTACTCGCCGGTCGTACGCGAGGTCACGATCGGGAGCTCGATGACGAAGCGTGCGCCGCCTTGCGCGGCGTTCTCCGCCCAGATCCGCCCCTCGTGCTCCCGCACGATGCCGAGCGAGATCGAGAGTCCCAGCCCGGTGCCCGAGCCCGTGGGTTTGGTCGTGAAGAACGGGTTGAAGATGCGCTCCACCAGGTTCGGGGGAATGCCAGGGCCCGTGTCCTCGACCTCGATGCGGACCACGTCGCCCGAGCGACGCGTGCGGACGATGAGCCGCTGCTTGTCGCGCACGGAGCGGTCCATCGCCTGCTCGGCGTTCGTGATCAGATTCAGGAACACCTGCTGCAGCTGGTGCGCGTCCGCCATGGTGTCGGGGACCTGCTCGTCGTAGTCGCGCTGCACGTCGATGCCGCGCACCCGGAGCTCGTAGCCGCGCAGCTCGAGCGTGTCGTCCAGCACCTGGTTCACCTGGGTGGGCGTGCGTTCCGGCTTGTGTTGGCGCGCGAACGTCAGGAGGTTTTGCACGATGCGCGACGCGCGGCGCGCCTCGGCGTAGATCATCTCGGCCGCCGTCCGCTGGTCGGGCGGAAAGCGCTTCTCGCTGAGCAACAGCTGGGCGAATGCTGAGATGCCCGCGAGCGGGTTGTTGAGCTCGTGCGCCACGCCCGAGACTAGCTGGCCGATCGCCGACATCTTCTCCGACTGGATCAGCTGCTCCTGCAGCATCTTCTGGTCGGTGACGTCGCGGATGACGCACAACACCTCCTCGTCGCGCTGCGGCGTCGAGTACGTGACCTGGATCGTCCGGACATCGCCGTCCTTGCGGTAGAACGTCGTCTCGAACAGCCCCGTCTCCCCGGCGAGCGCCTTCTGGAAGTGCGCCAGGGCCTTGGGGAGCTCGTCGTCCGGCAGCATCGGAGCGAACCACTGGCCCACGAGCTCCTCGCGGCGGTAGCCCGAAATGATCTCGGCGGCGTGGTTGAAGGTGGTGAACCGCCCGTTGGCGTCGAGTGTCACGATCGCGTCGGACGCCGACTCGAACAGGTTGCGGTAGCGGGCCTCGGACCGCGCCAGGGTCTCCTGCGCCCGCTTCTGCTCGGTGATGTCGCGCAGGGTGGCCACGGTGCCGAGCAGCTCGCCCTCGAGCACCAGGGGAGTGGTGGACACTGCCACCACGCGCTCCTCCCCGTTCGCGCGCACGACCTTCGTCTCGTAGTGCTGCTTCTCCCCCTCGAACGCGCGGTGCTCCCGCTCGGCCACGTGCGCACGCTCGGCCAAGGCGACCATGTCGTCGATCGGTGTGCCGGGGAGGTCGTCGAGCGGTCGACCGAACAGCTCGGCCGACGCCCGGTTGGCGGTGAGGACCCGGCGATCGAGGCCGGTCACGATCACCGCGTCCGCGAGTGCCGCGACGATCTCGGCGGCCACCCGCACCGGGTCCAGCGCCGGGCGCTTCGCAAGAGCCTTGGGCGCGGCGGCGGGGGCACGCATCCCCCGCACGGGCGAAGCGCGCCGATTCTTACTCATGAGTCGTAGGAAGCGACCATTGCGTCCTTCATCAGCTCGAGGCTCTGCAGCGCCGCCTCGGTGACCGAGTCCGGCGTCTCGCCGCGCTTGACACAGTTCTTGATGATCTCGAGCGCGTGGATCGGGTGCTCATCGTCGTACTTCGCGTGCTCCTCGAGCCACCAGCGGCCCCGCGGCCCGATTTTCTCGTTCTTGGCCAACCCCCGCAGCGCCTTCTCCGAGATCTTCTGCGCTACACCTTCGACGGCGTAGTTGGTCGCGGAGACCGCCGCGCCGAACTGCGCGATGCGGCACATCTCGGTCAGATACCCGTGGAACGCCGCGACCTGGGGGATCATCGGTTCGGGTACCTGGAATCGCTCCCTCGGGACGCTGAAGCCGTCTCCCATGGCGCGCCACATCGCGTCGTGCCGCTTCTCTACACGGATGTTGTCTCGGAAGAATGCCTTGCCGTCGTCGGGCGAGCGGTCGAGCAGCACCTGGAGCCACCGCGGAAAGTCCCGGATGATAGGGTAGAAGGCCACGAGAAAATCCTGGATCCGGCCGTCGATCAGCTGGTTCTCTGACGCATGCACGATCACGGGAGTGTCGAGGATCGCCTCGCGGCTCGGATCCAAGACCGCATCCAGGTCGGCCACCCATCTCGGGTGGGGGGTCACCTGCACGGACATCATGTCTCCTTCCAAGGGCGCTAGAGGTCCATCGAGGACGGAGGCGGGCGTGGGCAGTAAATCTACGGGAGCGGCCCAGCCACACAAATTTGTGCGTCCCTAGAACTTGACCTTGTTGCAACCGGGGGGGCTGTGAGCATGCTTACGGTACGTTGACACGATATATCGTGAAATACTATCTTGTCGTTACATCGTAACTGGAGCAGAGATGTCACGCCAATTCGGATGGGAATCGTTTGCGTTTGGCTTCGGACCCCGCGGCTCCTTCTGGGCCGGCCCGCGTCGCCGCCGCCGGCAGTGGTTCGAATCGGGCGACATGAAGTACGTGATCCTGAAGCTCCTCAAGGACAAGCCGCGCCATGGCTATGAGGTGATGAAGGAGCTCGAGGACCAGCTGCGCGGCTGCTATTCGCCCTCGCCCGGCACCGTCTACCCGACGCTGCAGTGGCTCGAGGACGAGGGGCTGGTCACCTCCCGCGAGGTGGGTGGGAAGAAGATCTACGAGATCACCGAGGCCGGCCGGACGTTTCTGGACGAGCACAGGGACGTCGTGGACGACATCTTCGAGCGGGTGCACGACAGCGTGGAGCGCGTGCTCGGTGGAGCGATGGCCGACATGAACCGCGCCGTGGGCCGCCTGGTGAAGGCCGTGTATCGCGCGGGCTGGCGCTCGCGGGACGAAGCGACGCGCAAGCAGATCGCCGAGCGGCTGGAGAAGATGCGCGAGGAGATCGAGGCGCTGGTCGCCTGACGCCCGGCGGGGTGTAATACGCTGGGCCGGTCGTCCGTCAGCAGGGGGTGAAGGCATTCCGACACCTACCTGTTCACGGAGGAGCTCGATATGAACGACTGCCGCTGTCCTTCCGACACGTGCGTGTGTGGTGAGGCGTGCGCCTGCGGCGACGCCTGCGACTGCACCGAGTGACCGCTGCGCCGCCCGAGGTCGCCGAGCGGGAGCTGGCGGCTCCCGGCGTGCTGGAAGCGCTGGTGCACAACCACCGCCGCTTTCTCGCCTTCCTCGAGCGGCGCGTCGGCTCGCGCGAGATCGCCGAGGACATCCTCCAGGACGCGTTCGTGCGCGGGCTGGACCGCGCCGCAACGGTGCGCGACGGCGAGTCGGTCGTCGCGTGGTTCTACCGCCTGCTGCGGAACGCCGTGGTAGATCACTATCGGCGCCGGGGTGCCGAAGATCGCGCGCTGGCGCAGGCGGCGGGCGCGATGGACCGCGTCGAGCCGGGTCCGGACGAGTCGTTTGAGGACGAGGTGTGCGCCTGTGTCACGGCGTTGATCGACACACTGAAGCCGGCGTATGCCACGGCGATCCGTCGTGTTGACCTCGACGGCGAGAGCGTGGTCGCGTTTGCGACGGAAGCGGGCATCACCCGAAACAACGCTGCCGTGCGTCTGCATCGCGCCCGCGAGGCCTTGCGGCGGCAGCTCACCCGGAGTTGCGGCACCTGCGCGACCCACGGTTGCCTCGATTGCGTGTGCGGCGGGCCCGGCGATCAAGGCGAAAGAGTGCCCCCCGCATGACACTCTCAGAAACTAAAGGTCCGCAGTGCCGATGAGACGACTGGGCGAACGCCGAACCCTCTTCGGCACACACCACGACAGTCAGCGCAGTCAGCACGGCTGTCCTCGGCGGTCGCCTCATCCCGGTGCTGATCACTGCTTGGGCGCTGGCATACTGCTGTTCCAAATGTCGGCGTGCAGCTTCCACGTGCCATCATTTTGCCGTTTCCATACGACAACATACTTGCCGGAGTCCGTCATGCTTTGTTGAGCGGCCGGTTGGATCTTAAGAGTGTATTTGCCGATCTCGTAGGCCGTCTCCCCGCTTCCTCCAACATCCAGAGTGATCAAGCTCACGTCCTTCAAGCCCGTCTGGATGGCGCCGCTCCAGCGGCGTCGCCTCGGTTGAACGCCTCCATCCACGTTGCATTCCCGGCTTCAATCGCCGTCCGAAGCGCGGCGACATCCATGCTCCGCGGCGTGGCGCAAGAGAGCAGCGCGAAGAACGCAACCGCCACCAGCAATGCGGCATGGGTGGAGCATTTCACTAGACCTCCTCAGAGTGAGCTTACGTAGACCGCCGCCGGTGCCGTAGCTCCTCAAACGCACGCTTGACGTACACCCGCGTCATCTGCTTGCGCCACGACAGATCGAAGTCGGTGTTGTCCAGCGGCTTCGCGGGACGGTACGCCGCCTCGGCGGCGGCGGCGATCGCCTCGTCCGACAGGTCGCTGCCCACGAGCGCGGTGCCTGCCTCCGCGACCTCCTGCGGCCAGCTCGCTACGCCGCCCAGCACGACGTGCGCGTCGGCGATCGTGCGGCCGTCCCCCCCCCACCGCACCCACGCGGCCACGCCCAGCACCGGGAAATCAAACGACCCGCGGCGGCGCAGCTTGTGGTACACGGCGTCCCAGCCGTCCGGCGCGGGCAGGCGCACCTCGGCGAGGATCTCGTCGGGGTGCTTGGTGAGATAGTCGATGCCGTCGTTGTTATAGAGCCGCGCCGCCGACACAACGCGCTCCCCGTGCGGCCCCACCAGCACCAGCTCCGCGCCGATCGCGGCCATTACCGGAGCCACGTCCGAGGAGCTCACCGCCCAGCAGCGGGGGGACGACGGCGCGACCCAGCAGATGTGGCCGTCCTTCTTCATGCAGAAGTCGATCGCCTTACGCCATTCGTAGGTCTGGTTGTAATAGTTGCAGCGCGTGTCGAGGCAGAGGTTCCCGCCCAGCGTGCCCATGTTGCGGAGCAGCGGCGTGGAGACAAGCGCCGCCGCCTCCCCCACCACCCGGGCGGTCTGGCGGACGGGCGGACAGGCGGTCAGGTCGGTCAGCGTGATGCAGGATCCGAGAACGACCCCACCGTCCGCCCGACCGCCGGTCCGCCCGACCGCCCGCAGCTCCGCGATCCCCATCAGCGAGATCACGACCCGCGGCTCTTGGTGGCGCCGTTTCATGTTCGGGTACAGGTCCGTCCCACCGGCGACGTACATGCCGTCGGGCCCGGCCTCGTCCTTCATCCGCAGGGCCTCGGCCAGCGTGTTCGGCTGGAGATAGGTGAACGCTGGCAGACGTAGCATCGCCGGAACCTTAATGCGACGCGTCGCCGCGAGCCAGACCGAGTGTCTGCGTCGCCTGGGCCAGCCGGACGAACTCGGCTCGGTAACCGTCGGGGTCGGCGCCGAGGGCTCCTCGTGCGGCCGCGATCACGCGGCCGATGTCCGCCGTGCCGCGGTGCTCGGACTCGCGCAGCAACAGACCGAACTCGGCCACAGCGATCTGGAACCTGAAGTCGACGGACGGGGAGCCGGGTGACCGGTCGAGCACGGCGTGCGTGAGCAGCCGACTGCGGTCGCCATCGGGCTGCTTGTAGCGGACCTTGACGAACAACAACTCAGGGCCCGCGGCGGCGTTCTCCTGGACCCTCGCCGTCTGGTAACGCAGTGAGTCCGGAACCCGCACGACGACGTCGCTGTTGACGCCCACGGGAACGACTTCGTACAGCGCGGTGACCGAGTGACCCGATCCGATCTCGCCGGCGTCCTTCTTGTCGTCGGTGAAGTCTTCGTCGGCGAGCAGCCGGTTCTCGTAGCCGATCAGGCGGTACGCGCGCACACGGGCCGGGTTGAATTCGACCTGGATCTTCACGTCCTTAGCGACGGTGTAGAGCGTGCCGCCCAGCTCGTGGACGAGCACCTTGCGTGCCTCGAGAATGCTGTCGATGTACGCGTAATTCCCGTTCCCGTGATCGGCGAGCTTCTCCATCTTCGCGGCTTGGAGGTTGCCCTCACCGACCCCCAGCACGGTGAGGAACACTCCGGTCTGTCGCTTTTCCTCGATCAACCGCACCATCTCGGCGTCGCTCGACACGCCCACATTGAAGTCGCCGTCGGTGGCGAGGATCACGCGGTTGTTGCCGCCACGCACGAAGTTGGCGACAGCCTCGTCGTAGGCCCGCCGGATACCGGCACCGCCGGCGGTGCTGCCGCCGGCCTCGAGCCGCTCGATGGCGTCGAGGATCTTGGTCTTTTGATCGCCAGGCGTAGAGGGGAGGACGAGCCCCGCCGACCCGGCGTAGACGACGATCGCCACCCGGTCCCGTGCGCGCAGCTCGCTCACCAGCAGCCGGAACGCCGCACGCAGGAGGGGGAGCTTGTTCGCCGGCATCATCGAGCCGGACACGTCGATCAGGAACACAAAGTTGCTCGACGGCAGGCCCTCGGTGTGGCTGCGCTTCGCCTGCAGCCCGATGCGTACGAGGCGGTGGGCCGGCTTCCACGGCGCGGGAGCCATCTCGGTGTTGATCGCCACGGGGGCGTCGCCCTCGGGCTCCGCGTACTCGTAGGGGAAGTAGTTCACCAGCTCTTCGATGAGGACCGCATCCTTCGGAGGCAGCTGCCCTTGCATGAGGAACCGCCGCATGTTCGAGGACGCCCGGTCCACATCGACGGAAAACGTCGAGAACGCATGGGCCGAGACCGCGAGGAACGGATTGTCGTCGATCTTGTCGTACTGCTCGCGATTCCCGGGCTGGCGCTGCACGCGCCAGGGCTCGATGGCTTGCCCCGCGTAGGCGGGCCGAGCACGCCCGAAGAGGCCCGGCGCGGCCTGTTTCGCCGCGTCCACGACGACGGTTTCGAGCGCCACGACCGACGCGCGCAGCTGGAGGTCCACCGTGACCGTCCGATTCGCGACGACGCGAACGTTGCGCGCCTCTGCCGGCATGTATCCGATGGACTGGGCTCTGACCGTGAACGCCCCGACGGGGACGTTGGCGATGGCGTAGTGGCCGCTGTCGTTCGTCACCGCATGAAACGACGTCCCGACGACCGACACCTGAGCCTTGGCAATGGGGATGCCGGCGCCGTCGCGGACGTGCCCCTCGATGCGGCCGGTCTCCGGACGAGCGAGAGGCTGCGGCGCGGCGAGCGTCGCAAACAAGACGAACAGGTGAACGCGCTGAACGAGCATGGGTCCCCCCGGGGTGCAGGTTACCCAGAAGAGACGCCGGCCCGGCGAGATGCTGCACAGGCGAGACTACGGCCTGGGGGTGGCTACCGCCTCCTTCCGCCTCTTACCGCCTCCTACCGCGGTTCCGTCCCCCCCCTCCCAGGGTGGCGGCACGCGCGTCGGTTCCGGCCACGCAATATCCGGGAAGGCGGTTGGCCCGTAGCGACCCTCTTCGCCCTTTGCCTTGCGGCGCAGTGCCTTGAGCACCTTCTCGGGCGTGATCGGCACTTCATCGATCCGCACGCCGACAGCCTGGTACACGGCGTTGGCGACGGCGGGCGGCACGGGGAGCAGGGGTCCCTGGCCACATTCCTTCGCGCCGAACGGGCCGTTCGGATCGGGGTCCTCGATCACATAGGTCGCGATGTCGCACATCTCCAATGTGGTGGGGCTCTTGTACTCGAGCAGACTGGGGATCTTGTGCACGACGTTGCGATTCCCGCGGTAGGTCATCTCCTCCATCAGCGCCTCACCGAGGCCCATGTAGACGGAGCCCTCGATCTGGCCCATGACCGTCGCGGCGTTGATCGAGCGTCCCACGTCGTGCGCGATCCAGACGCGCGGCACACGCACGATACCGCTCGCGGGGTCCACGTCCACCTCGGCCACGCAGGCACTGTACGAGTACGCGGGTGACGGCCCCACGCCGGCGCCGCGGTATTTCCCGGGACTCGCGGGCGGCGTGTATGAGCCGACCGTGCCGATCGTTCCTTCGGCCGCCTCGGCGAGCTGCACCGCATCGGCGAACGTGAGCCCGCGTCCGGGGTCGGCGACGTCGAACACACGGCCCTCGGCGAACGCCACACCCTCCATCGGGATCTCCAGTTTCCGCGCGGCATGCCGCGCGATGACCTCCCGCGCCCGCTCGGCAGCCTGGATCGCCGCGTTTCCGGTCATGAGCGTCACGCGGCTCGAATAGCTGCCGAGGTCCACGGGGGTGAGGTCGGTATCGCCCGTCACGACCGCGATGTCGAACGGATCGAGCCCGAGCACTTCGGCGACCAGCACGGCGAGGATCGAATCCGAGCCTTGGCCGATCTCGGTGGAGCCGCAGAACACCGTGACGCCGCCGCCGCGGTCGCACTTGAGCTGCACGCCCGAGTGCGGCATGGGATTCCAATAGATCGCGAGTCCCGCGCCCGTGATGTACGACGAGCAGGCGAGACCGACCCCTTTCCCGTAGGGAAGCTTGCCGACCTTCTGCTTCCATCCGGAGCCCTCGACGACTTTGCGTATGCAACGCCCGAGCCCCATCGAGCCGATGCGCAGCCAGTTGGCGGTGAGCGAGTTCGGGGGAACGAGATGCCTGAGCCGGAGCTCGGCCGGGTCCATGGCGAGCTGTTCGGCGAGCTTGTCGATGTGCACCTCGAGCGCGAAACGTGGCTGGGGCGTTCCGTGCCCTCGCTTCGGCCCGCACGGAGGCTTGTTCGTGAACGCTCGTGCGCCCTGAAACTTGTACCGTGGGACGTGATAGGTCACCGTCTGCAGGGCGCCCGTGTAGTAGGTGCTCGCGACTCCGTAGGATCCGTAGCCGCCGCCGTCGAGCAGCGACTTGAAGTGCATCGCCGTGATCGCACCGTCCTTCTTCACGCCGGTCCTCACCCACATCAGCGTGGGGTGGCGCCCGCGGTGGCAGTAGAACACCTCCTCGCGGGTCAACGTGATCTTCACCGGTCGGCCCGTGACCATGGCGAGCTTCGCGACGGCGATCTCGTGGCCGAACGGGTCGCTCTTCCCGCCAAACGCGCCCCCGTTGGGCGTCGCGATCACGCGGATCTTCGCCGCCGGAAGCTCGAGGACCTTGGCGAGCGCGCGGTGCACGTAGTGCGGGGTCTGCGTGGAGCTCCACAACGTGATCTTCCCGTCCGGGAGGGGAGACCAGTCGGCGACCGCGGCGTGCTGCTCCATCGGCAAGTGGGTGTTGCCTTCGAAGAAGAGCAGGTCCTCGCGTACCAAATCGGCCTGCGCGAATCCCGCCTCGACGTCGCCGAATTCGAGATTGATGAGCTTGTGCAGGTTTCCGTCGTCGCCGTATTCATGGATGCGCGGCTCCGGATGCACGACCGCGTCCAGCGCATCCACGATCGGCCGCAGCGGCTCGTAGGTGACGTCGATCAGGTCGAGCGCGGCGGTGGCGACCTCCTCGCTGACCGCGGCGACGGCCGCGACCGGGTCGCCCACGAAACGCACCTTGTCGGGCGCCAGCGCGTGCTCGTCCTGGCTCACGGGCAGGATGCCGAAGGGGATGGGCAGGTCCTTCCCGGTGAGCACCGCCTTCACGCCCGAAAGCGCGGCGGCCTTCGCGGTGTCGATGCGGACGATGCGGGCGTGGGGATGGGGGCTCCGCAGCAGCCTGGCGTAGAGCATCCGCGGCAGGAAGAGGTCGTCGGCGAACTTGGTGGCGCCCGTGACTTTGGCGGTGGCGTCAAGCTTCCGGAGCGCCCTGCCCACGACCCGGAGCCCCGCCCCTGCGGTCGGCCGGACAGGCGGATGGCCGGACGGGGACATCGTCTTCTCGGTCCGCCTGTCCGCCCGTCCGCCTGTCCGCTTCTTACCGGAGGCCATACAGGGTCTCCGGCGCCAGCTTCGCATCCTCGCCCCGCATGCGGGCGGCCGCCAGCTCCACCGCCTCATAGATCTTGATGTAGCCCGTGCAGCGGCACAGGTTGCCCGACAGCGCCAGCTTTATCTCGTCACGCGTGGGGCGCGGGTGATCGGCGAGCAGCGCTTCGGCGGCCAGCAGAAACGCCGGGGTGCAGTAGCCGCACTGTGCCGCGCCCAGCTCGGCGAACGCTTCCTGCAACGGGTGCAGCGTTCCGCCCGCGGCCATCCCCTCCACCGTCTTTACACGGTGCCCCGCGCACGCGAGACCGAGCACCAGGCACGAGAGCACCGGCTTGGCGTCCAGGAGCACCGTGCAGGTGCCGCACTCACCCAGCTCGCAGCCGTGCTTCGTGCCGGTGAGGGCGAGATCCTCGCGCAGCACTTCGAGCAGCGTCTTGTGCGGCGCGAAGGCCACCTCGACGGCCTCGCCGTTCAGCTCGAACGCGATCTTGGTCTTGGCGTCGGGCATACGTCGAAACGTAATCTTGATAAGCGGACGGAGCGGCGCCAGCTTCCTGGCCCGGACCCTAGCCTGGGAGCTGCGATGAAGACGGTCAGACGGTTAGACGGTTGGGCGGTTAGTGCCACCCTGCTTCTCCTATCCGTCTATCCGTCTAACCGTCTACCCGCCCAAGACTACCGCGCCCAGGCCCTCCGCATCTTGCGCTCGGTCCCCCTGATCGATGGCCACAATGACATTCCCGATGCCGTGCGCGAGCGTGGCGAGCTCGCCTCGGTGGACTTCACGGTGGCGCAGCCGAAGCTGATGACCGACATCCCGAGGCTCCGCGCGGGTGCGGTGGGCGCTCAGTTTTGGGCGGCGTACGTCCCCGTCTCGACGATTCATGGTGGCGCACACCCGGCAGTGTACGCCCTCGAGCAGATCGACTTCATTCACCGTCTGTGTCATGAATACCCGCGAGAGTTCGCCCTGGCTCGCACGGCCGCGGACGTGGACCGCAATTTCAAGGCGGGCAAGATTTCCTGCCTCATCGGGATCGAGGGCGGCCACGCCATCGAGAACTCGCTTGGCGCGCTGCGCGCGTTCTCCACGCTCGGCGTCCGCTACATGACACTCACCCACTGGGAGACAATCGATTGGGCGGATGCGGCGACCGACAGCGCGAAGCACGGCGGACTTACGCCGTTCGGCGAGGACGTAGTGCGCGAGATGAACCGGCTGGGGATGCTCGTGGACCTGTCGCATGTGTCGGACGCCACGATGATGGACGCGATCCGCGTGTCGCGCGCGCCGGTGTTGTTTTCGCACTCGTCGGCGCGCGCGCTCTGCAATCACGTGCGTAACGTGCCCGACTCCGTCCTGCGGATGGTCAGGGCGAACGGCGGCGTCGTGATGGTGAACTTCAATCCCCCGTTCATCTCCGAGGTGGTTCGCGTGTACGAGGACAGCATCCAGCGACGGGCGCGCGCGCTGCGGGCCGCAGGCCTGGACTCGGGGACGGTCAGGGACTCGCTGAGGGCCTGGCAGGCGCAAGGCCCGAAGGCCACACTCCAGCAGGTGGCGGACCACATCGAGCACATCCGCGATGTGGCGGGCGTGGACCACGCGGGGCTCGGCTCGGACTTCGACGGGATCAGCGCGGTGCCGGTGGGGCTCGAAGACGTGTCGAAGTTCCCTGATCTGCTCGCCGAGTTGCTGCGGCGAGGGTGGAGTGAACAGGACGTGAAAAAAGTGGCGGGACTCAACGCGCTGCGGGTGCTGCGAGCCGCCGCGCGGGTGGCCGCTGAGATGAGGAAGGGCGGCGACTAGCCTTTTGCCTGTCCTGGGACCTGCTCCCCTGCCGACTCGAAACCCTTCCGCGTCATTTCCCCCCACACTTGCCGGTGCCGGAACACCGACCAGAACGCCTTCAACCGCCACCACACCGTCCGCTGCCGGTACCCGAAGTTCTCGAGCGTTGCGTAGAGCAGCAGCCGCCCCAGATCTCCCAGTCGCCGGTAGCGCCGGAAGCTCGCCTCCTCGAGCACCACGGCCCAGATCGACAGGAGCATGCCGTAGCCCCACGCGACGAGCACGAAGAGCAGGGCGAAGGTGACATCGACCGCGCCGAGGGCGAGCCCGGCGATGGTGACCACGTAGCCGGCCACTTCGATCAGCGGCGCCAGCGTCTCGCCGAACGTGTAGAACGGCACGGCGAGGAGGCCGACCCGGCCGTAGCGCGGGTTGAAGAGCATAGTCTTGTACTGCCACATCGCCGCGATCAGGCCGCGGTGCCAGCGCTCGCGCTGGCGCGCGAGGACCTTTCCCGACTCGGGCACTTCGGTCCAGGCGACGGGGTCGGGGATGAAGGGCATCTCGTAGGGGATCTTGTGGCGGAGCAGGTAGCGGTGCAGCCGGACGACCACGTCCATGTCCTCGACGACGCTGTCCGTGAGGTAGCCGCCGATGGCGAGCAGGTACTCCTTGCGGAACAGCCCGAAGGCGCCGGAGATGATGAGGTTGCCGCCGAGCCGGTTCCAGCCGAGCCGGCCGAACAGGAAGGCGCGCAGGTACTCGACCACTTGAACGCCTGGTAGGAAGCGTCGGGGAACTCGGGCGTCCGTCACGCGCCCGTGCTGCACCGTGCAGCCGTTCGCGACCCGGACGGTCCCGCCGACCGCGGCGATCTGACGCCCCAGGAGAAAGCCGCGCGTGAGCCGGAGCAGAGCGTCAGGCTCGATGAGGGTGTCGGCATCCACGGCGATGACGAGCGGGAAGCGGCTGCCGTTGATGGCGGCGTTGAGCGAGTCGGCCTTGCCGCCGTTCTCCTTGTCGAGGACGATGAGGCGGGTGCGCGTGCGGGAACGGTACACGCCGCGGATCGGACGCGTGGGGATGCCCTCGGGGTAGGTGCGCGGCACCTCGTAGAGGTCGAACGCGTGGCGCAGTTGCTCCATCGTGTCGTCCTTCGAACCGTCGTTCACCACGATCACCTCGTAGCTCCGATACTCGAGCGTGAGCATCGCGGTGACGCTCGCCTCGATGGTCGCGCCCTCGTTGTAGGCGGGGACGAGCAGCGTGATCGGCGGCAGCGCGTCGCTCTGCATCAGGCGCTGGAAGTCGTCGTCGGCAGCGAGCCGCGTCTGCTCCCAGATCTCCGGGATCGAGAGCACGAGCAGCGCGGCGTAAAACGTGTTGAGCACGAGGAAGAAGACGAGGATCGCGAGGTCGGTCGTGCCGATGATCTCCCTCACGCGGCGTACTCCGCGAGCGCCTGGGGTGTGAGGCCAAGGACGAGCCGCGCCATGTCGCGGGCATCCGGGTACCCGCCGACCTCCGCCTCGAGCAGGGCGTTCCGTCCGGCCGTGCCGAACCGCATGAGCGCGAGCCCGGCGCGCAGCCGCACCCACCACTCCGCGTCGCGCAGCGCGGCACGCACGAGCGGCAGCGTCGCCGGGTCGGCGATCATTCCGAGGGAGCGCAGCGCCTGAGCGCGCACCGGCCACGCCGCGTCCTCCGCGGCCCGCGTGAGCGCGGCGATCGACTCCGGGTGGGGATAGCTGCCGATGGCCCGCACGGCTTGGATTCGCACCTCGGCATCGGGGTGCGCGGCGAGCGGGGTAACGCGCTCGCGCAGCGCCGGCTCCTTGAGGCGGCCCGCGAACTCGACCAGGCGCGCCAGCGCGGGGTCGTCCACACGCCGCAGCATCTTTTGGAGCAGCTGCACCACCACCGGTCGGGAGCGGCGCAACATCCCCGCGTAATAGGCGCCGACGGTCGGCGCGAGGCGCGGCAGCCGCTCCAAGGCCGCGGTCGTGAGGGCGGCGCTGTCGAGCCGCTCGAGCGTCGCGGCGGCGGCGATGTGCACGGCCGGATGCGGATCGCGCAGCAGCTTCAGGACGCGCGAGGTGTCCTCGGGCGTTCCCGCGACCGCGAGAAACCGCGCCGCCTCGAGTCGCTTCCACCACCGGGCCGACGCCGTGTTTGACCGGACGATGCGGGCCCACCAGTGCCCGTGCAGCGCCGCGGCGAGGTTCCGCCAGCGTTCGCCAGGGACCCGTGCGGACCAGGTGACGAGGGCGTCTACCGCGAGGGAGGCGGGCAGGCGCGACAGGTGCACCAGCACGGAGCCCAGGTCGACCGTGCCGAGCGCCCAACGCTGCATGGCCTGGTTGAGCTGCGCCACGCGGGGGTGCACCCGCGCGCGGTGCCGCAAGCGGAACCAGCGGTTCAGGATGATGAGGATTACGAGAGCGGCGAGGAGCACGCCCTGCGCCAGCGCTACGACGATCAGAAAATCCCGGCTGGTCACCGCCCCACCCAGCGGTGGACTTTCTCCAGCACGACGCGTAAGCTGATGGGCTTGACCAGGTAGTCGAGCGCGCCCGCCTCGAGTCCCCGCAGCTGCTCGCTCTCGTCGCCGTGCACCGTCGTGAAAACCACACGGTAGGCGCCGGGGCGCTCGCGCTGCAGCGCTTCGAAGATGGAGTAGCCGTCGAGGGCCGGCAGGTCCACGTCGAGCAGCAGCAGCGGGTGCGAGTCCCCGAGATCGAGCGCGAGCAGGTCGCTGAGCGCCTCGCGCCCGTTGCGATAGCTGGCGAACCGGTACCCACGCGAGCGCAGCCCGTACTCCAGCAGTTCCGCGAGCGCGGGGTCGTCCTCCACCACGATCACGTCGGGCACGTTCAGGAGGTCGGCCTGGAGGGCGGGGCCGCTGGGCCGGTCCGCGCGCCGCGTCGCCGGCACCTCGATCTTCATGATCTCGGCGAGCCGCACCACGAACCAGCGGGTGAGCGAGCCGCGGTCCACCTCGGGATCGTCGGGCCGAGCCACCCAATCCTTGAGGGTGGCCTCCATGCCCGCGGCGAGACGGGACGCATCCCAAAACCCGTACGACCCGGCGGAGCCGTGGATCTTGTGGGTCTCGCGGTTCAGCTGTGTGAGCGCCTCGCGGTCCCCGCCGTTCACGACCAGGCGGTCGGCGATCCCGGCGAGCACGCCGAGCTGGGCGCGCATCCCCTCGAGGTACTCCTCCAGCAGCCCCGGCGGAAGCTCGGGAGGCGTGGCCTGGCCAGGCATGGCTACCAAGATGGGGAACTCGAAGGCGAAAAAGCCAGAGCAATGTGCCACCGTCGGTTGCGCGCGCCGCGGCTGGGGCGATATTGCCTAAGGGCGATCGAGGAAGGACGATCGATGATGCGATCCCTGACCGAGCGCGACGCCGCTTGAGCGATGCCGCCGGCGCCGGCCGGATCGGCCTGTGCTTCACGTGCCGCTGGATGCGGGCGGTCACCACCCGGCGGGGCTCGACGTTCTTTCGGTGCAGCCTGGCGGAGACCGATCCGCGGTTCGTCCGCTATCCGCCGCTCCCCGTGCTGAGCTGCCCGGGCTACGAGCAAGCGATGCTGTTTGTGGTCTTGATGCACTACACCGAGCCGCTCGCAGCGATCGACGCGGTGCGCGCCGCGCACCTGCGGCACCTCGAGACGCATGCGGCGCGGGGCATCTTCCACGCCTGGGCACGGCGCGACCCGCCGGTGGGGGGCGTGCTCATCGCGGCAGCGCCTGACCGCGCCACCCTCGAGGCGATCGTCGCGGCCGACCCCTACGTGAAGGAGGGGGTGGCGCGCGCAGAGGTCGTGGAGTTCAACCCAAAGAACGTCCGGCGTGCCCTGCGGGTCGATCCCTAACTTCAACAACCACCGGAGGGTACCGCTCCCCGCTTCCCGCTCCCGCGACTTGCGCTATTGCGCGTGCAGAGCGGTCTCCTACTTTGGGAGCCGCGCCCCCCTGATCAACCGACTCCGCGAGGTTCGCCGTGGTCCAGCCAAGTCTGGTGGAGCGCGCCAAGCTGTTCTTCTTCCGCTATTTCGAACGGATCTTCGTGCTGTTGCTCGTGGGTGCGATGCTCGTCATCCACTGGCTCGTCGAGCAGAAGTTCGCGTTCCTGAGCTTCTATTATCTGCCGATGATCCTCGCCGGCTTCTACGGCGGCCGGCGCTTCGCCGTGCTGGCAGGACTGTTCATGGTGTCCCTCGTCTCCTTCTATCAGTACGTACAGGGCCTGGACATGCTGCCGGGATTCTACCTCGATGCGCTGCTCGCACTGGTGCCGTGGGCCGGGTTCTTGATCCTCACGGGGTACGTAGTGGGCAAGCTCGCCGAAGCGCGGGAGGCGCAGCTCAACGACGTGAAGAATGCCTACCTCGCGACGCTTGAGCTGCTCACCTACCACATCGAGTCCACCGAGCGGCACCAGCAGGGGCACTCGAACCGCGTGGCGGACGTGGCGGGCGCGATGGCACGCGAGCTCAAGCTGCCCCCGGAGGACATCGAGAACTTGCGCGTAGCCGCCCTGCTGCACGAAGTGGGGACTCGGGACCAGCGGCTGCTCCGGCTGTTGTCGCGCTCGGTCACGGACTCTGCGGTCGCCGTCGCGCGCGCGATGCGTGGAGCGGCCGTGATCATCGGCGAGTACGGGCACTACTACGAAATCGTCGGTGAGGACTGGGACATCGAAGCCCTGCCGCTGCCGCTGACGGTGAAGATCCTGGCCGTGGCGGATGCGTTCGAGACGCTGCAGATGGCGACGCCGGTGCGACTCGCGTTCCCGAAGTGGAGCGCGCTCGAGGAAGTCGAAAAGGGAGCGGGGAAGACGTTCGCGAAGGACGTCGTGCGAGCGCTGCGCAGCGTGGCCGGCCGGCCGGAGATGGCGGCGCCGATGGCGGAACTGAAGGTCGTCTAGCGGCCGGGCGGGCCGGGGAGGGGCGGGGGGGCGTCCTTGCGGCCGCTCGCCACGCCGGCCGCCACCCCCACGCCGAACGCCACGGCAGTTCCCACGCCCACGATGGGCAGCGCCGCGACGGGGAGCGCGACGGCGGTGGCCGCGAGCCCCGCGACGAGCGGCGCCGCCGGCTTGTACACCGCGTCGACGAAGCGGAGCCGGCGCCTCACGAAGTTCCGCGTCGCTACGAACCCTCCACCGAGCGCGGCGACCGCCAGCAGCAATCCAAGCATTTGAGCTCCTGTTCGCTCCCGTACGGAAGTTGCGGGGGCGCTGTTTCGGATGCAATCTGCGGCATGGCGAGGAGATCCACGTCGCCGGCTGGCCGGGGGTCCAGGAGATGCACCAGGTGGCCTCGCGTAGCTACGCGTTCGAGGGACGCTGCTTCGTGCTCGCCGTGGGGAGCATTCTGCGGGTGAAGGACATGCCCGCCGAGCTGCCCCCGAGGCCCGAAAAGGCGAAGGACCCGGACGGGTTCATGATCCGCGGCGGCAGCGCCGTCATCGCGCCCAACGGGCGCTACTTAGCGGGTCCGGTGTACGACCAGGAGACGGTCGTCGTGGCCGACTGCGATCTTGCCGAAATCACCCGCGAGGCGATGACGCTGGACGTGAGCGGCCACTACAGCCGGCCCGATGTGTTCGAGTTTCGTGTGCATCCCGTCCGGCGGTGATCCCCGCATGGAACCCTCGGCCACGTGACGGCGTAGTGCTTCGGCGCGGCACTGCTGCAACCCTTTTCCCGAGTCGAGAATCAGAGGGGTAATGATGCCCAGGATCGCTGTGGTGGTGGCAGCCGTCCTCGGACTGCTGACCGTCCGTCCGCCCCACCCCCTGCCGGCCCAGTCTCTGCGGGTGCCCTTCCAAAGCTTCACGCTCCCGAACGGGCTCGAGGTGATCGTGCACGAGGATCACACGCTGCCCCTGGTGGCGGTGAACATCTGGTACCACGTCGGGTCGGCGGACGAGACGCCCGGCCGGACCGGATTCGCGCACCTGTTCGAGCACATCATGTTCATGGGCTCGCAGCACGTGCCGACCGGCGAGTTCGACCGGCTGCTCGAGGCGGCGGGGGCGGACAACAACGGCTCGACCACCGAGGACCGCACCAACTATTACGAAGATGCGCCGAGCAATGCGCTGCCGCTGGCGTTGTGGCTCGACTCGGACCGCATGGGATTCCTGCTCCCGGAGATCACCGCCGAGAAGGTCGACCTGCAGCGGGGCGTGGTGCAGAACGAGCGGCGCCAGAGCTACGAGAACCGCCCGTACGGCCTCGCGGAGGAGAACATCCTCAAGCGGCTGTTTCCGTCCGATCACCCCTACAGCTGGCCGGTGATCGGCTCGATGGCCGACCTGTCGGCCGCGACGTTGGAGGACGTGCGTGACTTCTTCCGCACGTACTACACGCCTAACAACGCGACCCTCGCGATCGCGGGCGACGTCACCCCAAGGCACGTGCGGCGGCTCGTGGAGCGCTACTTCGGCGACATCCCCCGCGGGCCGGCGGTGACGCGCACGCCCCCGCCGCCGGTCGAGCTCAGCGCGGACGCGTACGCGACGCTGGAAGATCGCGTGCAGCTGCCACGCGTGTACAATGCGTGGCACACCGTCAAGGCGTTCGCTGACGACGACGCGACGCTCGACGTGCTGGCGAACGTGCTGGCAGGCGGCCGGCCGTCGCGGCTGTACAAGCGCCTCGTCTACGAGCTGCAGATCGCCACAGAGGTGGTGGCGTTCCAGGAGAGCGGCCGGATCGACGGGAAGTTCGAGGTGTTCGCCACCGCCCGGCCCGGGCACGAGCTGAGCGAGCTGCAGCGCGTGATCGACGAGGAGCTGAAACGGCTCGCGGCCGAGGGCCCGACGGCGCGCGAGGTGGAGCGGGCGCAGAACACGTTCGAGGCCCAGTTCCTGGCGCGCCTGGAGCGCGTCGGCGGGTTCGGGGGCAAGGCCGACCAGCTGAACTTCTACAACTACTTTGTCGGCAGGCCTGACTACTTCCAGAAGGATCTGGACCGCTACGGCAGGGTGACGGCGGCCGATGTGCAGCGGATGGCACGGCGTTACCTCATCGACGCGCACCGCGTGGTACTGAGCGTGGTGCCACAGGGGAAACCGGAACTGGCCGTCAAGCAGGAGGGGGCGGTGCCATGAGGGCGGCAGCTAGCCGGCTGGGCGGGTCGGCGGGTAGGCGGAGCGGCTTGGCACGCCGGCTTGCAGTGCTCGCGGCGGCGTCTCTAGGCGCCTACCCGCCTACCCGCCTAGCCGCCCAACTCGACCGGACCAAGCCTCCCGAGCTCCCGCCTCCCCCCGCGCTCAGGCTTCCCGCGGTGCAGACCGCGACGCTTCCGAACGGGCTCGAGCTCTACGTGGTGGAGATGCACAAGGTTCCCGTGGTCGACGTGCAGCTGGTGGTGGACGCGGGCACGGTGCGGGATCCGCAGGAGTTGCCGGGCGTCGCGACGTTCACCGCCACGATGCTGCAGCAGGGCGCGGGGCACCGGGGCGCCCTCGACATCGCCGACGAGGCGGCCTTCCTGGGCGCCCAGCTCAACACGACGGCGAACTACGACGTGGCGACCGTGTCGCTGCACGTCCCCAAGCGGCGGCTCGAGCCGGGGTTCGATCTCCTCGCCGACGTCGTGTTACGGCCCACGTTCCCGGATTCGGAAGTCGCGCGCCAGCGCGAGCTGCGGCGCGCGCAAATCCTCCAACAGGGGGACAACCCCGTCGCAATCGCTTCGATCGCGTTCCCAGCGATCGTGTATGGGCGGGCGCACCCGTACGGGCGGCCGCTCGCCGGCACCGAGGCCTCGACCGCGGCGCTCACGCGAGAGCGTGTAGCGGGGTTTTACCAGGCGTTTTACCGGCCCGGCGTCGCGCGTATCCTCGTCGTGGGCGACGTGACCCTCACCGAGGCGCGCCGGCTTGTGGTCGCGCGGTTCGGGGCGTGGCAGCCCGGCGACGTGCCGACGGCGTCGGACGCGGCGGTCCCCGCGCCGGCGGCCCGCGCCGTGTACCTCATCGACAAGCCGGGCGCCGCGCAGTCGGTCGTCCGGATCGGGCACGTCGGGATCGCGCGCTCGAGCCCGGACTACTACGCGCTGCAGGTCCTGAACACGATCCTCGGCGGCGCGTTCACGTCGCGCCTCAACCAGAACCTACGCGAGACGCGCGGCTATACCTACGGTGCGTTCTCCCAGTTCGCGGCGCTGCGCATGGCTGGTCCCTTCGTCGCGAGCGCTTCGGTCGTGACGGCCAAGACCGACAGCTCCCTGATCGAATTCCTGAAGGAGCTGCGCCGCATCCGCGACGAGACGGTGCCCGACGCGGAGCTCGCGAAAGCGAAGGCGTACATCATCCTCGGCCTCCCCGGGGAGTTCGAGACGACCGCGAGCGCCGCGGCACGCTTCCGGGAGCTGCTCGTCTACGGGCTGCCCCTCGACTACTACAGTCGGTACATCGAGCGGATCAACGCAGTGACGGCCCTAGACGTGCAGCGCGCGGCGCAACGGTACATCGATCCTGAGCACTTCGACATCGTGGTGGTAGGGGACAAGGGCCAGATCGAGGCGGGGATCCGGGCACTCAGCGAGGGCCCGATCGTGTACCGCGATATGTGGGGCGCGGACCTGAACAAGTAAGGCGCTGGGCCGTCGACCTCACCACCGGATGGCGGCGCTGGCCCACGTGAAGCCCGACCCGAACGCCGTCAGGATCAGCAGGTCCCCGCGCCGCAGGCGGCCCTCGCACAGGGCTTCGTCCAGCGCAACCGGGATCGACGCCGCCGTGGTGTTGCCGTACCGCTGGATGTTCGCGTAGACCTGGTCGTCCCGCAGCCCGACGGCCTTCTGCACCATCTCGATGATCCGCAGGTTCGCCTGGTGGGGAATCAACAGCTTGACGTCGGCGGGGGTGAGGCCGTGCGCCGTGAGGGCCGTCGCGACGGACTGCGGCATCAGCACTGACGCGAACTTGAATACCTCCCGTCCATCCATTACTGCGCGATGCTTTCCCTCGCGGATGAGCGCTTCGCTGATGAACGGATCGTGCGCCAGCCCGGGCGCATCCACCCACAGCTTCTCGGCGTGCCGGCCGTCGGCGTACAGGTGGGTCGAGAGCACGCCCCGCTGAGCGTCGTCCGTCGGACCGAGGATCGCGACGCCCGCGCCATCGCCGAACAGCACCGCGGTGTCGCGGCCGCGCGTCGTCTTGTCGAGCCCCCGCGAGTGCACCTCGGCGCCCACCAGCAGCACGCGGGCGTACTGGCCGATGCGGATCCAGGCGTCGGCGACCGCGAGGCCGTACACGAATCCGGAGCACTGGTTGCGCACGTCCAGGGCGGGGATGTCGGACAAGCCGAGCTCGCGCTGGAGGAAGACACCGTTGCCGGGTTCGAAGTGGTCGGGGGTGCAGGTGCAGTAGACGATGCAGTCGAGGTCGGAGGGCTTGAGGCGGGCTCTGGCGAGCGCCTTCAGCGCCGCCTCCCGCGCCAGGGTGACGCCGGTCTCACCCTCCGAGACCCAATGGCGCGTCTTGATACCGGAGCGCTGGGTGATCCACTCGTCGGAGGTGTCCATCATCTTCGCGAGGTCGTCGTTCGTGACGACACGGTCGGGGACGTGGAACCCGGTGGCGATGAACTCGGTGCGCGGCATCGCTGTTCCTTGCGGGCGGAGGGTGAAGGGACAAGATTTCGCCCCCGACCCGGCAATGCAAGGGAGTGATGGATCTCATAATCACGCGCGAGCAGCTCGATGCGGTCAGGAGCGCGCGGCACTTGCCGGACGTCCTGAACAAAGTCCTGCATGGGGCCCAGCGCACGGGAGACGGCTACCTGCTGCGTCTCACGTACGAGGAGGCCACGGCGCTGAACGAGCTGTGCGCCTGGAACGTGCACACCGACGCCGGTGGGGTGGTGACTCCCGAGTCGCGGGCGTTCGACGCGCTCGTGAAGGCCATCATCACTCATCCAGATTACTGAGAGGACCATGAGAGCTCTGCGACTGCTCGCGCTCCTAGTGCTCGCCGCCGCGCCCATCGCGGCCCAGCGCAGGGCCATCACGTTCGACGACTACATCGCGCTCAGATCCGTCGGCGATCCCCAACTCTCGCCCGACGGCAAGTGGGTGGCGTACACGGTCACCGAGTCTTCACTCAAAGACAACCGCGGCACGACGCGCATCTGGCTCGCCGAGGTCGCGAGCGGAGAACCCCGGCGCCTCACGCAGGGCCCCGGCTCGGACCGCCAACCGCGCTGGTCTCCCGACGGCACGGCGCTGGCGTTCGTCTCGACGCGCCAGAACGGACCGCAGCTCTGGGTGCTGCCGGTGGCGGGCGGGGAGGCGCGGCGGCTCACGAATCTCGCGGACGGGGTGTCCGATCCGCTGTGGCTCCCGGATGGGCGTGGGCTGATCGTCACGAGCGACATCAAGTGGCCCGCCGACCAGGAGATCGACCGGCGCAACGGCGACTTCCCCACCGAAGCGAAGATCTGGACCGGCCTCTTCTGGCGCCACTGGGATGATTGGCGCGCCGGAAAGCGGCAGCATCTCTTCCGCGTGAGCCTCACTGACGAGGGCGCCAGGGACATCACGCCCATCGACCACGATGTTCCGACGATCGCGACTGGCGGCGACGGTGACGTCGCAGTCGCGCCGGACGGGAGAGAGATCGCCGTCGCGATGCACGGCGACTCCACCGTGGCCGACAACACCAATGTCGACATCTACCTCATGGGCCCTGACGGGACCGGGATGCGTGCGCTCACCACGAGCCGCGGGGCCGACAACACGCCGCGTTATTCGCCGGACGGGCGCTACCTGGCGTACCTCTCGATGGAAAGGCCCGGGTTTGAAGCCGACCGGCTGCGGTTGATGCTCCTGCCCAGGGTGGACGGGCGGACGGGCGCTGAGGCGGTCGAGGCAACGAGGGGCTGGACCCTCTCGGTCGGCTCCTATACCTGGTGTCCCGACTCGAAATGCATTTACGCGGTCGTCGAGGACCGCGGGAGGAACAACATCTACCGGATCGACATGCCGTCGTTCCGCCGCTTCATCGCCGTTGGCGCCAACGGGGTCAATACCCGCGTCGCGGTCGCGCCTGACGGCAAGACGCTCGTCTATCTGCACCAGAGCCACACCCGGCCGAACGAGGTGTGGGCGTCCGGGCGACCCCTCACACATCACAACGACTCGGCGCTCGCGACGCTCGATCTCCGGCCGCTCGAGGAGTTCGGATTCGTGGGCGCGCTGGGCGATTCCGTCTTCGGCTGGCTCGCGAAGCCCCCCGGATTCGACCCGTCCCGCAAGTACCCGCTCGTCTACCTGATCCATGGCGGCCCCCAGGGGGCGTGGACCGACTACTGGGGATCGCGCTGGAACTACGCGATGTTCGCCGCGCGCGGGTACGTCGTGGCGGCGGTCAACTTCCACGGCTCGACGGGCTACGGGCAGAAGTTCACCGACGCGATCTCCCAGCACTGGGGCGACTATCCGTTGGAGGATCTGCTGAAGGGCCTCGCCGCGGTGAGCAGGCTTGCCTACGTCGACTCGACGCGGATGGGGGCGGCGGGCGCCTCGTACGGCGGCTACATGATCGCCTGGCTCGCGGGGCACACGGATCGTTTCAAGGTGCTCGTCGATCACGACGGCGTGTTCAACACCGTGAGCATGGCGGGGACCACCGAGGAGCTGTGGTTTACGGATTGGGAGTTCGGCGGCACGCCGTACGCCAATCGCGAGCTGTACGAGAAGTGGTCGCCGCTCAACCACGTGAAGAACTGGAAGACGCCGATCCTATTCGTCCACGGCCAGCTCGATTACCGCGTGGACCTATCGGAGGGTTACCAGGCGTTCACGGCGGCGCGGCGCATGGGGGTACCCGCCAAGTTCCTTTACTTCCCCGACGAAGGGCACTGGGTCCTGAAACCGCGCAACCGACGGATCTGGTGGAGCACGGTGCTCGACTGGATCGACGAGTATTTGATGCCGGCGGTGCGAGCGACGGGAGCGCGGTAGTCACTGTCGTAGCGTCGTACAACGCCGTTACTGTCTTACCCAGACATTGTTCTCCCGCCGCACGTCCGGGAAGTTCTGCTCCGGATCGATCTCCACCCTCGCCACGTCCGCCGCCACGCCGCGCACATACGCGTAGCGGGTTCCCTGGAACCAGATCTCGACCGGCAGCCGGACATCCTCCCTGCTGCCGTCCGCGAAGCTGAGTCGGAGATGCACGGGCATCGGCAGGCTGCCGGGGCTCGACAGAAAGATCCAAAGCGTGGTGTCGCTCGTGTCCGCCCGCGTGCGCACCGAGTCCACCGCCAGATCGACGACGTCGGTGCGATAGAACCAGCCGCGCCAGAACCATGAGAGCTCCTCGCCCAGCCCGTTCTCCATTGAGCGGAAGAAGTCGGCGGGCGTGGGGTGCTTGGATGCCCAGCGGCGGATGTAGTCCCGGAACGCCATATCGAACCGCGTCGTGTCGTCGAGGATATGATGGCGCAGCAGGTAGAGACCGGTTGCCGGCTTGCTGTACGCCACCTGCCCCAGCAGGCGCGGGCTCACGCGGTCGGCGGCGAGCATCGGCGGCTGGTCCTGGCCGGTGGCGGCGAACTTCGCCCATTGTTGGGTGTTGCCGCGGCCTTGCGGAATCGTGTCTCCATAGAAGGTGAGGCCGGAGTAGATGTTGATGAAGCTGTTGAGCCCTTCGTCCATCCACGCGTGAAGCCGCTCGTTGTTGCCGACGATCATCGGGAACCACTGATGGCCGAGCTCGTGCGTGGTGACGCCGAACAGGCTCCGCCCCCCCGCGCGGTGCGAGCAGAACACGATCATGGGGTACTCCATGCCGCCCACTGGGCCGGCCACGTTGATCGCGGTGGGGTAGGGATAGCGGAACCACTTCTCGGAGTAGTGCTTGATCGAGTGCCGCGCGTACTCGGTGGAACGGGCCCAGTCGGCGTTCGCCTCGGGCGGGTAGAACGACTGGATGAGGATCCCGGCGTAGCCGCTCGCGTCCCAGACGAAGTTCGGCGCCGCCGCCCAGGCGACGTCGCGCACGTTCCTCGCGGTGTAGCGCCAGGTGAGCGTGCGACTGGCCCCGGCTGGCCGCGTGGACGCCTGGCCGACTTCGGTCTTGGCGATGATGGCGACCGTCGAGTCCGACCTGAGCGCCCGCGCGAGCCGGCCGCGCTGGGTGACCGTCAGCACTTCGATAGGGTTGAGCAGGCTCCCCGTCGCCGCCACCACGAAGCTCCGCGGTACGGTGATCGAGACGTCGAAGTCGCCGTATTCGACGTAGAACTCGCCCTGGCCGAGGTATTGCTCGGTGTTCCAACCGCGGACGTCGTCGTACACGGCGACGCGCGGGTACCACTGCGCGATTTCGTACAGCCAGCTCCCCCCGCTCTCCGGGAACTGCTCCCGGCCCATGCGGTCGGAGCCGTGCTCTGGCACCACGAAGCGGTACGCCAGCTCGAGCTCCGCGCGGACGCCCGGGGGCAGTGGCCGATCGAGCTCCACCCGCAGCATCGTGCCGTTGAGCATCGTCGTAAGAGGTACCCTGCCGGCCGCCTGCCCAAGCCGGCGGACCGATCTCACGTAGTCAATCGTGTAGCCGCCCTCGAATCCGCGTCCCGCGAAGCGCGCGTCGGCCGGGTTCAGCGCCGCGCCCCGGCTGTCCGCGCGGTAGATGTTCTGGTCGAGCTGGAGCCAGATGTATGCCAGCGTGTCGGGCGAGTTGTTCGCGTAGCGGATCGTCTCGGTGCCGGCGACGGTGTGCGTGGCGGTGTCGAGCGAGACGCGGATCGTGTAGTCGGCCCGCTGCTGCCAGTAGCGCGGGCCCGGCCGCCCCGACCCCTGGCGGATCAGGGTCGGTGTGGGGAGCGCGAGCCGGCGGAACGGGGAGGTGTCGGCTACCTGGGCCGGGAGGGCCGGCGGGGCGGCAGGCTGCTGCAACACGGCAATGGTCAAGACGATGGGCAGCATCGTGGTCCTTCCTGTAGGGTCTTAGGTCTCCAGCGCACCTTCCTTGGCTTCCTTCAGATACCCCGTCGCCACGCCGCCCACGACCATCGTCAGCCCGAGCCACCCGAGCATCGTCAGCTGCTGATCGAAGAGGACCAGCGCGAGCACGGTGCCGACCACCGGTTCGATCGTCGCTGCGACGGCCGTCGGCGCGGCGTCGATCCGCTGCACCGCCGCGAAGAACAGGAAGTTCGCCGCGAGCACCGAGCCGAGTGAGAGCAGCAAGATGTAGGTCCAGGCGCCCGGCGAGCGCGGCGGCATCGGCGGATGGCCCGCGAGCGGCAGCACGATCCCGAGCACCACGGCGCCGCCCAAGATCTCGAGGAACAGCACCTGGGCCGCGCCGTAGCGTGGCACGGCAAAGCGCGCCAGCAGGGTGGTTCCCGCATAGGACACCATGGCGAGCAGCCCGCCGGCGACGCCCTCCACGAGGCTCGGCAGCGCAATGCCCGAAGTCCCCGCGCCGTGGCTGCCGCCCTGCACGGTGAGCGCGGCGCCCACCATCACGGCCACGGCGAGCGCCACGCGGAGCGTCGTGAGCTTCTCGCCGAGGATGGGCTTCGCGAGCACCGCGACGAGCACGGGCGCGACGTAGAGCAGCGCCGCCGCGCCGGCGACGCCTGTGCCGGCGATGCCGAACTGATAGGCCACCTCGAACAGCGCGACCAGCACGCCGCCACCGAGGCCGACGAGCAGCCAGGCAGTGCGGTCGATGTGGAACAGCTGCGGCCGGAACAGACCGTAAATCACAAAGCCGGCGAGCCCGAGCACGAGTCGCCAGAAGCCGATGCCGGTGATGGCCTCGCCTTCCTTGTACAGGGCCGTGCTCAGCGGCCCCGTCGTTCCCCACACGGCGCCGGCGCCAAGCGCGCAGAGGTAGCCGACGAGTCGGATGGCACGGGAGGCGGTTGGCGTGGCGGTGGTCGCCATGGGCCGGAAGGATAATCGGGGGCGGTAAGCCGCGGTAAGAGGCGGTAAGCGGTAAGGGGCGGTGAGAGGCGGTGGGATTACCGCCTCCTACCGCCTCTCACCGCTTACCGCCCAGCCAGCACCCCCGCCGGCGGCGCCAGGAAGCTGACCAGCACACCCGCGTGATCGGAGGGCCAGATCGGGTAGGCGGGTCCCGGCACGCGATCGCTTGGCTGGTCGCCGACGATCGTGACCTGACCAAGCAGCTTCCCGTTGGGGCCTCCGATTCCGCGTGCGAATACGTAATCGATCCGTTGATGCAGCACCGCCACGTGATTCGACAAATCGGGGACCTCGCAGCACGTGAAGCCGCGCACGCCGGGCCGCATGGCCGCCCACACGTCGGTGAAGCCGGCGCCCGTCACCACGTCGTGCATCAGGGACCCCGGAACGTCGTTGAAGTCGCCCAGCAGGATGGCGGGTGATGCCGTGCCGACAGATCCCACGAGCTCGGCCGCCTGCGCGGCGCGCAGCGTGGAGAGGTCGGCGGCGCTGCCGGACTCGAGATGCGTGCTCGCGATCCTGAACGCCGCCCCCTCGACGGTCGCGTCGATGGCGACCCAGCCTCGCTTGAGCTCCACGCCTGGCGCCACCACGCCGATGTTGAATGTGAACGTCCGTGTGGTGACCGTGGGGCCGACGGTGACGCGGTCCGCATCCACCAGGATCGCGTCGTGATCCGTCACGCTGATGCCGGAGAGTGGCGTCGCCACGAGGTTCTCCACCTGCCCGGCAATGGTGTAGTTGAGCCCCCGGGCTGCGAGCGCGGCCCGGAGCACCGGCAGGAAGTCCAGGTGAATGTTGACCGGGAGGCCAAGCCCGGTGAGGTCGATGTCGAGCCGGTCCACCTCCTGGAGCCCGACGACGTGCGGCCGCGCGCGGGCGATTTCGTCGGCGAGCGCCTGGGCCCGCGTCGGGAAGCTCGTTTTCTGCAAGGTCTCCACCGCTCGAAGCAGCGCGGGCATGTCGTCGCCCTGGTCGTGCGACGCGAGCGCGCTGATAACCGCGTCGACGTCCGCGCCGATATACAGATTGCGCGTCAGCACCGTGATGGCGGGCGCGGGACGG
Source organism: Gemmatimonadales bacterium (assembly GCA_035763805.1). Taxonomy (GTDB): domain Bacteria; phylum Gemmatimonadota; class Gemmatimonadetes; order Gemmatimonadales; family GWC2-71-9; genus DASUAL01. The sequence continues at coordinate 40,750 of DASUAL010000135.1, forward strand.
GCGCGGCTAAAGCTCGGCCCGCTAGGGGCGCTCGGAGCTGGCCCGACGACGCTCGCATCGTGGCAGCCTCCGAGAACGACGATGCCCAGGACGAGCGGGGAGAAGCGGTTCATGGGGCACCTCCTCGAGAATGGGCTCATATGGCGACGCGTGGGAAGAACGCTGCCGCCGGTCAAGGAAGTGTCAAATCACTTGGGCCACCACAGCCCGGGGGTGGCCAGCTCCACCAGGTGGCCGTCCGGGTCCCGGAAGTAGATGCTCGTGCCCCCGCGCGGCCAGCGCATGCGGGATTCGATCGTGATCCCCCGGGACGCGAGCCGCGCCTCCCATCCGGCGAGTTCAGGCTCGGGAATCGCCAGCGCGAAATGCAGGTGACCCGCGCCGTCGTGCGGCGGGATCGCGCCGCCCGGGAGCCGGATCGGCTCGGTCGACCGTCCTCGCCGGAACAACAGCAGCACCTGTCTGCCCGGCACCTCGAGCGCGGTGAAGCGTCCGTCGCCGTCGAGCTTCGAGAACCCGAACAGCGACTGGTAGAACTCGGTCGCGCGCGTCAGGTCGGCGACGTACAGCGCGGTTTCAAGCACGCCCGCAACGGCTGGCTGACTGCCGATGGCTGACGGCTGATCGCTCACACCAGCTCTCCGCGCAGCACGGTCACTGCCTGCCCGCCGAGGGCGACACGATCGCCCATGTGCCGCACCCGGATCACGCCGCCGCGCGTAGATGCTTGGTATGCCGTCATTTCCCGCTTGTGAAGCCGCTCGTTCCAGAACGGCGTCAAGGCGCAGTGTGCCGAACCGGTGACGGGGTCTTCCCTGACACCGGCCCGGGGTGCGAAGAACCGGGACACAAAGTCGTATCCGGGCGTCGTCGCGCGGCTTGTGACGATGACGCCCCGGGCCTCCACGCGCTCGAGTGCCGCGAAGTCGGGCTGCAGGTGGCGCACGGTGTCCTCCGTGTCCAGCTCGACCAGGTAATCGAACCTGCTCCGGCCGATCCAGCGTGGCGCGGCGGCGAGGGCCGCGGCGAGCCCCGGAGCCGCAGGGGCGGGGGCGGCGGGCGTGGCAGGGAAGTCGAGCTCTATCCAATCGCCCTTCGCGACCGCTGTGAGGAGCCCGCTGTTGGTGTGGAATCGGGCCGTGCGGTCGCGCGGCAGATGGCCGTCCGCCCACAGTACATGGGCGCTCGCGAGGGTGGCGTGGCCGCACAGGTCCACCTCGACCGCAGGCGTGAACCAGCGCAGGTGGTACCCGTCGTCCGCGGGGTGCAGGAACGCAGTCTCGGAGAGGTTCAGCTCGCGGGCGACGTCTTGCATCCAGCGCGCGTCGCGGGGAGCGGGGAGCACGCACACGGCCGCCGGATTGCCGGCGAACGGTGTGTCCGTGAACGCGTCGACCTGAACGATGGTTGGTCCCATCGTCCCAAAACTAGTCGGACGCGCTCAACCGGAAAGTCGTCGTGCCGTGTAACAGGCCGTTCTCATGCCCCGATCAGGAACGGCGTCTCGATGTCGCGGCTCGCCCGCACCAGCCGCAGGTCCTGTGCGTCGGTCGGCACGTCGAACGTGAAGTCGGTCGCGTAGCATTCCTCCGGAACCAGCTGGCGTTTGAGCGCGTCGCTTGATACCTCGTAGCGCCGCCCCTGGCCGTCTACGATCGCCACGTAAGCGGCTGTTGCAGGAAATTGAGGAGGTTCAGGCCGTCGGGGATCATCGCCGGTGCTCTGAGCAGGGGAGCGCGCGCAGGCTCGCGGCGGCTTCGCCCACGGCGCGCCGAGCCCGGGCGCGGGCCAGGTTCCAGTTGCGCCAGTCGTCGTCGACGCCGGCTGCGCCCGGTGTCCAGCGCGCCAGCAGCCCGCTCGCCGCCCGACATTTCTCCCTGGTGTCAAGGCGCTGGAGGGCGGCGAGCAGATCGGGCACGGCGTCGGCGCTCAATGAGGCCGCGTACGCGGCGTCGAACGGGCGGTGGTTGAGCGGTCGGGCGAGATTGGTGCGGACGATGAAAGCATCGGGGTTCAGCAGGTGCAGACCCGCGAGCACCGCGAATCCCTGGACCAGCGCGCCGAACGCGAACCGCCGCTGGCGCCCGCGCAGCACCGTCCAGCCGAACCAGGCGAACACGCCGGCGAGGTACGCCATGAATGCGGTGGAGTAGAGCCGGATCTCCGACAGCCCGAACTCGTCCACATACAGCCACATCCGCCCGAGCGCGGACGCCATGACGACGGCGAGCAGGACTAAGAGCAGCCCCGCCAGCTGCCGGAATGTGCGCTGCTGCTCGCGTGCCTCGTGGCGCAGGGCCCAGTTGGCGCCGAGCAGCATCGGAAGCGCCAGGGCGCTGGCGGTAACGAGCTCGAAGAACCCACGACGCGCGTACTCGGCGTACGTCAGCCCCGTGGTGTCTCGGATCAACTCGGCTCCGCCGAAGAAGTAGCGGAGCTGGACGACGACGAACACGAGGAACAGCAGGTCGAGGAGGCCAAGCGCCGTGCCGACGGGAACGATGCCGAGTGAGAGGCCTCGCCCGGCCAGGGCTCCAGGCCGGGACCGGTGGTGCAGGAAGCCTCCCCAGAGGTATCCGGCGGCGAGCGCCGCCCAAAACGCGATCCAGAAGGTGTGCGAGCCGAGCCCCGCGAAGTCGACGTCCACCACGCCTGTGACCACGTTACCGAACACGGGGTCCGCAGAGGCGAACAGGGCGCCGAAGATGAAGAGCAGCGGGAACGCGATCAGCGCGCCGACGCCCACCGCCCGTGCCCGATGCAGCGCGCCGCCGCTCGGCAGCTCGCTCCAGGTCACGTCCCGCCCCACGAGCGGAAAGACGCCGGCGCACGCGCTCGCCGCCGTCGCGATGCCAGCGCGCACGTAATCGCGCACCCTGCGGCCGCGGAGGCGGATGCCGTGCAGGCTGAGATAGGCGATCGAGCATGTGAGCGCGAGGCCGATCGTGTCGAACGCCCGCAGCGTGCCCGAGTCGCGCGCGACAAAATTCGAGCCCAGGAGCAGCGCGGTGACCGCGAGCCACGGGGCATCGGCGCTGACCGGTGCCCGCCGCCGGCGCACGATCCAGGCGACCGCGCTCACGAGCCCGGCGGTGCACAAGAACGCGTTCAGCCCCCACGGCGTGGCGCGCAGCAGGGCGTCGCCGGCGATCCCGAGCACGGCCGCGGCGCCAAGAATGTCGAGGCCGAGCTTGGTCCGCTCGGTCATGGCCTCATCCGGCCGCCGCCTCCGGCAGTCCGCCGAAGCGGCGCTGACGCGAGCGGAACTCGCGGATCGCTGCGGCGAGCTCGGCCGCGCCGATGTCGGGCCACATCGTGTCCGTGAAGTAGAGCTCGGCGTACGCGCACTCCCACAGCAGGAAATCCGAGAGCCGCTGCTCGCCGCCGGTGCGAATCAGCAGGTCCACGTCGGGGAGGAGTCGTCCGGCGTGGATGGCCTCGCGCGCCGAGTAATCGACTGCCAGACGCAGCACGAGCCGGCGACCGCCGCCGGTTGCGCGCTCCGCCGCCTGGATGCCTGCGACGAGCGGGGCGGGGAGCCGGTCCCGGCGGCCGACGACGTGCAGGCGCACGCCGTTCTCGACGAGGCGCGGCGTCTCGGTGCGGAGGTGGCGCGCGAACAGCCGCATCAGCGCCGCGACCTCGCCGGGCGGGCGCTTCCAGTTGTCGGCCGAGAAGGCGAACAGGGTCAGGGCGCCGATGCCGTGGTCGGGTGCCGCTTCCACGACCCGCTGCACCGCGTCGGCGCCGGCGCGGTGGCCGGCGACGCGCGGCAGGCCGCGGCGCGTGGCCCAGCGACCGTTGCCGTCCATGATGATCCCGACGTGGAGGGAAGAACTTTGCATCACAAAGTCAGGCCTCAAAAAAAATCGGTTTCGTCAGCCCTGACGGGTCGCGCGGATCAGGGCTTCCATGTGGTCGAGATAGCGCTCCAGGGCCCGGCGTCCCGCGGCGGTCAAGCGGTACTGGGTCTTCGGGATCCGCCCCTCGAACGACTTGGTGCACGTGAGATACTGCGCGTCCTCGAGCTTTCGGGCGTGCACACTCAGGTTGCCGTCGGTCGTCCTGAGGAGCGCCTTCAGCTCGTTGAAGCTGAGCGCGGCGTTGACGGCGAGCGCGCTCACGATCCCGAGCCGCACGCGCTCATGGATCAGGCGGTCCAGCTCCGCGGCGCGCGCGCTGCCGCGCTCGCCGTGCAGCGGTTGCGCGACGACGTCGTGCTTTCGTGCGGCGCTGGGCTTACCCACCATACCTCCTGGCAATGATCGTGCCGAATAGGACGTGGAGCCCGCCGAACCCCGCCGCGAGAATCCACGTCCCCCACGCGGCGGGGCCAAGCAATGCCACTGCGCCGGCGACCATGAAGCACAGCCCCATCACTGGAACCACGGGCACCGAGAACGCCCCGCCCGTGACGAACCCGGTTCCGTACAGGAGCAGCCACGTGCCCGGCAGCGCGTGCCATGCCCCCGCCCGGTACAGCACGACGGTAAGCAGCCCACCCACGGCCATCGGGGGGATGAAGCTGAGCCAGAAGCGGCGCCCAGGGCCGGACAGAATCGGGTCGTTCACTGCGTACGCCTTGCGCACCATAGTCCATCCCCCGATCACCAGCGCGACGATCGCTTCGCCCAGCCACGTCGCGAGCCACAGCTCGACGCTCGACTGCCGCGCGGCGACGAGCGCCGCGCCGAGCGCGGTTGCGCCGACGGCCACCTGCCCCCACCCAGGCACCGCCGTGAACGACCCGGCACGCTCCATGGTCTGGCGGATGTAGCGAAGGTCGTCGACGGCGCGGTCGTGCAGGGGCCGGGGTGACGCCATAAGCTCTAGGCTACCGATTGGACGCCAGTCTGTCAAGTACTTTGCAATGCAAAGCCAAAAGGCGCTCTGAGGAGGTAGCTTTGGGGCATGGCGTCGACCCACGTTCGTCGCTGGAAGGCAAGGCTGGAAGCCGAGTTCGGGCATCGGGACGTCACCGATGACCTGGTCCGGCTCGTGGCCGAATCGGGCGTGGAGGACGGGGTGGCCGTCGTCTCGCTCACCGGTTCCACGGGGGCGGTGACGACGATCGAGTACGAGCCGGGCGCCTTGGCCGACCTGCGCCGCGCGCTCGACAGCGTCGCCCCGCCCACCGAGGATTACGCCCACAACGCCCGGTGGGGGGACGGCAACGGTTTCTCGCACGTGCGCTCGGCGCTGCTCAAGCCGAGCGTGGCCATCCCCGTCGTGGGCGGCAAGCTGCAGCTCGGGACGTGGCAGCAGATCGTCGTGATCAACCTGGACAACCGGCCGCGCGAGCGGGAAATCGTCGCGGTCGTAGTCGGCTAGACCGGGCGGCGCCGGCTGGCGATCACCACCATCTTCACGCTGAGAGACGTTCGTGCGCGTCTACATATCCATTGACATGGAAGGCATCGCCGGCGTGGTCCACGAATCCCAGACCGACCCGACGAATCCCGCCGTCGCCGCCGAGTATGGACGCTTTCGCCGCCTCATGACGGCGGAGGCGAACGCCGCCATCGAGGGTGCGCTCGCGGCCGGCGCAACGAAAGTGGTGGTGAACGACAGCCACTGGTTCATGCGCAACCTCCTCGCCGAGGAGCTGCACGAGGCGGCGGAGCTCTTGAGCGGCGATCCGAAGCCGTGGTCCATGGTCCAGGGGATCGAGGCCGGATTCGATGCCGCGCTGTTCATCGGGTACCACGCGCGCGCCGGCACGCGCAACGCGATCCTCGACCATACCTATGGCGACCACGTCCATGAGGTACGGCTGAACGGCCGTCCGGTGGGCGAGCTCGGCATCAACGCGGCGCTGGCGGGCGTGCACGGCGTGCCGGTCGCGCTGGTCAGCGGCGACTCGGCGCTCGCCGCCGAGGCGAAGGAGCTGCTGGGCGGCGACGTGACCGCCGTCGTGGTGAAGCACGCGGTGAGCCGGCTCGCGGCGCAGAGTGTGGCGCCCGCAGTCGCCTGCCGTTTGATCCGCGAGGCCGTGACGCAGGCGCTCCGGCACAAGCACCAGCCCTTGGTGCTGCCGCCGCCCATCACGGTCGAGGTGGACTTCGCGCTCACCGTCCATGCGGACATGGCGGAGCTGTGTCCCGGGGCGACGCGCGCTGGCGGCCGCACCGTGGCGTTCACGCATTGCGACTATCGCGAAGTGTTTCGCGGGTGGCGGGCGATGCTCAACCTGTCGAGGGTGACCTGACGGCGAGCGGCAGCTGTCACGCCTGCAGCAGCACCAGCCCGTAGTCGCCCACGATCCTGAAGCCGAGCGATAAGTAGGCCCGCTTCGCCGCGGCGTTGAGAGAGTCGGCGAACAGCACGGCGCGCCGCACGTTCTGCTTACGGGCGGCGAGCAGCGACCCGGCGACCACCGAACGGCCGTAGCCGCGCCCGCGCAGGGCGGGCGGCGTCCACACGCCGCCGATCTGCACGATCTCGGGCAGCATCGCGTTGAACGCCGAGTACGACCGGGGCGTCGAGCCGTCGAGCAGGAGCCAGTCCGCCCCGCGCTCGTGCAGCAGCAGCACGTCGGCGCGGCTCGTGCTCTGGAGCGCGGGGGAATCGACCGCACCCAGCGCTTCTATGCTGAAGCGGACCCGCCAATCCACCAGCAGGTCGAGTTCCGCTTCCATCGGGTGCCGGCAGCGGAGCTCACCAGGCGCGAGCGCTCTCGGCACGACGAGATGCTCCAGGTCGATCGCGTAGAGGTCTTCGCGGCTGTCCTTGGTGGCCGGGGTGGCGCCCAGCGCCAGCGCTTCGCGTGCGGCCACAACCTGGGCCCGCGGACCGGAGAAGCCCCCGACGAGGCGGCCGGAGCGCTGCACCGCTTCCCGCGCCAGCGCTTCGACGTGCGCCGGCGCCTGCACCAGCACGATCCCGTTCCAGCAGTGCGCCGCGACCCCCACTATGCGCTCGTCCTCGAAGGCGGCGACGTACGTCGCCTGCATCGGCCGGCCTCGGTCCACCAACCCGGCCGCGCGAGCGTTCGCGCGCAGGAACATCGAGCTCTCCGCGTGCTGCGCCAGGAACGCGTCGAGCGCGGCTTCGTCGCCGGGCCTGAGGAGGCGCAGCTCCGGCATCAGGGTTCCCGAGGCGGCTCCTCCGTCGGCCGTCGTAGCTTGAGAATCTTGAGCGACAGGCTGCGCGCGAGAATTCCGATCCCGCCGGGATCGCCCTGTCGCCGCGGCACGGCGCGGTAAATGAGGATCACCAGGATCCACGTGATCCAGCTCGAGCGCTCGCTCCACGTCAGGCTACGGAGCATGAGCCACGGCTGAGTGTAGGCGGCGGTCCACGGCTGCCAGTCGCCCTGCACGACCGCGATCGGCCGGGCCACCACGTGGTTCGTGGCGTAGCCGTGCGCGCTCGGGCTCGAGAGGTTCCACACGCAGGTGACCTTGCCCCACCCGTGGTTGTCGCTCGCGCCGACCACCAAGAGATCGTGCTGAGCCGCGAGCCGCAGCACCCGGTCGCGAAACGAGGAGGGGAAGCCGATCGCCTTGGGAGCGCAGTTCATGATCTCGAAGCCGTCCACCGAGTCGGCGACGAAGTCGTCGAGGTTGCTCCAGTGGTTGCGCCAGTACTCCGGGAGGGACGCTATGCCGAGGGCGCCCTGCCGGTGCAGGGCGGCGAACAGCAAGAGCATGGAGCGCGTGTCGCGGTTGTACGGGCCCCGGTCGATGGGCGCGACCGCCCCGAGGGCCACGATGTGCTGTCGATAGACGCTCCACTCGACGCCGGGGAGGAGTCGGATCGGCTCCTCAACCCGCCCGGTGAAGATCTTGTTGTGATCGGTGACGTACGAGGCTTGGAACCCCTGCGCGGCGTGCCAGGCCGCGAGACGCTCGGCCGTCCACCCGCGACGGCCGTCGTGCGACGCCTCGGTGTGGGCGTGGTAATCGATCACCGTCACGGAAGAGTCCCCGGTGACGAGCCGCGGGACGGGCCGGGGGAGGGCGACGGCGGCGCCGCCCGCTGCCAGGATGCCGAGCGGCCCGACCAGCACGCGGCCGAGGCGTTGGCGCAGCGTGCCGCGTCGCAGCGCCCCCCACAGGGCAAGGCCGACCATCCACACGAGCAAGAACGCCTGCGCGCGCTCGAGACTGAGAAACGTGAGCGCGTCGAGGACATTGGAGGCCGGCGCGAGCACGGTGTAGGCGGTCGGGCGCACGAGCTCCGCATCCGCCGGGGACGCGCCGGTGCGGACGTCCACGAGCGGCGGAAGCGGCTGCAGGGCCGAGAGGAGCACCAGCGCGAGCAGCGCGAGCGCGATCGGGTGGCGGCGCAGGAGATTCACTCGTACACTGTTGTATATGAGAGCGCTGGAAGCTACGGCCCTCCGCCTGTTCGTGTCGAGCCTCGCGGCATCGGGGCTCGCCTGCAAGGAGTCCCCACGCGCGAGCCCGCCGCCCACCGACGCCGGGACGGTGGTCACCGTCTACGTGCCGCCGAAGTCAGTGGACCGGCTGATGGGCCGGCTGGCTGGCGTGGCGGCGCGGCGCCGCTGGGTGCTGTCCGTCCGCACCGACAGCGCCGCGCTCGGGGAGGCCGATCTGGTGATTATGGACAGCGGAGGCCGTTTCGTCGGGTGGCCGCGCCCCGGCTCGGCAAACGCGGCGCAGGCGCGGGAGATGGCCGAGGCGGTGCTGGGATCCCGGGCGCCGTGAGGGACCTGCCCGGATGGTGGCCGCTGCTCGCCGCGCTCGGCGTCGCCGTCGCGTTTATCGCCGCCGGCTACTACGCCACGAAGCGGCGTCGGGAAGCGTACGAGGTGTTTTGCCTCACCCATGGGTTCGGCTACCAGGCGGAGCTCGAGGGATACCACAGCTCCTACGTCGACGTCGCGGCCTTGTTTGCGAGGAACGGCCGCTGCGACCACTTCATCACCGGTCGGGGGGATGGCGGCGGGTTTGCCGCCTTTGAGTACAGCTACCCTGTCGGCAAAAGCCGCCGTTCGTTCGGGGTGATGCATTGGCAGGGCGAGGAGGCATCGCTGCCCAAGTTCTCCGTCGCTCCGGAGGGCTTTTGGCAACGTGTGGGGCAGAAGCTCGGTCTACAGGACATCGATTTCCCCGAGGACCCGGACTTCTCCGGGGCCTACCAGCTTCAGGGCGTTGACGAAGCGGCGATCCGCGCGCTGTTCACGCCCGCCGTTCGGCGGTTTTTCGCCCACAACAGGGGGAACCACATCGCCGGCGCCGGGCGCCACCTTTTCTGGTGGCGACTCGGGACCCTTCCCAGGCCGGATGAACTCGACACCTTCTTGGCGGAAGGGGACGGCATCCGAAGGACACTCGTCCGCTCATGACCCGCTTCGCCGACATCCCCGATCTCATCCTCGCGCCCCTGGCGGGTCGCCCGGAGGCCGACTGGCATCGGGCGCCGCCGGGGAAGTGGAGCGCGGGGCAGATCGTGCACCACCTCGCTATCGGCCTCGACTCGACCAGCCAGGCCTTCGAATCGCGTCGCGACCGGCTGCCGATGCGCCGGCGCCGCCGCACGCCGGGCCAGCGGCTCGCCCGCTTCCTGATCATGCGGCTCGGCTGGCAGCCTCGCGGCGCCGAGGCGCCCGCCGGCGTGCGACCGGCCGAGCGGCCGCAGCCGGCCGCCGTCGAGCGCCAGTTTCGCGCGGGTTTCGCGCGGTTCCTCACGCTCGAGCGCGAGCTCCTGCCCGCGCGCCAGAGCGACCTGTTCGTCAAGCACCCTGTGCTCGGCGACCTGACGCTGCCGGAGTGGCTTCGGTTCCACGAGTGGCATTGCGCGCACCACGCGAAGCAGATCCGCGCGCGGCTTGCGCCGTGAGCCGGAAGAAGAAGGACAAACTCACCGTACGCGTCCCCAACCCCCGAGCGCCCGTCAAGGGGCGGCTCAAGACGCCTGCGCACAAGGTCCACAAGTCGGTCAAGCAATACCGGCGGCGGGCCAAGCACCGACGCCCGCTGACGGAGCTGGAGTAGTGGCGAGCTACGGAAGAGGCTGGCGCTTGGGGTGGATGGTCCTCAGGACGACGCAACAAGTCCCCGGCTGGGGATCGAGCTCGGCCTTCACGCGCGTGGCGCCCGCGCCCTTCAGCATGCCTTCGAGGAGCGCCAGGTTCATCCCGCATACGAGCGGGCGGCACTCGTTAGCGAGCGCATCGAAGGGGCAGTTCCGCAGCCGGATATCGCCGTTCGTGCGCGCGGGCTCGTAGCCGCAGGCATCGAGCAGCGCGAAGGCGTCCGCAGGCGGGCGCCGGCCCCCTGTGGCGCGGAGGGCGCGCCGGGCGTCGGAGCCTAGACATCGGCCGAGGTCAATCGCGACGCGCCGGAGCGCCCGTCGCGCGACCGGCGATTGCGCCTCGGTGATCGCCCGCGCGAACACGCGGCCAGCGAGCTCGTAGCGGCGCTGCGGCAACGTGATGTCCAGCTGGCGGTTGGAGCGGGAGTACAGCTTGGAGGGTCGACCGGCGCCGGGGCCTCGGCGCCGCGTCAGCCGCCGGTAGGACGTCTCGAGCAGGCCCTGGCCGACGAGCTTGTCGAGATGAAACGCGGCGAGGGCGCGCGAAATCTTGAGCGCACGGGCCGCCTCGTCGCGGCCCACTTCGCGGCGCCGGCCCGTGACGTAGAGATAAAGCCCCCTCCGAACGGGTTCAGCCAGCGACGCGATCGCGGCGATCTGGCGCTCGAGATCGGGTCCGTACACGCCGGAAATGTACACCATGGCCGCGCCCCAGGAACCGGAGTGCCGCCTGATCGGTTGTGGTAGTCGGAGCGTGCATTGCCGTCAGACTATGGAGGCCCGCGACTCACGATGCCCGACTACAAATACTTCATCATCGGCGGCGGCATGACGGCGGATGCGGCGGTCAAGGGCATCCGTGCGGTCGATCCCGCAGGCAGCATCGGAGTCATCAACGCCGAGCCACACCCGCCGTACAATCGCCCGCCCCTTTCGAAAGGGCTGTGGAAGGGCGAGCCCGAGGACAGCATCTGGCGCAAGGCCGCGAGGGCCAGCGCCGAGCTGCACCTGGGACGGCGCGCCGTGGGCATCGATACGAAAAGGCGCACGGTCACCGACGACCGTGGCGCGCTGTACGGCTTCGAGAAGCTGCTGCTCGCAACCGGAGGCTGGCCCAGGCGCCTGCCGCTGAAGACGGACCAGATCATCTACTTCCGGACTTTCGACGACTACCGCCGCCTGCGCCCGCTCGCCGAGCGGACCCTGGGCTTCGCCGTCATCGGCGGCGGCTTCATCGGCAGCGAGGTGGCGGCCGCGTTGCGGATGCAAGGCCGGGACGTGGCAATGCTGGTGCCCGAGGCGGGCCTCGGCGCGCGCGTCTTCCCCGCGGACCTGTCCGCCTTCCTTGTGGACTACTACCGCGAGAAGGGGGTGGCGATGCGGACCGGAGAAGGGATGGCGGGCTTTGACGCGCGCGGCGGCAAGTGCGTCGTGCGCACCACGGCGCGGCGGGAGCTCGTGGCCGACGTGGTCGTCGCTGGTCTAGGAATCCAGCCGGCGGTCGAGCTCGCCGAGCAGGCAGGGCTGCGGGTGGAGGACGGAATCGTCGTGAACGAGTTCTGCCGCACCAGTCACTCGGACATCTACGCCGCGGGCGATGTGGCGAACTTCCACAATCCGGCGCTCGGCGCGCGCATCCGCGTTGAGCACGAGGACAACGCCAACACGATGGGTCGAATTGCCGGGCAGAACATGGCGGGCCAGCAGGTGCCTTACCACCACCTCCCGTTCTTCTACTCCGACCTCTTCGATCTCGGCTACGAGGCGGTCGGCGACGTGGATGCCCGCTACGAAACGGTGGCCGACTGGAAGTCGCCGTTCCGCGAAGGCGTGGTCTACTACCTGAAGAACGGCCGGGTGCGCGGCGTCTTGCTGTGGAACACGTGGGGCCAGGTGGACCACGCGCGCGCTCTGATCGCCGAGCCGGGCCCGCTCAGGCCTCAGGACCTGAAAGGCCGCCTCCCCGCACCGTAACGAGCCGGCTAGAATCCTCCAGGAGCTGGCGACTAGATCCCCGCGAACCAGGGGTACCCCTGATCCTCCCAGTAACCGCCCGGTCGCTTGTCCGTAAACGTCATCGACACCAAGTACTTGGTCAGTTTGTATCCCAGCTTCGTGGGTGCATAGAGCCTCAGTGGCGCTCCGTGCGCCGGTGGCAGCGCGTGGTCGTTCATCCCGTACGCCAGGATCGTCTGCGGATGCATGGCGCTCGCGATATCCCAACCGTTGGAATAGCCCGAGTCGAACGAGACGAAGCTGATGTACTTCGCAGCGGGCACCGGCTGGCACCGCTCCACGACCGCCGCGACGGGCACGCCGTGCCAGGTGGCGATCGCCGACCATCCTTCCACGCAGTGGTGCTTCACGGTGTAGGACACGCGCGGCATCTGCATCAAGTCCTCGAGCGACAGCTCGAGGGGGTGGCGCACCAGCCCGTCCACGCGCAGCCGCCACGCGCTCGGGTTCACGAGCATCGGCACCATCGATGAGATGAAGTAGCTCGGCAGCATCGCGCTGCGCTCAGCCGGGCCGTAGGTCCGCGCGAGACGCGTGGGGGAAAAGAGGATCTTCTCGCCCACCCAGTCGTTCAGGCGGCTGATGTCGAGCAGCCGGGGCCGCAGCGGCTCGCCCCCGTCCCAGCCGCACGCCGCGGCGAGCGACGCCGCGCCGCCCGCCACGCCGAGCGTCACGAACGCCCGCCGGTCGAGACTCAGCATCTTGGCATCTTGGCGTCTTGACGTCTGGGTCTTAGTCACGGCTCGGGAACCTCCCCCGGTACCAGCCGGTGATCATCGCCCGCAGGGACGGCGGGTCCACGGCGAATACGAGGACGACGTGCGTGATCGTGAATGCGATGAGAATCCAGACGGTCCAGAAGTGCCAGTAGCGCGCCGCTTGGAACCCGCCGAACAGCGCCGTGAGCCACGCGAACTGCACCGGCTTGTAGATGGCGACCCCCGTGAACACCGCGAGCGCGCCGAGGAAGTAGATGCTCGTGTAGGCGAGCTTCTGCAACGGGTTGTGCTTCCCCTGGGGCGGGTGGTCCTTGCGGAGCCGCATGTAGTACTTCGCCATCTCGATCGCGCCGCGCACGTCGCGCGGCCGGAAGAACAACGCGCGCCACTCCCCGCTCCCCACGAGGTAGCCGAGGTACAGCAGGCCGACCGTGACGAGGGGCCACATCAGGGCGAAATGCCAGTTGAGCGCGCCCGCAAGCCAGCCGCCCAGCCGGCTCCATTCGGGGAAACGAGTGTCGTTGAACGGGTTGAGAAAGAAGGGGCCGCCCCGGTCGCCGAAGCGCGCGTACGCTTGATAGATCTGGAGGCCGCTCGTAACCAGCCCGGCGAGCACGATGACGGTCGCCCAGTGGGTGAGGCGGACGAGCCAATGGTGCCGGCGGACCGGAGTGTTCATCGGGCGAATATATTTCCCGTCATGAAGCACGCCATGTTGCTGGTGCTGGTTTGCGTGGCCGCGTGCCAGGCACGCACTACGACCAAAGGGACGCGCCGAGCGGACTCCTTGGATTTGGCCGCGCTCGCACACGAGGACTCGACCGAAAACGCCCTGCTCGTGCCCCGGACGATCGCGGAACCGACTGTCGTGGTGTTCTGGCTGCGCGCGGCCGACACGCTGAGCGTCGAAGACCAGGCCGAGGTCTTCGACGATCTGAAATACTATACCGGGCAGGTCGTGCCCGCCCTGGAGGCGAGCGGGATCCGGCTGCTCGCGACGAACGCCGAAACGGTGTACGTGGCGCTGCCGAACAGGCAGCGGCGCGCGATTCTCCTGTCGGGCCTCGACTATCCCTTTGGATATCTCCTGGTTGATCCTGGAGGTCCGGAGCGCATCCTGACCGGCGTATACCCCGAGGACGAGCTGCTGGACGAGCTCCGGGCCTACTTCGACCTCCCTGAGGACACGATCACGGCGCGGCCACGGATCACGACGTAGCCGACAGAGCGTCGGCCAATCGAGTTCGCCTCGGGGCTGTGGTGATCGCCGCGTCGAGTGTATGCAGCGTGCGAACGAGCGGGCTAACTTCTTAGCCCGATGTTGAGCGATCATGGCGATCTGATTCTGAGTGGCGGCAATGTCCTGGTGCACGACGGGGCGTGGCGCGCCGTGCGCGCGGACGTCATCGTGCAGGACGGGCAGATTCAGGCGGTCGGGCAGGCACGCGGTGAGGCGATCGGTGGGAGGAGACGGATCGCGGTCCGCGATTGCTCCGGTTGTCTCATCATCCCGGGCCTCATCCAGGCCCACATCCATCTCTGCCAGACCCTGTTCCGCGGGCTCGCCGACGACCTGCCACTCGAGCAGTGGCTGGCGCACCGCATCTGGCCGCTCGAAGCCGCGCACACCGAGGAGACGGTGTACTGGTCGGCGATGCTCGGTGCTGCCGAGCTGCTGCTCGGCGGCACGACAGCGATCCTGGACATGGAGACGGTGCGCCACACGGGAGCCGCGTTCGAAGCACTGGAGCGCATCGGTCTCCGCGCGGTGGCGGGGAAGTGCCTGATGGACGCATATTCGGAGGCCGCGCCGCACGACCTCGCGGAATCGACGGACGACGCGCTCGCCGAGGCCGAGCGCCTCGCGCAGCGCTGGCACGGCGCGGCGGGCGGGCGGCTGCGCGTTTGCTTCGCGCCCCGCTTCGTACCGAGCTGCTCGGGGCCGCTGCTCCGGGCGGCGAGCGACCTGGCGGAGCGGTTCGGCGCACAACTGCACACCCACGCCGCCGAGACGATCGTCGAGCGGGAGACGGTGTTGCGGACGACGGGCATGGAGGAGATCGCCTATCTGGACTCGGTCGGGATCTCGGGGAAGCGCGCGGCGCTGGCGCATTGCGTCTGGGTCGACCCGCAGGAGATCGAGCGGCTCGCCCGTCAGGGCACGAACGTCGTGCACTGTCCCTCTTCCAACCTGAAGCTGGGCAGCGGAGTGGCGAAGGTGCCGGAGATGCTCGAGGCAGGGTGCCGGCTGGCGATTGGCGCAGACGGCGCGCCGTGCAACAACCGGCTCGATGCCTTCACCGAGATGCGCCTCGCCGCGCTGATCCAGAAGCCACGGCTCGGACCGGATGCGCTGCCCGCCGGCAAGGTACTCGAGCTCGCGACCGTGGGCGGCGCGCGCGCCCTGGGGCTCGAAGACGAGATCGGCACGATCGCCGTGGGCCGGCGGGCCGACCTAGTGGTGATGGACCTGCGAGAGCCCCACGTCAGCCCGGCCGGCTCGGACTGCGTATCACACCTCGTGTACGCGGCGCGCGCCAGCGACGTGCGCGACGTGTTCGTGGACGGGCGCCCGGTCGTGCTGGACCACGACCTCGTGACGGCTCCCGTCGAGGAGGTCGTGCGCGAGGCTGGCCGTTGCGGCGCCGAGCTCCGGCGCATCGCGAAGCTCACATGACGCCCGTGATTGCGTTGATGGTGGTGGCGCTCCAGGCGCCCGGCGATAGCGGCGCGGCGTTGTACGACGCCTGGTGCAAGTCGTGCCATGGGGCGGACGGGCGCGGCGTGGCCGCGCCGAGTACGCGGCTCGAGGTGCCGGCGACGAACCTGCAGGCCTGCAAGGTGAGCTCCGCCGAGCCCGAGGACCTCTGGGTCGGCATCGTGGCGCAGGGCGGAGCGGCGTTCGGCCTGTCGCTCGACATGCCCGCGTTCGGCGAGGCCGCGACCCCGGACCAGATCCGGGCCGTGGTCCGCTACACCCGCTCGCTGTGCGGCCAGCCCGGCTGGCCACCCGGCGAGCTGAATTTTCCCCGGCCGTTCCTCGTCGAGAAGGCGTTTCCCGAGAACGAGTGGGTACTCGCGGCGCGGGGAACGGGCCAGGAGCTCATCTACGAGCGGCGCGTCGGGAAGCGGCTGCAGCTCGAGGGCGCCGCGCGCACCGCGTTCGACTCGCTCGACCGGCCCTTCGACGGCGTGGCCATCGCGGGGAAGTACAACGTGTGGCACAGCCTCGGGCGCAGCGCGCTCGCGAGCCTGGGCCTCGAGGTGACGCCGCCGCTCGGCCGCCGGGACCTGTGGGAGATCGAGCCGTTTCTCGCTTTCGGCGCTCACCCCGGGGAAGCGCTGCTCGTCCAGGGCGAAGTCGTGGCCGCTTGGGAGGAGACCGAGGGGATCACGGCGGTCTCGTATCGGCTGGGCGCCGGGCGGGAGCTGGGTCGGCTCGTTCCGATGCTTGAGGCCGGGTGGACCGTACCGGTGCGGGGCGAGCGCACGCTCTCTGTCTATCCGCAGCTGTGGGTCCGGCTGTCGCGGCTCGGCCACGTCGCGGTGTCCCTCGGCGCCGAGCTGCCCGCGGTGGGGCCCGAGCCGCGGCGCCCGCGGCTCATCGGGTTCGTACTGTGGGACTATGGGGACGCGCCGCTATTTCGCGGGTGGTGACTGGGCGCCGTTCACGTTGAACCGCTGAATCGTCTCGGTCAGCTTCGCGGCGGCGAGCAAGAGGTGCTGCGACGTCGTGATCAACTCCCCAAGCGAAGCGATCTGCTGTTCCGTCGCCGCCGAGGTCTGCTCGGCTCCCTGCGCGGCGCTGTCCGCAATCCCCGCGACCTCCTCCATCCGCTGCACGACCGCGCGGATCCGCTGCGTCTGCCCTTCGGTCTCGCCCGCGAACGTGGCGGCGAACTGAATGTTGGCATTCAGGTCCGCGAGGATCGCGTCCAGGGCCTGGCGTGCGGCGGTCGAGACCGCCCCCACGCCCTGCGCAGTTCGGCGGCCCTCCTCCATCGCCGTGACCACCTCGGTGATCTGCTCCTGGGTCTGGCGCACGCGGGCGCGCACTTCCTCGGCCGAGCGCGCGCTCTGCTCGGACAGCTTCCGCACCTCGTCCGCCACCACGCGGAAGCCGAGCCCGTGTTGGCCGGCGCGCGCCGCTTCGATAGCGGCGTTGAGGGCGAGCAAGTCGGTCTGAGTCGCGATACGGGTAATGCTGTCCACGAGCTTGCCGATCTCGCGGGACCCCTGCTCGAGCGTGCCGGCTGCCCGGGAGACTTGGTCGAGGTGCGTCACCAGGGTGACCAGCAACTCGCTCGCCTGGGCGATCTCGTCGCCATGCCGCTGTGCCTGCTGGGCCACCGCGCTGATCTGGCGCTCGGCGTCCTGGGCGCGGACGTGGAGCTGCGAGGCGACGCTCGCGGCCGCCTCCGAGTCCTCCCGGCCGTGGCCGATGAGCTCGCGCTGCCGCGTGGTGCCGTCGGTGAGCCGCTGCGCGGTCGCGGAGATCTCCTGCGAGGCCGCCTCGAGCCGCTCCGCGGACGCGGCGAGCTGCTGGGCCATCGCGGCGACCTCCTGAGCCTGCTGCTGCACCTGACGCACGATCTGCGCGATGGCATCGGTGGTCCGGTTGACGCTCACGCCGAGGTAGCCTAGCTCGTCGAGCTCCTCGTCCCGGATCCGGATCGTGAGGTCGCCTCGCTCGACTCGCGCAAGGGCGTCGCGCGTCGCCCGCAGCCGGTCCACGATGCGCGTCAGCATCGGGACGAGCACCGCGCATGCCAGGACGAGCACGAGCGACTCCCCGACGAAGGTGCTCCAGCCCCACTCCCCGGACCAGGCGCGGATGGCGGTGACCAGTCCAAAGCCGCTCACGTTTGCCAGCAACGCCTCCCACGCCTCCGTGCGGCCGTGGTAGAGGGCCGCCTGGAGCGGCGTGATGAGATACGCGGCATAGAGCAGATGCCCCGTGGGCCCGAGGGCGTACATGATGCACGAGATCATCGCGGAACCGATCCCGATGTTCAAATGGACGTACCAGGAACGGAACGGCGTGTCGCGCGCGAGGCGAAGCATCAGGTAGTTCATCGCGGTGAAGGCCGTGGCGAACCCGAGAACGACCATCCACGCGATCTCGCTGACCCCGGCGAGTCGGGCGCCGACGAGCAGCGCCGCGCCGGCGAGCACGATCGTCCACCGGGCCTGCGTGGTCGAGAGGACGTACCGGCGCTGCTGGGCGCGGGTCTCGTCCACGTGGTCGGGGATCGAGCCAGCGGGCATGGGGAGTATCTGCTACATGCGAAAGAGGTAGCTCACCTTGAGAAAGAACCCGTCGTTGGTCCGCGTGAGGTCCCGGAACCGAAATGCGTCGGGCTCGCTGAGCGACGTGCCGTAGCCCACGAAGAGCACGGTCCCGGGCGTCGGCTTATAAGAAAACAGGAAGTCGTTGCGGAAGTCGTTGGTCACGGCCGGTCCTCCGGCCGTGCCATCGACGAGCAGCGGCTGCCCGGTACGCGGATCCTCGAGCGCTACCTGGTCTTGCGCGAAGTACTGCCCGACGTAGCGGAAGAAGGTCGCGCGGGACAGCTGGTACTCGAGTTTCAGGCGAGGGATGTTCGCCGTCGAGAAGCGGCTACCGTCGCGCGCGCGGGCGAGGCGCACGTGTACCCAGCGCGCTTCGACACGCGCCCCCGGCGTCGGCTTCCACGTGGCCGTCGCCTGCACAGAGAGCTGCCGCCCCTTGGCGGCTTCCGCGAAAAGCGCCGTCGCCCCGTAGCCGAGCGTCGTGCTGAGCGTGAGCGAGCGGTTCGGCGTGCTCGCCGCCACGTAACCGCTCCACAGGTTGTACAGCCCGCGGGGGACGGCAAACGGGATCGTGTCCACCGTCCGATCAACGCCGTAGCCCGCGTACGCGGCACGGTCAAAGCGCTGCATCACTACCTGGGCGTGAGCGTTGAGGTTCCAGCCGCCTCGCAACGTGGCGAACCAAGTCGTCTCCGGGCCGCCCTCGAATGTGCCGCTCAGGCGGAAGAACTCGTCGTACTTCCACAGGGGGGACCACCCCGTGAAGGTCGTGACCTGCTCCACGAGCGCGGCGGGCTTGCCGTACCAGGTGAAGCGGTTGAAGGCCCGTCCTTGCACGAAGTCGACGCGGTTGATGAACCCGCTCCTGGCCTCGAAGTCGGGGGTGGCGCCGAGCAGCTCGTAGTGGTTGCCGTACGAGCGGCCGGTGCGGTCGGCGAACGTGATCGTCCAGAACTGCCCCGTGCGCGCGCCCACTCCGTCCCGGGTCCACGCGCCCACGAGCTGGGCCTGGGAGTACCAGATCTTCTTCCAGACCACCAGGGCATCCGCGCCCAGCACGCGGTTGTAGGCGTCCCCCTCGATACGATCGGTATAGGCCAGCCCGGCGGTCGAGCTCGCACCGAGATCCCGCCGCAGGCGAAGGATGTTGACGACGGGGTTGTCTCCCGCGGCGGACTGCGCTCGTTCGTCCACCGCGGCGAGGTAGGCGACGTCGGTGCCTCCCACTTTGCCGGTGAGTTTCCCGCCGGCCACGGGGGAGACGATCTGCCGGGTGTAGATCAGCCGGTTCGGCGTGTCGAACTGTTCGAGCCCCTCGAGGAAGAAGGGTCGCTTCTCCGGATAGAACAGGGCGAACCGTTCGTTCACGGTCACCTGGCCCACGTCCGCTTCGACTTGGGAGAAGTCGGGGTGGGCGGTCGCCGTCAGATTCAGGTTTTGCGAGATACCCCAGCGCAGGTTACCGCCGAGCTCCGGGGTGCCCCGGTAGTCGTAGCCCGCGCCTTGGGGCCGGCCGTCCACCTTCGACGTGAACTCCGGCGTGAGGTCGAGCACCACGCCACGCTTCAGCCCGGTGAGCCCGACGAGCCGGCCCGACTGGATCAAGAAGCTGGCGCTGGCGCGGAACACCGGAGTCCACGTGTTCTCGTACCCCGAGTGCTGGATGACGCGCACCACCTGCAAGCCCCAGTTCTGGGGGTCGGCGCTCTGGTAGCGCAGGCTCTTGAAGGGGATGCGGACCTCAACCTCGTAGCCGTCCGGGGTGACTCGGCCGTGCGAGTGGTAGACGAAATCCGGACTCAAGTCGACGACCCCATCGAATCGCGCCGCCGTGGAGGCGCCCCCGCCCGCCGCGCCCGCGTCCTGGCCTTCACTGCGCACGCCATCCTCCTGCACCCCCAACGGATTCACGGCGAAGAGTAACGCCCGGCGGTGATCTTCGAAGGTGTCGAGCAGGATCTGGACGTTGTCGTCCGCGCCGATGTTGTCGCGGTCGGCGAGGGTGGCGCGCACCGCGCTCCCGCCGTGACCTTCGAAGGCGCGGATGCCGAACCACATCGCGTCCGGTGCGTACCACACCAGCACCTCGGTCGAGTCCTCCGCCGGCCGGCCGTCCACGGGCCGGTACTGGGAGAACCCGACGAGCCGCGCGGCGCGGCGCCACACAGGCTCATCGAGCGCGCCGTCCACCACGGCCTCCGCCTCGAGGCGCGGGATGGCGGCGGAAAGCTCCTTTGCGAGGCCGTTGTAAGTCGGCGGGGGATCCGTCGAAAGAGACTGGAGGGCGAGGAGCAGGGGGAGCATGGGGGAAACATATAATGCGGAATGCGGAATGCGGAATTTGGAGTAGAAGGACCGGTTTCGAACCCTCGCCTACGAATCGTCAGCCAACGCTGCCATTCCGCACTCCCAATTCCGCATTCTACTCGTACCGCAGCGCGGCGATCGGATCGAGGCGCGCGGCCCGCCGCGCGGGCCAGATCCCGAAGAACAACCCCACGGCCGCGCTGAACACGAACGCCAACAGGATGGCGGCCGGCGAGATCAGCGTGTTCCAGTGGGCCAGCTTCGAAAGGATGACGGCGCTGATCGAGCCGAACAGCACGCCGATCAATCCACCCACGAGGCAGAGCACCAGCGCCTCGACGAGGAACTGGAACAGGATGTTGGACCGCGTCGCGCCGAGCGCCTTGCGGACTCCGATCTCGCGTGTCCGTTCGGTCACCGAGACGAGCATGATGTTCATGATGCCGATCC